>OY288158.1 GCA_958439195.1 uncultured Paracoccaceae bacterium
GGAAGCCGCCGAACAGACCGCCGCACGATTGGTGACCACAGCGCGCCGTGCCTTTGCCGAACAGGGCTTTGCACAGGTGTCGCTGGATGCGCTTGCGGCCGAGGCGGGGGTGACGCGCGGCGCGCTGCATCACCATTTCACCAACAAAGCCGGGCTGTTCGAAGCGGTTCTTCGCGCAGTCGATGCCGAGATCGGGGCCGAGCTGGACCTGATCTATGATGCCGAACCCGATACATGGCGGGCCTTTCGCGCCTGTTATCACGCCTATCTGGACCTTGCCCTTCGCCCCGACCGGGCGCGCATCCTGTTTCGTGACGCGCCAGCCGTTCTGGGCGCACGGGCGATGGAGATATTGATGGAGTCGGGCTTTGCGCCGATTGTCGAAGATCTGGATCGCCTGATCTCCGCCGGTCGCCTGCTGCCCTTGCAACCCGAAGCGGTGGCGCATGTCCTGAATGGGGCGGTGATGGCGCAGGTGCTGTGGCTGGCCGATGAGGATCACCCCGATCCCGAACGGCTGCGCGCGGCACATGCCGTCTTGGATGCCGTGTTCGATGGGCTTGCGGCCAGATAAACCCGTCAGGCGCTGCGTGCCACGGCGACAGGTGCACCGCGATGGGCCGCGAAATTGGCAACGGCCTTGCCAAAGGCGGTGAACAGCGGGCGTGACACCGGATCGCCCGCCGCATTCCATTCCGGGTGCCACTGCACCGACAGGGTAAAGCCCGGCGCATCCTTCACATAGATCGCCTCAGGCGTGCCATCAGGGGCTTCGCCATCAATCACGATGCGCGGGCCGGGGCGGTTGATGCCCTGACCATGCAGGGTGTTGGTCATCACCTCTTCGGCGCCCATCAGGCGGTGAAACACCCCGCCCTTGGCAAAGCGGACGGCGTGGCGCAGGGCGAATTTCTCCTCCATCGTGCCATCCGGCGGCATCCGGTGGTTCATCCGCCCCGGCAGATCGCGGATTTCCGGGTAAAGCGTGCCGCCCATGGCGACGTTGACTTCCTGAAACCCGCGACAGATGCCCATGAAGGGTTGGCCCCGGTCCACGCAGGCGCGGATGAGCGGCAGGACAATGGCATCACGGCAGCGGTCAAAGCAGCCATGCGCGGGAGTTTCCTCTTCGCCATATTCGCTGGGGTGGACATTGGGGCGCCCCCCGGTCAGCAGAAAGCCGTCACACAGGTCAAGCAGTTCATCCACCGTCACGAAACGCGGGTCCGACGGGATGATCAGAGGCAGGCATCCCGACACGCCGGCCACAGCTTCGGAATTCATCGTTCCCCCGGCATGGACGGGGTATTCCTGATTGATCAGGTTCATGTTGCCGATGATACCGACGACCGGTCGGCGGGCGGGGCCTGTCATGGATCTGTCATCCCTTTGTTGCCCCAAGGATAGGCGGCCTTTCCGCGCATGCAAAGGGGGGAAGCGGCGCGGTTTTGTGCGGCCATGCAGGGCTGGGCCGCAGATTGTGCAGAGCGGCGGCGCATCGCCGCTTTTACGCGCAGATATAGGTTTGACCGGGCGGGAAACCCTCACGCGGCTGTGACTTGCCTTCCCGCCGCCGGAAGGTTGCAGGGTGCGTGATGCACAAACCCAAAAAGCCGGAGCCTGCCGTGAAACATCTTGTCCTTGCCGCCAGCCTTGCCCTGACCCCGGTCCTGATTTCGGCCCTGCCCGCCCCTGCGCAAGAGGCAGACCCCCATGCCGGGCATGACATGTCGGGCATGGACAGCATGATGGGAACCGACAGCCCGTCAACCGAAGCCTTCAAGGCTGCGAACATGGCGATGCACAGCGGCATGGACATCCCCTTTACCGGCAATGCGGATGTGGATTTCGTGCGCGGCATGATCGCCCATCACCAGGGTGCCATCGACATGGCCCGGATCGTGCTGGAGCATGGCACGGACCCCGAGGTAAAAAAGCTGGCCGAAGAGATCATCGCCGCGCAGGAAAGCGAGATTTCCTGGATGACTGACTGGCTGGAAAAGAACGGCGGTTAGGCCGCCCCTTTCCCGACAACGGCGGCGGCGGCGGCCAGACCGCCCGCGCCAAAGGGGATGGACAGCGCGACCATCCCCGCCTCCATCACCGCAAGCGCGCCCAACGTCATATGGGCGTTCACATGCCCCATATGCGCCACCCGCAGAAACCCGTGATAGGCCGGGTCATTGGGCGGGGCCATGCCAAGGCCGATGCCCAATGTGACGCCCGCCTTGTGTTCCGTCCAGTCGCGCAGGCGGGTGGCGTGGGGCGCACCGAAGCGGGCCGCCGTGACCGACCGTCCGCGATTGGCCGGATCGGCCACATTCAGCGCGATGTCGGGATTGCCCGCAGACCAGCAGTTGAACGCCGCCCAGACCGCCTGTGCCAGCACCTCATGCCGGGCCCAGACGGCGGGCAGCCCTTCTTCATCCAGCAGCATGGTCAGGCTTTCCCGCAGCCCGAACAGGTGGTGGGTGGGCGCGGTGCCGTTCCAATATTGCCAGAATTCGGTGCCATCGGCGCGCGGGGTCCAATCCCAATAGGGGGTGCGCAGGTCGGATGTGCGGCAGCGGTCGCGCGCCTTTTCCGAAAACCACACAAAGCCCACGCCTGGCGGCACCATCAGCCCCTTCTGGCTGGCCGCGACCATCACATCCACGCCCCAGGCATCCATGTGAAATTCGTCACAGCCCAGCGACGCGATGCAATCCACCGCAAGCAAAGCCGGATGGCCCACCGCATCCATCACCGCGCGCAGGGCGGGTATGCTGGTGCGGATCGTGCTGGCGGTATCGACATGGGTGGTCAGCACCGCCTTGTAGCGATGCGCGGTGTCGGCACGCAACGCCGCCTCGACCCGTGCGAAATCGACGGGGGTGGAACGGCCGAAATCCAGCACCTCTACCTCTACCCCCAAGGCACGCACGCTTTCTGCCCAGGACAGGCCAAACCGCCCGGTTGCCAGCACCAGCGCACGGTCGCCACGCGAAAACAGGTTCATGTTGGCCGCTTCCCAAACGCCGTGGCCGTTGGCGATATAAAGAGCCACGTTCTGCGTCGTGCCCGCCACCCTGCGCAAATCGGGCCACAGCGTTTCCACCATCGCGGGAAGCGCGCCGTCATAGATGTTCGGCGCGGCCCGGTGCATGGCCGACAGCACCCTGTCGGGCATCACAGAAGGGCCGGGGATGGCAAGATAGGGGCGACCATTGGCTAGGGACATCATCTTCTCCGGGCGTTTCGCCAATGGCTATGCCTGCCTGCGGCGAAGGTCAACCAGACCACCCATCCGGCGCGTCGCTTGCCCAAGCCCCGCAATCGCGCTAGGCAACACACCTGACGGTCCCGTTGCGGGACCACCAAGCAAAGGCCGCCCCGCCCCGTGCCAGACCTGCACACCGCCCATTCCCAGGCCCATTCCCAGGCCCAAACCGTGCCGCACCAGACCCAGCCCATTGACCGCACCGGCGATGGCGATCCGGCCTATGCGTCGCGCCCGCTGTTTGGGCGGCTTTGGGCCGGGTATCTGCGGCCGCATGTCTGGCTGATGGCGCTGGCCTTTATCGTGATGTCCGTCGAAGGCAGCACGCTGGGCCTGCTGTCCTGGACGATCGAGCCGCTGTTCGACAGTGTCTTTGCACCGGGGGGTGAGGCGGCGCTGGTCTGGGTGGGCGTGGCCATCTTGTGCCTGTTCCTGTTGCGCGCGGTCACGACAGTCGTATCCCGGTCGCTTCTGGCCCTGATTTCCATCCGCATCGCATCGGCCATGCAGGTGGACATGCTGCGCCACATCTTGCAGCAGGATGGCGGGTTCTTTCAGCGCAATCCGCCCGGCGCCTTGATGGACCGGGTTCAGGGCGATACCGCCGCCGTGCAGGGCATCTGGCAGACGGTGATCGTTGCGGCGGGGCGCGATGTGGTGGCGCTGGTGGGGCTGTTCGCCGTGGCCATCGCCATCGACTGGCGCTGGACGCTGGCGGCACTGGTGGGCGCGCCCCTGCTGATCGTGCCATCGGTGATCCTGCAACGCTATCTGCGGCGCAAATCGGCGCAGATGCGCGATGCGGCGGCGGCCCGGTCCACGCGGCTGGACGAAATCTTTCACGGCGTCAACGCGATCAAGCTGAACCGGCAAGAGCTATACCAGACCGGCCGCTTCATGCAGGTGGTCCATCTGCTGAACCGCGCCTATTCCAAAGCGGTGGTCGCCGCCCAGACTATGCCCGCGATGATCGACATCGTGACCGGCGTGGGGTTTTTTGCCGTGCTGATGCTGGGCGGACGCGAGGTGGCTGAGGGCGAGCGGACGGTGGGGGAATTCATGTCCTTTTTCACCGCCATGACGTTGACCTTTCAACCGATCCGCCGCCTGGGCGAACTGGCCGGAACCTGGCAGATCGCAGCGGCAAGCCTTGAGCGGATTTTCCGCCTGCTGGATACCGACACCGCCGAGGACCGGCCCGCACAGGGCGCGGCCCTGCCATCCGGTGTGCCGGGAATCGAGATTGCCGATGTGCATTTCGCCTATCCGGGTGTGCCGGTGCTGAACGGTCTGACCTTTACGGCCGAAGCGGGCAAGATGACGGCCATTGTCGGCCCTTCGGGTGCGGGCAAAAGCACGGTGTTCCATCTTCTGACGGGTCTGGCGGAACCTGATGCCGGCACCATCCGCATCGGCGGACAGGATGTGCGCGGGCTTACCCTGCCGGACCAGCGGTCTTTGTTTGCCACCGTATCGCAGGATACGGCCCTGTTCGACGAATCCCTGCGCGAGAATATCGTGATGGGGCGCGACAGCATCACCCCCGATGGCCTGAATGCCGTGGTCGCCGCCGCCCATCTGGCCGATGTGGTGGCCGCGATGCCCGCAGGTTTGGACAGCCCTGCAGGCCCGCGCGGATCGGCCCTGTCGGGCGGTCAGCGCCAGCGTGTCGCCATTGCCCGCGCGCTGATCGCAGATGCGCCGGTGCTGCTGCTGGATGAGGCGACCTCGGCCCTGGATGCGCAATCCGAGGCGGCGGTGGCCGCGGCTTTGGCAACCCTTGCCAAGGGGCGCACGACGCTGGTCATCGCGCATCGCCTGTCCACCGTGCGCGAGGCGGACAAGATCGTCGTGATGGACCGAGGCCGCGTGGTCGAGGAAGGGCGGCATGACGAATTGATCGCCAGAGGCGGGCTTTATGCCGGCCTGCACGCCTTGCAGTTCAAGGAGTGAACGGCAATGAGTGGTGGGCGATCTTCGGCCAAAAGGCGGCGATCATGACAGGCGAGGCAGCATCAGATCGGCGGATCGTGGCACTGGACGGCGCGGATGCCCTGCCCTTTCTGCAAGGGCTGGTGTCCAATGATGTGCTGGGCTTGGGCAAGGGGCCGGGCATCGTCTGGGCCGCGCTGCTGACCCCGCAGGGCAAGTATCTGGCGGATTTTCTTGTCGTTCGCACCGGTGACGCCCTGCTTCTGGACCTGCCCGAGGCATTGGCCGACGCGACCTTGCGCCGGCTGACCATGTATCGCCTGCGAGCCGATGTGCGGCTGACGCCGACGTCCCTGCATGTGCAGCGCGGGCTTGGGGATGCCCCTGACGATGCGTTTTCCGACCCGCGCCACCCGGCTTTGGGATGGCGGCGCTACAGCCCCGACCCCGGCCAGCCACCGCAGATCGACTGGGATGCCATCCGCGTGGCGCATGTCATCCCCGAAGCAGGCCGCGAGTTGATTGTGGATGACAGCTATATCCTTGAATCCGGGTTTGAACGCCTGCACGGCGTCGATTTCCGCAAGGGCTGCTATGTCGGTCAGGAAGTCACCGCGCGGATGAAGCACAAGACCGAATTGCGCAAAGGTCTGGTCCGGGTTCATGTGACGGGCGATGCCGAATTCGGGGCCGAGATCACAGCAGGTGGCAAACCTGCGGGCACCTTGTTCACCCGGTCGGGCGACCAGGCCATCGCCTATCTGCGGCTGGACCGCGCCACCGGGCCGATGCAGGCGGGCGATGCGGTTGTGACGCTGGATGCGGACCACCCCGCCTAAGCGCCGAAAGTGTCAGACGCGGCCATCGTCCAGCCGTATCTTTCCGCGAAATGCGCCTCCAACGCGGCGACCACAGCATCATTGCCGCCTTCGCGGTTGAAGGCGCGCCAAAGGCTTGGACCGCCCTTCGCCACTTCGGGCAACGCCACCCCCTGCCCCACCACCTGCGCCCGCACGCCCCTGCGCGCCATATGCCAGCGCAGCCACAGGTCATCCGCTGTGGGGGCGATGGCCTGCGCGGTGGCGATGTCCAGCACTTCGGGCGGGAAATCACGCCCGGAATACAGCACCCCATCCTTGCCGATGGGCAGCACCCGCAGCGCCGGGCCATCCGGCAGCGCCGCCTTGAACCAGCGGCCATAACCCGCAACGCGCCCGCCCTTTGCCACGATTGAATGCCCGCTCCACGCCGTCACCGCGCCTGTGGCCTGCCGCCCTGCCACAAGCCGCGCCAACCAGCCCTGCGGATAGAGCGTGTCGTCATCCGCCGTCACCACCCAACGGTCGGTGCCAGCATGATCCGCCGCCCAGGGCAGGATCTTGCGATAGGGTCCAGTGTTTTCCACCCAGACCACCTGCACACGCGCGCCATCAACCAGCGCCGCCAGATCATCGGGAAGATCCGCGATGCCCTGATCCAGCAGGCAAGGCCCGCGCGACAGATGGATCAAAACCCGCGCCGGGGCCGGTTCCTGTGCCAGAAGCGAAGCGATGACAGGGGCGAGGCGGGAAATGCGCGGGCTGATCGAGGTCAGGCTTATGTCAATCTCTGGCACCACACACTCCCCCACAAATGCAAAGATCATGGCCCAGCCTGCGCAAAAGGAAAAGGCCGGTCACGCGGACCGGCCCTTTGCACAACACGTCACCCGATCTGGCCCAGTTCATGACCAGTGCAGGCCCAGTCCAGACCCAGTTTAGGCCCGTTCGGAATATTCCATGAGTTCGGTATGCACGATGATCTCTTCATCCTGGCCGATGAAGGGCGGGATCATGATCCGCACGCCATTGTCCAGGATCGCGGGCTTGAAGCTGTTTGCCGCCGTCTGGCCCTTGACCACCGGTTCGGTTTCCACGATCCGGCAGCGCACCTTTTGCGGCAGGGTCACGGCCAGCGCCTCTTCGCCATAATAGCGGACGGTCGCGGTCATGCCGTCTTGCAGGAACGGCCGCCGGTCGCCCAGCAATTCGGCATCCAGTTCGATCTGTTCATAGGTTTCCGCATCCATGAACACCAACCGGCCATCGGTTTCATACAGAAACTGCTGGTCCTTGTTTTCCAGACGGACCTCCTCAACCTTGTCCTCGGACCGGAACCGTTCGTTCAGCTTGCGCCCATCGCGCAGGTTTTTCAGTTCGACTTGCGCAAAAGCCCCGCCCTTTCCGGGCTTTACATGATTGGCCTTGACCGCCGCCCAAAGGCCGCCGTCATGTTCCAGCACCATGCCGGGTTTGATTTCATTACCGTTGATCTTTGGCATGTCGCTGGGTGTCCGGATTGTGGCGGAAATGGTTGAAGAATTCTGAACCCGGCCTATATCTTGCAGGCTGATCCGAGGCAAGCCGACGATATATTGTACCGATACAGGAAAGACATGCGGCAAATGCATGGCAGTCCTGTTAAAAGAACAATACCGAATCGTGACCAAATGGTCATATTCGCCGGACGCCAGAAAAGACAAGACAAGAACAGGAAACGACGAGATGCTCGATTTCGTTGATGGCACCGCCTTCAATTACGAACAAGGCCAGCGGGCGCGCAAGCTCTTTGCTGCCGTGGTCCTTGCTGCGCTCGATGATGCGATTGCAGATGACAAGAAGTATGGCAATGGCCCGGAACAGATCGCCCGTTGGGCGCGGTCGCGTGACGGACGCGAAGTGCTGTCCTGCGCCGGGATCGACCCGAACGAACGGGTTGTGAAGGGGCTGATGGAATTCGTGTCAAAAGGCGTGCGTACCTCTGTCGCGCTGTCGCGCGAGGAATCGGAGCGTCGCCACGCGCTTGAGGCGGATCAGGCCGAAGCCGCCTGATCACCGCCACTGCCGGATATGCGAAAACGCGCCCGAACAGGGGCGCGTTTTTTGTTGCGACGATTTCTGAGGATCGGGCCGCAAACCCCCGGCCCGTAAGGCAAACCTGCAACCGCGCCTATTCAAAATCCCGCACGGCCAACGCCCGCGCGATTTCGGCCCGCACCAGTTTGCGCACATTTCGCGTGATCCGTTCCCCCAGCGCACCCTGCAATTCTTCACGGATGATGTCGCGCACCAGATCGCGCAGCATGTCTTCGTCAAAGGCGCGGTCGTCCAGATCATCGTCGGCAAAATGGGCAAAGGCCTGCGGTTGCACCGTATCTTCCAACTCACGCCGAATTTCGGCCTCGGCGGCATCGGCCCACTGATCATCGGCGGAGAAATCATCCGATGCGCGGTGAAGCTGTTGGGCAGCGGGCGGGTTTGGCGGGGCGGTGTCGACAGGCTCTGCCTCCATACGCGCCCAGTCAGGCAGATCGGCGGGATCATCCTTATCGGTCATCGCGGGCTCCTCGGCCAAGGCGACGGGCTGGCGGTCCATGTCCATTGGCACGTTGCCGGACCAGCCTGCACCCTCTGCCGACACGGCAGCAAGATCAGGCTCTCCCGGCGCGGCCCAATCTTGCGCGGGCCAATCGTCACCCAGATCATCGCTGATCCTGTCACTGGTTACATCACGAACGTCATCATTTGCAGCGTCGTCGACCGGTCCAGCGTCAAGCGATCCACCAAGGATCACATCATCGCCGCCATCGCCCGACAAGACATCGCCCGACAAGACATCAGCAGACAAGACATCGGCGGATAGGGCAACTTCGCCCACCAGTTCGCGGCCGGCATGAGCCGCCGCCGCCACGTCAAACCCGGTGTCCAGCGTGACAAAGGGCGCATCTGCCGCCGCAACCGACCAGACCGGTGCCGCGTCCATCGGATCGCGCAGATCAAGCGGATCAGGTGCAGCGGTCTGTGCGTCAACGGTGGTGTAAGTTGGGGCACGATCTGCACCCGACACACCACCATCATCATCAGGCCCGGCCATTTCGGCGGCCAGTTCCTCTTCGGCAGCGGCCCAATCGGATTCAAACCGTGACGGCGGTTCGGCGGCAGCTTCCCAATCGCCCGGTCCGGCATCCAGGCCCTGCGCCACCTGCCCCATCACCGCATCCAACCGTGCCGCGCCGCGTTCGGGGCGCACGGAATGGAAGGACATCACGGGATCGGATGCAGCGTTGTCTTCTTCAGCCGGGTCTGGTTGCGCGGCCAGATCGGCCTGCGGCTGCGAAGCTGGCTCTGGCTCTGGCTCTGGCTCTGGCTCTGGCGCAATCCGCAGCGCGGGCGTCAGGATCAGTTTGTCCGCCTGCAAAGGCTCTGCCGGTGGTGCAGCATGGGGGGCCACATGGGGCGTCGGTTGTGCAACAGGCTGTGCAGCGGTCCTTGCCGCCGGGCGCGCGTCATCAGACACCAGCCGACGAATGGATGACAGCACATCTTCGATATCGACGGAATTCAACCGCTCGGACATTTCGGGTCGAACCTCCCCGGCTAAAGGCCGTTTCCAGACGAAATTATCACCTACAACCAAGGCGATATCAAGGACATCGCACAACAGACCACGCCCCGGCACCGGGGCGCGGGGTGGGCCAGATCAATCGTCGATCCGGTCCAGGATCCGCTGCAACTTCTTGCCTTGCGGGCTGGTGACCGGGGCGTTCTTGACGGCGTTGTAATACAGCGCCGGATCATAGGTCGGCACACCAAGATTCAGATGTTCAACCGACAAAAGACCCATCGTTGCCAACAGATTATAGACGCCGACATACCGCTGCGCTTCGGCCTGCAATTTCGTGGCGCGGGCGTCCAGCAGTTCCTGTTCGGCATTCAGCACGTCCAGCGTGGTGCGCGCACCCAATGTCGCCTCTTCACGAACGCCGTCAAAGGCGGTTTGCGCGGCCTGCACCTGCAACGTGCCGGCCTGAATGGACGCCGCCGCCACTTCCAGCGCGGTCCAGGCGTTACCCACATTTTCGCCCACGTTGATCGTGGATTGCAGCAGATTGGCTTCGGCCGCCTCTTTGTTGGCAAGCGCCGCACGGTAGGCTGATGACAGGGCGCCACCGGCGTAAAGCGTCTGGTTGAACGACATCGACAGCGTATCGCGCCGCACGTCGGTATCCAGCCCCTGGCTGATCTGGGCATTCAGGTCAATCGTCGGGCGCATCCCGGCTTTCGTCGCCTCGACTCCAAGCTGAGATACGGTGACCTGACGCTGCGCCTGCAGGATGCCGGGGTTGCTGCGCAGACCGATCATCCGCGCCTCTTCCATTGAACGGGCCGTCTTTGGCAAGGGCGGCAACCCGGCAAGATTGCCCGGATAAGCCCCTGTCACGGCGCGATAGCGTTCACGCGCCACCTGAAAATCGCCCTGTGCGGCGGCAAGGCCCGACCGCGCAGCCGCCTGCCGCGCCTCGGCAATCGCCACATCGGTGCGCGTCACCTCGCCCACCTCGAACCGGTCCTGCGCCGCGCGCAGTTCCTGCGTGATCAACCGCACGTTGGATTCCCGCAAGGCCACAATCTCGGCCTGCAAGCGCACGTCGACATAGGCGCTGACAGCGGACAACAGCACCTGCGCCTCAAGTCCCTTCAACGCCTCGCGCGTGGCCAGCACGGTTTCCTTTGCAATCTCTACCCCCAGACGACCGCGACCGAAATCGAACAGCGTCCACTGCGCGGCAAGCGACAGGGTTGATTGCAGGCTGTCGGTTCCGGTGATGTCGGGGCGCGAGTTGGTGTTCTGCGCCGAAGCCACAAAATTCACCACCGGCCGCAGCCGCGCCACGGCCTGCGCCACGTCCTCATCCGCGGCCCGCAGCAACGCCTCGTTCTGATCAAGGAGCTGCGAGCTTTTATAGGCCGAGGCGAGCGCATCTGCCAAAGTTTCGGCCTGTGCCACCGGGGCCGACATGCCAAGCGCCGACACGACAATCGCTGCTAGGAAACCACGCATCATAAACCTGCCTATTCGACCTGGGCGATCTGGCCGCCCTTTTTGACTCTCAGCCCTGCCACCACACCGGGCTGTTTGCCCAAGAACGCAATGGCGAGACAATCTTCGCTATATCACAGCACAAATTCGCGCGGGGCGGAAAAGCCCGGCAAAATCGGCGCCGCGGCATTGAACGCCTGCCGCCACGATACCACACCGTCAATCTTGTAACCGATCCGAACCGTGCCCAATGCGCCCTGCATGAAGACCGCGCCGATGCGCCCGCCGTCCTTAAGCTGTGCCAACAGCGCATCCGGCACCGACTCGACCCCGCCCTGAATGGTGATCACGTCAAACGGCGCGTGGCGCGCATCGCCCGCGGCCAGCGGCCCCACCACCACGGCGGCATTGTCCACACCTTCGGCCGAAAGGGTGCGCTGCGCCTCGGCAGCCATCGCCTCATCTTCCTCGACGCCGACCACGGCATCGGCCAGACGCGCGATCACGGCGGTGGAATAGCCAAACCCACACCCGAGATCGAGAACCAGCTCTCCCGGTTGCACATCCAGCGCATCCAGCAACTTTGCCAGGGTTCGTGGTTCCAGCACCACACGACCGGGCGCAATATCCAGGTTTTCACCGACATAGGCCGCTTCACGCCGCGCGGGCGGCACAAACACCTCACGCGGGACCGCAAGCATGGCTGCGATGATCGGGAATTTTGTCACATCCGAAGGACGGACCTGTGTATCCACCATCATCACCCGCCGGGTTGCGAAATCGGTCATGTTCTGAACTCATCGGTCTGGACGCTGCCTTTAATCTCTGTGCCACACTTCCCTTGGGGGGGCAACGGCCCAAAGGCCCAGACCTTTGGAAGACCACGGGGTTTGTCGTTGCGATGCAACGCTTTCCTGTCGCCGCCGCTCTGGGTTTGGGCGATGATGCTGCCCCAGTCGGGGGTTGCAAAACGCTGTTCTTCGGGTTTCCTTGCGCCGGGAAACAGGGAGGATGCCATGAAATTGTTGCGCGTTGGGGAACCGGGGGCCGAAGTGCCGGCCATTGTCGATGCAGGCGGCACGGTCCGCAGCCTTGCCGGGATCGTGCCAGACATCGCAGGTGATGTTCTGTCACCCGAAGGTCTGGCCCGCATCCGCGCGCTTGACCCCGCCACCCTGCCCGCGCTGGATGCCGGTGCCCGCATCGGCCCTTGCGTGGGCAATATCGGAAAATTCATCTGCATCGGCCTGAACTATGCCGATCACGCGGCAGAATCGAACCTGCCCGTGCCAAAGGAACCGGTGATTTTTCTGAAGGCGAATTCCACCATCATCGGCCCGAATGACGAGGTGCTGATCCCGCGCGGATCGGTCAAGACCGACTGGGAGGTGGAACTGGGCATCGTCATCGGCACGCGCGCCTCTTATGTGACCGAAGATGAGGCGATGGATCACGTCGCAGGTTATTGCGTGATCAACGATGTGTCCGAGCGCGAATATCAGCTGGAACGCGGCGGCACCTGGGACAAGGGCAAATCCTGCGACACCTTCGGCCCGATCGGCCCCTGGCTTGTGACACGCGATGAGGTGCCGGATCCGCAGAACCTGTCGATGTGGCTGGACGTCGACGGCCATCGCTATCAGAACGGATCAACCCGCACGATGGTCTTTGGCGTGCGCCATCTGGTGCATTATGTCAGCCAGTTCATGACGTTGCATCCCGGCGATGTGATTTCCACCGGCACGCCGCCCGGTGTGGGCATGGGCGTAAAGCCCGCGCCCGTCTACCTAAAGGCCGGACAGGTCATGCGCCTTGGCATCGAAGGCTTGGGCGAACAGACCCAGCATGTCGGGCAAGCCTGACAACACAGTGACCGCTCCAACGAATTTTCTGCGAAAATTCAGGGGCGGTCAGCGCCTGATTTTTCGCAGAAAAATCGTTGGAGCCTAGGTCACGATCCGCAGACCGGGCTTTGCAACCGTCTCGGCCCGGCCAATCGCCGCCCGCACCGTCGCCGCAATGTCGACGGCGGTCAGTCCGGCCCATTGATACATCTGCGCAGGGCTGGCCTGATCGATAAACCGGTCGGGCAATGTCATGGTGCGGATCGCGCGACCCTTCTCCAACCCGCCAGAATTGGCCAGATGGTGCAGCACCAGCGCGCCAAACCCACCCGTTGCCCCGGTTTCCAGCGTGACAAGCGCCGAGTGATCCTCGACCAGCAGGTCGATCAGCGCGGTATCCAACGGTTTGGCAAAGCGGGCATCGGCCACGGTCACCGAAATTCCCTCGGCCTCCAGCAGTTCTGCGGCGGCCAGCGCCTCGGACAGATGCGCGCCATAGGACAGGATCGCCGCATCCGACCCGACCTTCATCACCCGACCCTTGCCGATGGCCAGCGGAACACCGCGCGCGGGCAGGTCCACGCCCATCCCTTCGCCCCGCGGATAGCGGAAGGCGATGGGGCCTTCATCATGCGCGATGGCGGTGGCCACCATATGCATCAGATCCGCCTCATCCCCCGCCGCCATCACGGTGAAGCCCGGCAGGTTGGCCAGAAAGCCGATGTCGAATGCCCCGGCATGGGTCGCCCCGTCCTGCCCCACCAGCCCCGCCCGGTCGATGGCAAAGCGCACAGGCAAGCCTTGAAGCGCCACGTCATGCACGATCTGGTCGTAACCGCGTTGCAGAAATGTGGAATAGATCGCGCAGACCGGCTTTAATCCCGCCGCCGCCATCCCGGCAGCAAAGGTCACACCATGCTGTTCGGCGATGCCCACGTCAAAGACACGGGCGGCAAAGCGTTTGGCCATGATGTCCAGTCCCGTGCCGGATGGCATAGCCGCTGTGATCGCCACAACCTTTGGGTCGCGCGCGGCCTCATCCGTCAGGGCGTTGCCAAAGACGGTGGTATAGGCGGGCGCGTTGGATTTCGCCTTGGCCTGCTCGCCTGTCACCCGGTCGAATTTCGACACGCCGTGATATTTGTCGGCGGCGCTTTCCGCCGGGGCAAAGCCCTTGCCCTTCATCGTGACCGCATGAATCAGCACCGGACCCGTGGCCCGCGCCCGTGCCGCGCGCAGGGTTTGCAGCACCTGTCCCATGTCATGCCCGTCGATCGGACCGATGTAGGAAAAGCCCAACTCTTCGAACAGGGTGCCGCCACCGGGCATCCCTGTCACCAATTGCCGCGCCCGCCGCGCGCCATCGCGCATGGGGCCGGGCAGATGGGATTCGAACTCCTCAGCCGCCGCCTTGATCAGCGCGAGCGGACCCTTGGCCGCGATTTCATTCAGGTATTTCGACAGCGCCCCCACGGGCGGTGCAATGCTCATGTCATTGTCGTTCAGGATGACGAACAGCCGTTTGCCCAGATGGCCGGCATGGTTCATCGCCTCATAGGCCATGCCCGCCGTGATGGCCCCGTCGCCAATCACCGCGATGGTATCGCCCACAGGCATCCCCATCTCACGCCCCATGGCATAGCCAAGCGCCGCCGAGATCGAGGTAGAGCTGTGTGCCGCGCCGAACGGATCATATTCCGACTCGGATCGTTTGGTGAAGCCGGAAAGCCCCCCGCCCTGCCGCAGCGTCGCCATGCGTTCACGGCGGCCGGTCAATATCTTGTGGGGATAGCACTGGTGCCCCACGTCCCAGATCAGCTTGTCACGCGGCGTGTCGAAGACCGCGTGAATGGCGACGGTCAGTTCCACCACGCCAAGCGATGATCCAAGATGCCCGCCGGTCTGCGATACGGTGTTGATCACCTCACGCCGCACCTCATGGGCCAGTCGCGCCAGATCGGCATCGGTCAGCGCCTTCATGTCGGCTGGGCCGGAGACGCGGTCAAGAAGCGGGCTATCGGTCATCGTCAGTCTCCCGAAAAAAAGATGCCGTGTGAGGAAACCCACACGGCACCAGGTCCCTGTCGCCAACAGGAAGGGAACCGGGCTGTGGTTGCGCCCCGGATCCGGGCCGGCGTATGGCCCGAATGTCGTGTCCCGGGCGGGTCGGTTGTCCCGCCCGGGCAAAGGTGATGTCAGGCCAGCCGCGTGTCGGCAGGGGCCGTGATCAGATAGGCGTTCGGATCAGGTGCCTGCTTGCTTTCTTCGGGCAGCAAAAGTCCGATGCCCCAGACCGCCAGAAGGATGGCCCCTACGGACAGGACGAACAGCGCCGCCCACCCCGCACCGGCCAGCATCTGATAGAGAGCCCAGGACCGAAGGGCAGAGCCGGGCTTTTGGTCATAAAAGTTGTCTGACATGGTTTTCCCCTCAATCAAGCGGCGCGTAGCCGTGGTCTTGCGCCCACACGTACCAGTTGTCGACGACCGTTCCGGTGATCAGGATCCCGATCCCGCCTGTCAGCGTGACCAGCACCGCGAACCACCACGCCCACCGGTGGATGCCTTCCATCGTGGCATTGAAGCCCATCGTCCAGCGCCAGAAGAGGGCGGCGCGTTCCGAGGCCGTGCCACGGTCGGCGATCTGTTCCAACTCACGGTCGCCACCGAAGCGCGACACCGCAAGAATGGTCGCCCCATGCATCGCAAACAAGAGGGCCGATCCATAAAGGAAGGCGATCGAGAGCGCGTGGAAGGGGTTGTAGAACAGGTTGCCATAGGTCAGCGAGAAGTTGTTGGTCCAGTCAAGGTGGGTAAAGATGCCGTAGGGCACAGCTTCCGACCACGATCCCATCAGGATCGGGCGGAACAGGCCCAGCACCAGGAACAACCAGATGGCGCTGGCAAAGGCCCAGCTCACATGTTTGCCCATCCCCAATGCCTCGGCGCGCAGATAGGTGCGCACCCACCAGGACAGAACCGACACCAGAAGAAAGAAGGACGCGATCAACCACAATCCGCCTTCGGCGATGGGCGCGAAGCCCAGGCCATATTCGGATGACGGCGGTTCCAGCGAGAACCAGAACAGATCCCGCATGAACACCGCCGGGTTGAACCCAGCCTGATACCAGTACCAGGCCCCAACCAGCATGAACCAGACCGCGCCGGACATCAGCGAGATCACCCCCATCGTGCCCAGATAGACGGGCCCGAGTTGGGCATTCCCCATCCAGCCAGCAAGGGTGGAAAAGCGTGCCCCGTTGGTCCGGTTGGACAGTTCTACCCCTTCAACCATCCCCATTTCCGGGGCCGCCTGAACCTGTATCTGGGTAAAGATGTTCTGATACTCAGCCATTTACGCCTCCTGCGATATCAGCCCACCACGGCAGTTGCAGCCACCAATCCCACCAGACAACCCACTGGTCGAACCAGATGGTGCCCGAGATGATGATACAGACCGCGCTCCAGAAACCGGCATTCAGCGCCAGAAGCAGGCCAACACGGTGGATCCCAAGGGTGCCAACGGAATAGCCGATCAGATCGCGGAAATAGGTGTCTTCGTGATCCGGCGTCCGCATCTCCTTGCCCTTTTCGGGGTTCGCAGCGGACAGGATCAGCGCGCCATGCAACGACAATGCCAGGGCGGTCGTAAAGAAGAACGACACGGCGATCATATGTGCAGGGTTGTAGTGGAAGTTTCCGTATTGATAGCCCGTGTTCGACACCCAATCGAGGTGCGACCAGATTCCGTAGGGAAACGCATATCCCCAGGCCCCCATCATCAACGGGCGGAACACGACAAGTGTCACATAGGCAAAGATGGCGACGCCAAAGGCGACAGGCACGTGAAAGCCCATCCCCAGTTTGCGGCAGATTTCCACCTCGCGCAGCGCCCAGGATATAAAGGCACCAAGTGCGCAGATGGTGATCAACTGCCACAGGCCCCCTTCCATCAAGGGTGCAAATCCCAGCCCGTATTCCACGGGCGGCGGATCAATTGAAATGAGCCACGGGTTCCAGACGCCTTCCATGGCGGTGCCATAGAAAATCAGGATCGTGCCCAGCGCCGCGAAAAAGAATGTCGTGACGCCAAAGAAACCAACGTAGAAAGGCCCGACCCAGAAGTCGAACAAGTTCCCGCCGATCAGCGTGCCACCTGGCACGCGGTATTTTCGTTCGAAGCTGAGCAGTGCCATGCTTCCCTCTCCGCTGTGTTGCGCCCGGCGGTCGCTGATGCCGTCGGAAAAACCCGTTCAGGGTCGCCGCGGGCGAAGAAATATTCCCTCCGCCCGCAGCCAGTGCCTTGCGGCAACGTTACTCGGTCGCGGCCACAGGAGCGCCACCGGCAGCTGCTGCGGTTTGGAACCAGTTCAGGCCATTGCTCAGAACCACCAGGTGGATCATCGCAGCAAGCAGGAACAGGAAGACACCCTGGGCCACGAACACGCGGCGGGGGTCGAAGATCAGCCAGATTTTGTAGAATTTCGACATGGTTTGATCCTCCTCAGAACCAGGGGCGCCAGATGTACGTGGCGATATGCGCGACAACGGCGATGGCTGTGAACAGCCAAAGCCCGCTCATATACACCGAGTGCAGTTCCTGCGCCTGCTCGTCGGTCAGACCCGTGAAACTCAGGTCACTTCTATCAGCCATAACAATCCTCCGGATGGATTAGCTGAGCCGCAATCCCTGCGGCGAGGTTACGGTCAGGCGGAATGCCCTTCCGTTTTTTTCACCGTCCCGCGATGGTCTGCGGGGCGGCGAAGCGCTGACGGGCTGGGCGCAACCCGGATTAAATCGTTCCGCCGGATTACGGGCGGAAGATATTCGGTGTGATCGACCCCGCCTCGCGCCAGGCGCGGGCAAGGGGGCCGTGGACAGGCATCCGCCGCTCGGTGATCGCCTGAAGGGTCCAGGCGACAAGCGCGAAAGGGATCACCACAAGGAAGATCACGGCGAAGTAGGCGTAAAACTCGACGCGCGGCGCGCGGTGGGCGTGATGGCCCTGTCCGCCTGCGGAATGATCGCTCATGCAGTTCCTCCCTTGGAGTTGGTGCCAAAGACGCCACGCAGCGCCTCGACGGTTTCCTTCACGACCCGCTCTGCCCCCTGATCAAGGGCCGATTTCTCGGCCGCGTCGCGCAGGGTTCGTGCCGCAGAGATGCGGGTCAGGATCGGATGTTCGGAAACGATCCGGTCCAGTTCTGCCTGTGCATCGACATCCCAAGGGAAATCGCGGCGCAGGGTTGTGGGGGTGGCGGCGGCACTGTCCATGTCGGTGCCCAAAGGCAGGATGTGGAACAGCGCCTCGAACAGGCCGTTGCACACCTCCTGCAACAGCCAGACGCAGCCAGCATAGCCCATGAAAGGCGTGCCGGTATGGCGGCGGATGGCGGCGCCGGGGAACGAGGCCGCTATGAAATGCGGCTGCGGCCCGTGTCCTGCCTTCAACTCGGCCAGATACATCTTTTCGTTGATCGACCCCATCACCACGAGCGGGCGATGCTGGCGGATCAACGCGCGCACCTGTTCGTTGTTGGTCTTGGTGCCTGCCGTGCGGGCCACGGCGAATGCACAGGGCAGGCCCAGGTCTGTTTCCAGATAATTGCGGATGCCACGGGCATAGGTTTCATTGGCGACGATGGCGAAATTCGCCGTGCCAAAGAAATCCTGCGTCACCGACCGCCACAGATCCCAGACGGGCTTCAGCGTCGAATGCTTTTCCTGCGCGATGAAGGGTTCCGGGTCCAGCCCCAGCAACTCGCCCAGCTTGCGCAGGAATTTCGTCGTGCTGTCCAGCCCCACGGGGGCTTGCAGGTAGGGCTTGGCCAGAACCTCGGCCAGACCGCGCCCGAATTCGCGGTACATGACGATGTTCACATCGGCATTTACCAGATTGCGCATCTCGGCCACATGCGCACCCAGGGGCATCACCATGTTGACCGCAGCGCCAATGCCTTCGACCAAACGGCGGATTTCATGCAGGTCCGACGCCATGTTGAAGGTGCCATACATCGGGCCAAGGATGTTCACCCGCGGCTTGTCACCGGCCTCGCGCTTCTTTTCCACCGGCATCCGGCCTTTGGTCATGCCGAATTCGGTAAAGATCCAGGTCATCGCGCGATCGGCGCATTGCCACTGATCCTCATCAATCGTGCGCGGCAGGAACCGCTGGATATTGGTACCCTGCGGCGTGACGCCGCCGCCGATCATTTCCGAGATGGACCCCGTGACCACCACCGCAGGCAGCGCGGGATCCAGCGTCTTCCACGCCCGCGCCATCGACGCCTCGGTCCCCGAGGTCATCTCATCCTCGCCCAGGCCCGTCACCACGATGGGCAATTCATGCGGCGGCAGCGCGTCGGTGTAATGCAGCACCGAGGTTACGGGAAGGTTTTCACACCCCACCGGGCCGTCGATGACAACCTGCAAACCCTTTACGGCGCAAAAGGCATAGACCGCCCCCCAATACCCGCCTGCCCGATCATGATCCTGCACCAGCATCAGATCATCTCCTCGGCCTTGGCGGCTTTCGCCAGCTTGTCGAGCTTTTTCTGATGCGCGGCGCGGAAATCCGGGCGCAGGTTCGGCGACCCTTCCCAGATGCCCGACGTATCGCCGGTGCCCACGCCTTCAAAGAAATCCTTCATCCCGTCCATGCGGGCCTTGTTGGCCATCGCGGCATTCACCACCTGCGCAAGGCTCCCTGCCCCGGCTGGCCCCATCAGGGGGCGTGCCGAAATCAGGTTGGTGAAATAAAGCGCCGGGATCGCCTGTTCCTTGGCCTTCTGCACGACGGGCGTGGTGCCGATGGCCAGATCGGGGCGGAATGCCTCCATCGCGGCACAGTCGTCTTCCAGGCTGGCGCGGTATTTCACCACCACGCCGCGCGCTTCCAGCCAATCACGGTCTGCCGCGCTCCATTCATTGCGGGCGCAGGCGGTGCCGACATAGGGCACCTCGGCGCCGCTTTCGATCAGCAACCGCGCAACCAGCAGTTCCGATCCCTCATAGCCCGACAGCGTGATCCGGCCCTTGATCGGATTGTCCGCCAAGGCCGCCTTGATCGCCGCGCCAAAGCCGTTCTGTGCCGCAGCCACACGATCCGCCGTCACGCCATAGGCCGCACCTATGGCTGCCAGCCATTCCATCGTGCCGTCATGGCCCACCGGGGCCGACCCCACGATCTTGCGCCCTGCCGCCTGAAACTCGCGGATCGAAGCGGTGTAGAACGGATGGATTGCCGCCACCACGCCGCAATCCAGCGCGGCATAAAGTTCGCGCCATTCGCGGCATGGCACAACCGGACCTGCAGCCAACCCCAGGGGGGCCAGCATTGCGCCGATCATCATCGGATCGGCGGGGAACATCTCGCCCAACAGGGCCACCGTGGGGCGATCAGACCGCGCCCGCTCCGGGGCGGCCACCGGGCCTGCCTCGATCTCGGCCCGCGCGTATTTCAGCATCGCGCCCGCCAGCACATCCTTGGCCTCGGCATGGGTTGGCACGCCGAACCCCGGCACGTCGATGCCCACGATGCGCACACCGTTGATTTCATCCGGCAGCAGTTTCAGCGGCACGCCACTGGCCGTGGGGACGCAAAGGTTGGTCACCACCACTGCATCATAGCGGTCGGGATCAGCCAATTCATGCACCGCGTCGCGGATATCCTCGAACAGCTTGCCGGTGACCAGGGTTTCCGAATTGAACGGCACATAGCCAACTGACCGCCGCGCCCCATAGAAATGCGACACGAATGTCAGGCCATAGACACAGCAAGCCGACCCCGAAAGAACCGTCGCCACCCGCCGCATCCGCAAACCCACGCGCAACGACCCAAAGGCCGGGCACATGCTTTGCGGCTTGTCATGCGGGCCTTGCGGGTAATCGGCAGCGTAGCGATCCAGAATTTCCGAATTGCCCGCCGCCCGCGCCGCAGCTTCCATCTCGGCCGCGCCTGCATGGCACCCCATGCCGTCCACCGGCGCACCCGCAGCAGCAGGCGCAACCGCATCCCGGACCCCTTCGGTCACCGGGGTTTGGTCAGCCATGTCATAACGGGTTTCAGAGGTCATTACTTTGTGCCTTTCCGGGCGATAGCGCGCAGGGCTTCTTCCATCTTTTCAAGAAGGTGCAGGTCAAACATCGTCGTAGACCACTTCCAGCGACTTCACTTCCTTGGCGAACTTGCCGCGCATGTCCGCATCCGTTGCCGGGACCAGAACGAAATCCGCGCCCGTCGTTTCCGCATCGAACAGGCCCAACAGCCCATCCTGCGTCAGCGGCTTTGGCCGCAGCGGCGGGGCTTCGGCCACGTTCACGGCCAGCTCAGTGAACAACCCGCCCCATTGCGTGGCGTGCGTCCCAACGATCTGGTAATTGGCCGATTTGCGGCGCAGGTCGTCATCGGCAGGGATCGACGCCAGCACCGGGATATTCACCGCCGCCGCAAAGGCCGCCGCTTCGCCCGTGCCGTCATCCTTGTTGATGACCATGCCCGCCACGCCGACATTGCCGCCCAGCTTGCGGAAGTATTCCACCGCCGAGCAGACGTTGTTTGCCACATACAGCGATTGCAGGTCGTTCGATGCGACCACGATCACCTTCTGCGCCATGTCGCGGGCAATCGGCAGGCCAAACCCGCCGCAGACCACATCGCCGAGGAAATCCAAGAGGACATAGTCAAAGTCCCAGTCGTGGAAGCCCAGCTTTTCCAGCAGTTCAAACCCGTGGATGATCCCGCGCCCGCCACAGCCCCGGCCCACTTCCGGCCCGCCCAGTTCCATTGCGAACACACCGCCGCGCTTGAAGCAGACATCGCCGATCTTCACTTCCTCGCCCGCCAGCTTCTTGCGGGTAGAGGTCTCAATAATCGTCGGGCAGGCCTTACCGCCGAACAGCAGGCTGGTGGTATCCGATTTCGGGTCGCAGCCGATCAGCAACACCCGCTTGCCGTTTTCGGCCATCATGTGGCTCAGGTTGGCCAACGTGAAGGATTTGCCGATCCCGCCCTTGCCATAGATCGCAATGATCTGGGTTTTCTTGGTCGGCTCCCCCTGCGGCACTTCCAGGGTAGGCTCTTCATGGGCCTCATCCCGCAGACGGGCGTCGAAATCCTTGAGGTTCGGAACGTCGTTCATGCGTGGCCCTTCCAGTCGAGAATCATTTTCAGGCAAGCCGGGTCGTCAAACGCGGTTGCATAGGCTTCCGGCGCCGCAGAGGCGGGCCGCGTGTGGGTGATCAGACCGGACAAAGACAGCGCGCCACTTTCGATCAGCGCGCGGGTGGCGGTCAGGTCTTCGGCATTCCATTCCGACGCGATGCGAATGCGCGCCTCTTTCATGAAGGCCGGCGGAAAGACGAAAGAGACGGGTTCCGTATAGAACCCCGCCAGCACCACCTCGCCGCCTTTGGCCAGGCGCAGGATCAGCTGGTCCAGCAAGCCCTTGGCGCCACTGGCATCGTAAATGGCCTTGTAGTCGCGGCGCGAATCGTCGGACGGGTCGATGCAGGCATATCCCTCCGCCCCGTCACGCCGTGCCGCATTGGTTTCCCACACGGTCGGCGCAGGCGCACCCGCCGCGATGGTCAGGCGGGCCAGCAGGCGGCCCAGCGTGCCATGACCCACGATCAGGTCGGGCAGCGCGGTGTTAAAGCCTGCCAGCGCATGTCGCGCCGTCGCCGCCAGCGCCAAAAGCGCGCCTTCGGCCCCCATGCCCCGGTCGATCCGGGCCACACGATGTGCAGGCGTCACCAGATGGCGCGACGCGCCGCCGAACAGGCCTTTCACATCCCCGGCAAAGCAATTCGCGCCGGGCACAAAGACGTGGTCACCGACCTTATATCCGCTGCCCGCGCCTGCCTCGACCACCTCGCCTGCGGCTTCATAGCCGGGGACAAGCGGGTAACCCATGCCCGGAAAGGGCGGCATGGTGCCGGAATAAAACAGCTTTTCAGTGCCGGTGGAAATCCCGGAATGGGCGATCTCGACCACCAGGTCCCCGTCACCGGGGGCTGTCAGGCCCAACACCTCAAGGGAAAGCTCCCTGGGTCCGGAAAGGATGACGGCTGTCGTTCTCAAGTTGATCGCTCCCTGCGCCCCACAGCACCCGTTCGTTCGGTGCTATCACGGCTATGTGTAAGTGTAGCCTGACAGCGCGTAGTGTCAATTTAATTAGACACTTTTTTGAACATCTTCCACATTTGGCCGTGTCGCGGTGACGGCCGATGTCACAAAGGGGCGGAAACCCTTGTGTATTTGAACGCTGGAAAAGCCTGCTTTCCCAAGCAGGGCGGCAATTTCCGCTGCCGACCGGGTCCGCCCCGTCTGCATCGCCAAAGTGTAAACTGAAAAGTACACATCGGTTGCAGGGTCCGGGGACTCCCCCCCTGACATCGGCTCTGACACCACGACTCGCCCCCCTGGCGGCAGCGCGTCATGCACCGCACGCAACAGGTTGATGACCGTGGCATCGGCATGATCATACAGCACACGCACCAGCGAGATCGCATCCGCACCTTGTGGCAGCAGATCATCGCGGAACGATCCCGGCGCAATTGTCACCCGGTCGGACAGGCCCGCCGCGGCAAAACGCGCCACCGCCCCCGGCACCACCGCAGGCAGATCGAACAGCGTCATCCGCATCGTGGGATGCGCGGCCCCCACAGCCGCCAGAAAGGCCCCCGTCCCGCCGCCTACATCCATCAGATGCGCCACGCCGCGCAGGTCCACCAACCGCAGGGTATCCGCCGCCACCAGCCCCTGACTGTCGGCCATCAAATCGGAATAGCGTTGCGCCAACCCCGGATCCTCGGCCGCGCCCGCGCCAAAGACATAGGGCCAGAAGCCCGCCAGTTCCGGCTGGGTCTCTCCCCGGAAAAACGCCACCGGATCGGCAAGATCGCGGTACAGAACCGGGTGATGGCGCACCATCGCCTCCAGCCCCGGCACCGTCAGAAAGGCCGCGCCCCGCACCGTCAGCCGCCACATCCCGCCGCGGCTCTCCATCAGGCCCAGCCCCGCCCCGGCCTGCGCCAGCACCGTCATCCGGTCCAGCGGCACACCCGCAGGCCCCGCCAGCGCGGCCAGCGCCGCTGGCCCCTCGGCCAGCCGATGCAGCACGCGCAATTCCACCAGCGCCAGCAGCGCCTGCGATTGCACGAAACCTTGCACGATGTCGAACAGCGCCGCGCCTTCGCGCCGCGCAATGCGCCGCATCCCCGGCACCCGCGCGCAAAAGGCATGGAAACGCGGCGACAGCCCCAACCGCACCGCCCAAGGCTGCCGCCCGCGCCGCGCCGGGGTTACCCCCGGCCCGCTGGCCGCATCGGTCATCCCCGCACCGGGCGCAGATCGACCGGCGTCATCCGTTCGGCATAGGCGCGCACCATCGCGGCCAGCATCGCCTCGCCGGGGCAAGACGGGATCGACGCAATCGCCCCGCCCAGAATATCCTTCAGATGCCGCACCGCCCCCGCCACGCCCAGTTCCTGCACGGCGGATGGCCGCGCATGGGCCGCATCCTGCCCCGCAGGTTTGCCCATCTCGGCCTCCGTCATCAGCGCATCCTTCAGGTCATCGGCCACCTGAAACGCCTCACCGATCCGCGCGCCCAATTCTTCCCACGGCTCGGCCTCTTGCCCTGCCGCGATGGCGCCCATCTGCGTCGCCGCAATGAACAGAGCGCCGGTCTTGGCGCGGTGATAGGCGGCCAGGTTCACCACCGGCTCGCTCTCCCATCCCTGCCCGGCACAGATACCCCCCGGCATCCCCGTGCGCTGCGCCAGAACCCGGATCAACTCCACCGCGCGCAGCGGATGATCCCCCGCCGCCCGCGCCAGCACCTCAAAGGCCAACACGATCAGCGAATCCCCCGCCAGCACCGCCACCGGCTCGCCATAGGCGCGATGCACCGTGGGCTTGCCGCGCCGAACATCGGCATCGTCGAAACAGGGCAGGTCGTCATGAACAAGGCTCGCGCAATGGATCAGCTCCAGCGCCGCCGCCGCCGCATCGGTGATCAGGGGCCGGTCATCGCCACAGGCCCGCGCCACAGAGACAAGGATGGTAGGCCGGATCCGCGCACCACCCGGCAGCACCGCATGATCCAGCGCCCCGCGCAGCTTGGATGGCACCGCATCAGGGGACAATGCCCCCTGCCCCAGGGCCAGCGCCGCCGCGACAGCCGCCTCGATCCGCATGTCGATTCCGCCCGGCAGACCCATGATGGCCCCTTTCGCATCCCGATTTCGATCAGTCTTGCACCCCCGGCGCAAAGTGTAAACTAAATCTTACACTCTGATGTAATTCCTAATGGACATATTCCCTGCCAAGCCTAAAACTTCCCTTATGGAACAACCGCAAGACAGGGTCATCGTCATCGGTGCCGGAATGGGCGGGCTGGCCGCAGCCATCCGTCTGGCCGCGGCTGGCCTGTCGGTCACCGTGCTGGAACGCGCGGCCACACCGGGCGGCAAGGCACGCGCCCTGCCCTCTGTTGCGGGGCCGGTCGATACCGGGCCAACCGTCCTGACCCTGCGGCACGTCTTTGATGTCCTGTTCGCCCTGAACGGCGAACGGCTGGACGATCACGTCACGCTGATTGCGCAACCCATCCTGGCCCGCCATTGGTGGCCCGGCTCCGGCCCGCTGGACCTGACCCCCGACCGCGACGAAAACGCTGCCGCGATCCGCGCCTTTGCCGGCCCAAGCGAAGCCGATGCCTTCCTCCGCTTCGACACGCTCTGCGAATCGCTGTTCCGCGCCTTCGATGCGCCGGTGATGCAAGGCCCGCGCCCCGACCTGCCCGCCATTGCCCGCGCCGCACTCACCCATCCGCGACTCTGGCCCGCGCTGATCCCCGGCCTGTCGGTCGAAGGACTGCTCAAAAAGCACTTCCGCGACCCTCGCCTGATCCAGCTTTTCGCCCGCTATGCCACCTATGTCGGTGGCCGCCCCGGCCATGCCCCCGCCGTGCTGTCGCTCATCTGGCGGGCCGAGGCGCGGGGGGTCTGGGCGGTGCAGGGCGGCATGCATCACCTTGCCGCCGCGCTTGCCGCCTTGGCCGAACGCATGGGTGTGCAGTTCCGCTATGGCACCGGGGCCACCGCCATCACCCGCCAGAAGGGCGGCGTCGCCGGGGTTCAGATTGATGGTGGCCGCACCCTGCCCTGTACGGCCTGCGTGTTCAACGGCGATCCCGCCGCGCTGACCTCCGGCCTTTTGGGCGATGCCGCGCAATCCGCCCTGCCTGCCCGCAGCGCCACGCCGCGCAGCCTGTCGGCCCTCGTCTGGGCCTTTGCCGCCACGCCACAAGGCCCACGCGCCGCGGACCTGATCCACCACAACGTGTTCTTCACGAACGATCCAAAGGCCGAATTCGGCCCCATCGGGCGCGGCCAGATGCCCGCCGCCCCAACCCTCTATCTTTGCGCCGAAGACCGCACCGGGCCAAACCGCCCACCCCCAAACCGTCGCCCCGTCGAACGGTTCGAGATCATCCTGAATGCCCCTGCGGGCCTGCCCGCGCGACCCGAGGATTACAGCCGATGCCGCCACATGACCTTCGACCGGCTCTCGCAGATGGGGCTGACCTTCACCCCCCTGCCCGACCCGCCGGCACTGACCACCCCCGCGATCTTCGGCCAACTGTTCCCGGCCTCACAGGGGGCGATCTACGGTCGCTCGCCCGAAGGGACGATGGCCAGCTTTTTGCGCCCCACGGCACGCACGGCGCTGCCGGGGCTGTATCTGGCGGGGGGCGGCGCGCATCCGGGGGCGGGGGTGCCGATGGCGGCCCTCTCCGCGATGCACGCGGCAGAGGCGATCATGCAGGACCGGATTTCCGGGTCGAGGTCGGCCCCGACGGCTATGCCTGGTGGTATCTCGACGGCATCTCCGATGACGGGCGGCGCGCGGTCTCGGTCATAGGTTTCATCGGATCGGTGTTTTCGCCCTGGTATGCCTGGTCCGGTCGGCGCGAGCCGCAAAACCATGTCTGCCTGAACGTCGCCACCTATGGCCCCGGCGGACGCTTCACCATGACCGATCGGGGCCGCAGCGCCCTGCGCCAGACCGCCGACACCCTGACCCTCGGCCCCAGCCGCATGCACTGGACCGGGCGGGAACTGGTGATCGACGTGGATGAGATGTCCTCCCCCCCGCTGATCAGCGCGGTCAAAGGCCGCATTGTCCTGACCCCCGGCGCGGTCACGGGCGTGGAACTGGCTCTGCACCCCCGCCATGTCTGGCGCCCCTTCGCACCGCTGGCCCATATCGACGTGAACCTGACCCAAGGCCATAAATGGCAGGGCCACGGCTATTTCGACGCGAATTTCGGAACAGCCGCGCTGGAGGCGGATTTCGATTTCTGGACCTGGGGTCGCTTCCCGCTCAAGGACCGCGCGCTCTGCATCTACGACGCCACCCGCCGCGACGGATCAACGCTTGATTTCGGGCTGGAGGTCAGCGCCTCGGGCGAGGCACGCGAAGTCACCCCGCCGCCCCGCACCGGTTTTGCCCGCTCGCGCTGGCAGGTCCGCCGCGAAACCCGCGCCGATCCCGGCACCACCCCGCGTGAGGTAATGTCGATGCTCGACGCCCCCTTCTACAGCCGCAGCGTGGTCGAAACCCGGCTAGAGGGGGAAATCAGCCACGGCGTGCATGAGGCGCTTGACCTATCCCGCTTCCGCTCACCGCTCCTTAAACCCATGCTGGCCGTCCGTGTGCCCCGCCGCGCCGGTTGGCGCTTCGACTGATCTGCGGCTTCATCTCGGCCGTTTCATCTTGGCACAAATACCCAATCGCACCGCCGCCGCCCGCGCGCCGTAAACGGGCAGGCACTGCGCGTTGCGTGAAAGGCCAGATGCCGTGCGCTGCGTGCATACAGTTTGCTGCACTGGCTGTCTGCACCACGCGCTGCACCCGCTTTCACGTCACATTCCGCCTTCCGCCGCCTGGCCGATTACCCCGCCGGGTTGCGCACCCAGACGGACCGGTTCAGCATCCCCGCCACCGATACCCACAACAGATAGGGCGCGAACAAGGCCCCCGCGATCCAATCCACCTGCCAGAACGCCAGCATGGTCGCAGCGACCGCCAGCCACAAAAGCGCGATGATCACCAACCCCGCCCCCATCCGCCGCAGCCCGAAAAAAACCGGTGTCCACAAGGTGTTAAGGGCAATCTGCACCGACCACAGCGCCAGCGCCTGACCGGTTTCCCCCGCCATCGCCACCCGCGCCGCCGCCACCGACATGCTCAGATACAGCACCGTCCAGGCCACCGAAAACAGCCAATCGGGCGGGGTCCAGCGCGGCTTTGACAGGTTGCGATACCAATCGCCCGGCTGAAACATCGCCCCCGTCGCCGCCGCCGCCCCGCAGGCGGCAAGATAGGTCAGAAACAGGGTGAAGAATTCCATGGCATCGCTCCCGGTTCCCATAAGCCCTGCGATGTAGCCCGTCCGCCGTCCCCGTCCAAGCGGAAACTGCCTGTGATGAAATTCTTGGCATTACAGCAGTTTGGCCGTCAGGCCATGCCGCGATCCCGCGCCTCAAGCTGCGCCAGCACCGACAGCAGCGCATCGCTGCGGGGCCGCCGCGCATCGCCACGCGCCGCCGCCTGCACCAGAAACGCCACTTCGGGCGCCGGGGCGGCATGCAGCACCGCAGGCCCCGGCTTTACCGTGGACACCACCGCCCGCGCTGTGGCCGCGACCAGACAGGCCAGCTTCTTGCCCCGCCCCGTCCGCGCCCGCGTGGTCACGCTGTCGCCCCGTGCGCGGCGCAGGTTGCCGCCGATTCCGTCATAGATCAGCCGCGCCGCATAGATGCCGGGGCGGCAGGCCAACGGCAACGACGGCACCCCCGCCTCGGCCCGCAGATACAGCCGCTCTGCCTCATCCAACAGTCGCAAAGTGGCACGCGCCACGCCGGGATAGGCGCGGGGGTTGCGCAGAAAGGCTTCGGGATCAATGCCTTCCGCCGTCAGCCAAGACATCGGCAGATACATCCGCCCCGCCCGCGCATCTTCGCCCACATCGCGGGCGATATTCGTCAACTGCATCGCCAGACCCAGATCGCAGGCCCGCGCCAGCGCATCCGCATCGCGCACGCGCATCAGCACGCACATCATCGCACCCACCGCCGCCGCCACCCGTGCGGCGTAATCCAGCACGCCGGACAGGTCATCATAGCGCCGCCCCGTAGCGTCCCAGGCGAACCCCTCCAACAGCGCCTCGGGCAAGGCGCGCGGCATGTCAAACGCCTCGACCACCCCGGCAAAGGCGCGGTCGGCAGGTTGATTGGCGGGCGTGCCGCGATAGACCATGTCCAACCGATCGCGCAGCGACAGAACCGCCGCCGCCTGATCATCGCCTTCATCCACGGCATCATCCGACATCCGGCAAAAGGCATAAAGCGCCAGCGCCGGGTCACGCACATTGGTGGGCAACAACCGCGACGCGGCATGAAACGACAGCGACCCCGTGCGGATCGCCTCGCGGCAATGATCCATGTCGCGCGGGTCGATCATTCGGCAGCCATCGGCAGATCTGGCAGACCCGCCGCCTGTTGCGGTGCATCCGGCACCAATTGGCCCAGCACCTCGGCCGTGCCGATTACCCCCGGCAGCCCCGCCCCCGGATGGGTGCCCGCGCCCGCCAGATAAAGGCCGGGCAATTCCTCGGATACGTTATGCGGCCGGAACCACGCGGATTGCAGGATGCGCGGCTCGATCGAGAACCCGGCACCGAGCGGTGACAGGTAACGGTCCCGAAAGGTTTCCGGCGTAAAGGTGATTTCCTCGGTAATCCGGTCACGGAAACCGGGGATCAGCCGATCCTCCAGCATCTTGGCCATCTTGGCACGATAGCGCGGCTCTTCCTCGGCCCAGTTGACCCCGTTGGAATGGCCCAGATGCGGCACAGGCGACAGAACATAGAACGTGTCATCGCCTTCGGGCGCGCAGGACGGATCGGTCACGCTGGGGCGATGCACATACAGGCTCATGTCATCGGCCAGCTTGCCGCGAATGAAGATGTCCTTGATGTGGTCCCGATAGCGCGGCCCCACCACGATGGAATGATGCCCGACATCCCTCCACATCTCGCGCGTGCCCTTGGTGCCGAAATACCAGACATACAGGCCCATCGACCAGCGCGACCGCTTCAGTCGTGCATCGGTCCAGCGTTTGCGCGGCAAGTTGCGCAGCAAACGGGTGTAGGTGTGCCCCGCATCGGCGTTCGATACCACCAGCCCCGCCCGGATCACTTCACCCGACGCCAGCCGCACGCCCGCCGCGCGGCCACCGTCCACAAGGATCTCATCCACCTCGGTCTGCGATACGACCTCGCCGCCCTGTGCGGCCACGACCTTGGCCATCCCCTCGGCAATCGCCTGCACGCCGCCCATCGCGTAATGGACGCCAAACGCCTTCTCCAGATGGCTGACCAGAATATACATCGACGTCACGTTGAACGGATCGCCGCCAATGAACAGCGGATGGAACGACAGGGCAAAGCGAAGGCGCGGATCGGACACCCGCCCCGCCGCATGGGCATAGACCGACCGATCCGCCCGCATCCGCACGAATTTCGGCAGAACCTTGATCAGATCCAGCAACTTGTGCATCGGGCGGCGGCCCAGATCCTCGAACCCGAACCAATAGCGTTTCTCGCTGTCGTTAAGGAATTTTTCATACCCTTTCAGGTCGCCGGGTGACAGCCGCGCCACCTCGGCCTTCATCGCGGCCTCGTCCTGGCGCATGGTAAAGGTCGATCCGTCTTCCCAGCGAATCTCATAGAACGGGTCCATCGGCACCAGCCGCACATCCCGGTCGAAATCCCGGCCACACACCGCCCACAGATCGCGCAACCCCTGCGGCACCGTCACGATGGTCGGCCCAAGGTCAAAGCGATGCCCGCCCTGCGTGATCGAAGACCCCCGCCCGCCCACACGATCCAGCCGGTCGATCACCGTCACCCGCCACCCCTTTGCCCCCAACCGCATGGCCGAGGCCAGGCCGCCAAGCCCCGCGCCGATGACGATGGCATGGTTTGATCCTGGCAAGGCAGTGTCGGCGCGGGAAGGGGATGTGTGCTTCATGCCCTGAATGATAGAGTGTCTAGTTTAATTTACAATATCTCAGTGAGCCGCGCATAAATCGGCGTTTTTTCTTTCCCTCCTTCGCAGATACTGTCAAAGTAGGTTTACACTTTCTGCGCCGGAGGTCCGCACCATTCCTGTCACCAGCCTCAGCCTTTTCCGCTTTGACGGGACCTGGTCACGCCTTTGGGTGATTGGCCAGATGGGCTTTGCGCGGTGGGCGATGCGGCAGGAAAAGCGGGCGCTGTTCTGGAAACTTTGCGGCTCTGGCACGGGCGAAGGGTTCACACCGCGGCCGAACTGGGGCGTCTGGGCAATCCTGGCCGTCTGGCCGGATGAGGATGCTGCCCGTCAGGCGACGGCGACAAGCCCGGTCTGGCGGCGCTGGCGTGACCGGGCCGATGAAAGCTGGACCGTGTTCCTTGATCCGGTTTCGGCCCGTGGCCGCTGGACCGGCGTCAATCCATTCCGCCCGGATGTTAATCCGACCGGCACGCAGCCCTCCGATTCGACACTGCCCCTTGCCGCGCTGACCCGCGCCACGCTGCGCCCGTCGCGCGCGCTGCGTTTCTGGAACCGCGTCCCCCCCATCTCGGCCATGATCGGCAGCGATCCGAACGTCGCCTTCAAGATCGGCATCGGTGAGTTGCCCCTGTTGCATCAGGTGACTTTCTCCATCTGGCCCGATACCGCCAGCATGGCGGCCTTTGCGCGTGGCGATGGCCCACATGGCCGCGCCATCCGCGCCGTGCGCGAAGGCAACTGGTTCAACGAAGAGCTTTATGCCCGCTTCCGCCTTTTGGGCGCGGTGGG
>OY288159.1 GCA_958439195.1 uncultured Paracoccaceae bacterium
GGCGAAGAGGAACAGGGTGAGAAAGGCGTCAAAGCGCGGCCCGGTGATCGCAAGGCCGCGCCAGAGCAGGACGAGCATTGCCAATCCGTAGAAGACGGCCCAACGCCACCAGAATTCGGACCGCGTGGCGCGGCCCGAAAAGCGGAAGGTGTTCCGCACTGATGTTCGCAAGGCTTGGGACGGTCCCATGCGGGGATGGCCTTTATTCGGATGGCCCGAACAGCGCGCCTTGCAGCGCGCGGTTCGGTTGTGCGTGGTTGATTGAGGCCCAGGCCGTGAGGGCAAGAAGGCCAAAGAGGGCCACGAAGGACGCGACGACGGTTTTCGTGCGGGTATCCATCAGTGCCTCCCTCATGCATGTCTTCCTTACTTGCCGATCGCCTTCAGCACCGCCTCGCCCAGATGGGCGGGGCTTTCGGCGACGACGATGCCTGCTGATTTCATGGCTTCGATCTTGGATTCGGCGTCGCCCTTGCCCCCTGCAACGATCGCGCCAGCATGGCCCATGCGGCGGCCGGGCGGTGCGGTGCGGCCTGCGATGAAGCCGGCAGTGGGTTTCCAGCGGCCTTTTTTCTTTTCGTCAGCCAGGAATTGAGCGGCCTCTTCTTCGGCGGAACCGCCGATTTCGCCGATCATGATGATCGAGTGCGTGTCAGGGTCCGCGAGGAACATTTCGAGGATGTCGATATGTTCGGAACCCTTGATCGGGTCGCCGCCGATGCCGACGGCCGAGGTCTGGCCAAGGCCCACATCGGTGGTTTGCTTGACGGCCTCATAGGTAAGGGTGCCAGAGCGGGAGACGACGCCGACCGAGCCTTTGGAGAAGATAGAGCCCGGCATGATGCCGATCTTGCATTCACCCGGCGTCATCACACCGGGGCAGTTCGGGCCGATCAGGCGCGACTTGGAATTGATCAGCGCCCGTTTGACGCGCATCATATCCAGCACCGGAATGCCTTCGGTGATGCAGACGATCAGCGGGATTTCGGCATCAATCGCCTCAAGGATCGAGTCCGCGGCAAAGGGCGGCGGGACGTAGATCACGGTGGCGTTGGCATCGGTCTTTTCCACCGCGTCATGGACCGAGTCAAAGACTGGCAGGCCCAGATGTTCGGTGCCGCCTTTGCCGGGGGTCACGCCACCGACCATCTTGGTGCCATAGGCGATGGCCTGTTCGGAGTGGAAGGTGCCTTGGCTGCCGGTGAAGCCCTGGCAGATAAGGCGGGTGGATTTGTTCACGAGGACGGACATTTTCAGTTTCCTTGCAACTGTTCCGCAGCCCGCTGGGCCGGAACGTAGCTGAACTGATAGTAAGCAAGTCCAGCAATGATGACGATGGAGAGGCCAACAAGCCAATTCGGGAGGAAGAACTTAAGGGAGAACACCCCTATGGCTGTGGCGATGATGAGTGCGAACGCCATAAGGCCTACCCTTTGACGGCCTTGACGATCTTTTCCGCGCCATCCTTCAGGTCATCGGCGGCGATGACGTTCAGGCCGGATTGGCGGATGATGTCCTTGCCGAGTTCGACATTGGTGCCTTCGAGACGGACGACCAGCGGCACCTGAAGGCCCACCTCTTTCACCGCAGCGATCACGCCTTCGGCGATGATGTCGCAGCGCATGATGCCGCCGAAGATATTGACGAGGATGCCTTTGACGTTGGGATCGGAGGTGATGATCTTGAACGCCTCGGTCACCTTTTCCTTGGTCGCGCCGCCGCCCACATCAAGGAAGTTGGCAGGTTCGGCACCATACAGTTTGATGATGTCCATCGTGGCCATCGCCAAACCGGCGCCGTTGACCATGCAGCCGATTTCGCCATCCAGAGCGATGTAGTTCAGGTCGAACTTGGAAGCGGCGAGTTCCTTGGGGTCTTCTTCCGTTTCATCCCGCAGGGCGGCGATGTCGGGGTGGCGGTAGAGGGCATTGCCGTCAAAGCCCATCTTGGCATCCAGCAGCTTCAGGCTGCCATCTTTCAGCACGCAGAAGGGGTTGATCTCCAGCATGTCCATGTCTTTGTCGGTGAACAGGCGATAGAGATCGCGGACGATCTTAACGCATTGCTTGACCTGGTTGCCCGAAAGACCCAGCGAAAATGCAACGCGGCGGCCGTGGAAATCCTGGAACCCCGTGGCCGGGTCGATGGTGAAGGTGTGGATCTTTTCCGGGGTGTCGTGGGCGACATCCTCGATGCTCATCCCGCCTTCGGTGGAGGCGACGATGGAGATGCGGCTGGTCTGACGATCGATGAGCAGGGCGAGGTAGAATTCGCGGTCAATGTCGGAGCCGTCTTCGATGTAGATGCGGTTGACGACCTTGCCGATGTCACCCGTCTGGATGGTGACAAGGGTGCGGCCCAGCATCTGGCGGGCAAATTGGCTGGCCTCTTCGACCGAGCGGGCAAGGCGGACGCCGCCTTTTTCGCCGGCTTCGGGTTCCTTGAAATGGCCCTTGCCGCGGCCACCGGCGTGGATTTGCGCCTTGACCACCCACAGCGGGCCATCAAGTTCGCCCGCCGCTGTCTTGGCCTCTTCGGCCTTTAGCACCACGCGGCCATCGGACACCGGAATGCCGTAGGAGCGCAGCAGCGCCTTGGCCTGATATTCGTGGATGTTCATCGCAACCGTCCCGTCCTAGTGGTTTTCCGGGGTCTTGCCACGGAAATGGGGGCGGTTGAAACGGTATTCTATGGCATGCCGCCGTTTGGCGGGAAAAATCGGCATTTTGTGATCACACCCGGAAAACGTGTGATCACAAGTTACAAAACGTTAGCGATAGCGGGTGATTCGCGGCGGGTGGCGGACAGGGCTGTGCGTTACGGATCGGCGGTGAACAAGGTTTGGCCGCGCGGAAGGCGGTGGTCGTGGCGGGTGGCGGTGAAGCCTGCGGTGGTGGCGATGGCAAGGGCCTGTCGTTCCGTCATGTGCCAGGGAAAGCGGTCGGGGTGGGTCACGACGCCATCGGATTGGCGATAGGGGCCGGAGTGGCCGTCTGGGGCGAGAAAGACGGTGAAGGTCAGGCGGCGCAAGGTTGGAAAGCGGGGGCGGAGGTTGGCAAGCGCGGTGGCGAGGTGGTCGGGGGGCAGGTGGGTGAACACGGCGAAGGCAAGCGCGAAGGTGATGGTGGCGGGGATGCCGGGGAAGGAGAAGGCGGTGTCTTCGATCAGGCGGGATTGCGAAAGGCTGGCGCGGGTAGCGTCGTCGAGTTCGGTTTCCCACCCCTTAAGCATCAGCGCGCGGGACCGATCGGTTGCCCAGTAGCCGGCGACTTGGGGGGCGAGATGGCGGCCAAGGCGCAGGGCGCCTGCGCCGATGTCGAGCAGGTGGTCGGTTGGTTGCAGGCCGTGTTGGGCCAGCAGGGGCAGGACGATGCGGGGGGTTTCCTCCCACCGGCCGCCGACGATGTCACGGTGGCGGCCCTTGGCGAGGGCGACATCGTAGAAGCCGGGGGCGTGATAGGGGGAAGGAAGGGTCATTCAACCGTTGCGGCGCGGCGGACGAGGGCGAGCATCAGGTCGGTCGCGCGGGCCATGTCTTGCGCGCTGATCCATTCCAAAGGCCCGTGAATTTCCTGCATCCCGGTGAAAAGATTGGGGCAGGGGATGCCCATCTCGGTGAGGCGCGAGCCATCCGTGCCGCCGCGGATGGGGACAGAAATGGGATCAAGGCCGATGTCACGGCAGGCATCGCGGGCCAGATCGACGGGGCGCATGTCGGATTCCAGCCAGTAACGCATGTTGCGATATTGCGGCGTGATGGTGCAGGTGATGGTGGCGCGCGGTTCCGTGGCCTGCACGGCGGCGCAGACGGCGCGCAGGATTTCGCCTTTGGCTTCAAGGCCTTCGCGTTCGAAATCGCGCAAGATGAAGCGCAGGGTCATGGCAGAAGAACCGCCGGTCATATCGGTGGCGTGGATGAAACCGTCGCGGCCATCGGTGAGTTCGGGCAGCATCGTGTGCTGGGGCAGGGCTGCGATGATCTTGGATGCCAAGTGGATGGCGTTGACCATCTTGCCCTTGGCCCAGCCGGGGTGGATGGAGACGCCTGCGATTTTCACCTCGGCCCCGTCGGCGGAGAAGGTTTCAAATTCGATCTCGCCCACCTCGCCGCCATCGAAGGTATAGGCCCAGTCGGCGGCAAGGTCTTTGGGAAGCCGTCGGTCGACGCCGCGGCCGATTTCTTCGTCGGGCGTGAAGGCAAGGCGGATGGGGCCGTGGGGGAAGGTGGGATCGGCCAGAAGGGCGCGGGCGGCGGTCATGATGATGGCGATGCCGGCTTTGTCATCCGCGCCCAGAAGCGTGGTGCCCGAGGCGGTGATGATGTCATGGCCCTGCTTTTTCAACAGGTTGGGCGAGGTTTCGGGCGAAAGCGTCAGGGTGGGGTTGTCGGGGTAGGTGATCGCGCCGCCGTTATAGCCCCGGATCACGCGGGGTTTGACGCCGCTGGCGTTGAACTGCGGCGCGGTGTCCATATGGGCGAGAAAGCCGATGGTCGGGCCGGGGGCTGTGGCGGGGAGGGTGGCGAGAACGGTGCCGTAATCGGTGAGGCGGATATCGGTTGCGCCGATGTCGGCAAGTTCCTGCACCAAGAGGTTGGCCATGTTCAACTGGATGGCGGTGGAAGGCTGGCTGGGGCTGTCGGCATCGGACTGGCTGTCGATGGCGCAATAGCGGATGAGGCGATCCGTGAGTTCGGTGATGCGTTCGGTCATGCGGTATGTCCCCTTTGTCGGGATGTGGCCGTGGGGCGGGCGGCTTGTCAATGCTGGGCGGATTTGGCTGTGATTTCGGGGGATTGCGGTTTTGGGGCGTTCAGCCGTGCAGTGCAGCGCGTGGTGCAGACGGGTGTGCATACAAGTTTCGGCAGGTTGGGCGGGGAGATGATGGTTAAGGGTGCGAATTTGCGCAGTTGGGCCAGCCGCCCCCATCTTCCCGACTGCCCCCCCCAAGCTGGGGGAGGGGGAAGCGGAGTTGTTCAGTTCAGCCAGAGTGACAGAAGCATGGCGTCGCCGCCCATCATGGCCTGAAACTGCTGCCAGTTTTCGGGGGTTATGGTTTCGCCCTGCTCCAGATAGGGCAGCGCGCCTGTGCCTTGAATCCAGTCTTTCACGTCAACGGGCGCGGGTTCGGTGAACATTCGGGACAGGTTTACCCCTGCGCCATCGCCCAGGCGCCAGTAGGGGATGAGCTTGTCGCCGTTCAACAGCGCCTCGCCATCGGCCAGAACGGCAAGCCATGTGGTGCCAGTGCCGGGTGGAAGCGTCAGGCCGAGGGCGGAGGTCTGGTTGTCGTTCGGCAGCCATTCGGCGGTGTTGTCGGATTCGGTTTTTACCGCCATCCAGAAGGTGCGGTTGTCGGTGATCATCGACAGGAAATGGGTGCGGGCTGCGGAAAGGCGGGCGGCATCGGGTTCTTGGTCGAGCGCGGTGAGCATGACCCAGATCGCGTCAATCGCGGGGGTGAAGGTGGCGAATTCATCCATCGGGCGCGGGGCGAGCGCGGCCATGCCATCGCGGGCGGCGATGGCGCGGGACAGCGCATCGGTCGGGTCATAGGCGAGGAGGATGTTGCTCAAGCCTTCAAGGAGGTGCGTATAGGCCGAAAGCCAGGCCGCATCGGCGCGGTCGAAGGTGATGGTGGGGGCCGGGGTGGCGGGGTCGCGGTCGAACCAGCGCCAGCCAAGAAGGGCGGGGCCGAGAAGGGCCATCACATCTTCGTCCGGGGTGCGGGCGGCGTCGGCGTTCACGTCGAACCACAGGTCGCCAAGACGGATGGTCAGGGCGAATTCCGGCCCGGTGGCAAGGCCGATCAGGGGTTCGCGGGCGGCGGCCATTCCGGCGGCGGCGTCGGTGAAGAGGGCGGCCACATCGCCGGGGGCGAAGGTGGCGTCGGGGGCGGTTCCCTGATCCAGACGCAAAAAGGGGATCATGCCCGTGGGATCGGACATGCCTGTACGGTAGCGGGCCTGATAGGTCGCTTCGATCGCGCGCAGAAAGCGGATGCCGCCAAGCGCGAAGCGGTCGGCTTCGCTGGGGGCGGGCAGGGCGGTCAGGCGGGATTGCGTGGCCGCGAGGCCCGCGCTGCCGATCTCCGCCGAGATGTCCTGAGCGGCAGCGGGAGCGGCCGCGAGGAACAGGGCGAGGAGGGCGGCGGGCAGCGGGCGCATGGCGGCTATTTCCCGTCTGGCTTGCGCGCCGCGGCGGCGGCTTTCATGCGAGCAAGGAGTTCGGCCTTTTTCGCGTCGGCCTTGGTATCACCCTTGGGCGCGCCGCGGCGGGGTTGATCAAGCGGGTGGTGGCTGTCTTTTGCGGCCTTTGGGTTGCCGCCTTTGCCATAGTCCATGGGACGTGCCTTTCAGAAACGGGGAAGGGGCACCCGCGCGGGGTGCCCCTTTGGATTAGCATGAATGCCGGGGATCAGGCCAGAGAGGGGTCGATTTCCTTGCAGGCGGCGACAAGGCCTTTCACCGCGTCGATGGATTTGTCCATCATCGCCTGTTCCGCCGGGTTCAGCTTGATGTCGACGATGCGTTCGATGCCGCCCGCGCCGATGATGGTGGGCACGCCCACATACATGCCATCAAGGCCAAAGGCACCTTTGACATAGGCGGCGCAGGGCAGAAGGCGCTTTTGATCCTTCAGGAACGCCTCGGCCATTTCGATGGCGCTGGTCGCGGGGGCATAGAAGGCCGAGCCGGTTTTCAGCAGGCCGACGATTTCGGCACCGCCATCACGGGTGCGCTGCACGATGGCATCCAGTTTTTCCTGCGTGGTCCAGCCCATCTGCACCAGATCGGGCAGCGGGACGCCGCCGACGGTGGAATAGCGGGTCAGCGGCACCATCGTATCGCCGTGGCCGCCCAGAACAAAGGCGGTGACATCGCGCATGGAGACGTTGAATTCCACCGACAGGAAGTGGCGGAAGCGGGCGGAATCCAGCACGCCAGCCATGCCGACCACCATGTTGTGCGGCAGTCCCGAAAATTCGCGCAGCGCCCAGACCATCGCATCAAGCGGGTTGGTGATGCAGATCACAAAGGCGTTCGGGGCGTGTTTTGCAATGCCTTCGCCCACGGATTTCATGACCTTGAGGTTGATGCCAAGAAGGTCGTCGCGCGACATGCCTGGCTTGCGCGGCACGCCTGCGGTGACGATGCAGACATCGGCCCCGGCGATGTCTGCGTAATCGTTGGTGCCTTTCATCACGGCATCAAAACCTTCGGAGGGGCCGGACTGGGCGATATCAAGCGATTTGCCCTGCGGGGTGCCTTCGGCGATGTCGAAAAGCACCACATCGCCGAGTTCCTTGATGGCGGCAAGGTGGGCGAGTGTGCCACCGATTTGGCCTGCGCCGATGAGGGCGATCTTGGGTCGTGCCATGGTCCGGGTCTCCCGTTCTGGATGAGTCGGGCGCGTTGCTACGCCGCTAAACGCCGTCTGGCAAGCGTTCCGGTATGCCACGGGATGCGGCAATTGCGGGGGGGCGGGTGGTGGTCGGTGGGTGTTTGCGCTAAACGCGGCGGGCATTTCTGGGCAGGCTGGCAAGGGCGACGTGGATGGAAGGCTGGGGGTTCTGGGTGGCGGCTGTCACGGCGGCGATGCTGGTGGGGGTAAGCAAGGGCGGCCTTCCGGTGATCGGCAACCTGAGTGTGCCGATGCTGGCGCTGGTGGTCAGTCCGGTGACGGCGGCGGGGCTGTTGTTGCCGGTCTATGTGGTGTCGGACATGTTCGGGCTTTGGGCCTATCGCAAGGCTTTTGACAAGCGGGTGCTGGCCATCGTGCTGCCGGGGGCGATGGTGGGAATCGCGGTGGGATGGGCCACGGCGACGGTGGTGCCGGAGGCCTGGGTGACGATGCTGGTGGGGCTGATCGGGCTGGCCTTCAGCCTGAACCTGATCCTGCGGCCAAGGCGGGATGCCGCCCCGCGCGCGGCGCGGGTGGCGCCGGGGCTGTTCTGGGGGGCGGTGTCGGGGTTCACCAGTTTTGTCAGCCATGCCGGGGCGCCGCCCTATCAGGTTTACACATTGCCGTTGAAGATGTCGAAAACGGTGTTTGCCGGCACATCGACCATTGCCTTTGCGGTGATCAATGCGGTGAAGCTGCTGCCCTATTGGGCGCTGGGTCAGTTTAGCGCGCAGAACCTGCATGTTGCGGTGCTGCTGATGCCGGTGGCTGCGGTGGCGGTGTTTGTCGGGGTGCGGCTGGTGCGGGTGCTGCCGGAGGTGTTGTTCTTTCGGATTGTCACCTGGGCCTTGATGGGGATTTCGTTGAAGCTGATCTGGGACGGGGTGACGGGTATCTGACGGGCGGCTGCGGGACGGGTGACGGGGGCTGTGACAGCGCCTTCTGTGGGTGTGAGCGGCAAAAATGCTGCGACGCGGCATTTTGGGGCTTGCCGATACTTCCGAAATCGTGCCTTTGAGCGAAAGAATATTTCGTGGAGGCGACTCGGATGACACGTCCGTTCCGTTCGGTGCTTTACATTCCGGGGTCAAAGGAGCGCGCTTTGGAGAAGGCGCGCGATCTGGCGGCGGATGCGATCATCTTTGATCTGGAGGATGCGGTCGCGCCACAGGAGAAGGCCGCGGCGCGGGCCACGCTGGCACGGTTTCTGGACGAGGTGGATTATGCGCCGCGCGCCCGGATCTTGCGGATCAACGGGTTTGATACGGATTGGGGGCGTGCCGATGCGGCGGCTTTTGCCGGGCATGCGGGCGTGGATGCGGTGCTGGTGCCAAAGGTGAACGGGCCTGCCGACCTGGATGCCGTGGCGGCGGTGACCGGCGACATGCCGCTTTGGGCGATGATGGAGACGGCGGCGGGGATGTTGAACGCGCCCGCGATTGCCGCACATCCCCGGTTGGCGGGAATGGTGATGGGAACAAATGATCTGGCCAAGGAGTTGGGCAGTCGGTTCCGGGCGGATCGGTTGCCGATGATGACGGGGCTGGGGCTGTGCCTGTTGGCAGCGCGGGCGCAGGGGCGGGTGATCATCGACGGCGTCTATAACGCGTTCCGGGATGAGGCAGGTTTGCGGGCGGAATGCGAGCAGGGCCGCGACATGGGGTTTGATGGCAAGACCTTGATCCACCCGGCGCAGTTGGAGATTGCCAATGCGGCCTTTGCCCCGAGCGCCGAGGAGGTGGAATTGGCACGCCGGCAGATCGAAGCGTTCAATGCGGCGCGGGGGCAGGGGCAGGGTGTGGCCGTTCTGGACGGGCGGATTGTGGAAAACCTGCATGTGGTGACGGCGCAGGCCGTTCTGGCCAAGGCGCAGGCGATCGAGGCGCAGGCGATGCGGGCGCAAGAGATGCAGGCGGGTCGCATTGCGGTAGGGGCGGATTGAGGGCAGGGTGCGCGGCATCTTTGACCCCCACCAGAAACCCGATGAGGTATGACCCATGACGCTGTTGATCCTTGGACTTGCCCTATGGTGGGCGGCGCATCTGTTCAAGCGTTTGGCCCCGGAGGCGCGGGCGCGGCTGGGTGACCCGGGCAAGGGGATCGTGGCGGTCCTTTTGGTGTTGAGCGTGGTGATGATGTATTTCGGCTATGGCGCGGCCAAGGCCGAGGCGGCGGTGTGGTGGGGGCGGTCGCCTGCGATGGTGGGGATCAACAACCTGCTGATGGTGTTTGCCGTCTATCTGTATGCGGCGTCGGGCACCAAGGCGGCGCTGGCGCGCAAGATCCGGCATCCGCAGCTGACGGCGGTCAAGACCTGGGCGGTGGCGCATCTGTTGGTAAATGGCGATCTGCCGTCGCTGATCCTGTTTGGCGGGTTGCTGGCCTGGGCGGTGGTGTCGGTCATCCTGATCAACCGGGCGCAGCGGGCATGGGTGCCGCCTGTGGCCAGGCCGGGGGCGGAATGGAAGGCCGTGGTTGGCACCGTGGTGGTGACGGTGGTGGTGATGCTGATCCACAACTGGCTGGGCTATCAGCCTTGGGGCTGAACGGGGGGCTGAACGGGGGTAAGGACATGAAGCTGTATCGGTTCCTGTCAGAGGACGACACCTCCGCCTTTTGCCACAAGGTGACGGCGGCCTTGAACAAGGGGTGGGAATTGCATGGCGCGCCCACCTATGCCTTTGACGCGGCGCGTGGCGTGATGCGCTGCGGGCAGGCGGTGGTGAAGGATGTGCCGGGGACATATACGCCCGATGTGAAGCTGGGTGAACATTAGGGTTTGCCCGCTACGGCAGGCCCGACGGAAGGCAGGACAATGAAGACCAATCCGGGGCGTTTCTTTGAAGATTATCGGCTGGGCGAGGTGATTGCCCATGCCGTTCCGCGCACGGTAAGCGGGGGGGAGCGGGCGCTTTACCATGCGCTCTATCCCGCGCGACATGCGCTGTATTCATCGGATGAATTCGCGCGGGCCTGCGGGTTGGCGGCATCACCGATGGATGACCTGATCGCCTTTCACACGGTGTTCGGCAAGACGGTGCCGGATGTCAGTCTGAATGCGGTGGCCAACCTGGGCTATGCCGAGGGGCGGTGGCTGTTGCCGGTTTACCCCGGCGATACGCTGCGTGCGGAATCGACGGTGATCGGGTTGAAGGAAAACTCGAATGGTGCGTCGGGCGTGGTCTATGTGCGGACGCGGGGGATGAACCAGCGCGGCGAGACGGTGCTGGATTATGTGCGCTGGGTGATGGTGAAGAAGGCGCGGCTGGATGCGCCCGCGCCTGAGGTGGTGGTGCCCAAGCTGGCCCCGGTGGTTGCGCCCGAAGCGTTGGTGGTGCCGGCGGGGCTGGATTTCCGCCGCTATGATTTTGCGCAGGCCGGGGAGAGGCATCGTTGGGGCGATTATGCCCTGGGCGAGCGGATCGACCATGTCGATGGCGTGACGGTGGAGGAGGCCGAGCATATGCTGGCCACCCGGCTCTGGCAGAACACGTCCAAGGTGCATTTCGATGTGACGCAGCGGGCGGATGGGCGGCGGTTGATCTATGGCGGGCATGTGATTTCGCTGGCGCGGGCGCTTTCGTTCAACGGGTTGGCCAATGCGCAGATGATCGTAGCGCTGAATGCGGGGGCGCATGCGAACCCCTGTTTCGTGGGCGATACCGTGCGGGCGTGGTCCGAGGTGCTGGACCGGGCCGAGACGGCGGCACCGGGCGTGGGGGCGCTGCGGCTGCGGCTGGTGGCGGTGAAGCAGGGGGCGGAGCCATTCGCGTTGAAAGGTGCGGATGGGAAATATCTGCCGGAGGTGCTGCTGGATCTGGATTACTGGGTTCTGGTGCCAGTTTGAGGGTGCCAGTTTGAGGGTTCGTGGAGGCTTGCTTTGAGGGCCGCTTCGGGCATGATGCGGGGCATGTGCATTGCCCGTTGGATCGCCGTCCTGTTTCTGTTCGCCTTGCCCGCCGCTTCTGAGCCGTTGGGGTATAAGGGGGCCGTCGGGGATGATGGCGGGTTGGGCGAAGAGGTCGCGCTGACCGATACGGATGTGCATGTCAGCGATGTGATGCTGGCGATCTTTTACCACGAGTTGGGCCACGCGCTGATTGACGTGATGCAATTGCCGGTGCTGGGGTTGGAGGAGGACGCGGCGGATGTGCTGTCTGTCGTCATGATCGACCGGCTGTGGGATGCGGAATCGTCCGAGGCGAAGGTGGCGTCGGCGGCGTATTTCTGGGCGGCCAGTGCGGCGGCGAGTGCGGCAGCGAGCGCAGAGACGGGGGAGGCTCCGGCATTTTGGGGCGTCCATTCGCCGGATGAGCGGCGGTTCTTTACCTATATCTGCCTGTATTACGGCGGCGCGCCCGATGAGCGCGCGGTTCTGGCCGAGGAGTTCGGCCTGCCAGCGGATCGGGCCGCGACCTGCCCAGATGAGTTCGATCTGGCGCAAGGGTCGTGGGGTCTGTTTCTGGACGAGCTGGAGGCGGCGGGGGCGGGCGAGAGCCTTGTCTGGTTGGGGGATGCGGAACCGGAGGATGTGGTGGCGCGGGCCATCATGGAAGAGGTGGCCTATCTGAATTCCATCCTGACCCTGCCAGAAGAGGTGGGGGTGCAGGTGGCGGCCTGCGACGAGGCGAATGCCTTTTACGATCCGGCGGAACAGACCATCACCATGTGCAGGGAGATGGCGGATTACATTCTGGAGGTGGCGCCCATCGAGCCGTGATCACAAATTTTCGGCGCGTGATCACAAAAGACGTTTTTTCGCTGGTTTAGCGCGAACATGCTGCAACTGCGGCGTTCTGGGCCGTGACTTGGCTGGAAAAAGCGTTATTCAAGCCTAGAACGATACACGAAGCGCGCCCGCCGGTCCGCAACGGATGGGCTGCCAGCGACGAGGGGATTGAGAATGGCTGATGTGAAGCGGGTTCAAAGACCCCTGTCGCCGCATTTGCAGATTTACCGCCCGCAACTGACATCCATCACGTCGATCCTGACGCGGATCACGGGGAATGGGTTGATTGTCGGAACGCTTCTGGCGGTGTGGTGGCTGCTGGCGGCGGCAACATCGGCGGAATATTTCGCCATTGCCGATGCGGTGGCGACAAGCTGGTTCGGCGATCTGGTGTTCACGCTTTCGGCCTGGGCGCTGTGGTATCACTATCTGGCGGGGCTGCGGCATCTGGTTTTTGATGCAGGCAAGGGGCTGGACATTCCCACGGCGGAAAAGCTGGGCTGGGGCTGCATCATCGGATCGGTCGTGCTGACCATCCTGACCGTCATCATCGTATAAGGGGGGCGGAAGATGCGTTATCTGACCGACCGCAAGCGCGCAGTGGGCAAGGGTGCCGCTGGCACCGGGACGGAACATCACTGGCAGATGCAGGTGAGCGCGGTGGCGCTGGCGTTTCTGATGCCGGTGTGGGTGTTCATCTTTGGGCGGGCGTTGGGCCAGGGGCATGAGGCGGTGGTTGCCACCTTTGCGCGGCCCTTCCCGGCGATTGTGACGGCGCTGGTGCTGTTCGTTTCGATGCGGCATTTCGCCAAGGGCGCGCAGATGATGATCGAGGATTATGCCAAGGGGCATACCCGCAAGGCGCTGGTGATCGCGGCGATTTCACTTTCCTACGTGGTGATGGCGACGGGGTTCTATGCCCTTGTCCGCATCGCGATCTGATTGGGGCAGACATGACGGCTTATCCGTATGAAGTGCATGACTATGACGTGGTTGTCGTGGGGGCCGGCGGTGCCGGTCTGCGCGCGACGCTGGGCATGGCGGAACAGGGGCTGCGCACGGCCTGTGTGACGAAGGTTTTCCCGACGCGGTCGCACACGGTGGCGGCGCAGGGCGGGATTGCCGCCAGCTTGGGGAACATGGGGCCGGATTCGTGGCAGTGGCACATGTATGACACTGTAAAAGGGTCGGACTGGCTGGGCGATACGGATGCGATGGAGTATCTGGCACGCGAAGCCCCCAAGGCGGTGTATGAGCTGGAACATTACGGCGTGCCGTTTTCCCGCACCGAAGAAGGCAAGATCTATCAGCGCCCGTTTGGCGGCCATACGACCGAATTTGGTGAAGGCCCCCCAGTGCAGCGCACCTGTGCGGCGGCTGACCGGACGGGGCATGCGATCCTGCACACGCTCTATGGCCAGAGCCTGAAGAACAACGCGGAGTTCTTCATCGAATATTTCGCGCTGGACCTGATCATCACAGATGGCGCCTGCACCGGTGTGGTGGCGTGGAAGCTGGATGACGGCACCATGCATGTGTTCAACGCCAAGATGGTGGTGTTGGCGACGGGCGGCTATGGGCGGGCGTATTTCTCGGCCACATCGGCGCATACCTGCACCGGCGATGGTGGCGGGATGGTGGCGCGGGCCGGGTTGCCGTTGCAGGATATGGAGTTTGTACAATTCCACCCGACCGGGATTTACGGCTCGGGCTGTCTGATCACCGAAGGGGCGCGGGGCGAGGGCGGCTATCTGACCAACGCCAATGGCGAGCGGTTCATGGAACGCTATGCCCCGCATTACAAGGATCTGGCGCCGCGCGATTACGTGTCGCGCTGCATGACCATTGAAATCCGCGAAGGGCGTGGGGTGGGGGCGAATGGTGACCACATTCACCTGCACCTGAACCACCTGCCCAAGGAAACGCTGGACCTGCGACTGCCGGGCATTTCGGAATCGGCGCGCATCTTTGCGGGTGTGGACCTGACGAAAGAGCCGATCCCGGTTCTGCCCACTGTGCATTACAACATGGGTGGTATCCCCACGAATTACTGGGGCGAGGTTCTGAACCCGACTGAGGGCAACCCCGATGCCGTTTTCCCCGGCCTGATGGCGGTGGGTGAGGCGGGCTGTGCTTCGGTGCATGGGGCGAACCGGCTTGGATCAAACAGCCTGATCGATCTGGTGGTGTTTGGCCGTGCGGCGGCCATTCGCGCCGGTCAGATCGTGGACCCGAAAGCCCCGGTTGCCCCGGTGAACAAGGCTGAGGTGGACCGTGCGCTGTCACGGTTCGATACGGTGCGTCATGCGGCGGGGGCGGTGCCGACCGCTGAACTGCGGCTGGAGATGCAGCGCACGATGCAGGCGGATGCCGCGGTGTTCCGCACCGAAGCGACGCTGGCCGAGGGCGAGCGGAAGATGACTGTGATTGCGGGCAAGATGGCGGATCTGTCGGTGACGGACCGGAGCCTGGTGTGGAACAGCGACCTGATGGAGACGCTGGAATTGGGCAATCTGATGCCCAATGCGCTGGCCACAATTTATGGCGCCCATGCCCGGACGGAATCGCGCGGCGCCCATGCGCATGAGGATCACCCGACGCGGGACGACGTGAATTGGCGCAAGCATACGCTGGCCTGGGTGGATGGCGACAAGGTGAAGCTGGGCTTCCGTGCCGTGCATACCGATCCGCTGACGACCGAGGCCGAGGGTGGGATCAGCCTGAAGAAGATCGCACCAGCGGAACGGAAGTTCTGATGCAGCGGGCCGCGCGGCAGGACGGATCGGCAGGGAAGCGCCCGTTTGGCGCGGCCCTTGCCATGCGGGCCTGCGGTGTGGGGCGTGGACGTGGCAGGGTAGGGGCCTTTGATGAAGGAGTGTCCCCGATGACCGGTTCATTTGCGCGTTTCGGTGTGTGCGTTGTGTTGGCGGGTGCTGTGCTGGCGGCCTGTTCGCCGCAGGACGTGGCCGACAAGATCGGGCGGCGGACGGCGGAAACCGTGGTCCGGCCCATCGTGGATGACCGGCTTGCCGGGCCGCAGGCCGACGCGGCGACACGCTGCGTGGTGCAGAATGCCAGTGCCGCCGAAGTGCAGACCTTGGCGCGGGATGTGGGCGTTTATGCCGGCACCTCGACCGAGGCTGTGGTCTGGGCCATCGTGGCGCGCAGCGAGACGCAAAGCTGCCTTGCCGCCGCTGGCGTGGCGCTGGGGGTTTAGGGATGCGCGCTGTGATCCTGGTGCCGACCCTTGCACTTGTGGCCAGCGCGATGGTGGCCTGTGGGCCGATTCCTGTGAACCGAGCCGAGCAGCAGTGCCTTGACCGGGCAAAATCTGCGGTAAAGCCGCGCGGAACAATTCGTGCAGGCATCGATTCAAACGGGAACGCGCGGACGGGATGGGAATTGGAGTTGTCCTCTGATTACATCATGGGGCGCGATCCTTCGGCGGTGTTTGACACCTGCGTCTATCAGAAATCCGGGCAGCCGCCGACGCGGCCGCTCTATTCGTTCCCGGAATGGAGGGGATAACCCGATGGTTCAGTTCACGCTTCCCAAGAATTCAAAGATCCGCACCGGCCGGACCTGGCCAAAGCCTGCCGGGAAGAATGTCCGCAAGTTCCAGATCTATCGCTGGAACCCGGATGATGGCGAAAACCCGCGGGTGGATACCTATTTCGTCGACATGGATAGCTGCGGTCCGATGGTTCTGGACGCGCTGATCAAGATCAAGAGCGAGATTGACCCGACGCTGACCTTCCGCCGGTCCTGCCGCGAAGGCATCTGCGGATCGTGTGCCATGAATATCGACGGGATCAACACGCTGGCCTGTATCTATGGGTTGGATGAGGTGAAGGGGGATGTGAAGATCTATCCCCTGCCGCATATGCCGGTGATCAAGGATTTGATCCCGGACTTGACGCATTTCTATGCCCAGCATGCCAGCATTATGCCGTGGCTGGAGACGAAGACCAACCGCCCGGCCAAGGAATGGCGGCAGTCGATCGAGGATCGCAAGAAGCTGGACGGGCTTTATGAATGCGTGATGTGCGCGTCGTGCAGCACGTCTTGCCCCAGCTACTGGTGGAACAGCGACAAGTATCTGGGGCCGGCGGCGCTGCTGCATGCCTATCGCTGGATCATCGATTCACGCGATGAGGCGACGCCAGAGCGGCTGGATCAGTTGGAAGATCCGTTCAAGCTGTATCGTTGTCACACGATCATGAACTGCGCCAAGACCTGCCCCAAAGGGTTGAACCCGGCCAAGGCGATTGCCGAGATCAAGAAGATGATGGTGGAGCGGGTGGTCTGATCAACGACCATTGGAATGAAAAGGGCCGGGGGTGACCCCGGCCTTTTTGTTTTTGGCGGCCCTTTGCGTTCAGCGGCCTACGCCGACATAGGTTTCAAACCCGGCGGCCAGCACGTCTTCGCGCGCATAGATGTTGCGCAGGTCGGCCATGCGGGGGGTGTTCATCTTGCGCGCCAGTTTTTGCAGATCGAGGGCGCGGAATTCGTTCCATTCGGTCAGGATCACGATGACATCGGCGCCCTGCGCGGCGTGGTAGGCGTTTTCCACCCAGCGGACATGGGGCAGCAGCGCCTCGCCTTCGTGCTGGCCCTGCGGGTCCATCACACGCACCTTGGCGCCGCCGCCAACAAGGGCGGGGACGATGGTCAGCGACGGGGCATCGCGCATGTCATCGGTATTGGGTTTGAAGGTGACGCCGAGGATGGCCACCGTCTTGCCGTTGATCGTGCCGTCAAGCAGATCGACGATCTTGTCCAGCATCCGTAGTTTGACCTGATCGTTGACCTTGATCACGGTTTCCACGATCTGCATGGGAACGGCGTTTTCCTGGCCGATGCGGGCCAATGCCTTGGTATCCTTGGGGAAACACGATCCGCCATAGCCTGGGCCGGCATGCAGGAACTTGTTGCCGATGCGACCATCAAGGCCGATGCCTTTGGACACGGATTTGATGTCGGCCCCGACCCGTTCACACAGTGCGGCGATTTCGTTGATGAAGGTGATCTTGGTCGCAAGGAAGGCGTTGGCGGCGTATTTGATCATCTCGGCCGATTCCAGATCGGTGAAGACGATGGGAAAATCGCGCAGGAACAGTGGGCGGTAGATGTCGGACATCACCTTTTTCGCACGGTCGTTTTCGATGCCCACAACCACGCGGTCGGGGCGCATGAAATCGTCGATCGCGGCGCCTTCGCGCAGGAATTCGGGATTGGAGGCGATGTCGAAATCCGCCTGCGGGTTGGCGGCGCGGACGGCTTCGGCGACCTTGCGGTTGGTGCCGACGGGGACGGTGGATTTTGTGACGATGACGGCATATCCGGTCAGCGCCCGACCGATTTCTTCGGCGGCGGCCATCACAAAGCGCAGGTCGGCATGGCCATCGCCGCGCCGGGTGGGGGTGCCGACAGCGATGAAGACGGCATCGGCGCCCGCAACCGCCTGTGCCAGATCAAGCGAGAATGTCAGCCGGCCTGCGGCGACGTTCTTGGCCATCAGATCCTGGAGGCCCGGCTCGAAGATCGGGATTTCGCCTGCGTGAAGGCGGTCGATCTTGGCCGGGTCTTTGTCGACGCAGACCACATCATGCCCGAAATCGGAAAAGCACACACCCGAAACAAGGCCGACATAGCCTGTTCCTATCATCGCAATCTTCATGACTCTTCACCCATCGCCGACAGACCGTTGCAGGTGCCTGTTTAGGGCAGGGCGAATCGCCGTGTCAAATCGCCATGTCGAAACGCCACATCAAATCACCCCTGCGGATTTCTGGAATTGAATGGTGCAGGGGCGTTTGGGGCGGTCGTCCGGGACGTGCGATCAGGCCATGCGCAGCCAGATGGCGGGAGCGGAGGTTGCGTTGATCTCGGCCGAGGTAAAGCCCCATGTGGCGGGGGCGGGTGTGGGCCAGGCATGGGTGCGGCGCAGGATCTTGCGCGCGGTGGTCGCAGGGGTGGTGCCGCCGTTGATATCGGGTGTGCCAGAGGCGGGCCAGGTGGAGGTGGAGGCCGTCGCCGCATGGCGCAGGCCCAGCCAAAGGCTCCGCCCCTGCTGCATTGTCAGTGATAGGGTGGCGAACTTTGCCCCGGTGGTCGCAAGATCAAGATCGGCGGATTCAAAGATCAGCCCGTCCGGGCGGCCAAGGGCGTCGCTGCCATAGATCAGGATGCGGGCAAGCGCGCCTGCGACAGCGGTGCTGCAATTCAGGAACAGACGGTCAACGGTAAGGTCGGTGCGGGGCATGAAGGGGAAAAGGTCGATGCGCCCGGCGGCCCCGGCCACCGAACCCAGTGACCCGCTGCTGGCACCGATGGTGGTAAGGACAATTTCCCCGGCAGGCGGGGTAAGCCAGGGGATATCCTGTTGCCCATCCAGGCAGTGGGTGATGCCACCTGTCCGGGCGCGGATGCGGTCGGTGCTGGTATCATGCCAGAGCATCCCGTTTTCGGCGCTGGCCGGTTCTGCGGCAAGGCCTTGCAGGATGATGGGTTGTGCAAGTGTGACCCGGCCTGTTGCGGCGGCGGCGGTCAGCACGGGAAGAAAAGCGGAGCCATCGGCGCTGACGCGAAGGGCAAGGTCATCGCTGTTCAGCAGGCCGATTTGCGCGCGGGTGGAGAAGCCTGTCTTGAAGCTGATTTGCGCGGCATCGGCTGGGGTGGATTTGTTGAGCGTGGTTTCCACGCCGGCCCCGGCATGGTTCAGAAGGACGCCCGCGCTGGTGACCGAAAGGCGGTTTGTGGCATCGCCCGTGGCCCCGCCAAGGCCAAGAACAGAGGCCCGCGCAGAGGCCGATCCCATATCGAATTGCGCAAGGTTCGGGCCGAGGGTGAGGGTTGTGCCGTGGATGGTGGTTGTGCCGGTTGCACCTGCGGTGTTGGGGCCGAGGGTCAGGGTGGTGGTCGACCCGGCCGCCCCGCCGGTGCCGATATTCACGGATTTGCTGCTGCCGGATGCGGTGATGCCGGAGCCAAGGCCATAGCTGGCGCTGGTGGTGGCGGTGCCAAAGCCGGCGGTCGGGGTGGAAACGGTGAAGGTGCCGGAAAAGGTCTTTGCACCAGAAAAGGTTTGTGTGCCGGACAGCCCGGCGAGTTCGGTTGTGACATTCGGCAGGCTGAAACTGCGTTGTGCGCCTGCGGAAAGGGCCGTCAGGTCGAGGCTGGCGCGTTTGGCGGGATCTGCCGCATCGCGGAGCATCAACGGGGCGGAAATGCCTTCGGGCAGGGCAACGGTGCCAGTCGCGGCGTCGGTGATCAGGGCCGTGGTGAAGGCGGTGCCATTCGCGCTTACCTTGATGGCAAAGCCGTCGGTTCCGGCAAGGCCCATTTCGGCGCGGCCGGAATAGGCGGATTGAAACAACAGGCTGGCTGTATCGGGCGTGCTGGCCTTGTTCACCTTGATCTGGTGGTCGGCGCCCGCGTGATCGAACAATGTCGCCGGGGCAGAGACGGCAAGGCGGTTGGTGGCATCCGCCGTGGTGGCGATGCCGAGTCTGGGAAAGGTTTGGGGAAGGGTTTGGGCCGCCGTCCACCCCGTGCCATCATGGGCCAGCGTTTCCGACTCTGTGATGACGCGGGCAAGCCAGCCAGCGCGCGGAGGAAGAAAGACCCAGGTGCCGCCCCAGAAAGCGGCGATCTTGCCGTCTTGCCCTTGCCACAGGCCCGTGGCGGGGCTGGCAATGATGTGACGGTCGCCCTCGGACGGCAGGGCGGGGGGGCGGTGCGGTTTCGGTCAAGCACCGCGAGTTGGACGAGGATATCCAGCAGGCGGAGGGATTCGTTATGGGTGACGTGCTTTTGCGCCTGAGCAGGCAGGATCAGCGGCAGCGCGAGAAGGGGCGTTTCGTCGGACATCGGGAACCTTTTGGCCAAGGGATTGGCCGCGAAGGATGGGGAGCGATGGTGAACAGGGTCGAAAGGCAGCGCGCGCTGCGGCGTTGTGCGTTTTTGCGGGGCCGGGCTTTGTCTTTGTCGCGTCAGGCGGATAGCGTGGCGGCGGAACGGAATTGCAAAAGGGTCGGGTGGAATGGTGCAACATGTGTTGGTGACGGGCGGCGCGGGCTATATTGGCGCGCATGCCTGCAAGGCATTGGCACGGGCGGGTTATGTGCCGGTCTGTTTCGACAATCTGTCGACGGGTTGGGAAGCGGCGGTGAAATACGGGCCGCTGGAGCAGGGCGATCTGATGGACCGGGCCGCGATTGATGCGGCGCTTGCGCGGTGGAAACCCGTGGCAGTGATGCATTTCGCGGCGCTGTCGCTGGTGGGGGAATCCATGTCGGACCCTGGTCGCTATTGGCGGGTGAATGTGGGCGGTGCGCTGAACCTGATTGAGGCCTGTGTGGCGGCGGGGGTGGCGCGGTTCGTGTTTTCATCGACCTGCGCGACCTATGGCGATCAGGATGGCGTGGTGTTGAACGAGGACACGCCGCAGCGGCCGATCAATGCCTATGGGGCATCAAAACTGGCCATCGAGCAGATGCTGGGGAATTTTGGGGCGAGCCACGGGCTGCAATCGGTGATCTTTCGCTATTTCAACGTGGCGGGCGCGGACCCGGAGGGCGAGGTGGGCGAGCGGCATGAGCCGGAGACACATCTGATTCCGCTGATGCTGGACGCGATTGAAGGCAAGCGCGCGGCGCTGACGGTGTTCGGGGCGGACTATCCCACGGCGGATGGCACCTGCGTGCGGGATTATGTGCATGTGACCGATCTGGCCGAGGCGCATGTGCGGGGGTTGCGCTGGCTTGAGGCGGGCAAGGGCAGCCGGGTGTTCTGTCTGGGGAGCGGGACGGGATATTCGGTGCGGGCGGTGCTGGATCATGCGCGGGTGGTGACGAACCGCGCCGTGCCGGTGGTGGAAGGCGCGCGGCGGGCCGGGGATGCGGCGGCGCTGGTCTGCGGATCAGAGCGGGCGCGCGACGAGTTGGGCTGGGAGCCGGAGCGGGGGCTGGAGGCGATGATCCGGGATGCCTGGCGCTGGTCGCAAGGCGGGGGGTTCTGACGAGCGCCGCTTTGGCCGGACATGACGGTGCTGGGGGTGAGGCCGGGGGTTTGCCATCCCCGGACCCCCGGCGGGTATTTTCGCCAAGATGAAAGGGTTGGGTCAGGCTGCGGCTTCCAGCGCCTGTATGAGGTCTTGGGTGGTGAGGGGGACGGGGTTGCCCTTCATCGACGAGGAGGTGAGGGCGGCTTCGGCGGTTTCCCGGTGGAGGGCAGGGGGGAGCCCCTGGGCGGTGAGGCCGGGAAGGCCTGCGTTTTTCGCCCATTGGGCGAGGGTTGTGGGGGCATTTTCGGGGCGGCCACCGAGGATGGCGGCGATGTGATGGAAGACCTGATCAAGGCGTTGGGCGGTGTCGCCGGTGGCTTTGGCGCGGTTCAGGCGCAGGATGGGCGAGAGCAGCGCGCCGCAGATGGCACCATGCGGGGCGGGGGTCAGGCCGCCGATGACCCCGGCAAGCCCGTGGACCGCGCCGAGCCCCGCATTGGCCAATGCGATACCGCCGGTCAGGGAGACATAGGCGAGGGCGTCGCGGGCTGGCGGGTCTTCGGCTTCCATCAGACGCTTGAGGGCGCGGATGCCTTGGGGGATGGCGGGGGCGGTGAGGGCGTCGGTGAAGGGCGTGGCTTTGGACGAGACGAAGGGTTCGATCACCTGTGTGATCGCGTCGAGGCCGGAGGCCAGCGTGGTGGCGCGAGGGGTGCCGTCGGTAAGGGCGGGGTCGATGAGGGCGATGCGGGCAAGCATGCGGTCATCGCGGAGGCTGACTTTTCGTCCGTGATCGGGCAGGCCGATGACGGCGTTCTTTGTCGCCTCGGCCCCGGTGCCTGCGGTGGTGGGGATGGCGATGAAGGGGAGGGGGGCAACCGAGAGGGGGAGGGCTTTGCCAACGACCTCCAGGTGATCCATCGGGCCGCCGGGGGCGGGGATCAGGGCGGCGAGTGCCTTGCCGAGGTCGAGGGTTGCGCCGCCACCGATGGCTGCCACCCAATCTGGGTGGAAGGGGCGGGCCTGGGTGAGGGCGTCTTGCAGCATGGGCAGTGTGGGTTCGGTCGTGCAGGCGAGGGCGAGGACGTTGCAGCCTGCGGCCTGGAGTGCGCCGATCAGCCATTGGGCGCGGGCGGGGTTGGCACCGTGGACGATGATGCCGCGGGGCCCGAAGGTGCGGATCAGGGCGGGGGCTTTCGCGGCCTCGCCCCTGCCAAAAAGGATGCGCTGGGGGGTGGCGATGGCGAAGGGGGTCATGGGCAGGTTCCTTGGGTAGAGTAGGGGCATCCCTGCTGCGCCGATGGGGTGCCCCCCATATCGACCCATACCCGTGCAGGGGCGGGATCAGACAGTCATCGTGGCGGCGACGGCGCGGCCCCAGCGGGTGTATTTGGCATCGCGGGTGGCAGCGTCCATGCCGGGGGCGAAGCGGCGTTGCAGCGCCCAGGTTTTCTGGAATTCGGCGGGCGGTGGGCAAAGGCCGGCCTGAAGGCCTGCAAGGTAGGCGGCACCCAGCGCCGTGGTTTCCGTCACCACGGGCCGGTCGACGGGTGCGCCCAGGATGTCTGACAGGAATTGCATCGCCCAATCCGACGCGGTCATGCCGCCATCGACGCGCAGGATGCCATCGGCGCTTGCACCCCAATCGGCGCGCATCGCCTCCAAAAGATCGCGGGTCTGGTAGCCGACGCTTTCGAGGGCCGCCTTGGCGAGTTCGGCAGGGCCGGAATTGCGGGTAAGACCGTAGACCGCGCCGCGGCAATCGGGCCGCCAATAGGGCGCGCCGAGGCCGGTGAAGGCGGGGACAAGGATCACGTCTTGCGTGGGATCGGCGGCATCGGCGAGGGGTTGGGTTTCCTTTGCCTCACGGATGATCTTCAGCCCGTCGCGCAGCCATTGGACGACGGCACCGGCGATGAAGATGGAGCCTTCGAGCGCATAGGTGGTTTCGCCGTTCAGGCGGTAGGCGATGGTGGTGAGCAGGCGGTTCTTGGAAGGCACCATGTCGCTGCCGGTGTTCAGGAGGGCAAAGCAGCCCGTGCCGTAGGTGGATTTCATCATGCCGGGGGCAAAGCAGGCCTGGCCGACGGTGGCGGCCTGTTGATCGCCTGCGACGCCGAGGATGGGAATTTCGCGGCCAAAGAGATCGGGGCGTGTGGTGCCGTAATCGGCGGCGCAATCCTTTACCTCGGGCAAGAGCGCCATGGGAATGTCGAGAAGGGCGCAGATGTCGGTGTCCCATTCGCCGGATGCGATGTTGTAGATCAGCGTGCGTGCGGCATTGGTGGCGTCGGTGGCGTGGACGCGGCCGCCGGTGAGTTTCCAGATCAGGAAGGTGTCGACGGTGCCGAAGGCCAGTTCACCCCGTGCCGCGCGGGCGCGGGCGCCGGGGACATTGTCGAGCAGCCATTTGATCTTGGTCCCCGAGAAATAGGGATCAAGCAGCAGGCCGGTGCGGGCGGTGATCATCGCCTCGTGCCCCGCATCCTTTAATGCGGTGCAGATGGGGGCGGTGCGGCGGTCCTGCCAGACGATGGCGCGGTGGATCGGTTCGCCCGTGGCGCGGTCCCAGATCAGGGTGGTTTCGCGTTGGTTGGTGATGCCGATGGCGGCAATGTCGGCGGCGGTGATCCCGGCCTTTTCAATGGCAGCGCGGGCAGTGCCTGCGACGGTGGACCACAGATCGGACGGGTCATGTTCGACCCAGCCGGAGGCGGGGTAATGCTGGGGGAATTCCTCTTGCGCGACGGCCTTTACGGTAAGGGAGGCGTCAAAAATGATCGCGCGGGACGAGGTGGTGCCCTGGTCGATGGCGAGGATATGGGTCATGCGGTGCCTCCCTTTTGCTGTGCTGTCCCCTGTGCGGGATTCTGGTTTGGTCTGTGTGCCTTGCGGCGATGTGGGAAACCCGGCGCGCCGCAGCGGTGGCACGCCGGGGGAAGGGTCAGTCTTTTTGGATCATTCGCATCACCGCAACAAGCACGATGCCGTAAAGCACATGGCCCACAAGTGCGACCCATGTGATGCCGGTGAAGTTGAGGAAGAAGGGCAGGCCAGCGATGGCAGTGATCCCGCCTATGGCAAAGATCCAGAGGCCGAAGCCATAGATGGCCGAGGGCAGGAACCAGTGGGTAGCCCCGATCACCTTGCGCCAGAGGGGGGCGAAGATGAACAGCCAGCCAATGGGATAGCCGACCAGCCCGACAAGGTAGAAATGCATGAAGTAGCCCGCGAAATCGCTGTTGGGCAGGCCGAGCGTGCCAAGCAGGCTTTTCGCCAGACCATGCGGCGAGAGGTTGGCAAACCCCAGCGCGGGGCTGACCACCTGCCCCCAAAGATCGAAGGCGATGCTGGCAAAGAAGCCCGCGACGAACAGCAGTCCAAGGGTTTGTGCGTTGATGGCGGGCAAGGTGCCCAGATCGCGGGATGTGGCGGTAGCGGCTGACATGGTGAGTTCCGTCCTCTGAAGTTTCTCTCAGGCCGTTACTCGCGCGGCAGCCGGACCGTTACGGTTGTCACGGCATCGTGCATGGAGTGATACATTTGCAGGATCGGACTTTTGCGTTCGGCTGTGGATGTGTCCTGCGGAGCGGCATCTTAGACCCGTCAATTTCGGGACGACCGGACGACGTCATCCGAGGCCGGAGCCGCGTATTCATCTGAATTGCAGGCAGAAACGGGCGGGGCTTTCGCCCCGCCCGCCGGATCAGCCCTGCTGCCAGGATTTGATCAACTCGTCATAGGAAATCGTCTCGCCCGCGGGCTTTTCGTTTTCCAGGGGGCCGACGGGCGAACCGGGTTCGTCGATCCAGACCTGCGGATCCTGCGGTTCGTTCATCTTCGGGCCGATGTCGCCCTGCACGCCTGCGCGTTCCAGACGTTCCAGCACGCTTTCCTGTTCTTCGCACAGGGCATCGAGCGCCTCTTGCGGGGTTTTTGCCCCCGACATGGCGTCACCGATGTTCTGCCACCAGAGCTGGGCCAGCTTCGGATAGTCCGGCACGTTGGTGCCAGTGGGCGACCACTGCACGCGGGCCGGGCTGCGGTAGAATTCGACCAGACCGCCAAGCTGCGGCGCACGATCCGTGAAGGACTGGTGCTGGATGGTCGATTCACGCGCGAACGTCAGGCCGACATGCGACTTTTTCACGTCCACGGTTTTTGAGGTGACGAACTGGGCATAGAGCCAGGCCGCCTGGGCGCGATCCACCGGGGTGGAATTCATCAGCGTCCATGACCCCACGTCCTGATAGCCGACCTTCATGCCGTCCTGCCAATAGGCGCCGTGCGGCGAGGGGGCCATGCGCCACTTGGGCGTGCCATCCTCGTTCATCACGGGCAGGCCGGGTTTGACCATGTCGGCGGTGAAGGCGGTATACCAGAACATCTGCTGGGCAATGGCGCCCTGAGCAGGCACGGGACCGGCTTCGCCGAAGGTCATGCCCTGCGCTTCCGGCGGGGTGAACCGCTGAAGCCAATCAATGGCCTTGGTCACGGCGTAGACGGCGGCGGCGTCGTTGGTGGCACCGCCACGCGCAACGCAGGAGCCGACAGGCTGTGAGTTTTCGTTGACGCGGATGCCCCATTCATCGACCGGAAGGCCGTTGGGTTCACCCACATCGCCCATGCCGGCCATGGACATCCACGCATCGGTATAGCGCCAGCCGAGGGACGGGTCTTTCTTGCCGTAATCCATGTTGCCATAGACGCCGGAAGCCGGGCCACCCGCATAGGACATGTCGCGGCCGGTGAAGAATTCGGCGATGTCTTCATAGGCCGACCAGTTCAGCGGAACGCCCAGTTCATAGCCATACTTGGCCTGGAAATCGGCCTTGGTCTTTTCGTCGTTGAACCAATCGTAGCGGAACCAATAGAGGTTTGCGAACTGCTGGTCGGGAAGCTGATACAGCTTGCCATCCGGGGCGGTCGTGAACTTGGTTCCGATGAAATCTGCCAGATCGAGGTTCGGGTTGGTGACAGCCGCACCTTCGCCTGCCATCCAATCAGTCAGGTTGCGGGCCTGCTGATAGCGCCAATGGGTGCCGATCAGGTCAGAGTCGTTGATATAGGCGTCATAGATGTTTTCGCCCGACTGCATCTGCGTTTGCAGCTTTTCCACCACGTCGCCTTCGCCGATCAGGTCATGGGTGACCTTGATGCCGGTGATGGCGGTGAAGGCCGGGGCCAGCACCTTGGCTTCGTATTCGTGGGTCGTGATGGTTTCCGAAACCACCTTGATGTCCATTCCGGCGAAGGGGGCGGCGGCGTCGATGAACCACTGCATTTCCGCCTCTTGATCGGCGCGGGACAGGGTGGATTGATCACCGATTTCCGCGTCGAGGAAGGCTTTCGCCGCCTCCATATCGGCCCAGGCCGGGGCCGTGCCGAAGGCGATGAGCGCAAGCGCCATCGCGGTTGCTGTTGGTCGTAGTCTCATAATTTATCCTCCCAGAATTTGAGACGTGTCGTTCTTTGTGTGCCGGGGGACGGGTCGCGTCCGGCCCCCCGGCCCTTGGATGCCGGGATCACGCCCAGCGAAACACCGCTGCGGCATAAATCAGGCAACAGATCAGCGCGCCCCAAAGCGGCGCACCGAAGGTAAAGAGCCAGCCCACACAGATGAAAGCCGACCCGAGTAGGGAAATGAACAGCCGGTCACCGCGCGTGGTTTCGATCCTGAGAATGCCTTTGCGCGGCGTTTCGGGGTAACGGATCGCCAGCAGGGTAAAGACGATCAGCAGGCTGGCGATGACGAAAAAGAACAGGGCGACCGGGAAGGTCCAGGCCATCCAGCCGCCTTGGATCAGGGGAGCGAACCAGTCGATGCCGTCTTCGGTGCGCGGCACCGAAAGAAACAGCGCGGCAAGGATTGCGGCCAGAGCGGCGGCGGTGACAAGGTAGATGCTGGTCCAGCGAGAGGCGGTCATCACACCCTTCCCAGGGCAAAGCCCTTGGCGATGTAGTTGCGGACGAAGTAGATCACCAGCGCGCCGGGGATGATGGTCAGCACGCCGGCGGCGGCGAGAACGCCCCAATCCATACCCGAGGCAGATACTGTCCGGGTCATGGTGGCGGCGATCGGCTTGGCGTTCACAGAGGTGAGCGTGCGGGACAGCAGCAGTTCGACCCAAGAGAACATGAAGCAGAAGAAGGCCGCGACGCCGATGCCCGAGGCGATCAGCGGCATGAAGATTTTCACGAAGAAGCGACCAAAGCTGTAGCCGTCGATATAGGCGGTTTCGTCAATTTCCTTTGGCACGCCGCGCATAAAACCTTCGAGGATCCAGACAGCGAGGGGGACGTTGAACAGGCAATGCGCCAGCGCCACGGCGATGTGGGTATCAAACAGACCGACCGAGGAATACAGTTGAAAGAACGGCAGGGCAAAGACAGCGGGCGGTGCCATACGGTTCGTGAGCAGCCAGAAGAACAGATGCTTGTCGCCCATGAAGCTGTAGCGCGAAAAGGCATAGGCGGCAGGCAGCGCCACGGTCAGCGAGATGACCACGTTCATCGTGACGTAGATGATGGAGTTCACATAGCCCATATACCAGGACGGGTCTGTCAGGATGGTGACATAGTTCTGGATCGTGAAATCCATCGGGAACAGCGAGAAGGTGGAGGTGATCTCGGTGTTGGTCTTGAAGCTCATGTTCACGAGCCAATAGATCGGGATCAGCAGGAACAGCAGGTAGATCGTCATCACGATGGGGGAGCCGCGCAGGCGCATCTTATCGGCCCTCTTCTTTATCGAGATTGGTCATCACGGTGTAGAACACCCAGGACACCAGCAGGATCACGAGGAAATACATGATCGAGAAGGCGGCGGCGGGGCCAAGGTCGAACTGCCCGACCGCCATCTTTACCAGGTCGATCGACAGGAAGGTGGTCGCGTTGCCGGGTCCGCCGCCGGTGACGACGAAGGGTTCGGTATAGATCATGAAGCTGTCCATGAAGCGCAGCAGCACGGCGATGAGCAGGACGCCGGCCATCTTGGGCAGTTCGATATAGCGAAACACGCTCCAGCGGCTGGCCTGATCCACCTTGGCGGCCTGATAATAGGCTTCGGGGATGGATTGCAGCCCCGCATAGCACAAGAGCGCCACAAGCGATGTCCAGTGCCAGACATCCATGACGATGACCGTGACCCAGGCGTCGATGGGATCGTTGGTGTAGTTGTAGTCAACGCCCAGTTCGGCAAGGTAATGGCCCAGAAGGCCGATGTCGACGCGGCCAAAAATCTGCCAGATGGTGCCCACGACGTTGAACGGGATCAGCAGCGGCAGCGCCATCAGAACAAGGCAGACCGAGGCCCAGAAGCCCTTTTTCGGCATGTTCAGAGCGATGTAGATGCCCAAAGGCACCTCAATCGCCAAGATGATCGACGAGAACAGGATCTGCCGCCCCAGCGCGCCATGCAGGCGGTCGGACGTGACCATTTCCTCGAACCATTCCAGGCCGGCCCAGAAGAACTGGTTGTCACCAAAGGTGTCGTTGACCGAATAGTTGACCACCGTCATCAGCGGGATGATTGCCGAAAAGGCCACCACCACAAGAACGGGAAGGACAAGGAACCAGGCCTTGTTGTTCTGCGTCTTATCCATCAGGCGGCCCCCCCGAGCGGTGCGACGCGCCAGTCATCGGCATAGACATTGATGCGGTCGGGTGTGAACTGGACATGGGTCAGGTCTGCGCCGACGGCCATTCCTTCGGGGGCGATCACATTGACGGTGCTGCCCGCCACATCGCCCCGGATGATGCGGTGGCGACCCACATCTTCGACGCGCTTGATCGTGATGGGCAGGCCGTTGCCTGCGGTGAGAACGGCATATTCGGGACGGATGCCGATCTGGGTGCGGCCCGTGATTGGCCCGTAGGCCGCACCCAGCGGCACAGCCGCGCCTTGCAGATGCGCGGTGTTGCCATGAATTTCGGCGGGAAGAAGGTTCATCCCCGGCGAGCCGATGAAATAGCCGACAAAGGTATGGGCCGGGGTTTCGAACAGGTCTTCCGGCGTGCCCATCTGGACCACGCGGCCATCATACATCACAACAACCTTGTCGGCGAAGGTCAGCGCCTCGGTCTGGTCATGGGTGACGTAGATCATCGTATGGCCAAATTCGCGGTGCAGCTGTTTGAGCTGGGTGCGCAGTTCCCATTTCATATGCGGGTCGATCACGGTGAGCGGTTCGTCAAACAGGATGGCGTTCACGTCTTCGCGCACCATGCCGCGGCCAAGGCTGATCTTTTGCTTTGCGTCGGCGGTCAGACCGCGGGCCTTTCGGTCAAGGATCGATTCCATCCCGATCATCGCGGCAATCTGGCCGACGCGGGCCTTGATATAGGCGGCGTCCATGCCCCTGTTGCGCAGCGGAAAGGCAAGGTTGTCGCGCACGGTCATGGTGTCGTAGACGACCGGGAACTGAAACACCTGTGCGATGTTGCGCGCGGCGGTTTCGGCATCAGTCACGTCTCGGTCGCCAAACAGCACGCGGCCCTGGCTGGGGCGCAGCAGGCCGGAAATGATGTTGAGAAGCGTAGTCTTGCCGCAGCCGGACGATCCCAGCAGGGCATAGGCGCCGCCGTCTTGCCAGACGTGATCCATTTCCTTGAGTGCGAAATCCGACTCAGTCCGGGGATTGGCCAGGTAGCTGTGGGCGAGGTTCTTGAGTGTGATCTGTGCCATGTTCAGGCTGCCGCCGCATAGGCCGCAGGCGCGGCGAGGCGGCCTTCGGCATCAAAGAGATAGATATGGGTCGGGTCGAGCCAGACGCTGACCTGTTGCCCGGCGGGCAGATCATGCACCCCATGAACAAGGCCGACCCAGCGATCGGTTCCATGTATGAGGTGAAGGAAGGTTTCGGAACCGGTGATTTCGGTGACGCCAAGGGTGCAGCGGAATTCGATTGCCGTTCCAGAATGGGTGTTCAGGTGCAGGTGATTGGCGCGGAACCCGGCGGTGTAATTCCCATCGGGCAGGGCCGAAAGTGCGCCGGTCGCGGGGGCGTTTGCGATGCCGCCAAAGTTCAGGCGGTTGCCTTGTTTCTGACAAGGCAAAAAGTTCATCGGCGGGTCGCTGAACACGCGTGCGGTAATGGCGTCGGCGGGTTGGCGATAGACCTGCGGGGTTGGACCGAATTGCGTGACGCGGCCTTCCCAGAGAGTGGCGGTATTGCCGCCAAGAAGCAGTGCCTCTTCGGGTTCGGTGGTGGCATAGACGAAAATGGCACCAGATTCTTCGAAGATGCGGGGGATTTCAGCGCGCAGTTCTTCGCGCAGTTTGTAATCAAGGTTGGCCAGCGGTTCATCCAACAGGACAAGCCCCGCCTCTTTTACCAGTGCGCGGGCGAGGGCGCATCGCTGCTGCTGGCCACCCGACAATTCCAGCGGCTTGCGGTCAAGCATCGGGGTGAGTTTGAGCATTTCTGCCGTGGCGCGGACGGCGCGATCAATTTCAGCCGCCGACTTGCCCATCAGGCGCAGGGGCGAGGCGATGTTGGCGTAAACGGTCATCGCCGGGTAGTTGATGAATTGCTGGTAGACCATAGCCACCTTGCGATCCTGCACGCGGATGCCCGTCACATCCTGGCCGTGCCAGAACAGACGGCCCGAGGTAGGAGCATCCAGCCCGGCCATCAGGCGCATCAGCGATGTCTTGCCCGAAGATGTGGGGCCAAGAAGCACGTTCATCGTGCCTTTTTCCAGTGTCAGGGTCGTAGGCTGGATATGGACCTGCCCCTTGACGACCCTGCCGACTGATTTCAATTCCAGCGCCATCCGTTCCTCTTCATTCTGCTGCGGGGCTGATCGACCGGGGGATGACAACCTGTGCCATCCACTGATCCAGCGCGCTGATCTGTTCTGGGGTCAGCCGCAGGCCAAGTTTCGTGCGCCGCCACACCACGTCGGCGGCGGCGGTGGCGAATTCGTGGGTCATGAGCCAGCGCACCTCGGCCTCGGTCAGGGTGCCGCCAAAATCGCGGCCAAGGTCGGCGGCGGTTTTGGCACCGTGCAGAAGGGCGGCAGCCTCGGACCCGTAGGCGCGGATCAGGCGGGCAGCCCAGTAATCGGTGAGGAAAGGATGGGCCGTCTTTAGCCGCTGGGTCAGGGCGGCGGCACCGTCATGCGGGAAGTCGCCGCCGGGCAGGGTCACGCGGGCCGTCCAGGGGCCGGTGGCCTGGGGGAAGTGGGGTTGCAGCTTTTCCAGCGCGGATTCGGCCAGACGGCGGTAGGTGGTGATCTTGCCACCAAAGACGTTCAAGAGCGGCGCGCCGTTGGTATCAAGCGACAGGACATAGTCGCGTGTGGCCGCGGTCGCGGATTTCGCGCCGTCATTATACAGGGGGCGCACGCCGGAATAGGACCAGACCACGTCATCCACGGTGACGGGCTTGGCGAAATACTGGCTGGCGAAGGTCAGCAGGTAATCGCGTTCGGCATCGGTGCAGACGGCGTCTTTGGGCGCGCCCTTGTGATCATGATCTGTGGTGCCGATCAGGGTGAAATCCTGTTCGTAGGGGATGGCAAAGATGATGCGGCCATCGGTGCCCTGAAAGAAATAGCAGCGATCGTGGTCATAAAGTTTCCGCGTCACGATATGCGACCCGCGCACCAGGCGGACGCCTTCGGTGGAATTGATGTGGGTGACGTTGCGGATCACGTCTTCGACCCACGGACCCCCGGCATTGACCAAGGCACGCGCCTTGAACGTCTGCGCGCCATCGGGGCCATTGGTGGTGATTTCCCAGACGCCACTGGTGCGGGTGGCCGAGATGACGCGGGTGCGGGTCAGGATCGTGGCCCCGCGCTGGGCCGCGTCGCGGGCATTGAGAGAGACGAGTTTGGAATCTTCGACCCAGCAGTCGGAATATTCATACGCGTGGTGAAAGCGGGGTTGCAGCGGTTTGCCTGCGGGATCGCGGGTCAGGTCCAGCGTGCGGGTGGCGGGCAGGATCCTGCGGCCGCCGAGCGTGTCATAAAGGAACAGGCCCAGCCGGATAAGCCAAGCCGGGCGGCGGCCTTTCATCCACGGCATGACGCGCGACAGAAGGCGGCCTGTGGGGGTATCGCCTTCAAACCGCATGTCGGGATGATACGGCAGCACAAAGCGCATGGGCCATGAGATGTGGGGCATGGCAACCAGCAGGGTTTCGCGTTCTTCCAGTGCCTCACGCACCAGCCGGAATTCAAAATATTCCAGATACCGCAAACCACCGTGAAACAGTTTGGTCGAGGCCGACGAGGTGGCCTGTGCCAGATCACCCTGTTCGGCCAGCACGACAGACAGGCCACGGCCTGTCGCGTCACGGGCAATGCCGCAGCCGTTGATGCCGCCACCGATTATGAAGATGTCGGCCATTTCAGGCCCGGTCTTCGCTGTCACGCCAGTCTCCTCCCTAGCGGGGCAGAGGTTGAAACGAATCCATCTGCTGGGTCAATGATTATTTTCGTTTATGCGCGTTTTTCAAGAAAGCGAACATTGACGCGCCGCAGAAAGAGGAAAGTGCCATGTTTTCAATGGAACTTCTGGTAATCGCACATTTTCGCGCTGCATTGCGGCGGGGGTTTTCCGTGCAGGTGCAGAAACTTTTGCGGCTTGATTGCTGCGGCATCCTTTCCGAACATGCTGTGCAAGACAGCGAAGAAAAAGGAACGCCGCAGTGGCGCTGAGTTTCCGTCAGACCGAGATACTGGAGATCGCCCGCAGCGAGGGGCGGGTGATGGTTGAGGATCTGGCGCACCGGTTTGACGTGACCTTGCAAACGATCCGCCGTGACCTGACCGAATTGGCGGACATGGGCCATCTGGACCGGGTGCATGGTGGCGCGGTGCCAAGGACCGGCGTGACCAACCTTGGATATGAACAACGCCGGCAAATGAATGAAGGCGCAAAGGCCGCCATTGCGCGGGCCTGTGCAGCGGCGATCCCGGAAAACTGTTCGCTGATCATGAACCTTGGCACCACGACCGAGGCGGTGGCGCGGGAATTGCTGACGCATCGCAACATCACGGTGGTGACGAACAACATGAACGTGGCCAATACGATGGCCGCCAATCCGGGATGCGAGATCATGGTGGCGGGCGGGGCGTTGCGCCGGTCCGATGGCGGGCTGGTGGGGGAATTGACGACGCAGTTCTTTGAGCAGTTCAAGGTGGATTATGCGGTGATCGGTGCATCCGCGCTGGATCAGGATGGTGATCTGCTGGATTTCGATCTGGCCGAGGTGCGGGTGTCCAAGGCGATCATCCGGCAAGCGCGCAAGGTGTTTCTGGTCTGCGACCATTCCAAGCTGGACCGGTCGGCCCCGGCGCGGTTGGCGTCATTGTCAGAGATCACAACGCTGTTCACCGACATGCCCCTGCCGCCCGATCTGGCGCGGAAATGCGCGGACTGGGGGACAGGGGTGGTGGTCGCCGGGTGACGGTTGATCAGGCTGAAGGCCAGTCCAGTTCCGGGCCAAGCGGCACGATGCCGTTCGGGTTCAGCGCCCTGATCGAATAGTAACCCCGCTTGATATGGTCGATGTTCACAGTCTCTGCCATGCCGGGCAGGGCGTGGATGCGCGCGGTGTAGGCCCATAGGCTTGGATAATCAGTCAGGCGCCGCAGGTTGCATTTGAACAGGCCGTGATAGGCGGCGTCAAAGCGGATCAGTGTGACAAAGGCGCGGATGTCGGTTTCCGTGAAACGGTCGCCGTGCAGCCATTTTCGCCCGTCGGACAGGCGATGTTCCAGCGAGTCGAGGGTGGTGAAAACGTCATTGAACGCCTCTTCATAGGCGATTTGGGTGGTGGCAAAGCCAGCGCGGTAGACGCCATTGTTTAGCGTGGGATAGATCGCATCGTTCAGGGCGTCGATTTCGGGCCGCAGATCCGCCGGGTAAAGATCCGGGCCGCTGGCAAGGGGGCCGAAGCCGGAATTCAACATGCGCAGGATGTCGGCGCTTTCGTTGCTGACAATGGTGGCGGTCTGTTTGTCCCAAAGCACGGGAACGGTGGCGCGGCCGCTGACCAAGGGATCGGCGCGGGTGTAGATTTCGTGCATGTAGGTTGCGCTGTTCACCGGATCGGCACTGTCGGCAAAGCGCCAGCCCTGATCTGTCAGTTCGGGTTCGACGATGGACAGGGTGATCGCGTCCTCCAGCCCTTTTAGCTTGCGCGCCATCAGGGTGCGGCTGGCCCAGGGACAGATCAGCGCGACATAAAGGTGATATCGTCCCGGTTCGGCCTTGAAGCCGGCTTGGCCCGTGGGGCCGGGGGTGCCGTCAGTGGTGATCCAGTTGCGGAACGAGGAAACCTGACGGACGAAGCCGCCCTTTTCATCCTTGGCCTGCACCGGATCCCATTTCGCCATCCATTTGCCATTCACAAGCATCAGCGTTTCTCCGTCAGCGTGATCTGGGTTCCCCAGGGATCGCTCAATGTGGTCTTTCCGTTTGTTTGCGTCGTGATCGCAGACAGGGCCGCGCTGTCGGCGCGAATTTCCACACTGGTCAGGCCGGTGGAAGGCGTGCGGGGACCGGCGCCCCGGCTGTTCCAGACATTGGTGGCCAAGTGATGGTGATAGCCGCCCGCGCCGTAGAACGCGGCACCGGGATAGTGCGCGGTAACCGGAAAGCCCAGCGTGCCGGAATAGAAGGCCTGTGCCTGTGCCACATCGCCCACCTGAAGGTGGACATGGCCCACCACGGTACCTTCGGGCGCACCCGACCAAGGGGCATCGGCGGCGGCGGCGAGTGCGTCAAGATCAAGCGGGTCCGTCGTCATCTGGATCTTGCCGTCGGGGCCGGTCCAGTGTGGCCTGGGGCGATCGACGTAGATTTCGATGCCGTTGCCTTCGGGATCGGCAAGATAGATCGCCTCGGATACCTTGTGATCGGATGCGCCTTGCAGGGGCAAGCGGGTTGCGGCGGCATGATGCAACCAGCGGGCAAGGGCCGCGCGGTCGGGCAGCAGGAAGGCCGTGTGGAACAGCCCTGCCTCTCGCGGGGAGCGGGAGCGGGCCTGCGGATCAGCGATGAGCGTGACCAGAGCCTTGTCACCCGCGCCAAGGGTGGTTTGCGCGTTGTCGGCGGACAGTTTCGTCAGGCCGAGGGCGCGGGTATAGAAATCGGCGGTGCGGTCAAGGTTGTTCACAGTCAATGTGACGCGGCCGATTTCCATGGGGGCAGAGGCGGTAGAGGCGTTGCTCATCGCTTTGATCCTGTCTTGCTTTACGGTTCAGCGCCGGGTGAGAGCGTAGGCCCCATCGCCCAGCAGGGCCAGTGCCCACAGGGTAAGCGCCCAGAAAGCCGGAAATTCCCAGCCGCCGCCTTCGTTCGAGAAGAAGAAGCCCGCCCCGAAATGCGGGGTGTAGATTGACCCGAGCAGGATAAGCGACAGGCCAAGCGCGACGATGCGGGTCTTGAGCCCGGCGATGAGGGCCAGACCGCCGACAAGTTCGGCCAGGATCACAACATAGGCGAGAAAGCCGGGAAGGCCGAGGGATTCAAAGAAGCCGACTGTTCCCGCGGGGGTGAACACAAAGATCTTGAGCCCGGCATGAAGCAGAAACCAGATACCCGAGGTCACGCGCAGAAGGGTGGCAGCAAGATCGGCATGGCTGGCCGAAGCGGAAGAGGTGATGGAGGTGGTCATTGCGGTTGTCCTTGTCTGAACCGTTGGGGTGCGATGCGTCGGCGTGACGCTGACGGGACAAGAATGGATAAATTCCATCAAATATTTAATCCATTAATTTTGCACAATATTACTGCCTAAATGGAATGAATTGGCGGCTGTGGGGAAGCCGCACTGTCGTTTGATCGGGTGGCGAAACGTGCGGCAAGGAAATCCACCAGAATGCGAACCTTGTTGGCAAGGTGCCGACCGGGTGGGTAAAGCGCGTAGATGCCGCCGGGAGATTCTTCAAAGCCGCGCAGCAGGGCTTGTGTGCGACCGGCGGAAAGGCTGGCCTGCGCTACGAAATCCGGCACATGGGCCACGCCGAGGCCAATTTCGGCAGCTTGGAGGCAAGCCTCGGCGTTGGAATAGCTAAGCCTTCCTGTGAGGTTCACAGCGAGTGGCGCGCCCTTGTCTTGAAAGCGCCAGATCAACGGATCGCGGAAGTTGGTGTCGATGATACAGCTATGTCGGGCCAGATCGGCAGGATGCGCCGGGGTGCCATGCGCCGTGAGATAGGCAGCGGAGGCGACAACGATGGTCTGCATGTCGCACAGCTTGCGCGCAATCAGGCTGCTATCGGCGATGCGGCCTGCGCGGATGGCGGCGTCAAACCCTTCATCCACCAGATTGACCATTCGATCATTGAAGGACACGTCCAGTTCGATCTGAGGGTAAAGGAGCGCAAAGTCATTCAATACCGGCACAAGGCGCAGGGTTCCAAAGGTCAGCGGCGCGGTCAGGCGCAGACGCCCGCGCGGGGTGGCGGCGCGGTCTTTGACCTGCGCGTCCAGCGTGTCGAGATCATCCAGAATGGCGCGGATACGGTCGTAATAGGCCTGGCCGATTTCGGTTGCCGACAGGGCGCGCGTGGTCCGGTTCAACAGGCGAACACCCAGTTCGGTTTCAAGCCAGGTCACGAGTTTTGATGCCTGACCCGGCGACATGCCAAGGCGCTGGGCGGCGGCGGCGAAACTGCCGGTTTCCATAACGGCCACGAAAAGGCGGTCACTGTTGAGGCGGGACACGGTTCAAACCCTTGATCGGGGTGGGTGCGGCCTACCGCCCATCGGGCGGTTCACCGCGCCGGACCACAGGATCACATGTGACGGCCGTGATCAAATGGCCAGAACACCATGTCAGCCGTCGGAAACGACGCGACCCGGGAAAAAGCGGGAAAGCCGACTGTCAAGTTCGAGTGCCATATCCTGCAGCCGGCGGTCGGCAGACGCCTCGGATTCGTCACGGCCGATTGGTGTGACCAGACGGACAAGCCCGCCATCCTTGCGCCCGTAACGGACGGTATCCCACAACAACCAGATCTTTGACCCGAAATCCCACGAAATTTGGCGGCCATTCTGGAGGTAGTAATAATAGACCAGCAGGCGTTCTTCGCCTTTCTGGATGACGGCGCGATTGATCGGGAATGCCTTTTCCGTGCCAAGATCGGCAGAAATTTCGCGTCGGTCGAAGGAGGCAAATTCCCAACCTGAGTTGGGAAGGCATATTTCGGGTGAATGCGCGCCGCTGACGGTCTGGTCGCGGAACCAGGCGGCGAACACCTCGACCTCGCCCATGCCGGGTTTCTTGTAGGTGGTGAGGGTGTAATCCTGTGACTTCAGGATGCGTGCAATTTCGGCGTCAAGGAACCTTGGCTCTTCGCCCACCCAGCCACCGATTTCCGGCGGGAAGGCGGTCAGTTCCACGCGGGCCGGTTCGATGGTGCGGATGGTGGGGAAAACCTGCCAGAGAAAGGCCGTGCCAAGCGTAAGGATTGCCATGCCGACAAGTGCGGCAGATGGCTCGATCAGGCCGATGCGGCGGGCCTGTGGCACAAGACCCGAGAAGTCCAGATCGAGCGCCTCGATCAGGGTGAGCTTTTCTCGCTGGAACATCAGCAGGACGCGGGCGAGGACAAACAACAAGATGATCGACAGCAGAAAGATGACCCAGCCTTCGAAGAAATGCGAAAAACCTTCGAGATGGTCGGCCCCTTGATACTGGACGATCATGCCCGCGATGGCGATGCGGGCCGAATTCATCGCCACGGCAATCGGCGCGGCGGAAAGCAGCATGATCGCTTTCATCAGCATGGAGCCGCGAAACAGCACGGCGAAGATGTAGGAAAAGCTGAGGATCGGGAACAGGTAGCGCAGGCCGGAGCAGGCCTCGGCGACGTGCAGTTTGATCACGCCAAGATCAATGATGTAGCCTTCGAGAAAGACGGGAATGTCCGCCAGCCGCAGGAGCCAGACCCCCAGTTCCGCCGAGATCAGCTGAAGCGATATCGACAGTCTGTAATACATGGTCGGCGGCAGCGGCAGCATAAAGAACAGGTGCAGGATCGGCGGCCAGAAGCGCCGCCCCTGTTCCCAGCCGAAACAGATGAGCAGGATTGCGCCGAACCAGAAGATCATCGCAATAGCGCCGACGATCGGGGTTTCCACCATCCGGCTGAGGACGCCGAAACCGACGGACAGCGCCATCACGATCAGTCCGGGCCAGCGGTTGACGGGTCCGGTCACAATGGGTTCGCCCTTGAGTTGGCGCAGGAAAAGCAGGCCGGAAAGCAAGGGGATCAGGGGGCCGTGGCTGTAATCGGGGCTGTGCCATACTTCGAGCAGGAAATAGATGCTGGGCCAGAACAAGACTGTTGCCCCGATCAGGGCAATCGCCAGCCACACCAGCCCTGCCGACAGCATTATAAAGCGATCGGGAAGCGGTTGGGTGCTTTCGGGGCTGTGCATGTGGCGGCCGTGCTTGATTAAACTTGTTTAAATTTACGATACTACAGGGCAGAAGTGCGGTGAAGTAAACAGGTCGCCAGTGTTGACGTAGCCTGTGTCATGAATTGGAAGGGGCGAGTTCGCGGATGGGGAGTATCCTCGATATCTATACGGGCTATTTTGGCCTGAGCGCCCGGCCCTTTGCCATCGCGCCTGATCCCGACATGCTTTTCTGGTCCATGACGCATCGCCGGGCCTATTCCTTGATGGAATACGCCATCGTCACGCGCGCGCCCATCACGCTTGTGACCGGCGAGGTTGGGGCGGGAAAGACGCTGCTGGTGCAGCATTTGCTGCGGAATGTCGGGGATGACGTGGTCTTTGGCCTGGTGTCACAGGTGCGTGGCAAGGCCGAGGATGTATTGCCTTGGGTCCTGTTGGCGCTGGGCGAACCGGCAGAGCCGAATGACAGCATGGTCGAGCTTTTTTCGCGGTTCGAGGAGCGGCTGATCCAGGAATATGCGGCCGGGCGACGGGTGGTTCTGGTGTTTGACGAGGCGCAGAACCTTTCGGATCAGGCGCTGGAACAGATTCGCACACTGACCAACATGAACACTGGCACGGACGAATTGTTGCAGGTGTTTCTGGTCGGGCAGTCCGGGTTGCGGGAGCGAATCGTCAATTCGGCGCTGCAACCATTGGCACAGAGAATCGGCGCGGCCTGCCATCTGCCCGCGATGGATGGCCCGACAACCGGTGAATATGTCCGTCATCGTCTGCGGGCTGTGGGCGGTCGGGATGAGATATTCACCGATGAAGCCGTCGATCTGGTGCATGAACGGACGGGCGGGCTGGCGCGGTTGGTGAACCAGCTTTGTGATTTTTCGATGGTCTATGCCTTCAGCAAGGGAAATCCGCAGATCGACAGGATGACGGTCATGCAGGTGATCAATGACGGCGTGTTCTTTGCCGGGCAGGCCATATTGCCGCCCGCCACAGACGAAGACGTGGCGCAGTTGCCGATGTTTCGCGCCAGACCGGCACATCGGGAATAACCATGCGCAAGACAGGACTGCGGCCCAGCGGCGTGGGCGATACCTGGCCGGAATGCCGATGCATGTTCTGATCACGGTCAACGCGGCCTGGAATATCTGGAACTTTCGTCGATCCCTGGTGATGTCGCTGATCCGGGATGGGCATCGTGTGACGGTTCTTGCCCCGCCTGATGAAACGGTAGGCGCACTGGAACGGGCAGGTTGTCGCGTCGTGCCATTGGCGATGGACGTGCGGGGGTTGAACCCGTTTGCAGACCTTGGACTGTTGTGGCGATTTCGGGCGATCTTTCGGCAAGAGCGGCCGGATGTCGTGCTTGGGTTCACGATCAAGAACAATATCTTTGGGGCCTTGGCGGCGAATTCCCTGTCTGTGCCATTCGTGCCGAACGTGACCGGGCTTGGCACGGCATTCCTGTCGGGGGGGCCGTTGCAGCGCGTTGCTGAAAGTCTGTATCGGGTGGCGTTTCGGTCGCTGCCGGTTGTGTTTTTCCAGAATGATGAAGATCAGGCGCTGTTCGTGCGGCGTGGATTGGTTCGTGCGGCGCAGGCGCAGGTATTGCCGGGGTCGGGGATCGACCTTGGTTATTTCACGCCGTCCGCTATGCCTGACGCGATTGGCGGTGCGGATGGAGAGGCCCCGATTTTTCTGATGGTGGCAAGGTTGCTGCGCGACAAGGGCGTGGTCGAGTTCGTGGATGCCGCGCGGCGGATCAAGGCTGATTTGCCCTTTGCGCGGTTTCAATTGCTGGGGCCTGCGGGCGCAGAGAACCGGACAGCCATCCATCCTGATGAGGTGCAAAAATGGGTGTCGGACGGCGTGGTGGAGTATCTTGGCGCACATGATGACGTGCGACCCTTTCTGCGGGCGGCAAGCGCAGTTGTCTTGCCATCTTACCGTGAGGGTGCGCCGCGCACCTTGATCGAGGCATCGGCAATGGCGCGGCCTGTCATTGCAACGGATGTTCCGGGATGCCGTGCGGTGGTGGAACCGGATGTGACCGGGTTTTTGTGCAAGGTCCGCGATGCGGACAGCCTTGCCATTGTGATGCGCCGCTTTCTGGGGCTGTCGGATGTGGAACGCGCCGCGATGGGTGCGGCGGCACGCGCCAAGATGGAGCGTGAATTTGACCAGCGCTTCGTTCTGGCGGCCTATCAGGCGGTGATCCAATCGGTTGCCGCGAAAGGGTGACGCGGCATGGAGACGGCGCTGTTCATTCTGGGCAAGGTGGTTGGTGCGGGATTGCGGGTGGAAAGCTGGCTGGTGCTGCTGGGTATGCTGGCCCTGTTTGCGCATCTGCGGGGGCGGATCGGGTTGTCCCTTCGGCTGACTGGCGGGCTGACCGCGGCGCTGATTGCGCTGACTGTCCTTCCGATTGGCAGCCTTGCGATTGGGCCGATCGAGGCAATCCATGCCCCCGATCCATCGCTGCCTGCGGTGGACGGGATCATCGTGCTGGGCGGGTCAGAGGATGTGGCCGCAAGCCAGGCCTGGGGACAGGTCCAGTTGCGCGGATCCGCCGAGAGATTGACCGCCGCCGCGGAATTGGCGCGCCGGTTTCCGTCGGCACGGGTGATGCTGGCAGGGGGCGGTGGCAGGCTGCGGGATCTGGGGGGCATCACGCTGTCCGAAGCGCAGGTTGCGTTCTGGTTCCTGGAGGAACAGGGCATAGCCGCCGATCGACTGATGCTGGAAGATCGGTCGCGGAACACCGCGGAAAACGCCCGTCTGGCGCTGGTTGATGCAGCGCCGCGCGGGGGCGAGGTCTGGGTTCTGGTCACCAGCGCCTATCACATGCCGCGCGCCCTGCAGAGTTTCGAGGCGGCGGGTTGGACAGGTCTTGTTCCCTATCCGGTGGATTATCGCAGTGCACGATTGGTTGACGGCATCGGCCTGGCTATGGCCGAGAATATCGAACTGTTGAACATCGCTGTGCGGGAATGGGTCGGGCGGGTTGCCTATCGGGTCTTGGGGCGATGATCTGGCGCGGACTGGTTTGGTGCGGCTGATCTGCACGCGGAGTGCTTGAAATCAGGCGGCCGCCAGATGCGATGGCCAGATGCGACTGCCAGACATGCCGCCCGATAGGCCGCCCGACATGCCGCCCGGCATGCCGCATGTGCAAAGATGTCTTTCAACTGACGTTAATGCAAATTAACGTCAGCCCCGAAATGACGTCGATCTGCACGCAAAAAGGGCTGCTTTGCCACCATGTTACAGGGCCGCGCCGATGCGCCTTGTTTGGTTGGCGGCCCTGCTGGCCTGCGATGACAAGAAGGGTCCGGGGGAGCGCGTGGAAGTAAAAAAGAGACGAGTGCTGATTACCGGAACGGCGGGTTTCATCGGGTTTCATCTGGCGCAGTTGCTGTTGGCCGAAGGGTTCCGTGTGCATGGCTATGACGGGATGACCGATTATTACGACGTGCGCCTGAAACAGCGCCGTCATGCCACTTTGTTGCAGCACCCTGACTTTTCTGCCGATGAGGCGATGCTGGAGGATCAGGCGCGGTTCGATGCGGTGGCAGACCGTTTCGCGCCAGACGTCATCATCCACCTCGCTGCGCAGGCGGGGGTTCGCTACAGCCTTGAAAACCCGCGCGCCTATCTGGACGCGAATGTCATCGGCACCTTCAACGTGATGGAGGCGGCGCGTCGTTTGAAGGTGGGCCACCTGCTGATGGCCTCAACTTCGTCGGTCTATGGCGCGAACGAGGACATGCCGTTTTCAGAAACGGAAAAGGCCGACACGCAACTGACGATCTATGCCGCGACAAAAAAGGCGACGGAAAGCATGGGCCACGCCTATGCCCATCTGTGGGGGCTGCCCACGACGATGTTCCGGTTCTTTACCGTCTATGGCCCTTGGGGGCGGCCCGATCTGGCGCTGTTCAAGTTTGTGGATGCCATCCTGGAGGGGCGGCCCATTGACATCTACAACCACGGCGAGATGTATCGTGATTTCACCTATGTCGACGATCTGGTGCGCGCGATCCGGCTGTTGATTGACGCGGTGCCGGAGCGGCCCGCAACAGCGGCGGATATCGTTGACGGTGACAGTCTGTCCCCGGTTGCCCCTTACCGCATCGTGAACATCGGCAATTCCGGCAAGGTCCGGTTGCTGGATTTCGTGGATGCGATCGAGGCCAAGCTGGGGCTGAAGGCGGTCCGCAATTACATGCCGATGCAGATGGGCGACGTGCCGGCAACATGGGCCGACGCCACGCTGTTGCAACGTCTGACGGGATACCGGCCACAGACCGATTTCCGCGATGGCATAGGACGTTTCGTGGATTGGTTCCGGGACTATTATGGCAAGTGACCAGATGACCGACAGGATCGCCATCATCGGCCTTGGCTATGTCGGCCTGCCGTTGGCGGTAGAGTTTGGCAAGCATCGGCCTGTGATCGGCTTTGACATCAACGAAGCCCGCATCGCGGACCTGCGGGCCGGGCGGGACCGCACGCGTGAGGTGGATGCCGCAGAGATGGCGGCGGCAGGGCAGTTGACCTTTGCCTCGGACCCGGAGGCGTTGCGGGCGGCGACGGTGTTTATCGTGACCGTGCCGACGCCAATCGACAGCCACAAACGCCCGGACCTGCGACCGCTGCTCAGGGCATCGGAAACGGTGGGGCGGGTGCTGAAGCCCGGTGATCTGGTGATCTATGAATCCACAGTCTATCCCGGTGCGACCGAAGAGGATTGTGTTCCGGTTCTGGAACGGGAATCCGGCCTGCGGTTCAACAAGGATTTCTTTTGCGGCTATAGCCCGGAACGGATCAATCCCGGCGACAAGGCGCATCGTCTGACCACGATCCGCAAGGTGACGGCGGGGTCCACGCCCGAGGCTGCCGACAGGGTGGATGCGCTTTATGCCAGCATCATCACGGCAGGCACCTATCAGGCGGAATCGATCCGGGTGGCCGAGGCGGCGAAGGTGATCGAAAACACCCAGCGCGACCTGAACATTGCGCTGGTGAACGAACTGGCAATCATCTTCTATCGGATGGGGATTGATACCGATGCCGTTTTGCGGGCGGCGGGGACGAAATGGAATTTCCTGCCGTTTCGTCCCGGTCTGGTGGGCGGGCATTGTATCGGGGTGGACCCCTATTACCTGACCCACAAGGCCGAGGCGATGGGCTATCACCCGCAGGTCATTCTGGCCGGGCGGCGGATCAATGACGGCATGGGCAGTTATGTCGCGGGCCAGATGATCAAGGCCATGCTGAAAAAGCGTATCCATGTCGATGGCGCGCGGGTTCTGGTTCTGGGCCTGACGTTCAAGGAAAACTGCCCCGACCTGCGCAACACGCGCGTTGTGGATGTGGTGGCAGAGCTGCGCGATTACGGCGTGACGGTGGATGTGCATGATCCCTGGGCCGATCCCGATGAGGCGCGGGCGGAATACGGCTTTGGGCTGGTGGCCGCGCCAGAGACCGGGGCCTATGACGGTGTGATCCTTGCGGTGGCGCATGACGCATTTCGCGCAGCCGGCGCGGCGCCACTGCGCGCCTATGGGCGCAAGGCGCATGTGTTTTGTGACCTGAAAAGCGTGTTTGACCGCAGCGAAAGTGATCTGCGGCTATGAGCGGGGTGGCGCCTCTTTCACCTGTTATCGGGCCAAACCTGGTGTTGCGGCTGATCGAACCGTCGGACGCGGCCTATGTCCACGGCCTGCGCACCGATCCGGTGCTGTCGCGCCACCTGTCACCCGTTCAGGGCGGGGTTGAGGATCAGCGCAACTGGATCACCGCCTACAAGGCGCGCGAGGCGGCGGGGCTGGAATACTATTTCATCATCACGCGGCACGACGGCACGCCGTGTGGAACGGTGCGGATTTACGGGCTGGAGGATGACAGCTTTACGTGGGGAAGTTGGATCCTTGATGCGAACAAGCCCCCCAAGGCCGCACTGGAAAGCGCGATTTTGTCTTTTGGGGTGGGGTTCGACCAACTGGACCGCAGCACAGCCAAGGTGGATGTGCGGGTGGCGAACACCCATGCCGCCGCGTTCTATCGGCGTTTGGGCATGACCGAAATGGACCGGACGGATCAGGACATCTTCCTCACCTACCCCCGCGCGCGGTTCGAGGCGGACCGGGCTGGGTTGATGGACGTTTTGCAATCGGAGGGCAGGATATGATCGACATACCGGATGATTGTGTTGTGCCTGAGGGAACGACAATCCTTGACGGGGTTACCCTGGGATCGCGGGTTGTTCTGGCTGGAGCAGACATCGTTATACGAGAGAATGTCCGGCTTGATGCTGCCTGTGTGATCGGGGAAGGCGTGACTATCGGGCAAGGCGCATGGGTCAAGGCCGGGGCGGTTGTTTTGCGGTCTGTCCCGCCCAACGCGATCATCGAAGGCAATCCGGCTCAAGTCGTTGGGTATGTGAACCGCACAGATTTGTCAAAGCGTCCAGACCCCAGACTTGTTACCCCGCAAAGCTATGACGGGATGCCGCGGCCTGCGCGTATCCCGTTGGACGTTGGGAAAAGCAGTCTTTTTTTGATGCGTCGGGTCACGGACACGCGGGGTGCGCTGACTGTAGGCGAATTGCCGGACGAACTGCCGTTTTCGCCTGCACGGTATTTCGCCGTGTTTGACGTGCCGTCAGTGGAACTGCGCGGTGAACATGCGCATCGGCAGTGCGAGCAATTTCTTGTTTGCTTGCACGGTTCTTGTCGTGTCCTTCTTGATGACGGTGTGAACCGTTGCGAGGTATCTTTGGACCGTCCTGATATTGGCGTCCACATGCCTCCGATGATCTGGGGAACGCAGTATCGATACAGCCCCGATGCGGTTCTACTGGTTTTTGCCTCTCGGCCCTATGAGGCAGATGACTATTTGCGCACCTATGATGCTTTCCTGTCCGAGCTATCAAAGGGACAGAACGCATGATCCCCTTCCTTGACCTTGGCGCCGCGTATCGGGAATTGAAGGCCGAGATTGATGCGGCGGTGCAGCGGGTGCTGGACAGCGGGTGGTATATCCTTGGGCCGGAGGTGGAAGCGTTCGAGGCGGAATGGGCGGCCTATTGCGGGGCGGCGCATGCGGTGGGGGTGGCCAACGGGCTGGACGCCCTGATCCTTGCGCTGCGGGCGGTCGGGGTTGGACCGGGGGATGAGGTGATCGTCCCGTCCAACACCTATATCGCCACGTGGTTGGCGGTAACGGCGGTCGGCGCGCGGCCCGTGCCGGTGGAGCCGGACCCAAAGACCCACAATATCGACCCCACAGGCATCGCGGCGGCCATCACCCCGGCGACGCGGGCGGTGCTGCCGGTGCATCTGTATGGGCAGCCGGCCGATTTGGACCCGATCCTGGCCATCGCCCGCCAGCATGGGCTGGCCGTGGTGGAGGATGCGGCGCAGGCACATGGGGCGCGCTATAGGGGGCGGCGGATCGGGGCGCATGGCGATGTCGTTTGCTGGAGCTTTTATCCCGGCAAGAACCTTGGCGCGCTGGGCGATGGCGGGGCGGTGACGACAGACCGCGCCGATGTGGCAGACCGCATCCGGGTGCTGCGCAACTATGGCAGCCGCGTGAAATACGTGAACGAGGTTCAGGGCGTGAACTCGCGGCTTGATCCGGTGCAGGCGGCGGTGTTGCGGGCAAAGCTGCCGCATCTGGACGCCTGGACCGACCGCCGCCGCGCGATTGCCGCGCTGTATGCCGCAGGTCTGCGGGGCGCGGGGCTGGTGCTGCCGCATGTGCCGGATTGGGCGGAACCGGCGTGGCATCTGTATGTGCTGCGCGTGGCGGATCGGGACGGCGTGCAGCAGCAGTTGGGCGAGGCGGGGATCGGCACGCTGATCCACTATCCCATCCCGCCGCATATGCAGGCTGCCTATGCCGCCCTGTCGCTGCCCCCGGACGCCCTGCCGATGGCCCGGAAATTCGCGGATGAGGTGCTGAGCCTGCCGATCGGCCCGCACCTGACGCTGGATGACGCAGGAAAGGTGATCGACCATGTCGTGCGAATTGTTTGAACGAGCGAGCGGCAGGGTGAGGATGTCCATCATCCTTCTCATTCAGCGGCTGCGCATTCTTTTCTATCGAGCGGTGTCACCACTTCGAACAGGGGGGCATAAAGCAAGCTTTCTGCAACCAACTTTGTTTCTTGGTCGGGGCAAGATTGTTTTGGGGGCTGATGTGCAGTTCGGATACTTTCCTTCACCGGAATTTCTGAATGGTGCTTGTCATGTGGAGGCGCGCGCCACTTCGGCCAGAATCGAGATTGGCGAGGGCAGCCGGATCAACAACGGTTTTACTGCAATAGCGGAAACGACGGCTGTCGTTATCGGTAAGCGCTGTCTTGTTGGGCCAAGTGTAACTGTTTTTGACAGCGACTTTCACGGAATGCATGTGCATGAACGCAACAACACGGCTGCGATTGCCCGTGCTCCGGTTCATATCGGGGATGATGTTTTCATTGGTGCACGTGCCATCATCTTGAAAGGTGTAACAATTGGTGATGGCTCCGTCATCGCTGCGGGTTCCGTTGTTGTGGGTCGTATTCCAGGTGGGGTGATAGCTGGTGGAAATCCAGCTCGTGTGATCAGAGAGATTTAAATGTCATCAATCTGGCCAGCTTCAGCAATGTCGCATCCGAACGCATGCTTCTACTTTTTGTGGATTCCTGACGACAATGGGCCGTGGGAGTCTGCATGACTGGTTCGCGCGACATGGGGGAATTCGGCACGCTCACCCTGCCAACGGGCGGAGTTGACCGCCCGTTGGTGACCTTTGCGCTGTTTGCCTACAATCAGGAGGCCTATATCCGCGAGGCGGTGGAAGGGGCGTTTGCGCAGACCTATTCGCCGCTGGAGATCATCCTGTCGGATGATTGTTCGGCGGATCGGACCTTTGAGATCATGCAGGAGATGGCGGCAGAGTATCGCGGGCCACATCAGGTGCGGGTGCGGCGGAGTATGCCCAACCTTGGACTGATCAAACACATTGATGCCGTCGCACAAATGGCAAACGGTCGGATCATTGTGATGGCGGCGGGCGATGATATTTCCCTTCCCCATCGTGTAGATCGCCTTGCGCAGGTGTTCTTGCTCAACAGGTCTGCACATGCTGTGCTTAGCGACTTTGAGGTGATTGGAACCGCTGCAAAGCGAGATCGTGGGTTGCGTACAAGCCGAGTGGTTCCCACGACAGAGTTGCTGATCAGTGCAGGTGGCGCACAGATTGGCGCGACCTATGCCTATTCCAGAGATAGTTTTGAGAAGTTTGGGCCGATCGCGCCGGGGGTAACGGACGAAGATCGGATATTGCCATTTAGGGCATCATTGCTTGGAAAAGTCTTCTATCTGCACGAGGTCCTTGTGCAATACAGGATTTCTGCAAACCAAGCGGAGGTTGCGACGAGAATGAAGCGCGTGCATGGTTACAGCAATCCACTTCATTGGACTGCTTTGGCGGATGCGTTAGTGCGGGCGGCCTCGATTGGGGCAATCGGATTTCTCAGAGTTTCTTATCTTAGAACAGTATTGGCGATGTCTGTCTTCGTTGCATCTCCGGCAAGACCTGAAAAGCGATCTTCGATCAGTCGGCTGATTGCTGAATCTGTGCTGCGTATTCTAAGACGGTTGAGCAGAATCTTAAGTGATTATCGTAGATGATTGCAAAATGAAGAACTCAATCCCTGTTTTTGTCTTTTCATTCAACAGGCCAGACTTTCTTCGGAATTGTCTTGCTTCGATTCGGTATACAATGCCAAACGCCGAGATTCATATTCTGGATGATTGTAGTTGGGATGACGAAACCAAAAGGGTTTTGGCACAAGAGAAGGAAAGAACTGCGATCTATTTTAGCAAGGCGGATGGTCCATCAGAGTTCAAGACTGGTGGTCTTTGTGGCTTGATGAACCTTGCGATGCATATCGCCCGCGAAAAGCGACACCCATATGTATTGTTTATTCAGGATGACATGCAGATGGTCCGTGCCTTGCGTGATCGAGACATGGATCATATTGGTGAATACTTCCATAATGTGCCAAATGCTATTCAATTGTCGACTACGTTTATAAGAAAGCTGGGAACGGATGGTTTTTTGAACGATTATTCAATAACACGACCAGCATTCGCCTATCTTCGAAAGCGCGAGGCTGAGAGGGGAAAGTCAAACTTTTCTGATACAGGTGTTTTTTCTGTTGATCGTTTTTTTGAACTATTTGATCGTTTTGAGGTTGGAGAAGACAAGAATAGCGCTAAGGCCATGGAGCGTGGCCTTACCTGTGGGCGAAGTTTTTTTCCCTTTATCAACTGGCTTCCCTATCCCATGTCGTTTCGTGGGCGCAAGCGCAGCATGATGCATTTGGTGTTTGAGTACTTTGGCCGATCTGGGTTCTATCCGATTGAGTTCATGACTGAGCGTGAGGTTGCAGAGTTCATGACCCGTGAGCCGAGTATCTTGCCGATCATGGAGGAGTTTTTAACTTGTCCGACTTCGCCACGGCAGGACATATGGTCAACTGGTGGTGGGGAGTATAACTTTGTTGTTTATGGCAGTTTGCCTGCGCGCTTTTTCGTGCAGGCGAAAAAACTGCGCGCTCTTTTGAAATGAAGAACAGCATGAGAATTGCCGTCTTGCTTCCAGACCTGCGCGGTGGCGGCGCGGAACGGGTTTGTCTGGACCTTGCAATTGAGTTTTTGGCCGCCGGGCATCACGTTGATCTGGTCCTGATGCAGGCGCGCGGAGAGTTGGTTGATCTGGTGCCAGACGGCGTGCGGATCGTTGATCTGGAGGTGCGCCGCGCGCGGGATGTGCCACGGGCGTTGATGCGGTATCTGAAGGAAGGTCGTCCGCATTGTCTGGTTGCCAACCTGTGGCCGCTGACGTCGATTGCTGTTCTTTCACGGTGTCTGGCGCGGTGGAATGGGCGTATCCTGATTGTCGAACACAACACCCTGAGCCGGCAGTATGCGAAGTGGGGGCTGGTCCACGGCATTCTTCTGCGGGCCAGCATGATCTTTGCTTATCGCTTGGCCAGCAGAGTTGTTGCCGTTTCGGCGGGCGTTGCGCAGGATGTTGCGCGGTTGGCGTGGCTGCGACCTGATCAGGTGACGGTCATTCACAATCCGGTTGGTTCGGCCCGCGCCGTTTCGCCCGCAATGACGGCAATGGCCGAAGGTATGTGGAATGCACCGATTGGGCAACGGTGCCTGACTGTCGGGAGTTTGAAGGACCAGAAAAACCACGCGCTGCTGTTGCGGGCCTTTGCGCGGTTGCCCTTGCCGCAGGCGCGGTTGATGATTGTGGGGCAGGGGCAGAATGAGGCGAGGTTGCGGGCTTTGGCACGGGAACTTGGCCTTGACGGGCGGGTTGTCTTTGCGGGGTTTCATGCCGATCCGGCGCCGTTCTATGCGACGGCCGATGTTTTTGTGCTGTCATCGGATCATGAGGGGTTTGGCAATGTGATCGTCGAGGCGCTGTCTTTCGGTCTGCCTGTGGTGTCGACCGATTGTCCATCCGGCCCGGCCGAGATTTTGGGGCAGGGGCGATGGGGCCGTCTGGTGCCGGTTGGCGATGCGGCGGCGCTTGCCGAGGCGATGGCGGCGGCCCTGACCGCGCCGGTGGACCGGGGCGCGCTGCGGGCGCGGGCGGCAGATTTTGCACCCGAGATTGCGGCGCGCCGCTATCTTGACCTGTTGGAGGCATCGTGAGGGCAACGCTGTATGTCACCCGCAACGGATTGCTGGAACCGCTGGGGCAAAGCCAGGTTCTGGCCTATCTGCGCGGGCTGTCGCAACACTACAGGATCACGCTGATCACCCATGAAAAGGCCGCAGACTGGTCTGATGCGGCGCGTGTGGCGGCGCTGCGCGATGAATGCGCGCGGCTGGGGATCAGGTGGTTGCCGCAGCGGTTCCATCCCCGGCCAAGGTTGATTGCCCCGGCCATCAGCATGGCGCGGATGGGCTGGCTTTTGTGGCGGGAACAGCGGCGGCAGGGTGCGGCGCTGATCCACGCCCGATCCTATCTGCCAGCGGCGATGGCGATGGTGGTGGGCCGTTTTACGGGGATGCCGTTCATCTTTGACATGCGCGCCCTTTGGCCAGAGGAGATGATTACCGCCGGGCGGTTGCGGCGCGGGTCGTTGATGCACAGGGCCATCGTGGGGCTGGAGCGGGCCTGCCTGCGCCGCGCGGCGGTGGTTGTGTCCTTGACGGATGCGGCGGTGGTTCACCTGCGGCATGTCTATCCGGCAGAGATGGCGGGAAAGACGGTGGCCGTGATCCCGACCTGCGCTGATCTGGACCGCTTTGTGCCGGCACCATCCCCCCCGGACCGGCACGAGATCGGCTGTCTGGGAACGGTGCTGAGCGGGTGGTTCAAGACAGATTGGCTGGCGGCTTTCCTTAGGGTGGCGGCGCAGCAAAACCGGGATACGGTTTTCGTGCTGACGACGCGGGATGATCCGGGCGGTGTGCGGGCGGCGGTTGATCCTGATGGCAGGCTTGGGGCGCGGCTGGAGATTGCGCCGGCCGCATCGGACCGGGTGCAAGAGGTGCTGCAACGGCAGACCGCGTCGGTTATGTTCTTTGAGGAAGGGCTTGGAAAGCTGGGCAGTTCACCCACGCGGATGGCCGAAATCCTTGGCTGTGGCCTGCCTGTGGTGGCGAATGCGGGCGTCGGTGACGTGGCACGGATCATCCGCGATCACCGCGTCGGTGTGTTGGTTGAGGGGCCATCGGATGCGGCGATGCAACAGGCGCTGTCCGAACTGGATGCCCTGCTGCGCGAACCCGACCTTGCCCTGCGCTGTCGCAAGGCGGCCGAGGATGTCTTTTCATTGAAGGTGGGGACAGAGAAATATGTGCGTCTTTATGATGAACTTGCTTCCTGAGGGGGGCCGCGCGGGCCTTTGGGGGTTTCACTGGGTTTCCACGGTTTATTCATGTGTGGTCTGACTGGACTGGTTGATTTCAGGGCGGGTGATTTGTCAGCCCTTGAGACGACGGTAAATGCGATGACCGAGCAATTGCGCCACCGCGGGCCGGATGCTTTTGGCATATGGCGAGAGGATGGCATTTGTCTTGGTCATCGCCGCCTCTCGATCCAGGATCTGTCGGTGGCGGGCGCACAGCCCATGCATTCCCCTTCGGGCCGCTTTGCGATTGTCTATAACGGAGAAATCTACAACCATCTTGACCTGCGCCACGAATTGGAAGTTTCGGGTGATGCCCCTGCGTGGAGAGGGCATTCCGATACAGAGACTTTGCTGGCTTGCATAGAACATTGGGGGTTGGAGAAAACCCTTTGCAAGACCGCCGGAATGTTTGCGCTGGCTTTGTGGGACAAGCAGGAAAAGCAGCTCTTTCTGGCGCGGGACCGGGTTGGCGAGAAGCCGCTGTATTGGGGATGGGCGGGCGAGGTTTTTGTTTTCGGATCGGAATTGAAGGCGCTGAGGAAACACCCTTCATTTCCAAACGAAGTCTGCCGAGAGGCGTTGTCTTTATACCTTCAATTTTCCTATGTGCCTGCACCCTACAGCATCCATCCCGGCATCTATAAACTTGAACCGGGCTGCATCCTGAGCATGACAGGCCGTCCCCCAAGCCATCCGCCAGAACAGGTTCTGCGACCGGGAGACAACCACGAGACCATTACAATCAGCAGATACTGGTCATTGAACGAGGTCATCAAGACAGGCGTCAATACGACGATACATGATGAAAACCAGGCCTTGTCGGAGTTGGATCAGAGATTGAGCCTTGCGGTGGACCGGCAGATGATTTCGGATGTCCCCATCGGGGCATTTCTATCGGGTGGTGTCGACAGTTCGCTTGTCGTGGCGACCATGCAATCGAGGGCGCACAAGCCCGTGCGAACATTCACAATCGGATTTGAAGAGGCCAGTTTCGACGAGGCCCCCTATGCAGCCGCTGTTGCGGCGCACCTTGGGACGGACCATACGGAGCTTTACGTTACAGACAACGATGCACGAGGCATTATTCCGCTTTTGCCAGAGATGTATGATGAACCCTTCGCAGATTCCTCACAAATTCCTACGCATCTTGTTTGTGCGATGGCGCGAAAGCATGTCGTCGTGGCCTTGAGTGGGGATGCTGGGGATGAATTATTCGGTGGCTACAATCGCTATATCTGGAGCGAAAGGATATGGCGGCAAATGGGTTGGATGCCGCAACCTTTGCGTCAAATGCTTGGTCACGCATTGACGGCGGTCAGCGTTGGCGGTTGGGACCGATTGGGTGCTTTTGCGCCAATGTCGATGCAGGTCAGACATCTTGGTGAGAAAGTTCATCGGGTTGCAGATCGTTTTGCAGCGGTGAACGATCTTGATGCTTTATACCGCAGTCTTGTTCGTGAATGGCCGGCGCAGGATCTGGTGATCGGCAAAGGGGGGAAGACAGTTTCCGTTCTTGACGACCCGTTGCCTGACATGCTTGCAAAGGATGCTGCCGCGCGGATGATGGCACAGGACTTTCGAAGCTATTTGCCGGACGATATTCTTTGCAAGGTGGATCGCGCGTCAATGGCGGTTGGTCTTGAAACAAGGGTTCCGTTCCTTGATCCCGACATGATTGCCTTTTCGGCAAGAGTGCCGATGACAATGAAGATCAGGGATGGAAAGGGGAAATGGCTTTTGCGCAAACTGCTTGATCGACATGTGCCAAACGCGCTGATTGACAGACCGAAGACCGGGTTTTCCATCCCCTTGGGCGCGTGGCTCCGTGGCCCCCTGCGCTTATGGGCGGAAGACCTGCTGTCGGTGGAGGTGTTGGGGCGTTACGGCCTTGTTGACCCAGTTCCTGTTCGCAAACTTTGGGATGAGCATCTGTCTGGTACGCGGGATTGGTCCCGCCGCCTTTGGATTGTCTTGATGCTGATGGCGTGGCGCCAGCGGTCGCAGTGAAATTTGCTTTGTTTTCCAGATATGATCGCCTTGGAGCATCCAGTCGGCTGCGGCTGTTTCAATATGAAGGGTGTTTGCTGGATAGAGGCGTAGAGTGCGAGCGCGCCCCGCTCTTTTCGGATCAATACCTGGGCAACCTTTATGAACAGAAAGGAAAGGCGCTGTCGGGCGTGTCCCGAAGCTACGGTCTGCGCGTCAAGGCGAGACGTGCTTTTGGGGGGCACGATCTGATCTGGATCGAGAAGGAGGCTTTGCCCTGGATTCCTTGGGCGATCGAGCGGTTGGTTTTGCCGCGTGGAGTGCCTTTTGCGGTGGATTTCGATGATGCGGTCTTTCACCGGTATGATCTGCATCGATCACGGTTTGTGCGGTCGCTTCTTGGGCAAAAGCTGGATCGGCTGATGGCGGCTGCGACGCTGGTAACGGCGGGAAATGAGTATCTGGCTGATCGCGCAAGGCGGGCGGGGGCAGCCTGGGTTGAAATCGTGCCGACCGTTGTCGATGCTGCGGCCTATTCCCCGTCTGGGCTGGATCGCCGGACGGGGACGCCGGTCATCGGCTGGATCGGGTCGCCCAGCACCTGGGATGCCTATATGGTGCCGATGATGCCCTTACTGACGGGCGTCGCGCAGGCCGAAGCGGCGCGCATTCGTGCGGTGGGTTCCGGGATTGGGGGGGATGCGCATCCGGTGCTGGATCGCCTACCCTGGACCGAACAAACGGAGGTGGCACGGATTCAGGAAATGGACATCGGCATCATGCCGTTGACGGATACGCCCTGGTCGCGGGGGAAATGTGGCTACAAGCTGATTCAATACATGGCCTGTGGCTTGCCGGTGATTGCATCGCCTGTCGGGGTGAATTGCGAGATTGTCGAGGACGGGGTGAACGGCTTTCTGGCCGAGTCCGAGGCGGAGTGGCAGGCGGCGTTGACGCGGCTTTTGCGCGACCCGGATCTGCGGCGCCGCATGGGGCAGGCCGGGCGGGCAAAGGTTGAGGCGCGCTACAGCCTGCAGGTCTGGGGGCCGCGTGTGGCCGACATCCTGATCAAGGCCGCAGGCAGGGGTGCGGCATGATCTATGTGGCGGGCTATGTCGGCATGATGCTGCTGCGCCTGTCGCGGGCGCAATACGGCTATGGGCTTTTGATGGCGGTGTTGTTCTTGTTTTCCGCCTTTCGCCACGAGGTGGGATGTGACTGGTCCGGCTATCTGAACCAGTACGGGATTTATGGTGGATACAGTTTCGCGGACATCCTTGCCACGCGTGAGCCGCTTTGGACGGCGATCATCGTGGCGCAGGTGCAGCTTGGCCTGCCCTATCCGTGGTTGAACGTCATATCGTCCGCGATCTTCTTTTTGGGCATTCACCAATTGGCAAAGCGGCAGCCCGATCGGTTGGGGTTTCTGGTGATGCTTTTCCCGATCCTGATCCTAAATCTGCCGATGTCAGGCATCCGGCAGGGAACGGCTGTCGGGATCATGGCGCTGGCCTTTCTTGCCTTTATGGATCGGCGGTTGATCCGCTATGTCGCGCTGGTGCTAGTGGCGGCGGCCATCCATTCCAGTGCCGTCGTCTTTCTGCTGCTGGCACCCTTGGTGAATGGCGGGCTGTCACGCGGGCGAATGGCGCTGGCCGCGCTGCTGGCGATACCGGGGGCTGTTGCCCTGCTTTCCACGGATGCCGCCGAAACTGCGGCTTTGCGTTATGTGAATACCGGTGTCGATGCGGTGGGGGGGGCGTTTCGTGTCGCCTTGTCGGTTCTGACGGCGCTTTGGTTTCTGGTTTTCCTGCGGCGAAAATGGCTGATGACCTTTGCGGCTGACTACAAGTTTGTGGTGATCGGATCGTTGATGATGCTGTCTCTGATCGTGCTGGTCGTGGCATCCAGCGTGATCGGTGATCGGTTGAATTACTATTTCATTCCGATCCAGGCCATGATCCTTGCCCGATTGCCATATCTGCCGATGCGGCAGGGCAAGGCTATGGCGATTGCCCTGCCCTATCTGGGGCTGTTTGTCGTGCTGGTGACATGGGCCATGCTGTCATGGCATTTCCAGCAATGCTATCTGCCGTATCGCACCTGGATCCTGGGTGTTCCCGGCAGCTAGGGTGCCGTATCCGCCGGTGGTGCGGAGCAGAGTTTTAGATGTGGTGCAGGCTGGCGCGCGGCGGGCAGCAAGGAATAGATCCAGGAATAGGCGAATTTACCGAATTCGATCCGCAGCGCCGCATCGTCGATGGCGGTTCGGGCCGGGGTGGTGCGGAAGATCATGGTCCCTTTGGGAAGGGCGCGTTCCAGTGTGATGGAGGCACGCGGCATGTGCGAGACGGATGTGACAAGGATCACTCCGCCTTTTGGGGGGGGATTGCCCAACCAGCAGGCCGTTTCAGCCGCGTTCTGGAACGTATCGAGAGGATCGGCTGACAGTTGAATTTCGCCAGAGGCGAGGGCGGCGCGCGCACGGGATGAGAAGTTGAATTGATCGGCAAGTGTCGTGGGGCGCAGGCCAGAGCCGGGGCCGACCCCGCTGATCAGCAGTTGGTCCACCTTATCCTGTTCATAAAGCGCCAAGGCGGCGTCGATCCTGTCGAACTGACCCGTAAAGACAATGGCAGTTCTGGCTGTGTCGGCACCTGTCATGACGGGATCAAGGCGCCGCTGAAAATCCGCGACAATCACTATTGCCAGCAACAGAAGACTGACAATCATGCCTTCGAGTGCGGTGCGAATGATCTGCACGAAGGATTGGCCTATGGTTCCGCGGACAGGGGGGCAGCCGGAGTTGTGTGCCGCGCTGCATCAAATCCTATCTTGCGCCAAATCCTGTAAGCATGACAACGACCGTTGCGATGACGATACCGGCATCCATGCGAAGTGACCGGTTGCGCACATAGATCGCGTCAAGGCGGGCCTTGCGGCAGACACTTTTGTAATCATCTGCGTAGCCGGACCGGACTTGCGCCAGACCGGTGATGCCTGGAAGCACCGCAAAACGCCGATCATAGAACGGGATCGTGCGGATATAGGCCGTGGAATGTTCCCATGCATCGGGACGGGGACCAACAAGCGCCATTTCGCCGCGCAGCACGTTGATCAGGTTTGGCAGTTCATCCAGCCGCGATTTGCGAAGCAGGGCACCCAGACGGGTGATGCGGTGCCGGTCAAGCGGCGCGTCATGCGACCGGACAGCAACCGAAGACGGCAACATCGTGCGGAATTTCCACATGCGGAACGCGCTGCAATCCTTGCCCATGCGCTTTTGGCTAAAGAACAGCGGGCCGGGATTGAAGATCGGGTTCAGCACCAACAGCACCAGCGCGACTGCAACCACAATGGGCGCAGCAAGAAGTGCGAAAGCCACATCCAGAATACGGGAAAACCGACGGTTGGTTCCCTTGCGCGCTTTTCCGGCATTTGCCGGGTAAAGCCCTGCCGGGGCAACAAAGTCTGCCCCCATTATATCAAATGCATCATCCAATTTCACGTACGGCTCCCGGCGTCTGTGGCAGCAGAAGGGTGTGAGCGCCCACCCAGTGAATATACATAAAGGTTAATGAAGGGGGTGTGTAAAACGCCGCGCGGTTTCAAGAATGTGGAAAAAATCAGGCAAGATTGGTGCGAATTAGGGGATTATCACAAAGATAGGCGCATTTTGCGCGGAGTCGCGCCCATCAGGGCCAACGGATTGGCCCGTCGGATCCTGCAAGAGCCGGAAAGACACGGCCTATTGGCATGCAATTTTGCACAGACTTCCCGCAAGAGTAGTTCTTGGGGAAAACTTTGCCCCAAATTGGCAGGATCAAAGAGAATCACCTTGCCGTGAAAATGATCAAGGCGTTGGTTTGGGTGCGGTCAGTTCCTGCAACAAGGCGCGGGCGCGATCCATCTCGGGTGTGGGGGCAAGATCGGCGGCGAGGTCGATGGCGCGGGTAAGTGCAGCCTTTGCGTCCTCTGTCCGGCCAGTTGCGGCAAGGACGGCACCAAGGTGGTATTGCACGGACGGATCTTCGTTCAGGGCCGCTGCCGCGGTTTCCATCAGCGGCAATGCCTCGGCGGAATTGCCGGTCAGGTGCAAAAGCCAGCCATAGGTATCCTGAAAGGCCGGAACCTCGGACGCGCGAAAACGGCGGGCGATGCGGAAGGCGCGGTCGATGGCCTCTGGGTTTTCCGCCGTTTGCGACAGAAGGCTGGCCAGATTGTTGGCGATCACCGGGCTTGCGCCATTGCGGGCATAGATGCCTTCATACACCGCGACCGCCTCGGCCAGATTTCCCTGCGCTTGCAGGCGAGAGGCTTTGATCCACAGAAGATCGGCAGAGTCAGGCCGTGCCTTCAGGCCGGATTCGAGCAGATTGGCCGCGTCATCGGATTTTCCCTGGCTTTCCAGAATGCCGTAAAGCTGACGAACGGACAATTCATCGGCGGGGTCGATTTCCAGCAAGGCGCGATACCGCGCCGCCGCCTGATCCAGGCGTTGCTGTTCCAGATCAAGCGCCGCCTGTCGGTACAAAAGCGGGCGAGAGTCGGGACGGTCGGCAAGGGCGGTTGCCAGAAGGGTTTCGGCCTCGGCTGCCCGATCATCAAGGATCAGCGTGTTCGCCTTCAGCACGATCCAGGACGACGGATCTTCGGCCTTGGCGATTTCGGCATCAAGAATGGCGATCGCCTCTTCAAACCGCTCCTGTTCGACGAGGACCGCGCTTTCCAACTGATTTGCCGCAGATTTGGCTTGCGCCGCATCGGACGACCGCAAAAGGCCAACCAGTTCAGCGGCGAGTTGCCAATCAGCCGTGGACAGCGCGATGGCAGACAGCATTTCAACCAATCCGACATCGGCAGGATTTGCCTGCCATGCGCGATACAGCACCGACCGGGCGACATCGCCGCGACCCTGTTCTTGCAGCAACCGCCCGTAATCGCGGGCATAGGCCGGTTCCAGCGGGGCAACTTCGACTGCGCGGCCCAGCGTATCGGCGGCAAGGTCGACCGATCCGTCGCGCAGATAGGCATTGGCGAGGGCGGACAGGATCCTGGGGTTGTTCGGTTCCTGGTTCAACGCGGCCCGCAGATCGACGATTGCGCCGGACGCGTCATCCTCGGCGACTCGCCAACCTGCGCGCAAAAGCAGGGCTTCGACATGCGACGCATCTTCCGCAAGAATTTCGGAAACGACTGCGGCAGCCTTTGGTTGGTCACCGATGGAGTTGAGCATGTTGGCGTAAAGCGCCTTGATGCGGCGGGTCTGGTTCGAAGGCGGCGCGCCGGAAATGATGGCCGCAACATCCGAAATGGCCTGTTGCGGATCGCCGGATTCAAAAGTGATGGACGCCAGCATCGCGCGGTAGAGGCTGGCCTTTGGTTCGCCGTCATTGGCGGCGATCAGCGGCGTCAGTTCGGCGATTGCGGCATCTGGGCCTTTTGTGGCGCGCAGGAATTCGATCAGGCCGACATGGCCTTCAACCTCGGCGGTGGCTGCCCCGGCACGTTCCCGCAGAAACGCCTCGGCCCCCGCCAGATCATCGCGTGACAGATACCATTGCAGAAGGCTGGTAGGCAGTTGGGTGTCGGTCGGGAAAAGCGCAATCATGGTGCGGAATTGCGCGCTGATCAGATCGGGTTCATCCCTTTCGATCAGAAGCCGGAGTTTCACCTCTTGCAGGCTGTAATCCTTGGGTTGCTGGACAAGCGCCGCTTCGACCAGGGGCAGGGCGGTATCTGGCTGGTTCTGGTTGATCGCCTGATCGATTGCGATGCGGATCAGGGCTGGGTCGTCCGGGCGTGATGCGCGCAGGTCGGCAGCGCGGGCTGCCAGTTGGTCACGCAGGGCTGTATTGTTGTCTGCAATCGCCCGTTGGTAATCGCGCGCCAGAACAAGCGCCATGACCCTTGGGTCCGTGGGGGCGATAGACGCCGCAGCGGTAGTGGCCTGATCAAAATCGGCCCATGCCGACTGGCTTAACAAGATGGTCGCCACGGCAACACGGGATTCCAGATCGCTAGGCTGAAGTTCGGCAAGTTCGGTATACTGCTGAAAGGCCGCCGCCAGATCGCCGGTTTCCAGCAACGTATCTGCCAGCAACTTTCGGGCTGTGTGCAGGTCTGATTTCACCGCCAAGGCATTGCGCAATTCCACCAATGCGCGCGGCGCATCACCTTCGGTCAGCAGGGTTTGCGCCGATGCGAGATGATCCGCGGCACGGTCGTCTTCGCTTTGGCAGGCAGAGAGCAGCAGCACGACCAGGACTGCTGTGGGCAAGGTGCGAGGCAAGCGGGCAAACAAACCTGACGCAATCGGCATACCAAATCCTTTACGGTCAATCAGCGTGACCGACATGCCCGCCCCGTGCGTTGCCTGCGTTCGGCCACCGGTTCAGGACTGTCGGTTCAGGGGCAAATTGCTGCGCGCAAACCACTGGACCTGATCAACTGTTCATCACTTTGCACACAGCACCTAATTTCATTGGGATGCCGGGTGGACCAAACCTAGTCAACTAGTATTAATGTCAGCACTGGCAGAACGCGACGCCCTGGGTCATGCAGGCGGGTGATGATTACGGGCGCGGCGCGCCAATTTGGAAGACCGGCTGATGAATGGCTCTGGAATACGGCGGATGACGATCACAACTTGCGATGTGATGGAATGCACGGGCAGGTTGCGCAGGATAGGGGCGTGATTATGGAAGACGCACCCGTTCAGATTGACCTTCCGTTTCTGCTGTCGCGGGCGCGGCGATGGATGTTTCTGTTCCTTTTCGTGTTTCTAGGCGTGGCTGGCGCGGGTCTTGTTATCGCCCTGGCCTTGCCGACGATCTTTCGGGCAGAGGCGCTGCTGGTCGTTGAATCGGAACAGATACCCGACGATCTGGCGCAATCCACAGTGCGGACCAACGCTGGCGAACAACTCCAGATTATTGAAAAGCGCGTTCTGTCGCGCGATGTTCTGCTTAGCTTGGCGGACCGTTTGCGGATCTATCAGGGTGAAGGGGCCGAGACGCCGGAGGAACTGTCATCGGGAGCGATTGTCGAAGATTTGCGGTCGCGCATTCGGATCGGGCCATCGGATGAGGGGCAGCGCCCGGCCGGGGATGTCGAGGCGCTGCTGGTGCGGATCGCATTTGATTCGCCCAACCCCGATGTGGCAGCGGCCGTCACGAATGAATTGGTGACGCTGATCCTGGAAGAGGATGTGGAAACGCGGATCCAGCTTGCCCGGCAGACGCAGGCCTTTTTCCAACAGGAAGTATCCCGCCTGGAACAGGAGCTTTCGACGCAGTCGCAAGAGATACAGTCCTACAAGGAAGAAAACATCAACGCCTTGCCAGACAGCCTGATGTTTCGCCGTCAGGATCTGACAATGATTGAAGAACGTCTTGTGCAACTGGATCGGGATCGTCGTGTGTTGCTGGATCAGGTCGACAGGATCGATCGCCTGACCGGTGCGCAGCCTGCGTCGCCCGACACTGCCGAAGCGGTGGGCGAAGGTGTTGTGGTGGAACGGGGGCAGATCACCACGCGCGACGTGCGGCGCGGTGACCTGATGACGGAACTGTCCTATCTGGATCAGGAGCGTGAGCAGTTGCAGGCGCGGGCGGATGCGTTGACGGCGACCATCGCAGAGACACCGCGCGTTGCCATCCGCCTAGAGGCGATGGAGCGTGACTATCAGAATGTGCGCAGCCAGTATGATCTTGCGATTTCCAACCTTGCCAAGGCCGAGATTGGGGAATTGATTGAAAGCTTGGCCAAAGGGCGGCGCATCAGCGTGATTGAACAGGCCGTTCGTCCCGACCGTCCCTACAGCCCGAACAGACCGAAGATCGCCCTTGTCGGGGTGGTGGCGGCGCTTGCATGTGCTGGCGGTCTTATCCTTGCGCTGGAAATGCTGCGCAATGTCGTGCGCCGCCCGGAAGATATCCTCGCGGCGGCGGGGGACCGGATGGTCATGACCCTGCCCTATATCCGAACGCGCAACGAAGTGACCATGATGTGGGCCTTGGGCGGGGTCATCCTTGCTGCGGCCGTGGTCATCGCCCTTGTCGGGTGGCAGAATGCGGCCGGTCTGGGCCGATTGCTGCAAGGGCTGTTGGACAGCATACAGACGTTGCTGCCTTCTGGTGGAATTGGAGGACGATAGGCCATGGCCGTGGAACGTGTTCAATCGGCCATCGCCCGCGCCCGCGCCAAACGCGCGGGGCTTGAGACAGTGTTCGATGCCGATGACATCCCGATGCCGGATGACGACGATGTGGTGATCGAGCCAGTCGCGCGTGAGGATTGGAACCTTTTGCCAAAGTCCGGCATGACCGCCAGCATCCTTGATCGGGCGCGCATTGTGACGGGCGGGGTGTCGAAGAATGCCACCGCCTTTGACATGCTGCGCACCAAGGTGTTGCAGCGGATGAAGGCCGAGGGATGGAAGCGCATTGCCATCACCTCGGCGGACAAGAACTGTGGCAAAAGCACGGTTGCACTGAACCTTGGGTTCAGTCTGGCGCGGCAGAGCGAATTGCGGGCCATTCTGGTAGAGGCAGACCTTCGTCGCCCGTCGCTGGCCAAGGTGCTGCGGATCACTCCGCCTGCGGGATTGGCGCAGGTCTTGCGGCGCGAAGTGCCGTTTCCCAAGGCGCTGGTGCGGGTGCGCGATAATCTTGCGGTTCTGGCGAACCGGGCGCGCAGCCCGGATTCAGCCGAACTGTTGCACAGCGGCATGGTTCCTTCGGTGCTGGCGGAAATCGAACGCGCCTATCAGCCGGATGTCACGATCTTTGACCTGCCACCGTTGATGGAGGCGGATGACACGCTGGCCTTTTTGGGCAACGTGGATTGCGCGCTTTTGGTGACGACCGCCGAACACACGACAACCACGCAAATCGAGGCCTGCGTGCGTGAGATTTCGGACCGCACCGCGCTGGCGGGGATCGTTTTGAACAAGTATCGCGGGGCGGGTGCGATTACAGGGTATTGACCGGCCTGTTGTGCCGCCTCGTTCAGTTTGACCCGCAAAAGAAGAGGGGCGCCGAAGCGCCCCCTTGGTCACGTAGGGTTCGTTGTTCAGGCCGCAGCAGGCTTGCGGTTGCGCCGCCGGGACAGCCCAAAGATACCAAGCATGGCAGAGCCGAGCAGCAGTATGCCACCCGGCAGCGGGACAACGCTGATGCTGGCCTGGGTGATCACCGCGCGCGGGTTTGGTGCGCTGCCATCGCCAAAGGCACCTACGGGCGAATTCAGGAAAGCGACAGTGACCAAGCCGATGCCAGGGATCTGCCGGGGCGCAATCGTATCCCAGACCAAGGTTCCCGAAGTGAAGCGACCGACCAGTGTGATGAAGGGAAACACTTGGGTGAACGCAGGATTGAACACCGTAGTGAAGTTTGTTCCTTCACCGCCCGTGCCAAAGGAGAACCCTCCGGCGTTCGAAAAGGCCAAGGTCGCGGAAATATCAAAGCTGTCGGGGCCAAACGCATCAACCACCGGTGTGAACCGCAGAAAGTCGAATACGGTCGCGGGGCCACCGGGTGTCACATTCACGATCGGGTTGCCCGCGATGGGGGTCAGGCTCACGTTCGCTGGGCACAGAAGACCATCACAATTGCTTATGCTTACAGACGACCCTGCGGTGTTCACCTGGAAACCCACGGTGGCCGCAGATGAGATGTGCGAGGTGGCCCCGACGAAAAGCATGGCCACAAAAAGCGACTTGGCGAACCGAAACATCTGAAAAATCCTTTGGGTCAACTGTTGGCAGCAGCAGTTCTATGCGCGTCACATTATGGCCTGCTTTATGCCACAGTCCGAGGAATTAGGAATGGTGAATTCAGGTTTTCAGGCCGTCTGCCGGAAATTTCAGCGTGGCCCCATGCGAAAACGCAAGGCACGCAGTCTTTGGGCGGGCGGCTGTGCGGCGGCTATCGTGTTTCGGTGTGAAAGTGACAACAGGATCAATACCTTGAATGGGCGCAGTCGAGGTTTCAGACGCACATGTTGCGACTGATTCGTCTGTTCATCGGCCTGCGCATCCCCAGCTGTTTCGCACGATTGGACTTGGCCCTTGATCTGACGAAGCATTGGACACCTTCTCGTGGTGTGCCAAAGAAAAAGGGGCGCCGAAGCGCCCCAGATTGCGATGGGGTCCGTCCCTCAGGCCGCCGCAAGCTTGCGGTTGCGACGACGGGAGAGCCCGAAGATGCCGAGCAGGGCAGAACCGAGAAGCAGGATGCCGCCCGGCAGTGGGACGACGCTGGTTTCGACTGCGCGAACCAATATCTGCCCAATCCTTTCACGCCTGCTGTCGTTAAACGGGCCGTCAGTCAGAAACGATACCGCTACCGGCGCACCAGCAGCGGAGGTTACGTTTGACCAAGTCAAGGCCGCCGGACCATTCACTCCATTCACGCCGGAGTTTACCGCAGCCCAGTTTGTCACTGTGGCCAAAGCGCTAAACATGTAGTTGGTGGACCCAATCAGCAGGTTGATTGTTGTTGTGAATGAAAAGGAATCTGGTCCTTCAACGTCTGCTGGAGCTTGTCCCCGGATCTCGAACAATTTGAACACGCTGCCAGTTTCGTTCACTATTCCTCCAAAACCAGCGCTGATCTCAGAAAATGCATAGTTGCAGTTTGATCCGGCCTCCCCTGGACCAGGAACACATGTCACTGGAGATATCGTGGGCGCCCCGCTCGTGAACGCCACAGTAGCCGCACTCAGGGGCATCGAAAATGCGCAACCCATTGTTACAACCAATGCGAGTTTCGATAAGTATTTCAACATAACCCATTCTCCCCAAGCCGCGCTGATCGGACCTACACCAATATGTGGCCAAACTTAAGACTCATTAATGACACAATCTGGCGTCGGGCGCATCATTTTCTGTGAAAAACCAAGGAAAACGCCTGAAAAGCCGGACTTTGGCAGGGAATTTGCGGCGGTTTGCTACCCTGACGTGCATCGCAGGGCCGTGACGTCGCGTGAATGGGTGGGTCTTTGGCCGGAACGGCGGTTTACGGATTCTTGATTCGTCCTGTCACGCCCCAGCACGAATGGCGGCAAGGTGGGTCGGGAAGTCGGGGTTGGTCATCAGGGCTCGGCAGCGGGCGAAGCGACCTTTGGCATAGGCCATGAAGTCATCTGCGGGGTTTGCGTTGGCGTGCTGGATCAGGCCCCACAACGTCCACAGCAGATCGCACATGGCCTTGTAAATCACCATGCGGCCCCGGTCGGCGGGGCGGGCGGGGCCGTTGAAATAGGCGGTGAGCAGTTCTTCATCCTGCGCTGCGTCAAAGCCCGCCTCGACCGACAGATCGCCCAAGTCCCACATGGGATCATTCATTCCGGAATATTCCCAATCGACGATCCACATCCGGGTGCCGGTATCGAGGAAGTTTTCGCAAAGCGGATCGCAGTGGCAGGGAACAAGCGGAAGGGGATGGGTGGAAAGGGCCGCACGCACGGTTTGGGCGTCGGCAAGGGTTTCTTCGTAACCCTCTGGTAGATCAACGGATTTCGCCTCAAGCAGGTGGCGGTAATCGTCGATCATGGCGAAGAGGTCAAAGCGCGCTGGGAAGGTTTGGCCGCTGTCGTGCAACTGGCGAAAGGCGCGTGCGGCACGGGTGGGGCTGCCGGGGCGGGTGCGGAACAGGGCGGGCGTCATGGTGACGGTATCGGGGATGAACCGGGTGACCATCAGGCCGGTTGCGGGGTCGGCGTGCAGCACCGCGGGCGCAACGCCTGCGGCGGCGGCGGCGCGGGCAGCGACGGCCTCATTCGCGCGGTCGATATATTCGGCGGTGCCTTCGCCGGGGATGCGCAGGATGTGATCGCCCAATTGCCAAACCCGGTTGGTCAACCCGCCAAGGCGGCGGGGGGTGCCGGTAAAGCCTTGTATTGCCGGGATTGTTGCGGCGATGGCGGTTATGTCATCGGTCATCTTGGCCCCTGCGGTTGCGTCTGCGACCAGTCTGCCGCAAGCTGGCGCGCAGGCAAAGTGGGGAGTGCGTGTCATGGCACAGGGCAAGCATGAAGGGCATCTGGGCGCGGTCTATGATGCGCATGCGCCAGAGGATGTGGCCGCGATTTATGACGCCTGGGCAAGCACTTATGATGCCGAGATGGCGCAGGCGGGGTATCGCCATCCGGCAGTGGGGCTGGCGCTTCTGGCGCGGCATTTGCCGCGGGGGGCGGGGCCGGTGCTGGATGCGGGGTGCGGGACGGGGCTTTTGGGGGATTGGCTGGGCATCCTGGGGTTCGCCCCGGTTGAGGGGTTGGATCTGTCGCCTGGCATGCTGGAACAGGCGCGGCGCAAGGGGAGTTATGCGCGGCTGCACAACCTGGCATTGGGTCGGGAATTGCCGTTTGAAAACGGGGAGTTCGCGGGTGTGATTTCGACCGGGGTGTTTACCACCGGCCATGTGGGTGTAGAGGGATTGCCGGAGCTGATCCGCATCACCCGGCCCGGCGGGGTGATTGTACTGACGGTTAAGACGACGCTATGGGAGGCTGTTTTTGGTGCAGCCTTGACCGGGAATGGTGTGCCGCAGGCGGTGCAGATGGCTGTGCAGCAGGGCGTGCATACCGATGTGCATATCGTGGAGCAAACGGCCCCCTATATCTCCATGCCCGGGGAGCCCGGCACGGTGCCGTCGCTTGCGGTTGTGCTGCGGCGGGTGTGAAGGGCGCGTCAACCTGCGCCTGTGATCAGGGTTGCATGGGTATTTGTGCCAAGATGAAATGGCAGGTTCACCTTGGTTCAAATACCCATCTTACGGTGCAACCCGGCGCAGCGATCAGGCCTTGATGCGGCGGCCTTCGGGATCGACCAATGGACCGAGTGCGAGAGTTGCGGGAAGGGCATCCCCGGCGACGACGAGTTCGTAGGTGCCTGCCGTCAGCCAGTCATCACTCATGCCATCGGGGTGGCGAACATAGCCGTAGCCGATGCTTTGGCCGACGGTATAGCCGTAGCCGCCCGAGGTGAGGTATCCGACAGGCTGCCCGTCGCGCAGGATAGTTTCGCGGCCCACCAGAACGGCATCGGGATCGGCAAGGGTGAAGCCTGCGAAACGTTTGGTCAGCGGTTTGCCCTGCGCGGCTTCCAATGCGGTGCGTCCCATGAAGGGCGTGTTGGCCTTGAGCTTCACCGCCCAGCCAAGACCCGCCTCAAACGGGGTGTCGTTGGGGGTGATATCGGATGACCAGGCGCGGTAGCCCTTTTCCATGCGCAGCGATTCCAGCGCGCGATAGCCGACGGGGCGGATGTCGGCCCCGCCTGCGGCCATCAGCGCATCAAAGACCGCGCCTGTCTGGGCAAGGGGGGTGTGCAACTCCCACCCCAATTCGCCCACATAGGTGACGCGCAGGGCGCGGACATTTGCGCCGGCTATGGTGATGTTGCGGGCATGACCGAAGGGGAAGGCGGCATTGGAGACATCGGCATCCGTGATGCGGGCCAGCACGTCGCGGGCCAACGGCCCCATGAGCGACAGCGTGCCCCAATCTTCGGTCATATCCGCAAGGGTGCAGCCCGAGGCGGGCAGGTGGTCGGCGATCCAGGCCATGTCATGCGTGCGGAAACCGGTGCCGGTGACGATGTAGAACAGGTCATCCGACAGACGGGCGACGGTCAGGTCGGCCTCGATCCCGCCGCGGGTGTTCAGTAGCTGGGTATAGGTGAGGCGGCCGACATCGCGGGCCACGCGGTTGGCGCAGATCCATTCCAGCGCCTCGGCTGCTTTTGGACCGGCGAGTTCATATTTGGCAAAAGAGGACTGGTCGAAGATCCCCACCTTTTCGCGGACATGGGCATGTTCCTGGCCCACCGGGACGAACCAGTTCTGGCGGCCCATTGAATAGATGTCTTGGGGTTCCATCCCCTGCGGCGCAAACCAGTTGGGGCGTTCCCAGCCGAGTTTGGAGCCAAAGACAGCGCGGTGGGTTTTAAGGCGTTCGTAAAGGGGCGAGGTGATGCGGGGGCGGCCGCTGGTATATTCCTCATGCGGGAAGCCGATGGTGTAGTGTTTGCCATAGGCTTCCATCGTGCGGTCAAAGACCCAATCGCGGTCGCGGTGCAGGCCGGAAAAGCGGCGGATGTCGACGACCCACAGGTCAAGCGGTGCCTCGTCGCGCATCACCCATTCGGCCAGCACCCAGCCCGCGCCCCCCCCCGATGCGATGCCGAATGCGTTGAAGCCCGCGCCTACGAACATGTTGGCGCATTCCGGGGCGGGGCCAAGGATGAAGTTGCCATCTGGCGTGAAACTTTCCGCGCCATTGATCATCTGTTTCACGCCGGTTTTCTCCAGCGCGGGGATGCGGGCGATGGCCTGTTCGAGATGTTGGCCGAAGTGATCGTAATCATCATCGAACAGCCGGAATTCCCAGTTTTTCGGGATGTCGCCCGTGACCCAGCCCTGGGGGTTGGGTTCATAGCCGCCCATGACCAGACCGCCGACTTCCTCTTTGAAATATGTCCGGCGGTCGGGATCACGCAGGGTGGGGGCGTCGGGGGACAGGCCGTCGATCTTTTCGGTGATGATATATTGGTGTTTCACGGGTTGCAGAGGGACGTTGATCCCGGCCATCGCGCCGATTTCGCGCGCCCACATGCCGCCGCAGTTGACGACTTTTTCACAATGGATCGTGCCTTGGGTGGTGTGGACGGCGGTGATACGGCGGCCGTCCATCGCAAAGCCCGTGACGGTGACGCCTTCGTGCAGTTTCGCGCCGTGCATCCGCGCGCCTTTGGCGAGGGATTGAGTGATGTCTGACGGGCTGGCCTGCCCATCAGTGGGCAGCCAGCTTGCACCGACCAGATCGGAAGTGTCCATCAGGGGCCACAATTGTTTCACCTCATCCGGGGACACCAGATGCATATCCATCCCGAAGGAGCGGGCGGTGGTGGCAAGGCGGCGGTATTCGGTCCAGCGGTCGGGGTTGGTGGCAAGGCGCAGGCAGCCCGACATCTTCCACCCGGTGTCGAGGCCCGTCTCTGCGGTGAGGTCTTTGTAGAGATCGACCGAGTATTTCAACACCTTGGTGATAGAGGCCGAGGCGCGCAGTTGGCCCACCAGCCCCGCCGCGTGCCAAGTGGAGCCGGAGGTGATCTGGCCCTGTTCCAGAAGGATCACATCGGCCTTGTGGTCGCGCGCCAGATGATAGGCGGTGGAACAGCCGATGATGCCGCCACCGATGACGACGATCTGGGCATGGGTGGGAAGTGTCATGTCTTTGGTCCGTGCAGGGAATGAAATTGGGTGAGCGCCGCAGCAAGCCTTTCCAGGTTTTCGCGGGCATAAGTGGCGTAATTCGCGCCAGGGGCGGACAGGTGCAGGTCGGATACCATGGCCCACATCGCCTCACGCAATAGGCTGGCGCATTGCATGGCGTCAAAGGCGCGGCGCAGGGGGGCGTCGGGCAGGGTGCCGAAATAGGCGGTCAGCAGGCGGTCGGTTTCATCGGGCGTCATGCCGGCGTTGGAGGCGGCGCCAGCAAGATCGAATAGCGCGGTGCCGAAGCCTGCATATTCATAGTCGATCAGCCAGAGGCGGGTGCCATCGTCCAGGAAGTTGGCGGGCAGCAAGTCATGGTGGCCAAAGATCAGGGGCAGGGGGATCTGTGCGGTTTCCAGTTCTGCCGACAGGTCCAGGAGCGCGGGCAGGTCGGGCGTAAACGGGCTGTCGCCCGCGCGCAGGGTGCTGGCATAATCGCGGATCACGTGGAAGGGCCAGAACAGGAAGGCCGCGCCCGACACATGCGCAGACATCTGGTGATGGAAGCGGCGCAGCAGATCGCCCACGCGTTCGGGATTGGCGCGCAGATCGGCGGCACCCCAGGTGCGGGCGTTCAGGTATTCGACCACGATCACGCCGGGGGCCGCATATTCGACGGCGGGGCCGAAGCCTGCGGCATGGGCGGCGCGGGCTGTCATCACCTCACGCGCGCGGTCGACATGGTGGAAGGGAAAGTCGCGGCCAAAGCGGACGACATGGGGGCCGCGCGCATCGGTTACTTTCCAGCTTTCGTTGGACAGGCCGCCGAGCAGCGGTTCTGCGGTGATGTCGCCCTGCCACGGAAGGGCGCGAAGGGCGGCGGGGATTGGGGCAGGGATCATGTCTGTTGTCCGAGGCCAAGCTTGGCGCGCTGGGTTTCCGCAGCGGCATGGATCAAGCGGTCGGCGATGATTGCGATGAAGGCGATGGCAAGACCCGCAACAAGGCCGTTGCCGGGATTGGCCTTGGTCAGCGCCATGTAAACATCCTGGCCCAGATCGCGGGTGCCGACCAGTGCGGTGATCACCAGCATGGACAGGGCGAACATGATCGTCTGGTTCAGGCCCAGCAGAATTTCGGGCAAGGCAAGGCGCAGACGGATGCGGGTGAGGATCTGCCGATCGGTGCAGCCCATGGCGCGGCCTGCCTCGATCAACCTTGGGTCCACGCCTTGCAGGCCCAGGACGGTGTAGCGGATGGAGGCGACGACGGCATAGGCCACGACGGCGATCAGGGCGGTGAAGTCGCCCACACGGAACAGCATGACCACGGGCATGAGATAGACGAAAGAGGGCAGGGTTTGCAGCGTGTCGATGACCGCGCGGGTGATGGTCCAGGCGCGGTCACGGTTGGCGACCGCGATGCCGATGGGAACGCCAATGGCCATGGCGATCAGGCTGGCGATGCCGCAGAGATAGACGGTGATCATCGCCTTTTCCCATTGGCCGGTGGCGGCGATAAGAAACGACAGGCTGGCGCAAAGCGCCCCCAGCCGCCAGCCGCCCAGACGCCAGCCCGCAAGGCCCAGCAACGCTACGACGGCGACCCAGGGCAGGGACAGCATGAAGCGTTTGACGGGGATCAAGAGGCCCAGAAGGATGGCGTTCTTGATCGCCTCCAGCGTGTCAAAAAAGGTGATGTTGATCCATTCCACCGCCGCAGCCCAGAAGGCGCTGGTCGAAAGGCGGGCGGCATCAGGGTAGGTTTGCAGGGCGGGAAAGAGCCTGGCCAACAGGACCGACAGAAGGATGATGCTAAGGGCGACAGCGATAAATGGATGGCGCTGGATCAGGTTGCCCTGTCGTAATTCGGCCCGGCTGCGGCGGGCAAGCGCCTGTGACACCCGGTCCAGCGTGATGGCAAGGGCCACGATCGCAAGGCCCGCCTCTAGCCCGGTGCCGAAATCCAGCCGCCTGAGGGCGTTCAGCACCACAAAGCCAAGGCCGCCCGCACCGATCATCGAGGCGATGATTACCATGTTCAGTGATTGCATGATGACCTGGTTGACGCCGACCATCAGCGGTTCGCGCGCCGAGGGCACCAGCACCCGCCATGTCATCTGGCGTGGCGTACAGCCGACCATGCGTCCAAGGTCATGCACCTCATCCGGGACGCGGTGCAGGGCGAGGGTCGTGATCCGCGTCATGGGTGGCATGGCGAAGATCAGGGTGGCGACGATGGCAGAGGTGGGGCCAAATCCGAAGAGGATCAGGATCGGGACCAGGTAGGCAAAGACCGGCATGGTTTGCATCAGGTCCAGCACCGGTTTCAGTGCCCGGTCGAGCCAAGGGGTTTTCCAGGCTGCAAGGCCAAGGGCAAAGCCGCCTGCCACGGCCAACGGCACCGCCACGATGATGGACGCAAGGGTATCCATCGCGCTTTGCCATTGGCCAAAGACCGCGATGAACCCCATGCAGATGACCGTGGTGAGCGCCAGCGAAGCACCGCCTGCATAAAAGCCCAGCAGCGCGAACAGGCCAAGGACGGCGATCCACGGGAGCGGTGGCCAAAGCTGCACCGCGCTGGACCCTTCGCCGGACAAAAGGCCGGTGGACAGGATCGACAGGACGGCGGAATAGGGCTGTTCGATCAGGGTGGCGACAAAGCGGGTCACATCGGAAAAGGCGATGGGGCCGATGGCCGCGTCCTTGACCAGCCAGTCGATCGCGCCGCCGATCCAGCGGGCGGCAGGGATTTGCCAGGCCTTCGGGTATTCAAAGGCAAACGGGGCCACAGTCTGCCCCCACAGCCATAGGATCGCGGCCAGCGACAGGGCTGCGCCCCAGATCAGGCTGGGGCGGGGGGACAGGGTTTCCGGGGCGGAGAGCGCGGTCATCCCGCGCCACCAAGGATAAGCTGGATCACGTCATCGCGGCGCAGGCTGCCGATGATCTGGCCGCTGTCATCTGTGACGGCCAGCACATCATGGCCCTTCAGAAAGGCGGTCCCCGCCTCGGCCACGGTGGCGCGGGCGGCGATGCCTGGCGCATCGGCAGGGGGCGGTTCGGGTTGGGTAAGCGAGGCCACGCGGACGGCCTTGGCCTTTGGCACCGCGCGCGTGAATTCGCGCACGTAATCGGTGGCCGGATGCAGGACCAGGTCTTCGGGCGTGCCGATCTGTTCGATCACCCCGTCCTTCATAATGGCGATGCGGTCGGCCAGACGGATGGCTTCGTCGAAATCATGGGTGATGAAGACGATGGTCTTGCGCAGCGCAGTTTGCAGGCGGAGGAATTCATCCTGTAGTTCCCGGCGGATCAGCGGATCAAGGGCCGAGAAGGGTTCATCCAGAAACCAAAGCTCCGGCTCGACCGCCAGCGACCGGGCGATGCCCACGCGCTGTTGCTGGCCGCCTGACAACTGGCGCGGATAGCTGGTTTCGCGCCCGCCAAGGCCCACCAGACCAATGATGTCGCGGGCGCGCGCTTCGCGGGTGCGACGGTCGGTTCCCTGCACCTCGAGCGGGAAGGCCACGTTTTCCAGCACAGTCAGATGAGGCAAAAGGGCAAAGTGTTGAAAGACCATGCCCATCTTGTGGCGGCGGATTTCGATCATTTCAGTATCGGAGGCGGCAAGCAGGTTCTGGCCGTTGAACAAAATCTCGCCCGCCGTGGGTTCGATCAGGCGCGACAGGCAGCGCACAAGGGTGGACTTGCCCGAACCTGACAGCCCCATGATCACGAAAATCTCTCCCTGCCGGACGGACAGGTTCACGGCGCGCACGGCGGGGACAAGGCCCGCCGCGATCAGGCGTTCCGACGACGGGTCGGTGCCAAGCGAGGCCAACGCCTCGGCCGCGCGGGTGCCAAACACTTTCCAGACGTTGCGGCAGACCAGTTTTTCGGGGGCTTCGGCGAATGCAGGGGATATGGTCATGCGAAGGGGGGCCGTCTGTCGGGGCGTGGCAAAGCGGGGCGGCCGATCAAGCCGCCCCCTGATTGTTCAGTGGTCGCAGGGTTACTGCGCGATCCACGCGCTCCAGCGTGCCTCATTCGCGGCCATCCAGTCGGCGACGACGGCGTCGATGGCTTTGCCGTTCAGGTCCACCTCGGTGATCATCAGGCCCATTTCCTTGTTGTCCAAGGTGAAGGCCTGAATGGCCTTGTGCGCGCCCGGCCATTTGTCCTTTAGCCCGACCCAGCCGGCCTTCCAGATTTCACCAAAGGGTTTGCCACAGTCATAGGCGGCGTCGGGGTTCAGCCCGACGGAAGGATCAGTATAGCATTCGGCGGTGTAGGGCGGGAATTCGACGAATTCGCCTTCGAATTTCGCCGGTGCCCAGTGCGGGTCATAGATCCACAAGATGATCGGCGCCGTGCGTTGATATGCGCTTTCCAGTTCGGCAAAAAGGGCCGCGTCGGTGCCGGCATGGATCACCTCGAACGGCAGATCCAGTGCGGCCACACGTTCTTCATCATACCCGCCCCAAGTGACCGGGCCGCCCAGGTAGCGCCCTTTGGGGGCTGTTTCGGCGGTTGAAAACGCCTCGGCGCAGGCGGGTTCCTTCAGGGCTTCCCAATTGGGCAGGCCGGGGCATTGTTCCTTCATGTAGATGGGATACCACCATTCTTCCTTGGCCTGCATGCCGGTGGCGCCGAACACTTCGACATTGCCGGTAGCGACAGAGGCATCCAGTGCGTCGCGGGCCGTGGTATCCCACAATTCCATTGCGACATGCAGATCGCCGGATTCAAGGCCGGGGAATTGTGCCAGGTAATCGGCCTGCACGTATTCGACGGAATAGCCTGCCTTTTTCAGCACCTCGCCCATAAGCTGGGTGGTGATCAACTGACCGGTCCAGTCATGCAGCGTCAGCTTGATCGGGTCTGTGGATTCCTGTGCCATCGCGGCAAGGGCAGAGCTGGTGGCAATAAGGGCTGCAAGGCCGAACGGGCGAAGACCGGTAAGGAACGGGATGGAACGGCGCATCGTGAACTCCCTGGGCTTGTTTTTGGGCAGATGTCCGGGCGGCGGGGCCGTGCGGGCATGTCTACCGGGTCAGGTTACGCGCAGGGGTTGGGAAGCTGTCAAATGGAATCTGGCCGGGTTCCGGACTTTGCCGGATGCTGGCTTATCGTGCCGTGGGCCGAATTCGTTGCGCCCGATCGGCGGCGGCGCGGAAAACGGCGCGCCGCCGCCATTGTGTCAGACCGCCACGGCGACCTTGCCCAGAGGGCGCGAACAGCAGGCCAGGATGTAGCCATCCGCGATATCGTCATCGGTGATGCCGCCGTTATGCACCATATGCACATCGCCCGACAGTTTGCGCACCTTGCAGGTGCCGCACAGGCCAAAGGTGCAGCCGGAGGGGATATTCAGGCCGCTGGATTTCGCCACGGCCAGAACGGTGTCGGTTTCCGTGCAGGCCGTGGTGATGCCGGATGTGGCAAAGGTGATCTGCGCGGCGGCATCGGCATCGGGGGTGATGTCGTCATGGGTGGGGGCTTCGGCCTCGGTTGCCACGGGGGCCTGAAAACTTTCCTGATGGTAGTTGTTCATATCAAAGCCAAGCGCCGCCAGCATTTCGCGCACAGCCCGCATGAACGGTTCGGGGCCGCAGCAGAATACCGCGCGTTCAAGGTAATCGGGGGCCATCAGGCCCAGCATGATCTGGGACAGGCGACCGTGATAGCCGTGCCAGACCCGGAACGCATCGGGTTCTTCGACGGTGAAGCGCAGTTGCAGGCCCGGCACGCGGTTGGCGAATTGTTCCAGCCGTTCGCGGAAGATGATGTCGGACGGGCGGCGCGCGGCGTGAACGAACACGATGTCGGGCATTTCGCCGGAATCCCAGGCCCATGTCGTCATCGACATCATGGGGGTGATGCCGGAGCCGGCCGAGATGAAAAGGTATTTCCGCGCCGGATGGCGGTGAAAGCTGAAGATGCCCGAGGGGCCAAAGGCGCGCAGGCGCATCCCCGGCTTGAGGTGATCCAGCATCCAGCGCGTGCCGATGCTGCCCGGTTGCGCCTTGACCGTGATCGAGATGGACAGCGGGCGTGAGGGGCTGGACGAGATGGTATAGGTGCGCTGCACCGCGCCGCCGGGAACGGGCAGATCAAGAGTCAGGAACTGACCCGGTTGGTAATCGAACCACGCGCCCGACGGCGCGCGGAAGGTGAAGGTGGCAACGTCATCCGTTTCCGGCACGATCATCGCGCATTCCAGCGGTTCGTCATCGCGCCACGCTGCGCCGGATCCGATGCGGGTGAGGGCTGTCATGGGGTTACTCCGCAGCTTGGGCGTGCAGGGGGGAGAGGCGGTCGGTCATCAGGCCGACATACCAGTCGACGAACTGGATCACGCCTTCCTCTTGCAAGGTGGAATAGGGACCGGGTTCATAGGCGGGCGACAGGATGCCCTTCTGGTTTTCCTCGACCACCTGACGGTCTTCGTCATTGGTGGCCATCCAGACCGTGGTCAGGTTTTGCAGATCGTAATCCACGCCTTCCACGGCATCCTTGTGGACGAGCCATGTCGTCGTCACCTCGGTTTCCGTGGCGGAGATGGGCAGGACGCGAAAGACGATGGCGTGATCGCCGAGGAAGTGGTTCCAGGTGTTGGGGTAGTGATAGAACAACAGGCTGCCCGCATCGTTGAAGGGCATGGTTCCCATCCGGCGGGCAACGGCGGCCTTGGTGTCCATCGTGTAGCTTTCGGCGTTGTTCAGCAGCGGGATGCGCGCCAGCCGCCATTGCATCTGCGGATGATGGACAAAGCGTGACGGCAGGCCCGCCGCTTCGCAGCGCGCCCAGTGATCCATGATGTCAGGGCTGGCCTTGTCTGGGCCTTCCATCGCGGTCATGCGGGGATTGTCGGAATAGGTGCGGCAGAGCGATGGGTGCGACCCGCCGCAGTGATAGCATTCGCGATTGTTTTCGATCACCAGCTTCCAGTTGCCCTTTTCGACGATGGTCGAGGTATGGGCGACCTTGGCCTCTTTCAGGCCGGAAGGGGCGAGATAGGACATCAGATGTTTGGCCAGATCGGCAATCGGTGGCGGCACCTGCGCAAGGCACAGGAACACCATCCCGCCCAGATCGACGCAATGAACCTTTTTCAATCCATGCGCGGCGGGATCAAAGCCGTCTTGCATGTCGCGGGCATAGGCGAGTTTGCCGTCAAGTTCATAAGTCCATTGGTGATAAGGGCAGACGAGTTTGGGCGTGGTGCCCGTGTCCTTGGCGCAAAGCCGCTGGCCCCGGTGGCGACAGACGTTATGGAAGGCGCGGACCATGCCGTCATTCCCGCGTACGACGACCACGGGATAGGCACCGATCTGCAATGTGACGTAGCTGCCCGCCTTGGGCAGCGCGGCAGAAGGCGCGGCAAACAGCCATTCGCGGTAGAAGACGTTTTCCAGATCGGCGGCGAAAACGCCATCATCGCAATACAGATCGCGCTCCAGCGAATAGCCCGCGCGGCGGCCTGCAAGGCGGGTATGGATTTCGGATTTGGTCAGCATCGTGCCTCGCGGTTCCGCGCATCCCCGCGCGGATTGGGTGGGTGGGACGGAAGGCATGGCTGGCCGGACTGCGGCATGGCCGCAGCACAGGCGCAGACCCCGCCCACCGCGGTTGCGTCACAGCAAGGCTGGTTTCCGGGCTTGGAAGCTGGCCCTTGCGGGCCTGTGCGCGACGCCTTCCCAGGGGGCTCCTCCCATCCCAGTGGCCAATGTCGCGCCCGTCTTCCCTACCGTTGCGGGGGCAGCGCCGGAATTGCACCGGCTTCCCAATTCTCCGCCCCGAAAGGCGGCACCTTGCGGGGTGGAAAATAGGCGATCCGTGCTTTGGGCGCGGATGAATTGCGACCAGTGGCGATGATTCAACGGCACGGCGAAGCTGTGCGGGCCAAAGTGGCGAAAAGGCGGCATCGTCGGCTTTGTCTTCCGTCACCCAAAGGCACAAAAGCACGCGCCTTCTGGCACCTGATCCCGGTGCGCCGGCCGGGTGGCGGGCAAAGATGGGCACAAGGGCAAGGGCGGGTGGCTGAAGCCCGGATCTGGTGACAAGGCACAGGGTCGGGTGTTCAGGGTGCCTTTACGTAATGTCCCTGGATCGGTGCCGAAAAGGTCGGATCGCTGGCCGGACGGCGGCAGGCATAGACCAGAAGATGCGGACCGGACAGCGCGAGTTCACCGCCACGTGGGCGACCTGTCGGATCGGGAATGGGCGTGATGCGGAGGGGTGATTTGCGCGGGACGATGGACACCTCCAGCATTTCATAGCCGCGCGCATGGTGCCAATAGCGCCACGGCACATCAGGCCCGGTTTGAAAGAACCCGTGGCCGAACCAGCCATCGCAGGACACGAAGGACATGAAGATGCCACCGGGTGCCAGCAAGGCGTGGCATGTGTCGAGCGCGGTTCCGATGTGAAAGATGTGTTCAGTGGTTCCCCCGTCGATCACCAGATCGAATTGACCACGCAATTCGGGAGGGCAGGGGGTGTTGAGATCATGGATATGCTGCGCGCCCTCGGCATCCGTGAAATCCATCGCCTCGATCGGCGGATATCCAAGTTCCGTGAACAGGGCTTCGGAAAAGCCGTCCGGTTGTGTGATCGCCTCTTGCGTCGTCTGGATGCCCAAATCGGACAGGGCGGCGATGAATCGGTCCATCCGGCCCGGTTTCATGTGGATCTTTTGCCGCCCCAGGATGATCGCACGGCGCGCAGGGGCGATTTCGGCACGGTGACGGGCAAGGAAAAGGCCCGGGATCATACTAATACCCATCAGATTCTACTCATGCTTTGGATCCTGCGGGTCGTCGCACCGCTTGCACCGGACTGTCCTTCGGACCGAAGGGCGATTCAAGTCGTTCCTTTCGGCAATGTGCAATCTGCTGAAGCGCCGGTTGGTCTTTGTCTGATCGGGAGGGTTCATGCGACGTGGGACAGCGGCGGGGAACACCGGCGCAGGCCTTGGCCATTTGGTCATCGTGCCGGCCATGTCGGCACCTGGAACGCTGTGGGGTGCAGGCGGTTTCGGGGAAACGTTTACGCCTTCTTTACGGCTTCAGACCGGTTCTCCCATAGCGCCCTTACGCCGTCGCGGCACATCCATCGGGTGCAAAAAACCGGAGATGCACCATGCTGGACCTGATCTACCTGACCCTTGGTCTTGTCGCCTTTGCAGCGGCTGGGCTTTGCGTCCGTGCGGCCGAGCGGATGTGAGGGCGCTGCCATGTTCGATCTGATCCTAGGGCTTGCCGTAGCGGTTGGCCTTTTTGTCTATCTTGCTTTTGCGCTTTTGCGCCCGGGCCGGTTCTAAGGGCCGTAGAATGACCTTGATTTCATATGCGGTCTACTTCTTGGCCCTTGGCGGCCTTGCCTGGGTGTTGGCCATCTGGCTGGCACAGGTCTATGCCGGTGCGCTGCCAAGGTCTTTCCTGCGGATCGAGGGTGCGCTGCTGCGTGCCTGTGGGGCTGCGCCAGACCGGGGGATGACCTGGGGAAGTTATGCGCTGGCCGTGCTTGGCTTTAATGCCGCGGGCTTTGTCATGCTGTATGCGGTCCTGCGTGCGCAAGGCTGGATGCCGATGAACCCCGACGGCATCGGCGGCATGGCCCCCGATCTTGCGTTCAACACCGCCGTCAGCTTCGTGACCAACACCAATTGGCAGGCCTATTCCGGCGAGGCGCAGTTGAGTTATCTGTCGCAGATGGCCGGGTTGACCGTGCAGAATTTTGTCAGTGCAGCCACGGGAATGGCCGTCGCCGTCGCGGTGACCAGAGGATTTGTTGCCAAAGGCGGTATCGGTGCCACGAAAGGATCGTTCCTTGGAAATTTCTGGGTTGATCTGACCCGGTCTGTCCTGTGGGTTTTGCTGCCGCTCTCGGTTGTTCTGGCCCTTTTCCTTGCTTGGCAGGGCGTGCCGCAGACTTTGCAGGGGGCCGTGGTCGCGTCGGGCATCGAAGGGGAGGGGCAGGTGATCGCCCGTGGGCCGGCTGCTGCGCAGATCGCCATCAAGCAACTTGGCACCAATGGCGGTGGGTTCTTTGGCGTGAATTCGGCCCATCCGTATGAGAACCCGACGCTTGCTTCGAACATGGCGCAATCCCTGTCGATCCTGCTGATCCCTGTGGCGTTCTGTTTTCTGTTCGGGCGGATGGCAGGCGACCGGAGGCAGGGGTGGGCGATCTTTGCCGCGATGGCGGTGATGTTTGCCGCAGGGCTTGTCGTTATCCACGGCTATGAAGTTGCGGGCAACGCGATGTTGGGGGCCGGTCCCAACATGGAAGGCAAGGAGCAACGTTTCGGTCCAATGCTTTCGGCCCTGTGGGCCGCATCGACCACAGCGGCGTCGAACGGTTCGGTGAATGCGATGCATGACAGTTTCATGCCGCTGTCTGGTCTGGTCATGCTGATCTTCATGCAAATCGGCGAAGTCATCTTTGGCGGTGTGGGTGCCGGGCTTTACGGGATGCTGCTTTATGTGGTGTTGGCCGTCTTTCTGGCCGGGCTGATGGTGGGGCGGACGCCAGAATACCTTGGCCGCAAGATCGAGGCGCGCGAGGTGACCTTGGCTGTGCTGGCCTTTCTGTCGATGCCGATCGGCATTCTGGTTGGTGGGGCAGTGGCGGCGACAGTGCCAGTGGCCTTGGCCGCCGTTCAGGAACCTGGGCCCCACGGGATGAGCGAAATTCTTTACGCGTATTCCAGCGCGACGGGCAATAACGGGTCGGCCTTCGGAGGTTTTGGCGCGGCCCTGCCTTGGCACAACACGGTGCTGGGGATCATCATGCTGCTCGGCCGCTATGCGATCATCGTGCCCATGCTGGCCATCGCCGGGTCGATGATCCGCAAGCCACAGGCCCCTGTCACCAACGGCACCTTTCCGACGCATGGACCAATCTTTGTTACGCTTCTGGTCCTTACCGTGGTGATCCTGGGCGCCTTGACCTTTTTCCCCGTTCTCGCCCTTGGCCCCCTTGCGGAAGAAACCGCACGGCTGTCCGGGCTGCGATTTTGAGGCAGATCATGACAAAACAAGCTGAACCCGCCGCTCTTTCCGGCCTTTACCCTGCCGCAATCAGGCAGAGCGTGACCAAGCTGGACCCCAGAAGCCTGTGGAAGAACCCTGTCATGTTCGTCACGGCGGTGGTGGCCGCGATGACGACGGTGCTGGGCCTGCGCGATCTGCTGGCCGGAAGCGTCGGCGCAGGGACATCGCTGCACATTGCGCTTTGGCTTTGGCTTTGCGTCCTGTTCGCCAATTTCGCCGAGGCCCTGGCCGAAGGGCGCGGCAGGGCGCGGGCAGATACGCTGCGGGCCACAAAATCGGAAACCCGTGTCCGCAGTCTTGGCGCGCCGGATGATGATCCGGCGACCGGGGTGGAAACCCTTTCAACCGCGCTGCGCCTTGGACAATTCGTGCATGTGGCCGCGGGCGAGATCATCCCCGCCGACGGCGAGGCTGTGCGCGGCGTGGCGTCGGTCAACGAAAGCGCGATTACCGGGGAAAGTGCGCCGGTGATCCGTGAGGCCGGGGGTGACCGATCGTCGGTCACGGGGGGGACGACTGTGGTGTCGGACTGGTTGGTGATCCGGGTGACGGCCGAACCGGGAAAAAGCTTTCTGGACCGGATGATCGCATTGGTCGAAGGGGCCGAGCGGCAGAAGACACCGAACGAAATCGCCCTGAATATCCTGCTGGTTGGGCTGACGCTGATCTTTCTGTTCGTCGTGGTGACCTTGCCCGCCTTTGCCAGCTATTCCGGCGCGACGATCCCGGTTGTCGTTCTGGGGGCGTTATTTGTGACATTGATCCCGACCACCATCGGCGGGCTGCTGTCGGCCATCGGTATCGCAGGCATGGACCGGCTGGTGAAGGCGAATGTGATCGCCAAGTCTGGCCGTGCGGTCGAAGCGGCAGGGGATGTGGATACGCTGCTTCTGGACAAGACCGGCACGATCACCTTTGGCAACAGAATGGCCGACGCGCTGATCCCGGCACCGGGGGTTGACCTGCGCAGGCTGGCCGAGGCGGCTGCGCTGGCCTCGCTTGCCGATGAAACGCCCGAGGGCAAGTCGATCGTCGAGAAGGCGCGTGAGGTGCTGGGTGCGGTGCCTGCGATGCCGTCGCGGGCCGAAGCTGTGGCCTTTTCAGCGCAAACCCGGCTTTCCGGTCTGGATCTGGTCGATGGGCGCAGCTTTCGCAAAGGTGCAACCGATGCGGTCATTCGGCTGACTGCCAAGACACCGCCTGTTGCGCTGGGTGCGCAGGTTGATGCTATCGCACGGTCCGGGGGGACGCCGCTTCTGGTGGCGGAAGGAAATGAAATCCTTGGCGTCGTGCATCTGAAAGACATCGTGAAACCCGGCGTGCGCGACCGGTTCGCCGAACTGCGCGCGATGGGTATCCGCACGGTAATGATCACCGGAGACAACCCCTTGACCGCCGCCGCCATAGCCGCCGAGGCAGGGGTGGATGACTTTCTTGCCGAAGCGACGCCAGAGATGAAACTTGACCTGATCCGCCGTGAACAGGCCGGCGGGCGGCTGGTTGCCATGTGTGGTGACGGGTCGAACGATGCGCCCGCCCTTGCCCAGGCCGATGTGGGCGTGGCGATGAACGCCGGAACATCCGCAGCGAAAGAGGCGGCGAACCTGATCGATCTGGACAGTGACCCGACCAAGTTGATCGAGGTGGTGCTGGTGGGAAAGCAGCTTTTGATCAGCCGGGGGGCGCTGACCACGTTCAGTATCGCCAATGACGTGGCAAAGTATTTTGCCATCCTGCCCGCCGTCTTTGTTGCGGCCTATCCGGGATTGGGTGCGCTGAACATCATGGGGCTTGCCTCGCCGAGTTCGGCCATCCTGTCGGCTGTGATTTTCAATGCTTTGATCCTTGTTGCGCTGGTGCCGCTGGCGCTGCGCGGGGTTCGCTACAGGCCGGCGACGGCTGCGGCGCTGTTGCAGCGCAACCTGCTGATCTATGGCCTGGGTGGTTTGATCGTGCCGTTTCTGGGCATAAAGGCCATCGACCTGACACTTGTCGCATTGAACCTTGTCTGAAAGGCGTCCCCATGTTTGCACATCTTCGCCCGGCAGTTACCCTGTGTCTGTTGTTCACCGTTCTGACCGGACTTGGCTATCCGCTGGCGATAACCGGCATTGCGCAGGTGCTGTTCCCCGCAAAGGCGAATGGCAGTCTGATCGAACGGGATGGCGTGGTCATCGGGTCTTCCCTGATCGCTCAGCCCTTTGCAGGCGCGGGCTATCTGCATCCGCGCCCGTCGGCATCGGGGTGGAATGCGGCTGGAACGGGGGCATCGAACCTTGGCCCCACATCGGCGGCGTTGATCGCAGCGGTTGCCGAACGAAGGGCGGCATGGGAAGCCACCAACGACGAGACGGCCCCGATAGATGCTGTAACGGCCAGTGGGTCGGGTCTTGATCCCGATGTGAGCGTGGCCAATGCAATTGGTCAGGTGGAGCGGATTGCTGCGGCGCGAGCCGTGGACCCGGCGGTGATCCGCGCACTGATCGAAGCGGCGGTGGAACCGCCCTTGATGGGTCTTTTCGGCCAGGCGCGGGTGAATGTGCTTTTGACGAATATCGCGCTTGACGGGGCCTTTCCGTTACCCACCGCTATTGGCGAATGACACCGGAGCCAGACATCCGCCCCTCTCCCGAAGCACTTCTCACGCAAGCTGCGCGCGAGGGGCGGGGTCGGCTGAAGGTCTTTCTGGGTGCGGCGCCCGGTGTCGGCAAGACCTGGGCCATGCTGGACGATGCCCATCGTGAGGCTGCCAAGGGCCGCGATGTGGTGGCGGCACTGATCGAAACCCACGGGCGCAGCGAAACGCAGGCCAAACTGTCCGGTCTGACCCAATTGCCGCGCAAGCCCATGCTTTATCAGGGGCGGGTGCTGACAGAGATGGACATCGATGCCCTGCTGGCCCGCAAGCCGGACCTCGCGCTGATCGACGAACTGGCGCATACCAATGCCGAAGGCAGTCGCCACGAAAAACGCTGGCAGGATGTCGAAGAGGTTCTGGCCGCAGGTATCGACGTTTATACCACGCTGAACATCCAGCATATCGAGACACTGAATGAAACCGTGGCCCGCATTACCGGGGTGCGCGTGCGTGAAACGGTGCCGGATGGGGCATTGGAGATGGCGGACGAGATCGAACTGATCGACCTGCCGCCCAACGAATTGGTGGAACGTCTGAAACAGGGAAAGGTCTATCCCGCCGATCAGGCGGCACGGGCGCTTTCGTCCTTTTTCGTGAAGGGAAATCTGACGGCGCTGCGCGAGCTGGCGATGCGGACGGCTGCGGACCGCGTGGACGCGCAACTGCGTGAACACATGGCGGCCAATGCCATAGCCGGGCCTTGGCCCGCGCAAGAGCGTGTTCTTGTCTGTATCAATGAAAGCCCCGCCGCGCGCGAAGCGATCCGTGTTGCCAAGCGCAGCGCCGACCGCGCACGGGTGGAATGGATCGCCCTGAATGTGGTGCAGGCACGTGGTGAACGGTTGCCAGAGGCCGACAAGGACCGCCTGGCCGGCAGCTTGCGTCTGGCCGAACGGCTGGGTGCTGAACTTGCCACGCTGGAGGCCGAGCATGACGTGGCCAAGGCCATCCTTGGCTATGCCCGCGACCGGAACGTCCGGCGCATCGTGATCGGGCGTCCACGCCCGCGCCCGATCTGGGCAAGGATCACATCCGAGGATGTGGCAACGGAAATCCTGCGCCAATCCGGCCCATTCGAGGTTACAGTCGCGTCGGAACCGGATGAGAAACCCGTAAGTCCGCGGTTTCGACTGCCGAGTTTCGGGGCCGAGCCGCGCGCCTGGACCGAGGTGGCTTTGGCTGTTGCGCTGGCTTCGGCCTTTTCCTGGGCGGCCGAACAGCTTTTCCCGGTGGCGAGCCTGAGCGTGATTTACATGACCGCCGTGGTCGTCGTGGCCAGCCGCCGTGGCCTTGGGCCTGCGATGGCGACGGCAGTGCTGGGGTTTCTTGCCTATAACTACCTGTTCACCCATCCCCGCTATACCTTTCATGTCTCAAGGCAGGGGGAATTGCTGACGCTGGGCCTGTTCCTGGCCGCATCGCTGGTGACCGGGAACCTTGCCGCACGGCTGCGCGCCCGTATCGAGGCGCAATCCGCCGTCGCCGACCGGACCAACAAACTGTATGACTTCAGCCGGCGCGTGGCATCGGCGGCTACTGCCGATGATGTTGTCTGGGCCTCGGTCAGCCATGTGGCGACGACGTTGCGTTGCGAGGCCATTCTGTTGATGCCGCGCGGCGCGGAATTGCAGGTGGTGGGCGGGTTTCCCCCCGAAGACAGTCTGGATGTGCGCGACAAATCCGCTGCGCAATTTGCATGGGACAAGGGCGAGGCAGCCGGGCGCGGATCGGACACGCTGCCCACGGCGCGGTGGTATTTCCTGCCACTGATAGCGGGCGAAAGGCGGCTGGGGGTTCTTGGCATCGCCTATTCAGATGATCGCAAACTTGCCCGCACCGATCAGCGCCTTCTTGATGCGCTGATTGACCAGATCGGGCTGGCGTTGGAACGCCTTCGCCTTACCGAAGACCTTGCTGCCACGCAACTGGCAAGCGAAACCGAACGGCTGCGCAGCGCGTTGTTGAATTCGGTCAGCCATGATCTGCGCACCCCGCTTGTGACCATCATCGGGGCGGCAGGCCATCTGGTGGAGGGTGACCTGACGGCGGAGGCCCGAAACGATCTTGCCGAAAACATCCGCGAAGAAGGCGAAAGGCTGGATCGGTATGTTCAGAACCTGCTCGATATGACACGCCTTGGTCATGGTGCCCTGACCCCCCGCCTTGCGCCGCAGGATGTTGCTGAAATCGTCGGTGGGGCGCGGGCGCGCATGAAGGGCGTGTTGCGAGATCATGTGCTGCGCGTAGACCTTGGGCCGGATTTGCCAATGGTTCTGGCCGATGGAGTTTTGATGGAACAGGTTCTGGTGAACATCCTGGACAATGCCGCCAAATACGCCCCCGAGGGGACCGAGATTGTCATGACAGCCCAGCGGAAGGATCGTCAGATCGTGATCACCATCACCGACGGTGGCCCCGGTATTCCGCAAGCCGATCTGTCGCGTGTCTTTGACATGTTCTATCGGGTGGCCGGAGGCGACCGTCAACGCGCTGGGACCGGACTTGGCCTTGCGATCTGCAAGGGTTTGGTGGAAGCGATGGGGGGACATATCCGGGCCGAAGCGGGGGCACCCGACGGAACCGGGACGCGGATTGTTGTCGATCTTCCGATCCATGAAGGGAATGCCGCCGCGTGACCGTGACCGCACGTATCTTGATCATCGACGACGAGGCGCCGATCCGCCGATTTCTTCGCGTGGCGATGGAAGCCGATGGGTATGACGTGATCGAGGCTGCGACCGCCCGTCAAGGGCTTGCCGCAGCCGCCCGCGAAACGCCCGCGCTGATCGTGCTGGACCTTGGCTTGCCGGATGCGGACGGCCTTTCCGTGCTGCGTGACCTGCGTGGCTGGAGCCAGGTGCCTGTGCTGATCCTGTCGATCCGGGCCGACGAGGCCGGGAAGGTTGAGGCGCTGGATGCCGGGGCACAGGATTACGTGGTCAAACCCTTTGGCGTGAAAGAGTTTCTGGCCAGGGTCCGGGGTCTTTTGCGCGACCGTTTGACCGAGATCGTGCCATCCGTCCTGACGATTGGCCCGCTTCGGATTGATGCCGCAGACCATTCCGCATCCTTGGAGGGAACGGCCATTCACCTGACCCGGCGCGAATTCGACCTGCTTTGGATGCTTGCCAGCCATCGTGGACGTCTTGTCACACAAGAGATGATCCTGCGGGCGATCTGGGGGCCGGCCCATGCGGATGACAGTCAGTACTTGCGGGTCTACATCCGTCAGTTGCGGCAAAAGTTGGGTGACGATGCCAGCAATCCACGCTTTATCGCCACGGAACCGGGGATCGGATACCGGTTTCTGGAAGGGACCGACGCGTGACGCTGGGGGTTTGCGTTTGCCATCGGTTGTGACGTCCGCCGCCGTTTCACAGCCGTTAAGACCCGACCGGGGACTATCGCGCCGTTGGTCTTGCGCGGCGGGGCGGGGCTATTGGATTGGGTCGTGCGGGTCACTGTTTGGGCCGCCGGTTCGGCGTTCCGGCGGTAGCGGCACCGTTTCCGCCTAACCCGACCCAAGCCTGCGTGCCGCAAGCCAGCTTGCCAGCGCCATCAGTCCCGCTGTGGCCAGACAAAGGGGTAACCCGCCGATCTGGTAACTGAGACCGGAAAGAAGCGTGCCGATCAATCGGCCTGCCGCGTTGGCCATGTAGTAAAATCCGACATCCCGCGTGATCCGTTCTGCTGATCCGAAGGCGAGGATCAGGTAGGAATGAACCGAGGAGTTGACCGCAAAGACAAAGCCGAACAGCAGCAGGCCGCCAATGATGGTGGCTGTCAGCCACGGCGCCGGCCCCTGAGACGCCCAGGCCGCCACGGCCAGAAGGAAAGGGATCGGCACCAGAAGCCCGGCCCAGAAAATGGCCTTGCGGGTCGTCTCCTCGTCGGGTTGACCCTTGCCACCAAGAAGCCGGGGGGCAAAGGCCTGCACTGCGCCGTAAGCGATGATCCAGAGCGCCAGAAAGCCGCCGATCAGGAAAAACGCCTCGCGCCGCCCTTCGGGCGAGCCGTCGGACAGGACAGACTGGAAGTAGACGGGGATGCCCACGACAAACCACACATCGCGCGCGCCGAACAGGAACATGCGCGCCAGCGACAGGCGGTTCACCCGCGGGTCTTTCGACCGCCAGCCGCCCCAGGCTTCATCAGATTTCATCCGGCCTGGAAGCCCTGTGGGCAGGAACAGAACGACGGCAATCAGGATGGCCGCAAGCACCGCCGCCATGCCCCAGACCGCCGACTGAAAACCTGCCAAGGCCAGAAGCGCCGCGCCAAGAAAGAATCCCAGCCCCTTCACGGCATTCTTTGACCCGGTCAGCAACGCCACCCAACGGAAAAGGCCGCCATCTTCCTTGGGTGCCAGCAGCTTTACGGCGGATTTCGACGACATCTTGGCCAGATCTTTGGCCACACCCGATACGCCCTGAACCGCCATGACAAAAGCGACTGATGCGGCAACCCCCCATGACGGATCAAGCTGGGCCAGCGCCACAAGTGCTGCGATCTGCAAAGCAAGCCCGCCATACAGCGTTGCTGCCAGCCCGAACCGGGCGGCCAACCAGCCAGCGGCAAGGTTCGTGACGATCCCCGCCACCTCATACAGCAGGAACAGCCACGCAAGCTGCACGGGCGAGAAACCGAGGCTGTTGAAGTGCAACAGCACCAGCATCCGCAATGCGCCGTCCGACAGCATAAAGGCCCAATATGCCGCTGTGACGGCGGCGTAGGCACGCAAGGGATTGGGCGGCGGGCTGGAAGGGTCTGTCACAGCGACCCCGCGACCATCCGCGCGATATCGGCAAGGCGGCAGGAATAGCCCCATTCGTTGTCATACCAGGCATAAATCTTCACCTGCGTGCCGTTGATGACCATGGTCGAAAGGGCGTCAACGATGGAAGACCGCGGATCATTGGTGAAATCGCAAGACACCAGCGGGCGCGTTTCATACCCCAAAATGCCTTTCAGCGGGCCATCGGCGGCGGCCTTGAACAGCGCGTTCACCTCTTCGGCTGTGGTTGCCCGCTCCACCTCGAACACGCAATCGGTCAGCGATGCGTTCAAAAGCGGCACGCGCACCGCATGGCCGTTCAGCCGACCCTTCAGTTCGGGATAGATCAGCGTGATCGCCGTGGCGCTGCCGGTTGTGGTGGGGATCAGGTTCATCAGCGCCGACCGCGCGCGGCGCATATCCTTGGCCGGGCGGTCGACGATGGTTTGGGTGTTTGTCACGTCATGGATTGTGGTGATCGACCCGTGCCGGATGCCAAGATTTTCGTGGATCACCTTGACCACCGGGGCAAGGCAGTTGGTGGTGCAAGAGGCCGCTGTCACCAATGTCTGCGAGCCGTCGTAAAGGTGATGGTTCACCCCGTAGACAAGGTTCAGCGCGCCCCCATCCTTGACCGGGGCAGAGACGACCACCTTCTTTACCCCCGCTGCATAGTAGGGCGCCACCTTCGCGGCGGTCTTGAAAACCCCGGTGCAGTCAATCACCAGATCGACGCCCAGTTCTGCCAGAGGCAGCGCCTCGATGGATTTTTCATGCGTCAGTCGGATGGTCTGCCCGTTCAGCACGAGGGCGCCCTTCTGATGATCGACGGGTGTTCGCCAGCGGCCGTGGACCGAGTCGAATTCCATCAGCAGGGCATGCTGTTCCGCATCGCCGACAGGATCGTTCAGCAACACGATCTGGCCTCCTGCGCCGGTGTCGATCAGGTCGCGCAGGACAAGTTTACCGATGCGGCCAAGGCCGTTCAGGGCGATGCGGGTCATCGGGATCACGCCTTTTGCTGGGAATCAGTGCCGATGGCGTCAACGCGGGATTGCAGGGACATCCGGCTGAGCGATGCAAACGGCAGTTCGACAAAAGTCATGATCCGACGCCGTAAGGCGGCGTAGGTCTGGGCAAAGACAAGCGCCTTTTCGGCGTCCGTTCCCGTGGCTTTCACTGGGTCTGGCAGCCCCCAATGGCCGGTGATCGGCTGTCCCGGCCAAGGCGGGCACTCCTCGGCCGCTGCCGTGTCGCAGACGGTAAAGACGAAATCCATGACGATGGAGCCGGGTTGCTGATATTCCGAAACGTGCTTTGACCGCAGGCTGGATGTATCATGGCCATTGCGCTTTAGAACCTCTAGCGCGAAGGGGTTCAGTTCTGTGTTGGGGCGCGTTCCGGCGGAAAAGGCCTGGAACTTGCCCTTGCCCAGATCGCGCAGCAGCACCTCGGCAAAGATCGAGCGGGCCGAGTTGCCAGAGCAGATGAAAAGCACGTCAAAATCGGTGTCCGGAATGGTCGGATTCATTTGGGCAATGTCCTTTGGGGCGAAAAGCAATGGGGCAAGCAGATCGGGCCGGGCACGGCCCACATCCAGAGCCAGGTAACCGATCAGATCTTCGGTCGCGTCCAGATCGACCGCGTAGAAAAGCGACCGACCTTGCCGTTCGACCCCGATAAGGCCAGAGGCCGTCAGGTCGGCAAGATGATGCGACAGGGTGTTCTGTTTCATCCCAAGCGCCTCCGCGATCTCGGTCGGGCGCACGCCTTGCGGGGCAAAGCGCATCAATAGGCGAAACACAGCCAATCGGCCGGGATGGCCGAGTGTGGCAAAGGCATGGGCGGCGCGATTCTGTTCCATATTTCCAAAATAATGGAAATTTCTGTGGGCGTCGAATGAAGGTTTCATGACAGAATGCGTCGCAAGGCCGTTTGCATTGATCCAGATCACGGCAAGCAAGACCTGCTTTCACCACGGTAGCGGCCAAGATGTTGTGTTTACACTTGGCCCAACTTTTTCAGGAATTGTCGTCTTGACCGACCTGTCCCCCCACTTGTTCAAAACGGAAAACCCACGTGATGGAATACCGCCTGCACGCCCGACGCATTGATCCGCATGGCAGCCTTGCCATTGCCAAAGAGGCAGAAGTCACTCTTGACACCGATCTTGCCGGACGGCGCGATGCGATGAACCCGGTCGAACTGCTGTTGGCTGCGCTGGCTGCCTGTATGCTGAAGGGCATCGAGCGGGTGACGCCGATCCTGCACTTCCAGATCCACGGCGCAGAAGTGGCGCTGGAGGCCATCCGTCAGGACGCACCGCCAAAACTGACGTTGATCCGATACGAGATCGTCGTGGACAGCACTGAGACAGACCAACGCCTTGACCTGCTACACCGCAACATATTGAAATACGGGACAATCTCGAACACGCTGTCAGGCGCAGTGCCGCTGGAGGGAAGCCTGCGCCGCAAGGTATGACAGGGTCATCTTGGAGGAAACCAGGGTTTGATGCCAAAGATCATGCTGGCATTGCGGCCATTGGCCTTGCTGGCGGACGGATCAGCCTTTTCCGGGGGGACTTCCCCCGCGACCACTGGTCCACCCCTGCGCCGTTCAAAGGTTGTGCGGTGATCCTGAACAGGGATGAATGTGTAGACAAAAGATCAGTCAGGCTGCGGTCCGAAAACGACCCCAGACGAAAAAGTCTACAGCGCGTCTTCTTGTTCAGTCAGGGGAAAAATGGTGCTGCAAGAGAGGATTGAATTCGGCAAATAAGGACGTTGTAATTTGATTTAATTACATTTTTTGCTACACAGCCGCAAGCGCGGTGTAGAACTACGGTGGACACCTTGAGAAAGGCAGCTCTGTTTTGGAAAGCCACCCGTTCATCCTGTCACTGAGTTTCTGAGGTGCGATTTCTTGTACCAAACATGTGGAACGTGTTTCCGCTGCCGCTCGCGTCCTTGGTGAACGCTACGCCTTACCCGAGTGCACCTCTTCGCCCGCCGGGTGACAGGCATCCTCACGTCTGGCGGGAAACGTTTCAGTTGGCAAGGTAGCGGTTCGGCGGCTCTTCCTCGTCCTCATTGGTTTGCTTTAGCCAGGTACATATTGTCAGTTCCTCGGTTCTGACGCGATGAGCTGCACTGCCGGACAACACGCTTGCTCGGTCAACAACCATTTGACGACCGACGCCTTTATAGATCTCTCGGACTGATTGATGGTTAGCATTGGTAACCAGTACCATTGCCCCACGAGTGGCAGCCCTCACGACCGCATCTCGAAGACGAAGTTGATCTTCCCACTGGAAAATTTTGTCATTGTACTTCACAAAACCATTCAGATTGTGCTTCACCGTGTATGGTGGATCCACGAACACAAAGTCGCCGTCTTTGGTAGAATCCAATGCCATCTCGAAATCCTGGTTTAAGATTTTAGCACCTCTGAGCATTCGACTGATGGACTGGAAGTTGTCTGAATGCAAAACAACGGCGCTCTTGGTGCCTATCGGTACGTTGAATTCGTTTCTTCTATTTACGCGATATAGCCCATTCCAACAGGTCCTGTTAAGGTAAATGAACCAAGCTGCGCGCTCAATTGGATCAGCTGGTTTGATCGCGCGAGTCTCGTAGTAGTAAGACTTACTGTGTCGGGACTGATGGTCGGACAGCAAGGCATCGATCTCACCCGGCGATTTCTGTACCGCTTGGTAGCAATCGATCAGGTCAGAATTTATGTCCGACAGTACTGCGCTAGCTGGTTGCAGGGCGAAGTACATGGCCCCACCGCCTAGAAACGGCTCAACGTATCGGACAAATACCTCCGGTACCATATGGAGGTATCGGTTGGCGAACCATCGCTTTCCTCCAGCCCATTTGAGAAAGGGAACCAAAGGTGTTTCGGGGCTACTCTCGGCGTCAGGGAGGATGGCATCTTTCATGTCGGGCAAAGCCCCCACAGACCCACCCGTTCATGACTAGAAAGCACAGTGAGACGACCATCCACACCAAACGCCAAACTGTTCAGAGAGCTAAAGGCCGTTGGATCGGCCGCTTCGGTGTCATCGATATCCCTCAAAGCTGCTTCTATATCAGCCCAAAGATCGCTCAGCGCCGCTGGTGGCGAACCTGTTAGCCAGAGCCCCCGGGTCTCGCCCAACTGGGTCCACCAGAACGATAGATCGTTGTGGCTAACACCTGCCTGTTTCAACACGTCGTTAGCTGACCCCGTGGCTATCCTTAGGAGTAAGATAGCGCGCGCAATGACAGAGAACGCGTCGGTATGCACGTGACCAGGTTTCATTCGCGAATACTTGAACACCAAAGGGTCGTTCGGACTTGCTGTGCGTAGCAGGAAACGCTTCAGGCGATCTGCGGTCATCGGCGATAGCCCCTGCGGGTCTACAATCGAATTGACGAGGCTAACGAATGAAGCGTCGGTCGGCGAAGGTGTCTTATTCGCTACCCCTCGATAGTGTCGCTCAAGCGCTAGCCTCAATATGTGACGGTCGATGTTGTCGAAGCTTGAGCTTGAACTTGGTTCAAGAGCACTCCACATGTCTCGTACAAAATCTAGGCAGTCTTTCGATGACACCTGCCATGTACTTGGCACACCATCCGGTCGATAGCTCGAAGCATTGCGTGCGTCGCGGTCCTTCGACGCATGACCCAAGTCCATGCCCCACTGCAAGAACCAATCCTTTGCCTGTGCTGCCAGTGAAGCGGCTCCGCCTAGTGGATGAAACCAGTCATCGAGCGGCCTGCCTTCTGGGCGAACAAGTTCGGAAAACAATGTCCCAGACGTCGGAAGCCGTGACCATTGTTCAAGAGCAAGCCATGTGAACACGTGGGTGCCTTGCCCAAATGCCAGCTTTGATGTTGAGTTCGCCGTCGGAACGATGAAGTGCTTGGTATTGAATATACCGATGCCAGAGCTTGCCAAAAGAGACATGGCAGCACGGAGTTCAGCATAATAGCCGAGATGCAGCGCGCGATGTGTGTCGCCGGCCAGCAGGCATGCAACGGAGCGGCCTAGATAGCTCCACCCGTCATTGGCATGCAGTGCCAAACTCGCAGCTATGTACTGCGCCAAATTTCGCTTTCTGGAGGCAGTCGTGGGTGCGGACTTTTTCAATTTCCCGACCACATCAATCGAATAGTAATTGGATTTGCCAATCCAGGTTGACCGTTTTAGGAATTGGCTTAAGCCCGCTGTCGTGATCGTAATCTGGGAACGCGAGAGAGCACTGATCGCTGCAACATCTGTAGCATTTAGCGTCGCGGTCATGACTTGCCAATCAAGCCTTTGGCGGTTTCGGCGATAACTCCGGTACTTGCCGCAAGATGTTCCAAGAGTTGAGCGCGCAGCTCTTTGTAGCCACTACCTCCACGAAATACGAGTTTCTTGCGACGCGTGTCATCGTCGAGGCCAGGGGTAGAGCTCGTACGCCAGTCGAAAGAAGCAAGAGATTGGGTCAAGTCGGTGATCAAGCCGGTGAACTCCTGCGTCGCTAGACTTGCGAGTGATACTTCCAACGAAGTCACGGGATTCGGCGACGAGCGTTCGTCGGGAATCCACCTATTCAGCTTGAGATGGCTCGCCCGACGATAGAAAATGTCGTTGACTATATGGAGGAAACCTCTAACGCCTTGGTCGGTGCAAATGAGCGAGTGGGCACCGTAAAACGCGAGATCGTCTCCGGCCTTTAGGTCTTCATTTCTTAGTGATTTGGCGAGGGCTGCTTTCGACGCGTCACGCAGGTCTTGCGCCCATTCCGCATCTGTGTCGTTGACACTGGCCTTGAACTTCGACCAAGCAAAGATCAGAAACGCGGCCTGTTGTGCGCGACTCCACCCGAGCACATCACCTTCCTTCTTGGATCGGCCACCATACAATCCTCCCGTTGAACCCGTTCGACGATCCCACGAGCGGATGAAGCTCGCAGTAAGGGACTTAATCCAGGCACTTTGCGTCACCCATCGGTTTTGGTTCTCACCGAGCATGTTAATCCGGTCGTACCAAGGACTCTGTGGATAAGACCACATGATCTCAGTTAGTTCCTGAGCTCGAGTCTCGCGGTAGATTGCGTGCCCTTCTGCACGGTCGAGCCAATCCTCGTTCCGAAGCAACGGATAGAGATCGAATGCAAGGCTCGCATTAATCCGCTTCGGTTTAATATTGATGGTCCAGAAAAGGTATGCTTGCCAGCTTATGTCGAGACCAACGAACGCGACCACAGGAAGCTCGAAATTTTCGAGTTGAGAAGCATCCTCAAACGCCCAAAGCCGATGTTGGCCATCGATTACCTCGAAAGGAGGCAAGGTAGATGGTGCCCATCCTGCCTTCCAACTCTCATAAGGAAGCTGGAGTTTATGCTGACCATCCACTTCAACTATGGTTGCCAGGTCATCCTCATCGATCATTGTCCCATTCCGTTCGCTGCCTTTCGGCAGGACGTTCAACACAACGGCTGTTGGCAGCCAACCGGGCTTGCGAAGATCGTGAAATTCGTCGCTACGACGCTTAGCTTCACTTAAGGTGGACCACGGAAACCCGTACTCAACAAACCGGGTGATTTCTTCCGAGCGCTCAGGGTCGTGCTGGCGCTGGATGCCAAGGTCCTCTGTCCTGGGTGCAGCATCCTTAGCGACACGGCGAACAATACCAGAAAGACTGCGTAGTTCCCGAGCAGGAAGAGAGAACAGGTAGAAGTGTTTCTCGGGTTTTGCGCGGTGCTCGTCCGCGTCGAAGTTGATCTTATCCCAGCCAGGTAGCCATTGATTGACCGTCAATACGGGGACTTTTCGAAGCGAATTGTTCGTCACGTTCTCAAGTTCCCAAATCCAAAGCAGTTCTTGACGAAAGGTGTAGGCTACATCGACCTGCCATCTTCTCTCAGATTGCTACGGTGGTGTCTAATCCGCAAGGGGCTCGGGTGACCTTGCCGTAATCAGCCTCCTTGTCGTCGCCGCGCAGGAGGTCAGCGACGGACCAAAGGAAGGATGAAAGGGCTTGCTGGTTCACAGGGGTAGTCTCCGAATGCGTTCGCTCCGCAGTAGAGCCGAAGAGATGACCCCTTGGCAACGCCGAGGGCCGAAAGATTTCACCGCACATTTCGGAGACCCGGAGATAAGTAGCGCTGCCACGCGCATCCCCCCGTCGGGGGTGGGTCGAGCGGCCTTTGGGGTGGAGGTGAGAAAAACACACGTAAGATGTAATAAACACGCTTGACGCGTTTCCCTGATGATATCATATGGTGCGTACGAAACACGGAGAGCGAGTATGAACCTCAAGGAACTACGCCTTCGCAAGATGCTGACGCAGAAAGCATTGGCAGACGCGATGAAAACTACCCAGCAGACCGTCGCTCGGTGGGAGACTGGCAAGACGGTGCTCAATGCAGAGCAGATCAAAGAACTTTGTTCGGTGCTTAACTGCACAGCGAAGCAGCTGCTCGGCGATATGCGCGACCAATCCGAGGTCAGGAGCGCCCCGCACCTATTCCCGGTTCTCGGCGCACCGTACGGAACCTTGAAGGTGTTCCTGAAGGCTGGCCTGAAGGAGTACCCGATAGACAATTCTACACGCGAGGATTTGCTGGTTCAGCTTTCGGAGATGTACTCGGAGCGCGCCGACCTGTCTGATGCCTTGTGGATTGGTGCTTCGACGCTCGATAACCATTATCTGATCATCAATCCCCGCCATGTCAGAAAGATTGAACTTGTATCGGATGACGCAGAGTCAATGCCATCGTTTGAAACCGATGACATTTACCGCACCCTCACAGCATGGCCCTCGGATTGCGACGATGCAGGAACAGCTGAAGCTTGCAACGCGTTGATTGAGAAGCATGGCATCCATGCAGTGCAGTCGTCAGTTCTTGAATTTTGCGCCACCTTCGATGACGGGGGGGAGCTTCGTGCGGACCTCACGGACGGAGTGGCGCAAAGCGTCTGGGAGATGACCAGTCTCCAACAGACAAACGACCGCCTGTGCTTTCTCGAAGTCGAAGAAGAGGGTTTCGAAAGGTCCGTCTTCGTCAACGTCGGTACAATTGCCATGCTTGAACTCCCCGGCATCCGGTATCTACAACTGCTGGGCTGATGGGAGCGCCGACGTTCAAAGCCCGCGCGTTCTCATTGGGCTTGGCCCAAAGCGACGTCTCTTCGCCATCACCGTGCCGTCTCCCACAAGTCCTTTCCAATTCTGAGACGGCACGGCGAACCACCTTTAAGACCCCAAAGCGACACCTGAAGGATTGCATCATGCTGATCGGATACGCGCGAACCTCGACCACGGAACAGAAGGCAGGCCTTGCCGCTCAGCTTCGGGAACTCGATCAGGTCAACTGCGAGAAGGTATTTCAGGAGGAGGTCTCGTCCGTAGATAAGGATGGCAGGAAGCAACTTGCCGAAGCGCTCGACTTCATCCGAGAGGGCGACGTTCTAGTGGTCACGAAGCTGGACCGCTTGGCCCGTTCGGTGAAGCACCTGCTCGAGATCACTGAACGGCTGGAGGACAAGCGCGCGACCCTCCGCATCCTCGGGATGGGTATCGACACGGCAACACCGAACGGACGCCTGATGCTCAACCTGCTCGGCAGTATCGCCCAGTTCGAGCGCGAGATAATGCTGGAGCGGCAGCGGGAGGGCATCGCGAAGGCCAAGGCCGACGGCAAGTACAAGGGCAGGAAGCCCACGGGTGCGGAGAAGATCGAAGAGATCAGGCGGCTGGTAGAGATCGATGGGCTGTCTCCGACCGAGGCCGCGAGGCGTGCCGGGGTGGCCCGAGCGACGGCTTATCGGGTCCTGAAAGCGGCCTAACCCGTCTCAATGAAATCAAAGGGTTATAATTAACACCTACCATAGAGAAGAATGAGCCGTCGGCGGGGTCGTCGCATCCCGTCAATTTCCCTCATCTTACACCATACCCCAACCCCAAGAGATCTTTCGTCCGCCTCCCTTGGGGTGGGTGTCGATCAGTTTTGCCTTTCAATCGCCAGACATCCACCCCCTGCCGCCCCTCGGTTCAGCTTCGAGGCCAGCTCACGATTTCCCGAAAGGACACCCCCATGCTCGACGCTACGTCGCTCGAAGTCGCGTGCCCAAAATGCGCAGCGCCTTTCGTGCCTGCCCGCTCGAACCAGACATACTGCTCCAAGGCGTGCCAGAAGAACGCCTCCCGCGCACCTCGTACGGTTGCCGATAGCAATGAAGAGAGGCGGCGTCAGGAGGGCCGTAGAGGCCGCCTCCAGGGACTGTCTGACGCGTTCTTTGAAACTCCACCCAAGTACCGCACAGCCTTCGTATTGGCGCTGCTCAACGAGGGTAGGCGAAAGTCCGAACTGCGCGGTTGGCTGACCCAACGAGAATTGCTGTGCCAGTGGGTCCACCACGAAGGCTCCGGGCGGCTGCACATTGTGCAATGCCTCGATCACTTCTGTCGCGAGGTTTATGAACAGCGATCATTTGAAGTGCTGGAGCGCACATGGCGGCTAAGGAAGGGTCACAAGCCAGTGTTTCCGGCGTTTTACTTTGGGCCGACGGAGCCATCTATCTACACCGATGGACTTTCCAAGAGCAGACCCTTCGCTAAATTCTGTCGCGAAGCTGCCCCGAACGGAAGAACACCGCCAAGACTGCTTGAAGGCAACCACCCGGCGTCCCCCAGGGCGATACCTGATGTGGGCTTCTGGGCCAACTTGGCGACGCTTCGGATGGTGGCTCCACTTGCTACGCTTCCGACCGACGAAGAAGTCCGCGCACGATACCTCAAGAAGGTAGGATGCGAACCGCCCAACGTGGACGACGACCTCGCCAGAGTTGACCAGATCATCTTCGATCACGATCAGGCTGTCGTCCGTCGCCGCAATCCACCTCCACCACTATAAAGGGGAACCTATAGGAAAACTGATGTCTGCACCCACGGATGATGACGACCTCGGCGATGCCGAGATGAAGACCCTAACTGATCGCTGCACCTGTTGGAAAACCTCAGGAAGAGAACAATCAACAGGTGCAAACTCAGTTTCTTCTCTCTCGACGGCGACCGCCGCCGGGGTCTCCCAGTTCTGGACGGGTCTCGAAGGCCAGCTTGTTGGCCACCTTCGGCTCGAAGTTGCTCCAACAGGTTCACCTTCAGGTAAGTCGGGTGATGTGGACTTCCTCGCCAGCGGAGAAGGCAACAAGAAGGTCCGCCGGTACGTCGCTAGTGTCACGTTGAAGCTGGTGTCACGTCAAAGCGTGGCAGCTTCTGGATGGCGTCCCACATGGTCCTAACGGTGACTTCGCCGTAGTCGCTTGCTGCCCGACCGTCTTCATGCCCCTGAATCGCGTCACGGACCTCGACGTCCATCTTTGTCTCGCGCGCGGTCGTCTTGAAGCGGTGCCGCCAAGCGTGGTTTGGCTGAACCTTGGGGTCGGTAATTCCAACGTCTTCTCGAACCCATTGACCGACTTTGGCACCGACGCTCTGTGCGCGTTCGACTGGGTCGGCAGGCTTTCCCCGACGGGGCGCGGTCGAATAGAACAGAGGGCCGTCAGCAATGGATTGGACCATTTCGCGAAGGCCAAGTTCCACCAGCTGCGGATGGACAGGCGCGAGACGGTAGTTGCCCGTCTTCACTGAGCCAGCATCAGGGGTGATGCGAAGACAGAGGATGCCGTGTTCCTCCACCAAGTCCTCTTTCCGAAGCTGTGCGATTTCTGTGACACGCGCGCCCGTGAAGGCGCAAATCCAAGGTATCCACCGTATGGCCCGTTTGTTGTCTGCTGACCGACGCCCCCAGCGCTCCGGGTCATCGAGTGCAGCACGAAGGATGGCCTTCGCCTCATCATCGGTGAACCCTTTCGGGCGCAACTTGGTGGGCTTCTGATAGCGCACCTTGATGTCCTTGGCCGGGTTCTCCTTCAGCTTTCGCTTTTCGACCGCGACCGAGAAAATCAACTTCACGCAGGCAAGATACTTCTGGCTGACAGTTCGAGCGCCGACACCTTTTTCATGGCGCAAATCTTCGCACCAGTCGGCGATGTTCTCCGAGGTCACCGCGAGGGCATCATCATGGCCCAAGAACTTGATCAGCGATGTGATCTTTTGCCGGAAGTCCGTTACCGTCCGAGGCGACTTTCCGTCGGCAAGGTGATCACGTTCCCAAAGCTCAAAGATGCCCCGGATGGTTGGAGCTTTTGTGTCCCGCTTCGGTGCACTGTTCTTGGCCGAATGCAGGGCCGGAAAGCGCGCTCCTTTCGGGTCAGGGCTGTAATCCCCCTCCGAGCGTTTCAGCTGCTGTTCGGCCCACTGTTTGATCGAACGGTAGAGTTCGGTGAGCAAGCGTTGGCGGCTAGCATCGTCTGTGACGATACCCTGCTCAAGCATCAGCCTATCAGCTTCTGCTCCATACCATTTCTCCAGACCTTCCGGGGTCGCTGCGGCTTTGTCGAGAAGGCCAAGGACTTTCTCCCAGATGGACGTCTCTCCCGGCTCTTGATCAAGGGTCGCCATGTAGTCGCGGTAAAGGATGCCCGACAGTGCCACGATCTGCTGGTGTGGCAATGGTTCGGGAAGCTTTCGGTACCGCTCCCAGATCGCGTCCTGCTTCTGTTCGGCAAGCGTGTGCAGCCGTTTGGCCTGCTCTGGGTCCTTCGTTCGAAGGGACCAGCCGACCTCTTTTTTCCCGACGACAGCCACCAGATCAGCAGGTGTTTTCTGTCGAAAGTAGTAGACGCCCGACTTGCGGTTCTTGTGGGGACGACTCATCTGAAGGACCATAGTGTAGAACCTCGGTGTAGAACCGAAGTCAATCTAACCCCTTGATACAGCGTATGTTCTTGACCTGAAAGGGGAGAAGGTGGTGCTGCAAGAGAGGATTGAACTCTCGACCTCTCCCTTACCAAGGGAGTGCTCTACCACTGAGCTACTGCAGCGCCGGGGTCGGGGCGGGGTGATCCGCTTGACGTGGCGGGTGAATAGCGGGGTTCAGTTTTGGGTGCAAGTGCAATCTCGCCCGGTGGCATGGCGCAATCTGGACCCTTGCTGCGCCTTCGTATAGGAGGGGGCATGACCAGCAAAACACCCGATCTTGCCGCTGGAAAGGCCAAGCGATCCGCATCTGAACAGGGGCGGGAGGCGCGGTTGAAGGCGGCGTTGAAGGCCAATATGGCCCGGCGCAAGGCGCAGGCGAAGGTGCGGGCGGCCGGGGCTGACACAGCGCCATCCGGGGTAGATATCGGGGATGCAGGCGCATCCCCCCACAAGGACGAGTAGGGCAGGCAAATGGATTCGATACTGGTCAGGGGCAATGGGGCGTTGAACGGGGCGATCCCGATTGCGGGCGCGAAGAATGCCTGTCTGACGCTGATGCCCGCCACCTTGTTGACCGAGGAGCCACTGACGCTGACCAATGCGCCACGGCTTTCCGACATTCGGACGATGACCCAGCTTCTGCAATCCTTGGGCGCGGAAGTGGCCACCTTGCAGGATGGGCTGGTGTTGGCTTTGTCGTCGCATGCGATCGACAATCATACTGCCGACTACGACATCGTGCGGAAGATGCGGGCGAGCATACTTGTTCTGGGGCCGATGCTGGCACGGGATGGGCATGCGGTGGTGTCCTTGCCGGGCGGGTGCGCCATCGGGGCGCGGCCGGTGGACCTGCATCTGAAGGCGTTGGAGGCGATGGGCGCGGAACTGGACCTGCGTGAAGGCTATGTTCACGCCAAGGCTCCGGGGGGGCGGTTGCGGGGGGCAGTTGTCGAATTTCCCTTTGTGTCCGTGGGCGCGACCGAGAACGCGCTGATGGCAGCGACGCTGGCGAAGGGGACCACGGTTCTGAAGAATGCGGCGCGCGAGCCGGAAATTGTTGATCTGGCCCAATGTCTTAGAAAAATGGGCGCGCAGATTGACGGCGAGGGGACGGGGACCATCACCATTCAGGGCGTGGACCGTTTGAACGGCGCGACCCATCCGGTTGTGACCGACCGGATCGAGTTGGGCACCTATATGCTGGTGCCTGCCGTTTGTGGCGGCGAGGTGGAATGTCTGGGCGGGCGGATCGATCTGGTGGGGGCTTTTGCGGCCAAGCTGGACGAGGCCGGTATCAGTGTGACCGAGACGGAACGGGGGTTGAAAGTGGCCCGCAAGAATGGCCGGGTGAAGGCCGTGAATGTGACGACAGAGCCGTTTCCCGGCTTTCCGACCGACCTTCAGGCACAGATGATGGCCTTGCTTTGCACGGCAGAGGGCGTGTCGGTTCTGGAAGAAAAAATCTTTGAAAACAGGTTCATGCACGCCCCCGAGTTGATGCGGATGGGGGCGCGGATCGAGGTGCATGGCGGCACGGCGACGGTGACGGGGGTGCCCAAGCTGAAGGGTGCGCCGGTGATGGCGACGGACCTGCGGGCATCGGTCAGCCTGATCCTGGCGGGGTTGGCAGCCGAGGGCGAGACGGTGGTGAACCGGGTCTACCACCTGGACCGTGGTTATGAGCGGGTTGAGGAAAAGCTGCGGGCCTGCGGGGCGCAGATCGAACGGATCAAGGGGAACTGACCGCCATGACCGATGCGCGGTTCGAGGATGGAGAGACGGGCCCGCTGAACCTTGTGGCGCGGGATGCCGATGATCTGGGGATCATTTCGGCGCTGGTGCAGGATGCGGTTCTGACCGGGGCCGACCTGAAATGGGAGCGGTCAAAGCACAGATTTGCCTGCCTGATCAATCGCTTCCGTTGGGAGGACCAAAGGGCGGCCGAGGCTGCGCGGCGGCCTTATGAGCGGGTGCGGGCGTTGTTGGTGATCGAGGATGCGCTGGTCGTGCGGTCGCAGGGGATTGACCGGGGCGACCCGGAAACCGTGCTGTCGATCCTGTCTTTGACGTGGGAACCGGGCGAGGACGGGACCGGCGCGGTGACATTGGTTCTGGCGGGTGACGGGGCGGTGCGGGTGGAGGTTGAGGCGTTGGAGGTGACGCTGCATGACGTCACCAAGCCCTATCTGGCACCCAGCCGCAAGAAACCTGTGCATCGGGATTAACAAGCCTTTGGGATTGCTGGATTTCTGCGTTGGCGCCTGTGCAGGGCGCGGTGCAGATGGTGGTGCAGACGGCTGTGCATACAAATTTCGAGAGGTTTGGGGTGCGCGCCTTGGTTAAGGGTGCGTGGGCGCGCAGCATTTGCCAGATATAGGGGTGCGGGCGCCAACCTTTGATCTATTCGGGGTTGGGTGCGGGGGAGGTCCAGCATTGGTGCGCGATGGGTCCAGACGGTTCGACTTTGGTGCGCGCGGGGCGAAATTTGAAGCAAATTGCGCGTCGATTTTTGACGCAAAAATCGGGTGGAGAAGGGCGGAAGGTTGGCAGAGGGGCGGCTCGGAATTCGCGTCAAATTCCGTTCTGGGCTCGGAAGTCAGAAACCGCGTCCGGGCGGGTTGAGTGGGCGTTGCGGGCGCGCTAGATGGGGCGGGCCTTTGGGAGTGCCGCCATGACCTTTTTCCTGTCAACCGATGCGTCCGATTTTGAAGCCGCTTTCGCGCAGCTTTTGTCGATGAAGCGGGAAGAGGCCGAGGATGTGGATCAGGCGGTGTCCGCGATCATCGCGGATGTGCGGGCGCGGGGCGATGCGGCGCTGATCGAGTTGACGGCGCGGTTTGACCGGATGGAGGTGACTGCGGAGGGGCTGGCCTTTTCGGAAGGTGAAATTGACGCCGAGATTGCCAAGGTCTCCGCCGAGGACAGGGCGGCGCTGGAACTGGCCGCCGAGCGCATCCGCGCCTATCACGCGCGGCAGGTGCCACAGGATGCAAGCTGGACGGATGCGTCGGGCGCAACGTTGGGCTGGCGCTGGACGCCCGTATCTGCCGCAGGGCTGTATGTGCCGGGGGGGCAGGCGTCCTATCCTTCATCGGTGTTGATGAATGCCATACCGGCCAAGGTGGCGGGGGTGGGGCGGTTGGTTGTGACCTGCCCGACGCCGGGGGGGGTAGTGAACCCGCTGGTTCTGCTGGCGGCGCGGATTTCGGGGGTGGATGCGGTCTATCGCGTGGGCGGCGCGCAGGCGGTGGCGGCCCTGGCCTATGGCACGGCGACGATTGCGCCCGTGGACAAGATCACCGGGCCGGGGAATGCCTTTGTGGCGGCGGCCAAGCGGCGGGTGTTCGGACGGGTGGGCATCGACATGATTGCAGGGCCGTCGGAGATTCTGGTGATTGCGGACGGCGACAATGACCCGGATTGGGTGGCGTTGGACCTGCTGTCCCAGGCGGAACATGACGAAAGCGCGCAGTCGATTTTGATTACCACGGATGCCGGGTTCGGGCAGGCGGTGGCGGCAGCGGTCGAGGCGCGGTTGGAAACGCTGGAGCGGCGGGCGATTGCCGGGGCGTCCTGGCGCGACAATGGCGCGGTGATCGTGGTGCGGAATCTGGATCAGGCAGCAGCTTTGGCGAACCGGATCGCGCCTGAACATCTGGAATTGCTGGTGGCAGAGCCGGAGGCGCTGGCGGCACAGATTCCCCATGCGGGGGCGATCTTCCTTGGGGCGTGGACACCGGAGGCGATTGGCGATTACGTGGGAGGGCCGAACCATGTGCTGCCCACCGCACGGTCGGCGCGGTTTTCTTCGGGGTTGAATGTGTTGGATTTCATGAAACGGACGACGATGGCGCGCATGACGCCAGAGGCTTTGGCGGCCATCGGGCCTGCGGCAGAGCGGTTGGCAATCTCCGAAAGCCTTGAGGCGCACGGGTTGAGCGTGCGGGCGCGGCTGGACCGGCTGAATGGGCCCAAGGGAAATGGGGGCGTGTGATGAACCGCATTTGCCATATCGAGATTGATGAACGCGGGCTGGCACGGCCGACGCCGGAGATCGAGCAGGAGCGGCGGGTCGCAATTTTCGACCTGTTGGAGGAGAATTCCTTTGCGCTGCCGCGGCGTGAGGATCGGGCGGTGGTGGAGGGGCCTTATCGCCTTGGCCTTGCGATCCGCGAGGGGCGGCTGGTGTTCGACATCGGGTCGGAGGCGGGCGAAAAGGTGGGGGAGTTTCACCTGAGCCTTGGGCCGTTCAAGCAGGTGGTGAAGGACTATTTCCAGATCTGCGAGAGCTATTTCGAGGCGGTGAAGCGTCTGCCGCCCAGCCAGATCGAGGCGATCGACATGGCGCGGCGCGGCATCCACAACGAAGGCGCGCGGGTGTTGCAGGAACGGCTGGAGGGCAAGGCCGAGGTGGATGTGGACACGGCGCGGCGGCTGTTCACGCTGATCTGCGTCCTGCATTGGGGCTGATCTTGGCAGAGGGATTTCCGACGTCGGTTCTGTTCTGTTGTGACCACAACGCCGTGCGGTCGCCAATGGCCGAGGGGCTGATGAAGCGGATGTATGGGCAGCGGGCCTATGTCCAGTCGGCGGGGGTGCGCAATGACATGGAGGTGGACGGGTTTTCCATCGCCGTGTGCAAGGAGCTGGGCATCGAATTGTCGCGGCACCGGTCGCGGAGTTTCGAGGAGATGCAGGAATGGGGCGATGACCTGAGCCAGTTCGACCTGATCGTCGCCTTGTCGCCCGCGAGCCAGAGAATGGCGCTGGAGTTGACCCGGTTCTACCATCTGGATGTAGAATATTGGCCGATCCTGGACCCGACGGGGCTGGGCGAGGGGCGCGAGGCGAAGCTGGCGGCCTATCGTCAGGCGCGGGACCAGATCAGGGACAGGATGATTGCGCGGTTCGGGCCGCCATCGGAAGAAGGAAAGACGGAATGAGCCGGGCAGAAGCAGAGGCGTTGATCGGTCGGTATTACGCGGCCTTCAATGCGGGGGATGCGGCGGGCATGCTGGATTGCGTGGCCGATGATGTGGAGCATCGCGTGAATGAGGGCGGCGTGCGGCGGGGGCGGGCGCTGTTTGACGAGTTCTGTTCGCATATGGGGGTGAGTTACCGCGAGACGCTGAAGGATATGGTGATCTTTGCCAATCAGGATGGCACGCGCGGGGCGGCGGAGTTTGTGGTGCATGGCGAATATCTGCAAACCGATCCGGGCCTGCCAGAGGCCAAGGGACAACGCTATGTGCTGCCGGCGGGTGGGTTTTTTGACATCCGGGATGGCAGGATTGCGCGGGTGACGACGTTCTATAACCTGAACGACTGGATCGCGCAGGTTTCCGCATGACACGGGTCTTGCCCGAGGGGATCACCGTTCGGGCGTTGCGGGGCGCGGCGCTGGAGGCGGCGCTGGACGATGTGGCGCGGCTGCGGATCGCGGTATTTCGGGATTGGCCTTACCTTTACGATGGTTCGTTGGACTATGAGCGGGAATATCTGAGCACCTATCGTGACAGCCCCGGCGCGCTTTTGGTGGGGGCGTTCTTTGGCGATGTTCTGGTGGGGGCATCGACATCGACCCCGATGGAGGACCATGCGGAGGCCTTTGCCGCGCCGTTTGCGGGGCGGGGGGTGGCTTTGGAGGATATTCTTTACGGCGCGGAATCGGTGCTGCTGCCGGAATATCGCGGCAAGGGGATCGGGCATCGTTTTCTGGACCTGCGCGAGGATCATGCGCGGGCCTTGGGGCGGGGGCATGTGGCGTTCTGTTCGGTGATGCGGCCAGCCGATCACCCGTTGCGGCCTGCAAGCTATCGGACCAACGATGCCTTTTGGCGGGGCCGGGGCTATGCGCCCTTGCCGGGGGTTGTGGCGGAATTCGCGTGGAAGGACATCGGGCAGGAAGGCGAGACGGTAAAGCCGTTGCAGTTCTGGATGCGGGCGGTGTGAGTAAGGCTTCGGCGGGACTCTGCGGATTTGCAGAGCGGGAATCTGCCGGGGCTTGTGGAACCGGGTGCGAGTTGGGAAGTTGACGGTGTTGGAGACCTTCACTGGAGAGATTTCGATGAAACACACCATCGTTCTGTTGATTGCGGGCCTGGGCCTGGCGGCATGTGTGCCGGCGGCGGATCAGGCGACATTGGGCGGGGCTGCGACGGGTGCGCTGTTGGGCGCGGCGGTATCGGACAGCGATGACCGCGTCGAAGGCGCGATCATCGGTGCTGCCGTGGGTGGCGTTGCGGGCAACCTGATCGGTCGGGCGAACACGCCGAATGACTGCGTGTATCAGGATGCGAGCGGCCGTCGCTACGTGGCGCGCTGCCCGTAAGGCCTTGATCCCTGTAGAAAGACGGCCAAGGGCCGGGGTGGGGCGCAGGGCGCCTTGCCCCGGCCCTTTGCATTGGCGCGGGGGATGGCGGTGGTGGGCGCGCGGTGGGCGGGGTGTTGCCCGTTTGGTGCCTTGGGGACAGGGTGGCGATGCTGCGCCATTGTGCGGCGGGTCAAGGGGCGGCACTATGGCGCAAAAGCATCCAGAGGTGAGCAGGCCCATGCAGATTAACAGACGTGTTTTTGGAATCGGGCTGATGGGCCTTGGTCTTTCGGCCTGTGTTGGCGGGGGGCAGATGGGCGGCGCAGGGTCGGGGTCTGGGTTGCCGGACGATCTGCGACCTGTGCCGAATGCGGGCTATGATGCCTGGGTTGCGGCATTCCGGGACCGGGCGGCGGGGCAGGGGATTTCACCGTCCACCCTTTCCGTGGCGTTTCAGGGGGCCGGGTTCATTCCCGGTGTCGTGACGCGGGACCGCAACCAGACGGAAACCAGCCGCAGCCTTGAAGATTACCTGTCCATCGCCGTATCGGACGAGCGGGTGGCGAAGGGACGTGCGGCGTTTGCGCAAAATCGTGGGACGCTGTCGGCGTTGCAGGCGCGCTATGGCGTGGATGCCGAGATCATCACAGCGATCTGGGGGCTGGAGAGTTTCTATGGCGAACGGCGCGGCGAGGTGCCGGTGATTTCCGCCACGTCGACGCTTGCCTATGACGGGCGGCGCGGGGCGTTCTTTGAACAGCAGTTGATCGCGGCGCTGCGCATCTTGCAGAACGGCGATATTCCGGCATCGCGCATGACGGGAAGCTGGGCGGGTGCGATGGGGCATACGCAGTTCATCCCGACGTCCTATTTGCAATTTGCGGTGGATTATAACGGCGATGGGCGGCGGGATATCTGGTCGGATGATCCGACGGATGCGTTGGCATCGGCGGCCGCCTATTTGCAGCGCAACGGCTGGCAGGCCGGGTTGCGCTGGGGCGGCGAAGTGGGCGGGGGCGGGCCTTCGGGCGCAGTGATCCAGCCGCAGGCCGGGGGGCCGCAATTCAACACCACGGCGAATTTCCGGGTGATCAAGAGTTACAACAATTCCGATGCCTACGCGATCGGGGTGGGGCATCTGGCGGACCGGATCGGCGGGGCCGGGCCGCTGCGGGCCAGTTTTCCGCCCGATGCCAATGGGTTGACCAAGGCGGACCGGATCCGGCTGCAACAGCGGCTGACGGCGCGGGGATTTGACACGCAAGGCAGTGACGGGGTGATCGGGAAGAATACCGAAGCCGCGATCCGGGCCTTTGAGGCGGCGCAGGGTCTGCCGGTAACGGGCAGGCCGTCGCAGGCGCTGTTGCAGCAGTTGTGAAGGTGGCGCGCGGGTCCGGCCTATTGGAAGCGGTCGGGTAGGATCACCTCGGCCAGCAGGGGGTTGGGAAAGCGGCGCTGGGCGGTGACGGCGGAGAAGGTTTCGACGACATCGTCCAGTTGCGCCGCCTCGACCAGCCATCCGCTGGCGAGTTCGTCTTGCACGACAATGGGCGGGATGACGGCGAGGCCCGCATCTTCGCGCGCGAGAAGGCGGAGCATGGCCATATCCTCGACCTCGGCCGCGAGGATGGGGGTGATGCCAAGGCGGTTGGTCAGCGCGTCAAAGGCGGTGCGCATGGCGGTTTCCGGCGGCGGCAGGATCAACGGTTCCTGGGCCAGCAGGTCGCGCATCGGGCGATGCGGCCCGGCAAGGCGGGCGGGGGTGCCGATCAGGCTGACGCGCTGTTCGGCCAGGCGATGCACCAGCCATGAGGCGGCGGCGTCGCGGGGCGGGGCAAGGTTGGTGAGGACCACATCGAAGGTCAGCGCATCAAGGCCGCGCAAAAGCTCGGCCTGACTGCCGGAGCGCAGGACCACCTCGACATCCGCACGGCCGACGAGGGGGCGGAGGAACTGCATCTGGAAGTTGCGCGACAAGGTGGCCAGCGCGCCGACACGCAGGGCGCGCCGCCCCCGCCCGGTTTCGCGCAGGGTGGCGGTCAGATCTTCGGCGGTGCGGAAGATCGCCTCGGCATGGTCGAGCGCGATGCGGCCTGCTTCGGTCAGGACCAGCCCGCGCCCGCGCCGTTCAAAGAGATCATGGCCCAAGGATGCCTCTAAGGTCTTGATCTGGCTGGAAAGCGCGGATTGCGACAGGTTCAGCCGATGGGCGGCGCCGGTGAGGGTGCCATCAGAGGCGACGGCGCGGAACAGGCGCAGGTGGTGCAGGTTGAGAATGGCCACTGTTCTATCCAGTAGAATGGTTTGTGAAATTATATGTAATTTTATTCATGGATGGCAATCGCTATCCCCCGGTGACGTTTTCGCAAACCGGAGAATGCCATGACCGATTTTCTGCCCATGAGCCTTTTTGCGCCCAGCCTGCTTTTGGCGGCGGCGGCGGTTGCGGTGTGGCAGCCCGGTCGCAGGCCGCGCCTGTTGCCCCGGCTGGCCGAGGGGGCGGCGCTGCTGTGTCTGGGGCTGGCATTGGGGGCGGTGGCGCAGCTTTTGGCGTCGGGTCCGGTTACGGTGGGGATCGGTGATGGGGTGGCGCGGATGGCTGTCCGGCTGGACGCGGTCAGCACGACGATGGCGGTGCTGGTGGCCTTTGTCGGCTGGGTCGTGGTGCGCTATGCGCGGACCTATCTGGATGGCGAGGCGCGGGAGGGTGCGTTTCACGGCTGGCTGCTGGCCACGCTGGCGGCGGTGCTGATGTTGGTGCAGGCGGGCAGTCTGGCGGTGCTGGTGGCGGGGTTCGTGGCGATCGGGGTGGGGTTGCGCCGGTTGCTGCTGTTCTATCCTGACCGGGCCGAGGCGCGGCGGGCGGCGGCGAAGTTCACGCTGGTCTGGGGGGCCGGGGACGGTGTTCTGGTATTGGCGGCGGGGCTGTTCTGGGTGGCGTTTGGAACGGCGGATATTGCGGCACTGGGTGCGGCGGCGGCGGGTGGTTTGCCCGTGACGGCGCAGGTGGGCGTGGCGCTTTTGGTGCTGGCGGCGGCGTTGAAGACGGCGACCTTTCCGCTGCACGGCTGGCTGACCGAGGTGATGGAGGCGCCGACGCCGGTGTCGGCGTTGTTGCATGCGGGGATCATCAACGGGGGTGGGTTCCTGCTGATCCGGCTGGCCGATCTGGTGCAGGCCAGCCCCGGCGCGATGGCGGCGCTGGTGATGCTGGGCGGCCTGACGGCGCTGTTCGGGGCGGCGGTGATGTTGACGCAAAGCGCGGTCAAGACGGCGCTGGCCTGGTCGACGGTGGCGCAGATGGGGTTCTTGCTGTTGCAGATCGGGATGGGGCTGTGGGCGCTGGCGCTGCTGCATATCGTGGCCCATTCGCTGTATAAGGCGCATGCCTTTCTGGCGTCGGGCGGGGCGGTTGTGGCGGTGGCGCAGGTACACAGGCCCGGTCCGGTGGCGGTGCCGGGGATCGGTGCGGTGGCGCGGGCCTTTGTTCTGGCGCTGGTGCTCTATGCCGGGGTGGCGGTGGGCTTTGGCCTGATCGCGGGGCCGAAATCGGCGCAGGCGCTGGCGCTGGGGGTGATCCTGATTTTGGGGGTGGCCTATCTGGTGGCGCAGGGGTTGGCGGATCAGGCGCCACGGGCATTGACGCAGCGGACGGCGGCGGCGTCGCTGGCGGCGGCGGTGGCCTATTTCGGGTTTCAGGTGGTTGCCGGGATGCTGTGGGGGCCGCATCTGCCGCCCGCGCCGGTGCCGGGGCCGTTGGAATGGGCGCTGATCGTGCTGGCGCTGATGTCCTTTGGGCTGGTGGCGGTGGCGCAGGCGCTGTTCCCGCATTGGGCGCATCATCCGGCGGCGGCGGGGCTGCGCGTGCATCTGGCCAACGGGCTGTATCTGAATGCGGTGCTGGACCGGATGATCGGCGGGTTCCGCACAGCCAAGCCGCTTTGACCCTTTATCGCAGGAGATGACGATGTTCATGAAGCATGTGCAGATCGCGCCGGCACGGGTGGCAGGTTTGTTGAAGGCGGCAGAGGCGGCGGCGCGGGCCATTCCCCCGGCCTTTCCGCTGGATGCCACGGTGGCGGTGAATCCGTTCCTTGGCCAGACGGGCGAGGATCTGGCAACGGCAAGTGCGCGGTTGGCGCGGGTGGCCGGGGTGCGGATCACGCGGACGCGGGACAGTTATGCCGCTGATGTGCGGGCGGGCGTGATCAGCGATGATGATTTGGCGGCGGCGCTGATTGGCTGCACCTCGCCCGTGAAGCCCGCCGATCTGGCGATGCTGAAGGCGGCGCTGGGGCGGGAGGCCGCGCCTGTGGCGGCGTTGCCGACGGTGGCTGATCTGGCAGCGGATGCGGTGGGCACGGATTGGCCGTCGATCATTGCGCGCTGTGTCGGGCAGTGGGCGGCGGGGCATTTCGACCGGGGGCAGGCGCTGTGGTCGCCGGGTGCGGGGCGGGGTGCCTTTGCCGCGTGGCGGGATTGGGCGCTGCATGACCTGACACCGGAAATTGCGGGGCTGACGGGGTTTTGCGCCTTTGTGGCCGGGGCCGATGACACGGCCGAGCGGGTGATCCTGCGGGCGGCGGATCGGCTGGGCCTGACGGAGACGGCGGCAGAGACGGCGTTTCATCGGTTGCTGGTGGATATGGGGGGCTGGTCGCAACATGCGCGCTGGTTGTTGTGGCAGGCCGAGTTGCGGGGGGACACGGATCTGACGGTCATCGACCTGCTGGCGATCCGGCTGATCTGGGAGGAGGCGCTGCTGGCCCATGCGCCGGAGGTGGCGCAGGATTGGGCGGCGGCGGTGGCGGGGCATGCGGCCCCGGTGCAGGCGTCGCCGGATCAGGTGATCGACGCGATTTGCCAAGAGGCGGCAGAGCGGGCGCATCAGCGCAAGCTGGATGCGACCTTGCAGGGACCGGGCGCAAAGGTGGCGGGCAGACCGGTGATGCAGGCGGCGTTCTGCATCGACGTGCGGTCCGAAGTGTTTCGGCGCGCGCTGGAGCAGCAGCATCCGGGGATAGAGACGATCGGCTTTGCCGGGTTCTTTGGACTGCCGTTGCAGCACCGGGCGCATGGCACCGAGGAGGTTGTGTCGCATCTGCCGGTGTTGTTGAACCCGGCTTTGACATCGACCGGCCATGCCGCGCCGGAGGTGGAACAGGCGGCGCGGATTGCCGCGCGGACCAGCCGCGCCTGGGGCCGGTTCCGGCAGGCGGCGGGTGTCGTCCTTTGCCTTTGTCGAAGCGGCGGGGCCTGTTTATGGGGCAAAGCTGTTGCGGGATGCTTTGGGGATGGGTGCGGGGATGGCCGCGCCCGAGCCTGCACCG
>OY288160.1:0-372500 GCA_958439195.1 uncultured Paracoccaceae bacterium
ACCGGGCGGTTCGGGCCTTATGTGCAGAAGGGCGAGGCGACGGCAGAGGGCCACCAAAAGCCGCCGCGCGCCCAGCCTGCCCCAAAGGGATGGTCGCCGGAAAGCATGACTTTTGGAGCGGGCGATTCAGCTTGCTGAGCCCTGCCGCGCCCAGATTCGGGGCCCGCATCCTGCGGATGGGGCAGATGGTCGAGGCGGCCATCGGGCGGTTCGGGGCCTTATGTGAAACATGGGCCGGTCTATGCGAATATCCCGGATGTGGAGGGAAGTTTTTCACCATCGGGATGAAACCGTGCGGTGGAGGTTCTGGCGCAAAAAGGCGACGCGGGGGCGGGGGGCATCTTTCGCCTGCCCACGGCCGCTGCGCGTGCTGGGTGTGCATCCCGATGGCGGGGATGTGCAGGTGATTGCCGGGTAAATATGGGCCTTATGTGAAATGGGGCCCAAGGTGAATGCGACCCTGCCCAAGGAGTTGGGACCCTGAATCGGTGACCTTGGATGAGGGCGCTGGCATTTGATCGTGGAAAAGGCGGGCAAGGCGGGCGGGAAGAAGGCGGCCCAAACCCAAGACTGCCGCAAAGCCCAAGACTGCCGCCAAGCCCAAGACTGCCCGCAAAAGCCCAAGGCGGCGGCGAAAACCTGCTGTGAAGAAGGCTGCTGTGAAAAAAGGCCTGCTGCAAAGAAAGCCCCGCTTCCAAGTCGGCGTCCAAAACCTGCCGCCGCCGAATAGTTCCGCGGCGATACTTATCCTTGGGAAGGCACTGGGAAAGGGCCGAACCTGCCCGGCTTGTGTAAAGGCAGCGGCAGAATCGAGGGGTGTTATGCGTGGTGGGTTTGATTGGCTGTCTGGTCCTGCTTGCGGGGCAGGCAGAGGCGGGGGCTGACGCTGTGCAATGACGGGGCAGCCCGTGGCCTCGGTCGCCATTGCCTATGCGGGCGGATGGGGTCTGGGACGACCGAAGGGCTGGTGGGGGGCGTTGAACCGGGGGGCCCTGCACGGTGGTGCAGGCCGGTGATCTGCGGCAAGCGGGCACTATTATTACAGCCCTGTCCGGGGATGCGGGCCTTTGCTGGTGATGGCTTACAGCTTTTTGCACCATGCCAGACGCCTTTACCCTGGACCGGGGCGGATGGGGATTGTGCTGCGATGGATGCGGAAAGTCGGGCCTTTGCACATATTGATACGGGGACCCGGACGCCACGGATTTTTTACCTATCGCCTGACTGCCGCCCAGGCCCGCTGCCCCCCCGGCCGCCAAGCAGGCGGGACATGGCCACCCGCCGCCGCGCCTTTGCCTGAGGAGGGTTCGGCACAGACGCCGGATTTGGGCCGGGCTTTATGGCCCGCTGCCGCGATTCCCAGCTTTGAGCGTGGGATGTCCGGGAGAGCCGTTTTGTGGTGAACGCGGTGATGCAGGGGTTGCGGGCCGGACCAGAGGGTGGCGATGGCTGCACCTTTTATGCCGAGGGTTGCGCGCTGGATCGCCTATGCAACCGGGCAGAGGCAAACCCTGCGGGCGCTGGCGGCGATGGCCCGCTTTGCCGGCGGGCGCGGCCGCTGGTGGTGTCGGGCGATATGATCTTTTTCGGCGACATCACGGTAGAGGCGGCGATTGCGTCGCTTTGAAACCGGGCGAGGATGCCTTTGCCGGTCCCGCGTGCGGCGATGCAGGGGTGCCTGGGTCAGTGGCCGATGATCCGCAGAGCCGGGTGGATATTGTCGGGTCGGAATGGACCGATACCTATGCGGAATGAGGTGCTGAGGGTGTCCGTCCTGACCCTGTCCGACACCTGCGGTGAGATACAGGGTGGGGGTGCTTTTGGGGCCAGCAGATGGATGGGCGGCGATCCCATCGGACCTGATGTGCTATGAGGTGCTGTCGGTGGGGTGAGGACCGGATGGGAGCTGTCCCTATCTGCCGCGCGGCAATACGCTGGTTTACCTGCGGCCCTGACCACGCGGGGTCGATCAGCCGCGCCCATGAGCGAGGCGAGGCGGCGCGGATCATGCCGATGGGATGGCCGCCCTCGGTCACCTGCAATTCGGTGGCCCCCTTCGGAGGAGCATGGTCCATCACCGACTTGACCGGCAATTCGCAATCGACGGCGGGGGGCCGGTGCAGGTTGCCATGTTCCCATCACATCGCGTGCGGTCAGAACGGGCCATCGGGTTCATGTGCGCCACGAAGTCGGCGACATAATCGCTGACCGGGTTGGCGATGATTTTTCCCGCGCGGTGCCGCATTGGGACGATGCGGCCGCCCCTCCATCAGGGGCGATGCGGTTTGCCGATCTTGAACGCCCTCGTCCAGATCATGGCTGACAAAGACGATGGTGCGTTTTCAGTTTGGCTTGCAGATCAAGAAGTTCGTCTTGAAGCCGCGCGCGGATCAGGGGATCCAGCGCGGAAAAAGGGTTCGTCCATCAGTAGAATCGGGGCTTGTGTCCACGAAGGCGCGGGCAAGGGCCCACGCGCTGTTGCATGCCGCCAGAGAGTTCGCCCACCTTGCGATCGGCCCAATTGGGTGAGGTTCACGAGGGGCGAGCTGTTCATCGACCTTTGCGCGGCGGCCCTTCGGGGGGGAATGCCCGCGAGTTCAAGGCCAAGGCCCACGTTTTTCGCGCACGGTGCGCCAGGGGAGAAGGCCGAATTGTTGAAACACCATGGCGATGCGGGACAGGCGCAGATCACGCAGGGTGGTGGCATCGGCCTTGGTGACGCTGACCATGCGGTTGCCATCCCCAGACCCGCACCTCACCCCGCAACCACGGGATTGAGCGCGTTGACCCCCGCGCAACAGGGTGGACTTGGCCAGAGGCCGGACAGGGCCCATGAGCACAAGGATTTCGCCTTCGGCCACCGACAGGGTGCAATCATGCACGCCCAGCACTTGGCCCACAGGCCTGCTGCACCTCGGGCCCCGTGTCTTGCCTGCGTCCATCAGGGGAAGGGCGCGGTCGGGGATGATCGCCAAAACACGATGGGAGACGCGGTCGAATTCTACGGCGTTGCGGGGGGGCGCTGTTTGCGGCGGTCATTGGCGGGTTACCCGGAGCATACGGTCAAGCAGGATGGCCACCACCACGATGATGAAGGCCGGATTCAAAGCCAAGCGCGGAGTTGACCGAGTTCAGCGCGCGCACCACCGGCACGCCCAGGCCCATTGGCACCGACAAGCGCCGCAATGACGACCATCGACAGCGACAGGCATGATGGTCTGGGTTCAGGGCCCGCCATGATTTGCGGAAAGGCATAGGGCAATTCCACCTTCCACAGGCCGCTGGCGCGGGGTGGGCGCCAAAGGGCGGTGGGCGGCCTCCAGCAGGGCTTGGGGGGTGGTGGAGATGCCGAGGTAGGTCAGGCGGATGGGCGCGGGCAGCACGAAGATCACCGTGGGCGATCAGGCCCGGCACCATGCCAAGGCCAAAGAAACACGATGGCCGGGATCAGGTAGACGAAGGTGGGCAGGGGTCTGCATCAGGTCCAGCACCGGGGACCATCGCCTGATAGAGGCGCGGGCGATGCGCGGGCGGCGATGCCGATGGGGCACGCCAAGGCCCATGCACACCACGCAGGCGGGCCAGGATCAGGGGTCAGGCTTTCGGTGGTTTTCTTCCCAATAGCCCCTGGTTCAGGATGAAGAGAAAAACCCAAAAGCACCCCCAAGGCAGACTTTCCAGGACCGTTGCAGATACCAGGTCAGCGCGATGAAGAAGGCAATAATGACAAAGGGATGTGGTGTTTTGCAGCACCCAGAGGATGCCGTCGATCATCGCCCTCCATGACGTCGGAGATCAGGTCGAAACAACGGCCCCAAGGTTGGTGTTCATCCAGTCGAAGATGGGCCTTGGCAGTGCGGCCGACGGGTATCTTGGTGTCTGTCAGCCCACTCCATCTGCGGCCTATCCCCCTTCATCTTGGCGGAAAAATACCCCGCGGGGGGTCCCGGGGGGCGCGAAGCCCCCGGGTGCCTGCCGCAGGGGCGGGGGCGGTTATTGCAGCGCGGCGGTCACGGCGGCCTTGGCGTCGCCGCCCATCCTTGGTCGTCAACGCCCTCCAGCCAGGGTTCCCAGACGGTGGGGTTGGCGGCCAGCCAGGCCCTTGGCGGGCATCGCGCGGATCGGGCCCCCGTCATTCAGGATCGCGCCCATGATTTCGTTTTTCCATGGGCAGGGTGAAGGACAGTTTTTCCAGCAGTTTTTCCGGTGTTCGGGCATTCGGCGACATAGCCCCGCGCGGGTGTTGGTATAGATGGTCCGCGCCGCCAAAGTTCGGCCCGAACAGATCATCGCCCCCGGTCAGGTAGGTGAGTTTGAAGTTGGCGTTCATCGGGTGGGGTTCCCAGGCCAGAAAGACGATGGGTTCGCCGGATTCGGTCTTGCTGGCCACTTCGGCCAACATGCCCTGCTCTGACGATTCGACGATTTCAAAGCCGTCCATGCCGAAGGCGGGGCTTTCGATCGCCTCAAGCACCAGACGATTGCCATCGTTGCCGGGTTCGATGCCGTAGATCTGCGAACCCAGTGCTTCGGCGTGGTCCTTGATGTTGGTGAAGTCGCTGATCCCCAGCGCGGCCCCGGCCTCATTGGTGGCGAGGGTGTATTTCGCGCCTTCAAGGTTCGCGCGGACGGTATCGACGGTGCCTGCATCGCGGTAGGGGGCGATGTCGGCCTCCATCGACGGCATCCAGTTGCCCAAGAAAACGTCGATATCGCCCTCAGCCAGGCCGGTATAGGTGACGGGGACAGAGAGAACCTTGGTTTCTGTTTCATAACCCAGCGCCTCGAGCACCAATGTGGTGGCGGCGGTGGTGGCGGTGATGTCGGTCCAGCCCACATCGGAGAAGATCACGGTATCGCAGCCTTCGGCGGCGGCAGCCCCGGCCAGCGCAAGCGAGGCGGTGCTGGCGAGGAGGAAGGATTTCAACATGGCAGTCTCCCGGTCGGTTTTTGTTGATTGACGAGTCAATAGACTTCACGCTTATTCGGTTTGGCAAGGATTTTCTAAGGACACCGCACCGATATGCCGAAGCTTGGGATGGAGCCTATCCGAAAGGCGGCGCTGGTCAAAGCAACGATCAGCGAGATCGGGCGCGTGGGATCGCTGGATGTGACGGTGAGCCAGATCGCCAAGCGGGCAGGCATGTCGAGCGCGCTGGCGCATCATTATTTCGGGTCCAAGGAGGAGATTTTTCTGGCGGCGATGCGGCATGTGCTGACGCTGTATGGGGCCGAGGTGCGCGGGGCGCTGGCGGTGGCCGTGGGGCCGGAGGCGCGGCTGCGGGCGATTCTGGCGGCCAGTTTCAGCGCGGGGAATTTCCGGCGCGAGGTGGTGGGGGCGTGGCTGAATTTCTATGTGCTGGCGCAAACGGTGCCCGAGGCGAAGCGGCTCTTGGCGATTTACCAGGGGCGGCTCCGGTCAAACCTGATGGTGTGTCTGCGGCCTTTGGCGGGCGACCGGGCGGGTGTGGTGGCCGAAGGCTTGGGCGCGTTGATCGACGGGCTTTATCTGCGTGAGGTGCTGAAATCCGGCGCGCCGGACGGGGCGGCGGCGGTGGCGATGGCGCTGGATTATCTGGATGGGCAATTGAAGGGACGGGTCGCATGAAGGCGCAACCGGTGGCGAGCCATTTCGTGGATGGCGCATATGTCGAGGACAAGGCGGGGGCGCCGATCGAGGTGATCTATCCGGCAACCGGCGAAGTGATTGCCGTGCTGCATGAGGCGACAAGCGCGGTGGTGGAGGCGGCTGTCGCCTCGGCCCAGCGGGCGCAGCGGGATTGGGGCCGGTATGAAACCGGTGGAGCGGGCACGCATCCTGCGCCGTGCGGCGGACATGATCCGCGACCGGGGCGAGGAGTTGGCGCAACTGGAGACGCTGGATACCGGCAAGCCCATTCAGGAAACGCGGGTGGCGGATTGGCCGAGTGGCGCGGATGCGCTGGAATGGTTTGCGGGGCTGGCCCCCACGGTGACGGGCGAGACGATCCCGCTGGGGCGGGATTTTGTCTATACGATCCGCGAACCGCTGGGCGTTTGCGTGGGCATCGGGGCGTGGAATTACCCCAGCCAGATCGCCTGCTGGAAGGCGGCGCCGGCGCTGTCTTTGGGCAATGCGATGGTGTTCAAGCCATCGGAAGTGACGCCCTTGGGGGCGTTGAAGCTGGCCGAGATCTTTGTTGCGGCTGGGTTGCCTGCGGGGCTGTTCAACGTGGTGCAGGGGCGCGGCGCGGTGGGGGCGTCACTGGTGACCGATCCGCGTGTGGCGAAGGTGTCCTTGACAGGTTCGGTGCCGACGGGGCGGCGGGTGTATGCAGCGGCGGCGGATGGCGTGCGGCATGTGACGATGGAATTGGGCGGCAAGTCGCCCCTGATCGTGTTCGACGATGCATCGATCGAGGATGCGGTGGGCGCGGCGATGCTGGGGAATTTCTATTCCGCCGGGCAGGTTTGTTCCAACGGCACGCGGGTCTTTGTGCAGAAGGGCATCAAGGACCGGTTTCTGGAACGGCTGGCGGCGCGGACGGCGACGATCCTGCTGGGCGATCCGCAGGATGAGGCCACGCAGATGGGGCCATTGGTGAGCGCGGCGCAATTGGACAAGGTGCTGGGCTATGTGGAGACCGCCAAGGCCGAGGGTGCGCGGCTGGTGTGTGGCGGTGCGCGGGCGGCGGTGAATACCGGGTATTTCGTAGAGCCGACCGTGTTTGCCGATGTGACGGATGGGATGACGATTGCGCGGGAAGAGGTGTTTGGCCCAGTGATGGCGGTGCTGGATTTCGACAGCGAGGATGAGGTGGTCGCGCGGGCCAATGCGACGGAATTCGGTTTGGCGGCGGGGGTGTTCACCGCGGACATGACGCGGGCGCATCGGGTGATTGCGGCGTTGGAGGCGGGAACCTGCTGGATCAACGCCTATAACCTGACGCCGGTCGAGTCGCCGTTTGGCGGATCGAAGATGTCGGGCGTTGGGCGCGAGAATGGGCGCGCGGCGGTGGAGCATTATACGCAGGTGAAGTCGGTCTATGTGGGGATGGGGCCGGTGGATGCACCCTATTGATCTGCCCCAACCTGCGCAGATGGCGGCGGCGCATCAGGCGCTGGCAGGAAAGGTGCGGCTGACGCCATTGCTGGAGTCCGACGTGCTGGCGCGGGACTGCGGGGCGGCGCGGCTGTTCGTGAAGGCCGAAGGGTTGCAGCGGACGGGGTCGTTCAAGCTGCGCGGGGCGCTGTGGCGGTTGATGCAGTTGACAGCAGGGGAACGGGCGCGGGGAGTGGTGGCGTTTTCCAGCGGAAACTTCGCGCAAGGGTTGGCGGCGGCGGGGCGCGATCTGGGGGTGCCGGTGACGATTGTCATGCCCTGGGATGCGCCTGCGGCCAAGCGGGAGGCGACTTTGGCGCTGGGGGCAGAGGTGGTGCTGTCGCATCACGGCGATGCCCCACGCGAGGTGGTGGCGGCGGGCATGGCGCGTGATCTGGCGGCCAATCGGGGGTTGGTTCTGTTGCATCCGTTTGACGATGTGGCGGTGATCGCGGGGCAGGGGACGGCGGGGCTGGAGGCGTTGGCGCAAATGGGCGCGGCGGTGCCAGAGGTGGTGGCCTGCCCTGTGGGCGGCGGCGGGTTGTTGGGCGGGGTGTCGCTGGCGATGCGGGCGGCGCATCCGGGCGTGGCGATCTGGGGCTGTGAGCCGGTGGGGCATGACGGGCTGGGGCGGTCGCTGCGCGGGGGCGCGCGGGTGGCGGCACCGGGCGGGGCGACGCTGTGCGATGCGTTGCAGGCGCCGATGCCGGGGGTTGCGAATTTCGCAGCCTGTCAGGCGGCGGGGGTGAATGGCGTGGCGGTGGCGGATGGGCCAGTGGCGCAGGCGATGGCGCGGGCCTTTGACGTGTTGAAGCTGGTGTTGGAGCCGTCGGGGGCGGTGGCGCTGGCGGCGGTCATGTCCGGCGCGGTGCCCGTGGCGGGCAAGGTGGTGCTGGTGGTGGCATCGGGCGCGAATGTGGCCTTTGACCGCTTTGCCGACTGTCTGGCCCTGGCCGGACGGACGAATTGAACGGAAGGATCGGGGATATGGCGGCGGATTTCGTGATCATCGGGGCGGGTTCGGCGGGCTGTGCGATGGCCTATCGGCTGGCCGAGGGCGGGGCCACGGTGACGGTGATCGAACATGGCGGCACCGATGCGGGGCCGTTCATCCAGATGCCGGCGGCGCTGTCCTATCCGATGAACATGTCGCGCTATGACTGGGGCTTTCATTCCGAGCCGGAGCCGTATTTGGGGGGCCGTGTGCTGGCGACGCCGCGGGGCAAGGTGATCGGCGGATCTTCCAGCATTAACGGGATGGTCTATGTGCGCGGACATGCGCGGGATTTCGACACCTGGGCGGATATGGGGGCGCAGGGCTGGGCCTATGCCGATGTGCTGCCCTATTTCCAGCGGATGGAGCAGTGGCACGGCCAGCGGGATGGGGCTGATCCGGCGTGGCGGGGCGCGAATGGGCCGCTGCATGTGACGCGGGGGCCGCGCGAGAACCCGCTGTTCGAGGCGTTCATCCGGGCGGGGGAGCAGGCGGGTTATCCGGTGACGCGGGATTACAACGGCCAGCAGCAAGAAGGCTTTGGCCCGATGGAGGCCACGATCTTCAACGGCGTGCGCTGGTCGGCGGCGAATGCCTATCTGAAGCCCGCGATCAAGACAGGGAAGGTGCAGGTCATCCGCGCCTTTGCGCGGCGGGTGGTGATCGAGGCGGGCCGCGCGGTGGGCGTGGAGGTGGAACGCGGTGGGCGGATCGAGGTGATCCCGGCCGCGCGTGAGGTGGTGGTGGCCGCAAGCAGCATCAACACGCCGAAGATATTGATGCTGTCCGGCATCGGCGCGGGCGCGCATCTGCGGGCGCATGGGGTGGAGGTGGTGGCGGATCGGCCTGGTGTGGGGGCGAATTTGCAGGACCATCTGGAACTGTATCTGCAATTTGCCGCGAAGCAGCCGATCACGCTGTTCAAATACTGGAACCTGATGGGCAAGGCAGTGATCGGGGCGCAGTGGCTGTTCACGCGCAAGGGGCTGGGCGCATCGAACCAGTTCGAGGCCTGCGCCTTTATCCGGTCAAAGGCGGGGGTGGAATATCCCGACATTCAGTATCATTTCCTGCCCATCGCCGTGCGCTATGATGGAAAGGTGGCAGCCGAGGGGCATGGGTTTCAGGCCCATGTGGGACCGATGCGATCGAAATCGCGGGGGGCTGTCACGTTGCGGTCGGGCAATCCGGTGGATGCGCCGAAGATTGTGTTCAACTATATGTCTCACCCCGAGGATTGGGAGGATTTCCGCGCCTGCATCCGCCTGACGCGCGAGATTTTCGGGCAAGAGGCGATGGCGGGCCATGTGAAGCATGAAATCCAGCCGGGGGCAGGTGTGCAAACGGATGCGGAATTGGACGATTTCATCCGCCACCATGCCGAAAGCGCCTATCACCCCTGCGGCACGGCGCGGATGGGGCGGCGGGATGATCCGATGGCGGTGGTCGACCCGGAATGCCGGGTGATCGGGGTGGATGGGTTGCGGGTGGCCGACAGTTCGATCTTTCCGCAGGTGACGAATGGCAATCTGAACGGGCCGTCGATCATGGTGGGCGAAAAGGCGGCGGATCATCTTTTGGGCCGGACGCCGCTGCCCGCGTCGAACCAAGAGCCGTGGATCAACCCGAATTGGCGCGTGGCGCAGCGTTGAAGTGCGAGGGGATGTTCCCCCTTTGTGCTTAACCATTTAAGCATGTGTTAACAAATGCCTTGATTTTCGCGCCCTTGGGGCGGAAATCGGGGGATGATGTTAATCCTTCGTTCACTTATCGTTCTTGCGTGGTTGGCTTGGCCTGCCCCTACGCTGGCCACAATGGTCGAAGGGCGGGCGCGGGTGGTGGATGGCGACACGCTGGAACTGGACGGACGCAAGGTGCGGCTGTTCGGGATTGACGCGCCGGAACTGGACCAGACCTGCGATGCGGATGGCCGGCTTTGGGCCTGTGGGGCAGAGGCGCGGGCGGCCTTGGCGCAGATCGTGGTGCAGCGGCGGTTGGTCTGCGAGGTCCGGGATGTGGATCGCTATGGCCGGGATGTGGCGGTCTGTTCTGCGGGGGGTGCGGATGTGGCCGGGCTGATGGTGCAGCAGGGCATGGCTATGGCCTATCGACGCTATTCCGGGCGCTATGTGGCCGAGGAAGCGGCGGCGCGGGCAGCAGGTTTGGGGATTTGGGGTTCGACCTATCTTGCGCCCGAGGCGCATCGCCAGCAGAGGCAGGCGCAGGACATTCCCGACGGCACCTGCGCAATCAAGGGCAATATCGGCGCGCAGGGCAAGCGCATCTATCACCTGCCGGGGCAGGCGGATTACGCGGCGACGCGGATCAATGAGGGCAAGGGTGAGCAGTGGTTCTGTTCCGAGGCCGAGGCGCGGGCGGCCGGATTTCGGCGCGCGGCGCGGTGATTTGACAAAGGTCAAGGTGGGGGGTGGCTTGGCGGCATAGGGTCTGTGTCAGAACAGACGGAAAGGACCACCCATGTCGAACACACCCCATGACCTGTATGAGGATTTCCCCGAAAAGGCCGAGGCCATTCATGCGCTGAAGGCGCGGGACACGCATTTCGCCAAGATGGTGGAGGAGTATCACGAGGTGAACCGTGCCGTGCATCGGGCCGAGACGCGGGTGGAGCCGGTGACGCCAGAGCATGAGACGGAACTGCGGCAAAGGCGGTTGCGGCTGAAGGATGCGATCTGGAAGCAGATTTCGGCGTGATTGTTCAAAAAAGGCCCCGGCTCACCGCCGGGGCTGTGTTTCAGTCAGCGATGTCATAGGGCAGCAGACCCCGCGTGTCGGGGTCTACCTTCAGGCGGCGTTCAAGGGGCGGGACGGACCGCTGGTGGCAATCGCGTCTTTCGCAGATGCGGCAAGAGATGCCGATCGGTTCAAACCGCCCCTTCAGATCCAGCCCATCGGAATAGACCAGATTGGCGGCGTGGGTGATTTCGCAGCCCAGGCCGATGGCATAGCGGCGCACCGGGGCGAGGAAGGCCCCGCCGGGTTTGGACACGTCACGCGCAAGGCACAGGTAACGCACGCCATCCGGGGTTTCCGCCAGTTGGCGCAGGAAATGGCCGGGCGTTTCAAATGCGCGGTGGACGTTCCACAAAGGGCACGCCCCGCCGAAGCGGGCAAATTGCAGCCGCGTGGCCGAGTGGCGCTTGGTGATGGTGCCTGCCTGGTCGACGCGGACAAAGAAGAAGGGGATGCCCTTGGCCCCCGGTCTTTGCAGCGTGGCAAGGCGATGGGCGACCTGTTCGATGGACGCCCCAAAAAGATCGGCCAGCCGTTCCAGATCGTGCCGGGTTTCCAGCGCGGCAGCCTGAAAGGCGCGGTAGGGCAGGAGGGCCGCGCCTGCGAAGTAGTTGGCGAGGCCGATCTTGGCGATGTCGCGGGCTTCGGGGGTGGCGAAACGGGCGAGGTCGAGCGTGGCTTCGATCAATTCGTTCTGGGTGAGGAGGGCCACTTGCAACAAAAGCTGGAACCGTTGTGTCGGCACCGCGGTACGGTTTGAAAGGGCGAGGCGCTTTGTGGTGGCGTCGTAGCGGCGGGTTTCGGGCTGGTCGGTAAAGACGGTGGTGATGCCGCGCCGTTCCAATGCGGCAATGGCGATGCGGGTGATGTCGGTTGTGGCGGGCGTCGGTGTGGCTGTGGCGAAATGTTCGGCGGCACGGTCGACCGCGTCGATGTAATTGTCGCAGTAATGGAAGAAATCGCGCACCTCTTCCCAGGGCGAGGGGCGGAGAGCGGCATCTTCACGACCCAGCGCCTCATCCAGCGAGGCGAGGCGTTCATGGGTTTGGCGATAGGCGCGGTGCAGGTCGAGGAAGGCACGGGCCAGTGCCGGGGCATTGGAGGCGGCAAGGCGCAGGTCGGCCAGCGGCGGGGTGGTCTGGGCAAAGACGGGATCGGCCAGCGCCTCGCGCATGTCCGACACCAGCCGTTCGGATTCGCCCACAGTCAGTTCGGTGACATCGAGGCCGAATTCCTGTGCCAGAGCCAGCACCACCGAGGCGGACACCGGGCGGTGGTTGTTTTCCATCTGGTTCAGGTAGGGCAAGGACACGCCGAGTTTGTCGGCGAATGTCTTTTGGGTGAGCGAGAGGCGGTTGCGCACCTCGCGCAGTTTGGCACCGGCATAGAGTTTCTGTGTGGCCATGCTGCCCCCCCTTTGCAAATGCCGTTATCGGCTTTGCAAAGCGGTGGCGTCAAGCTGTGGCGTCAACCGGCGAGGCCGAGGGTGCGGGCGCGGCGGATGACGGCGAGGATGGAGAAGAGCGCCAGAATGGCAGAGGCCAGCATCAACAGGACCAGCGGCAGTTCGGTTGCGCCTTCGGTCAGCAATGCGCCCGCGAGCGCGGCCAGTGCCGCGCCGCCACCGATCTGTATTGCTCCGCCAAGGCCAGAGGCAGTGCCGGCAAGTTCCGGTTTGATCGACAGCATCCCGGCATTGGCGTTGGGCAGGGTCATCCCATTGCCAAGGCCAAGGGCAAGGGTGAAGCCGAAGAACACGTAAGGGGAATGGACGCCCGCCAGCGTGACAAGGACCAGAAGGCCAAGGCCCACCACGCAGACGATGGTGCCGCCAAGGATCATGCGGTTCATGCCGACGCGCACGGAAAAGCGCCCGGCGATGAAGTTGCCGACCAGATAACCGACGGCGGTGATGGCGAAGAGCAGCCCCACTTCGGAAGAAGACAGGCCAAAGACCACGTTGCCGACATAGGGCGCACCGCCGAGATAGGCGAAGAAGGAACCGGACGTGAAAGAGGCGCAGCCGACATAGCCCCAGAAGCGGCGGGATTTCAGCAGGCCGGGATAGGTGCGCATCTGATCCATCAGCTTTACGCGGCGGATCGTGGCGGTTTCGCCCAGATCGGCCCAGACGAGGGCCAGAGTGGCAAGGCCGAGGATCAGGAGGAGGGCAAAGTTGGCCTGCCAGCCGAATGCCTCATCCAGCAGGCCGCCGATGACGGGGCCGATCATCGGCACGATGGACATGCCCATTGTGACATAACCGATCATCGAAGCGGCCTGTTCATCGGATACCATGTCACGCACAATGGCGCGCGACAGGACCATGCCCGAGGCGATAACCGCCTGTGCCATGCGGCAGATCAGGAAGGTGGTGGCATCGGGTGCGATAAGGGTGCCGATGGTGGCCAGCAGGAACAGCGCCATCGACCACAAAAGCACTTTGCGCCTGCCGAACCTGTCGGAGATCGGGCCGATAACGATCTGCAAAAGCGCCGAAAGCGCGAGGTAGAGCGCGACGGAAAGCTGCATCAGGCCGTATGGCACGCCGAACCAGGTTGCCATGCCAGGCAGTGAGGGCAGGAAGATGTTCATCGTCAGCGCCGACAGCCCCGCCATCAGAATGAGGGTGGCGATGTGCGGTGGCGTTCGGCGATCAAGGAAGCGGGTGGAGGTCATGCCCCCCGCCTATGCCTTGTGGTCGGCGCTGTCGATGGGCGGGATTGCACAGATGTCTGTGCGGCAACCTGTGGTTTCGGGCCTGTTCTGTGCCGTCAGGACCATTTGTGAAAGATGAAGAACGCCCCAAGCGCGATGAAGGCAAAGCCGATGGCGTGGTTCCATGTCAGCGGTTCCTTCAGATAGTAGACCGAGAAGATGGCAAAGACGGTGAGGGTGATCACCTCTTGCATCGTCTTCAGTTCGGCGGCGGAGAAATGGCCGTGGCCGATGCGGTTGGCGGGCACTTGCAGCGCGTATTCGGGCAGCGCGATCAACCAGCTTGCCAGGATCACAAGGACCAGCGAGGCCGATTTGTATTTCAGGTGCCCATACCAGGCGAAAGTCATGAAGATGTTTGACGCGATCAGCAGGCCGATGGTGACGACCGGGATGAGAAGCTGCGACATGGGGCCTGTGCCTGCGTGAGGGGTTGGATGAATTGGGATGCCATGACGGGTGTTGGGGTGGCAAGGGGGCGCGGATTGAAGCTGGGCAAGGGAAGGAGGATGGATCGATTATTAGCTGATTTGCATTTTGCATAGGGCAATCTGCCAATGGTTTGCAAATATGCGAAACTCTGTTTTGCTACGGGCGCGGGGGCCGCTATGTTCGCGCAAATTATCGTGCGGAATTTGGGGGGCGTGTCGATGAAGGATATCCTGCAGGAACTGGAGGACCGCCGCACCGTGGCCCGCGCCGGAGGTGGTGCGCGCCGGGTCGAAGCGCAGCACGCCAAGGGAAAGCTGACCGCGCGCGAGCGGGTGGAACTGCTGCTGGATGAGGGCAGTTTCGAGGAATTCGATATGTTCGTGCAGCATCGCTGCACCGATTTCGGGATGGAGGAGAACCGCCATCCCGGTGACGGCGTGATCACCGGTTGGGGCACGATCAACGGGCGCATGGTTTACGTGTTTTCGCAGGATTTCACTGTGCTGGGCGGTTCGGTGTCGGAAACCCACGCGGCGAAGATCTGCAAGATCATGGATATGGCCATCCAGAACGGCGCGCCGGTCATCGGGATGAACGATTCCGGCGGCGCGCGGATCCAGGAAGGGGTGAGTTCGCTGGCCGCTTATGGCGAGGTGTTTCAGCGCAACATCCTTGCTTCGGGTGTGGTGCCGCAGATCAGTCTGATCATGGGGCCATGCGCGGGCGGCGCGGTCTATTCGCCCGCGATGACCGACTTCATCTTTATGGTGAAGGACAGCTCTTACATGTTCGTGACGGGGCCGGATGTGGTGAAGACCGTCACCAATGAGGTGGTGACGGCCGAGGAATTGGGCGGTGCGTCGACCCATACAAGAAAGTCGTCGGTGGCGGACGGGGCCAGCGAGAATGATGTGGAGCTGCTGGCCGAGACGCGGCGGCTGTTTGATTTCCTGCCGCTGAACAACCGGGAAAAAGCGCCCGTGCGGCCATTCTTTGATGATCCGGGCCGGGTGGAGATGTCGTTGGATACGCTGGTGCCGGACAACCCGAACCAGCCCTATGACATGAAGGAACTGATCCTGAAGATCGCGGATGAGGGCGATTTCTTTGAGATCCAGAAGGATTTTGCCGGAAACATCATCTGCGGCTTTATCCGGCTGGAGGGGCAGACGGTCGGGGTGGTGGCAAACCAGCCGATGGTTCTGGCGGGGTGTCTGGATATTGATGCCAGCCGCAAGGCGGCCCGGTTCGTGCGGTTCTGCGATGCATTTGAAATTCCGATCCTGACGCTGGTGGATGTGCCGGGCTTTTTGCCGGGGACGGGGCAGGAATATGGTGGCGTCATCAAGCATGGGGCAAAGCTGCTGTTTGCCTATGGCGAGGCGACAGTGCCGAAAGTGACAGTCTTGACGCGCAAGACCTATGGCGGCGCCTATGTGGTGATGTCGTCCAAGCATCTGCGGGGGGATTTCAACTATGCCTGGCCCACGGCAGAAGTGGCCGTGATGGGGGCGAAGGGCGCGGTGGAGATCCTGTATCGCAGCGAATTGGGCGACAAGGACAGGATCGCGGCACGGGTGAAGGAATATGAGGACCGGTTCGCCAACCCCTTTGTGGCGGCGGAAAAGGGGTTCATCGATGAGGTGATCATGCCCCATTCCACCCGCCGCCGGGTGGCGCGGGCATTCGCCAGCCTGCGGGGGAAAAAGCAGGCCAACCCATGGAAGAAGCACGATAATATCCCGTTGTGAGGATCGGTTGATGCGCCCCTTTGCCCTGACATCTGCCCTGCTGGCCGCCGTTATGGCGACGCCTTCGGCTGGGCAGGAAGTGGGGCAAGAGGTTGCGCAGGGCACGGAGGCGGGACTTGGCGTGGAGCAGGCAACCGACGAGGTGATCGTGGTGCCTTCGGGGCAGGAGATTACCTTGCAGGAGGTGATCTGGAACGCGCCGGGGCCAGACGGTCTGACGCTGCGGTTCCGGTTTCTGGCACCTGGCATTGCGCCGGGGGGCGGGGTGGATTTCGACACTGCCAGCGCCGACATGCAGCATCTGTGCGACAGCTATGCCCTTCCCCGCATGGCCGAAGGCGGGCCACACCCGGAACAAGTGATCATTTCCCTGTCGGATGTGCCCGTGCCATTTGGCGAAGCAGACCCTGAGGCCACCCAGTTCTTCGAATCCTACCGGATCGAAGACGGGGTTTGTGTTTGGGAGATGTTCTGATGTCTGCCGATGCCGCGAGGAACCATCTTGCCGGATGGGGGCGTGCTGATGTAGCAGAGCCACAGGCCGAATACTTGGCGACGTCTGCATGTGCATTGTCCGATTTATCGGATATGGTCGCAGCAGGCCGAACCCAAGCGGCCTATGCCTCGCATCGGGGGCAGTCCGGCGAATTATCGTTTGGTCTGACCCTCCAAGAACATAGGAGTAGAGGATGTCCAAGAGCACGAAAACCCTTCTGGCCCTGTGCATGGTTGCATTTGTTGCAGCTTGCGCCGCCAAGGAAGAAGAAGTCGTTTACGTCGATACCCCGGTTTCGACCGAGCCGACCTACACCGGCAAGTACAAGTAAGACATCTGGGCGGGCCAATGGGGCATGTGCGCCCCGGCCCGCCCCGATTCTATCTGACGCCCCGCTTCCTTTTGATGGCCTGCTGAGTGGCGTCGGATTTGACCTTGGCCGTTCGATCCGGCATGACGCGCCCCTTGGGTTTACAGGGGGCAGGACATGCTGAAACATCGCGGCTTTCCGGGGCGGTTGCCCGGAACTGATTTCCAATTCGTCATCCGGCGCGAGAACCGCAAGGACGGGCCTGCAAAGATCGTGAAGCGGGAACGCTATCGGGACCGCAAACATGCTGACCGGATGGCCGATCAGGGGTTCATGGCGGCGTTGTGGGCGCAGTTCGGCGAAGACCCGTTCGAGCGCGGCAATCTGGATGCGGGGCGGTTGTCGTGGTTGTTCGGGCGCGAGGTGGTGCCGGCAGAAGACCCGTTCGATCCCTGTTCCTATGAGGCGCTGCTGCGCATTGACGTGAAGCGGGCCGAGGCCAGCTTTCCCGAAGTCTTCGCAAAGAACGCGCCGGATTTCGGATTTGCGGAGGATGATTATGACGACGGAGGCGATGACTAGGCATGCATCCGCCGACCGTTTCCGCATTCCGGCAAGGTTCCGCACAGGCCGCGCGTGGCGCTGTCTTGGGGTTTGCCAAGTGGGGGCGGGTTGGCCAATCATCGGCTCGTGCGGGGTGTCTGTGCCATGACCCCCGTCTCTGCCTAGACTGTACCCCTTTACCTGATGTCCGGTCTGCCCTTTTGCCGGGGCGGCCGGACCTTTTTCCTTTGCCGGATGGGCACGGTTCTGCCGATGTCACGCGACTGGCATCCGGGCGAGACGAATTTTGCTTTAACGGCGCTGCGAACACGATAGACTGCGCAGCAATAACAACCTTGAGAGGCAACGAGCCATGCGTAAATATTTCGTCATTCTTGTTCTTGCGACCACCAGCCTTTCGGGCTGTCTGGCAACCCCGACCGAGCGCGGCCTTGCCGGTGCCGTCGCGGGTGCGGCCATTGCGGACGCAACGGATGAGAACATGGTCGCCGGTGCCGCGCTGGGCGGCCTTGTCGGCGCCGCGTCCTGCGGTCTGCCGGGGCTGCCGCCCTGCCGTCGCTACTGATCTGACGGTCGCCTTCGGGCGACCCGCGACCACAACAACAAGGCCATTCGGGCAGATCGCCCGGATGGCCTTTTTCTTTTGCGCGCATGCTGGCCTGGACAGACCAATGCGCGGTTCGAGGGGAGAGAGATGTTCAAAAAGATCCTGATCGCCAACCGGGGCGAGATTGCCTGTCGCGTCATCAAGACCGCCCGCAAGATGGGTATCAAGACGGTGGCGGTCTATTCCGATGCCGACCGCAACGCGCTGCATGTGAAGATGGCGGATGAGGCGGTGCATATCGGGCCAGCGCCTGCGAACCAGTCCTATATCGTGATCGACAAGATCATGGCGGCGGTGCGCGCGACAGGGGCCGAGGCGGTACATCCGGGATACGGGTTCCTGTCCGAGCGGATGGATTTCGCTGCGGCGCTTGAGAAGGAGGGCGTGGTGTTCATCGGCCCGCCCAGCCCGGCGATCGAGGCGATGGGCGACAAGATCACATCGAAAAAGCTGGCACAGGAGGCCGGGGTTTCCACGGTGCCGGGCTATATGGGCCTGATCGCGGATGCCGCCGAGGCGGTGAAGATCAGCGGCGAGGTGGGCTATCCGGTGATGATCAAGGCCAGCGCCGGGGGCGGTGGCAAGGGGATGCGGATCGCCTGGAACGATGCCGAGGCGGCCGAAGGGTTCCAGTCATCAAAGAACGAGGCGGCGGCATCGTTCGGGGATGACCGGATTTTCATCGAGAAATTTGTCACGCAGCCGCGCCATATCGAAATTCAGGTGCTGGCCGACAAGCATGGCAACTGTGTCTATCTGCATGAGCGGGAATGTTCGATCCAGCGGCGGAACCAGAAGGTGATCGAAGAGGCGCCTTCGCCGTTTCTGGATGCGGCAACGCGCAAGGCGATGGGGGAACAGGCCTGCGCGCTTGCGAAAGCGGTGGGCTATACCAGCGCGGGGACGGTGGAATTCATCGTCGACGGCGACCGCAATTTCTATTTCCTGGAGATGAACACGCGGTTGCAGGTGGAGCACCCGGTGACGGAATTGATCACCGGGGTCGATCTGGTGGAGCAGATGATCCGCGTCGCGGCGGGGGAGCCTTTGCCCTTTGCGCAAGATGACCTGAAGATCAACGGCTGGGCGATGGAAAGCCGGCTGTATGCCGAAGACCCTTATCGCAACTTCCTGCCGTCCATCGGGCGGCTGACGCGCTATCGCCCGCCGGTCGAAGGGGCGACGACACGGGGCGGGATCGTGCGCAATGATACCGGCGTGTTCGAGGGCGGCGAGATCAGCATGTATTATGATCCGATGATCGCCAAGCTGTGTACCTGGGGTGAAACACGCGAGGCGGCGATCGAGGAGATGCGGTTGGCGCTGGACACGTTCGAGGTAGAGGGGATCGGCCATAATCTGCCCTTTGTCGGCGCGGTGATGGATCATCCGCGCTTTGTATCCGGCAATATCACCACGGCCTTTATCGCCGAGGAATATCCCGAAGGGTTCCAAGGGGCGACATTGGACGGGGCCACCTTGCGCCGGGTGGCGGCGGCGGCGGCGGCGATGAACCGGGTGGCCGAGATCCGGCGCACGCGGATCACCGGGACGATGGACAACCATCAGCGCCGGGTGGGCGATGATTGGGTGGTGGCGGTGCAGGGTGAGGCCCATGCGCTGCGGATTGCGGCGGATCGGGACGGATCGACCGTGACCTTCGCCGAAGGGACAAGCCACCGGGTCACGGGTGACTGGACGCCGGGGCAGACGCTGGCCCGGATGATGGTGGATGGTGTGCCTTTGGTGATGAAGGTGGGCAAGATTTCGGGCGGGTTCCGGCTGCGGCTGCGCGGGGCGGATTTTAAATGCCATGTCCGCACACCGCGCCAGCATGAATTGGCCCTGCTGATGCCGGAAAAAATGCCGCCGGACACGTCGAAACACCTGCTGTGCCCGATGCCGGGGCTGGTGGTGAAGATCAACGTCGCGGAGGGCGATGAGGTTCAGGAGGGACAGGCGCTTGCGACCGTCGAGGCGATGAAGATGGAAAACATCCTCAAGGCCGAGCGGCGCGGGGTGGTGAAGAAGATTACCGCCAGCGCGGGTGCCAGCCTGAAGGTGGATGAAGTCATCATGGAGTTCGAGTGACGCCATGCAGACCCGCGTGCGACATCAGGGGGCGATGGGCGGTGGTCAACCGCCCGCAGCAGGGCGTCCGCCTTGCTGGATTTCCTGCCGCCGCAGCGGAAATTTGTCGATGGCGTGGGTGATTTCGCGCACATCCCAGGGCAGGGGTTTGCGCAGCGTGGTGCGCAGATCCTTGTCCATGATCACCAGCGAAAAGCCGCGCGGGCGGAGTTTCTGGCGCACGGCATTGCGGGCGGCGGGATCGGTGTCGATGATCACCACGACATCGCGGGCCAAAAGCGCGGCCGGATCGCGGGCAAACAGGTCCATCTGGCGGATGAAGTTGGGATCATTGGGCGAGTCGGCGAAAACGACCACCGGGCGTTTCACATACATCAGATCGTCCAGCACAACCTCGGCCGCCGGTATGGGGGCAAAGGCCGGTGCCTCTTGTGCGGCGACGGAGAACGGCAGCAACGCCGCGACAAACAAGGCAAGCAGTGTTTTCATGCGCATCCTCTTTGCACCTGAATATAGGGCAGGCGTCTGAAAACCCAAGGGATATGGCCGGGATGCCCACCCCGGCAAATGGAAGGATGAGAGATGTCGGACGATTTGGCCAAATGGCAGTCGCTTGCCACCAAGGAACTTAAGGGTGTGGAGCCGGAGAGCCTGACCTGGGCCACGCTGGAGGGGATCGCGGTCAAGCCGCTTTATACCCAGGCGGATGTGGCGGGGTTGCCGCAGATGGGCGAATTGCCGGGGATTGCACCGTTCACCCGTGGGGTGAGGGCCACGATGTATGCGGGGCGGCCCTGGACGATCCGGCAATATGCCGGGTTTTCGACGGCCGAAGAGAGCAACGCATTTTATCGCAAGGCGCTGGCGGCGGGGCAGCAGGGGGTGTCAGTCGCCTTCGATCTGGCCACGCATCGCGGCTATGACAGCGACCATCCGCGCGTGGAAGGGGATGTCGGCAAAGCGGGCGTGGCCATCGACTCGGTCGAGGACATGAAGGTGCTGTTCGACGGTATCCCGTTGGAAAAGGTCAGCGTTTCCATGACGATGAATGGCGCGGTGATTCCCATTCTGGCGAATTTCATCGTGACCGGGGAAGAGCAGGGCGTGGCGCGGGCGGACCTGTCGGGGACGATCCAGAATGACATCCTGAAGGAATTCATGGTGCGCAACACCTATGTCTATCCGCCGGAACCTAGCATGCGGATCATCGCGGATATCATCGAATATACCGCCGCCGAGATGCCGAAGTTCAACTCGATCTCTATCTCTGGCTATCACATGCAGGAGGCGGGGGCGAACCTTGTGCAGGAGTTGGCCTTCACGCTGGCCGACGGGCGGGAATATGTGCGGACCGCGCTGGCACGGGGGATGAATGTCGATGAGTTCGCGCCGCGCCTGTCATTCTTTTTTGCCATCGGGATGAATTTCTTCATGGAGGTGGCCAAGCTGCGCGCGGCGCGGATGTTGTGGCACCGGATCATGGAAGGGTTTGGTGCGAAAAAGACGGCAAGCCTGATGCTGCGGACGCATTGCCAGACCAGCGGCGTGAGCCTGCAGGAGCAGGACCCCTATAACAACGTGATCCGCACGGCCTATGAGGCGATGGCCGCGGTTTTGGGGGGGACGCAATCGCTGCACACCAATGCGCTGGATGAAGCGATTGCACTGCCGACCGAGTTTTCGGCCCGGATCGCGCGGAACACGCAGTTGATATTGCAGGAAGAAACGGGGATCACCAAGGTCGTCGATCCTTTGGCAGGGTCGTATTACGTAGAGACCCTGACGGCGCAACTGGCCGAAGAGGCCTGGGCCTTGATGGAAGAGGTTGAGGCGATGGGGGGCATGACCAAGGCAGTGGCCACGGGGATGCCCAAGCTGCGGATCGAGGAAAGCGCCGCGCGGCGGCAGGCAATGATCGACCGAGGGGAAGAGGTGATCGTCGGGGTCAACAAATACCGCAAGGACAAGGAAGACCCGATCGACTTTCTGGATATCGACAATGTGGCGGTGCGCGACGCGCAGATTGCGCGGCTGAAGGCCACCCGCGCGGCGCGGAACGAGGCTGCCTGCCAGGCGGCGCTGGAGGAGATGACCCGCCGCGCGGCGGAGGGCGGAAATCTGCTGGAGGCGGCCGTGGTGGCGGCGCGCGCAAGGGCCACTGTCGGAGAGATCAGCATGGCGATGGAAAAGGTGTTCGGGCGGCATCGGGCCGAGGTCAAGACGCTGGCCGGAGTATACGGCGCGGCCTATGAGGGCGACCAGGGCTTTGCCCAGATCCAGAAGGACGTGGAAGCCTTTGCCGAGGAAGAGGGGCGCCGGCCCCGGATGCTGGTCGTGAAGATGGGGCAGGACGGGCATGACCGGGGGGCGAAGGTGATTGCCACGGCCTTTGCCGATATCGGATTTGACGTGGATGTCGGCCCGCTGTTCCAGACGCCGGAAGAAGCGGCGCAGGATGCCATCGACAATGATGTGCATGTGGTGGGGATCAGTTCACAGGCGGCGGGACACAAGACGCTGGCGCCCAAGCTGGTGCAGGCGCTGCGTGATGCGGGGGCGGGGGAGATTCTGGTGATCTGCGGGGGGGTGATCCCACAGCAGGACTACCAGTTCCTGTATGATGCCGGCGTGAAGGCGATCTTTGGTCCCGGAACGAACATCCCGGAAGCGGCGCGCGATATTTTGACGTTGATCCGCCAAGCGCGCGGGTAACGATTCTTCTGCGAAACATCGGGTGGGGGTGATGCCCCCACCTGGTGCGGATCAGAGTTCGATGCCCGGTTCGGCAGGCGGTTTGATGGGCGGCGCGTCAGGTTTGCGGCGGATGATGATGTCGCCGTTTTCCAGCAATTCGGGGGCCTGATAGTTGGTGATGTCGTCCACCATTGCCATCAGCTTGTCGATGGCGGGTTGCATTTCGGTAAGCGCCTTGCCCATGCCTTCGATGGCGGGTTCCAGTTCCTGACGGAAGCCTTCGAAGAACAGGGCAAGGCCGCGTTCCATCAGGCTGGGGCCATCCTCTTCCGGGGCGGGTGTGGCATCCTGTGCCAGCGCAGGTTGCGACAGCATGGGCAGCGGGGCCAAGGCAAGGGCGAGGATGAGGGCTGTCTGTTTCATCTGCGTTAGATGGGAGAGGATGGGTCAGGTTTCAACCGGGCCAAGGTCCAGCGTCACGGGGAAATGGTCGGAGGCATCCAGCAGGGCCGATTGCAGGGTGCGATTGGCGGCGATGGCGGGGTCGTCATGTGGGTGCCAGATGCGCCAGCGCGGCGGGGTGGGGGTGCAAAGGTTCGGTGAGATCATGATGAAGTCGAGCAGCGCATCCAGCCAGCGGTTTTGCGGGGCGATAAAAAAGCGCGCGGTGGACGGGGCCACGCCAAGCCGCTGGGTAATGGCCATATGGGCATGCGGATCGTAAAGGCGCAGGTCGCGCGGGCCGTCGGTGCCAAGCACGACCTCTACCCCGGAATGGCCGAACAGCTTTTCAAATTCGTCCAGACCGGGGCCATCGTTCAGATCGCCCATGACGATCACCTTGTCACCCGCCTGAAGATGGGCCGTTACGCGCTGGCGCAGCCAGAGGCATTGGGCCAGTTGCTTGCGGCGGTTTTCGATCGACAGGCGGGTGATCTCGGTGCTGTCGATGGCGCCGTGGGGCGCTTTGGATTTGGCATGGACGCCGATCAGGCGCAGGTGGCCGCCGGCATGGGTGACGTCGAGTTCAAGCGGGGGTTTGGAGAAGCGGATCACCTCGCCTATCCCGTCGGCATCAAGATCATAGCGGAAGGAGGTGTCAAAGCGCGGCGCATCCGACGCACCATGGCGGGGGGCGGGTGCGCCTTGGGGATCGTGGCGCACGGTGAGGCGGTCGGGATCGTAAAGGAAGGCGATTTCTTGTTCGGTGTCGGATGGATAGCCGATGATCGCGCGGCGGGCGCGAAGCCCTGCGCTGGCGGCAAAGCGTTCCAGCGCGTGGGTGGTAGACCGTTTTGACCCGGTATCTGGCGCCTCGATCACCATGATGCCATCGGCATCAAGAGCTGTGAACACGGCGCGCAGGGCAGCAAGCTGGCGGTCGCGCGTCAGGCCGTAGCGGGCGGCGGGCCGTGTGTCATTCAAAGGGTGGCCTGCGTCGTCGAACAGGGCGTTGAACCATTCGACATTGTAGGTGGCGAGGCGAAGGTTCTGCCCCGGCATCGGATCAGGCCGCTTGCTTCGCGGCGATTTCTTCCCAGGCGGCGTTCAGGGCAATCAGGCGGCGTTCGGACAGTTTGATCGCCTCTTCGGGGACGCCGCGCGCAAGCATCCGGTCGGGATGGTGTTCCTTGACGGCGGCTTTCCAGGCGGCGCGGACCTGATCCAGTGGGGTATCGGGCGGGACGCCCAGCACATCATAGGGATCGCGCGGCGCGCCTTCGACAAAGCTGGCGCGCAGGGCGCGGAAGCAGGAGTCGGTCAGCCCGAAGATGGTGGCAACTTCGCGCAGGAAATCATCTTCGCCGGGGTGATAGCTGCCATCCGCAAGGGCGATCAGGAACAGCCCTTCCATCACGTCTTCCAGCACATCGCGGTGGTCGGCGCCGAACATGGCGGCGATCTTGCGGGCATAGGCATCAAAGCCTGCCACATCCTGACGGGCGAGGTTGAAAACGCGGGCGGCGTTCGCCTCTTCGTTGGCGTCGATGGTAAAGACGCGGCGAAAGGCGGTGACTTCATCGCGGGTGACCTGCCCATCGGCCTTGGCGATCTTTGCCCCCAGAGCGATCACCGCAATGGTGAAGCCGACGGTCAGTTCGGGACGCTGATCGACCTTGCCTTGCAGTTTTTCAAAGACAACCGAAAGCGGTTCGCCCTGAGCAAGGGCGGAGAGGGCTTCGGCGATGCGGGACCAGATCGACATAGGCCAATGATACTGTGGATATTTGCAGAAGTCAGGAGAGGAACTTCTGCATCAGCACCAGATCCAGTGCGCGACCGAATTTGAAGCCGACGCGTTGCAGGATCGCCACCTGCGTATAGCCCATGCGGGTGTGGAACGCCCGGCCCGCGGTGTTTTCCGCGCTGACCCCACCGATCAGGGTTGCACTACCGGCGGTGCGGGCGCGGGCTTCGAGGGACAAAAGCAGCGCGCGGCCAAGGCCTGCGCCTTGTGCCGCCGGGGAAAGGAGGATGGTGTGTTCCATAGCGCGGGCATAGCCCACACCGGGGCGAAACTGGGCATAGGTGGCAAAGCCCGCGACAGTGCCTGCGCGTTCCGCCACAAGGACAGCATGGCCATCGGCCTGCCGGGTGGCGATCATTGTGGTGATGTCGTCCAGTGTTTTTTCCACCGCGTTGAAGGTGATGGTGGTGTCGCGGATGACGGGATTCCAGATGGCGGCGATGGCCGGGGCATCGGCGGCGGTGGCATCGCGGATCATGTCAGATGCCGGTCGCCGTGGGGGGTGACGAACGTAGCGCGCATCGCTTGCGGGCCAGGGGTAAAGTGGACGCGCGGGTCGTGCAGGCGGGGATGCAGCAGGGCGGTCAGATCGGCGGCCTGTGGGTGGGTGATTTCCAACCGGGTCAGGCGGATGCCGTGATCGGGCAGGCGCGGGGCGGGATGGGCGGTGCCATGCCATTGGATCAGCGCCGGGAAGGCGTTGTCGAAGGGCAGGATGCCATTGGCCGGGACGGCCATCTGCCAGCGAAAATCGCTGCGCGACAGGGTGACAGGATCACCGGTTCCAGCGGGGGACAGGGCCAGTTCGGCGGCCAGATCATCGCATCGGCAGATCCAGTTGGTCAGCCGGGGTGGGCCGGAGAAGCGGTCCAGATCAAACCATCTGGGCCATGCCGGGCGGGGCTGGGCGGGATCGGCGGCGATGACTTCGAGATAGAGGTCTGGGCCAAGCGACAGCAGGCGGTTATGGGTGGCCATATGCGGATGCTGGCCCCCCGGCGCGAGGGGAATGCCGAGGGCGGTTTCAACCGCAGCCACCCCGTCCTTCAGGGCGGTGGCAGAGATGGCGAGGTGATCGAGTGTGAGCATGGGTCAAAGGCTGTTGATGCTGGTCTTGGCCTTCATCGCCAGGGCAAGGGAGGTGAAACGGGCTTGCGCCACCTCGCCAAAAAGATCGCGGCCCCGGTCGGTGAGATTGAGTTCAAGGGCGCGTTTCTTGGGCTGCCAGCGGAGTTCGCCCGCTTCGGACGGATCGGCGACCGAGAACATGGCGCCAAAGCGCATGGCTTTTCCCAAAACCTCGGCATCCTGGATCTGTTCATCGGTCAGCAGGCGGAACAGCGGTTCGAGGCGCGAGCCGGACCGGGAATTCTTGTATCGGTGCAAGAGTGACAGGCCAAGGAAGACGCGGCCCGGATGATCAAGCCCGCCAAGGTTGGCGCGGGTGGCGTTGTCAAAGCAGACCTCTGCCCGGTAATCGGGATGCGCGCGCCAGGTGGTATCGTGCAACAGGCAGGCGGCCTTGATCAGGCGCAGGCGTTCCTTGTCGGCGTCCTTGAACAGTGGCAGCAGGAATTCATAAAGCTTTTTGCCAAATCCCGGCACGCGGGCCGAGGTCATTTCCGCCATGCGCGCGGCTTCGATCAGCGGGTCGCGGCGGCGCAGGCGATCGGGCATCTGTTCATAGAGCAGACCTTCGCGGATGCCATAGGCCGAAACGTCGATTTCCGACGGTTTGAAGATGCGGATCAGTTCACGCAGCACCTCGCAGGCGAGGGGGACCAGTTCCATCCGTTCCGACGAGGTGCCGGTGCGGGCGCGCAGCACGGCAAGGTCGCTGCCGGCGATCCAGTCGAGCGTGTCCAACAGGCCCTGTGGCGTCATGCGGTATTCGTGCAGCACAGTCAGTGGATAGTTGCGGCGTTCCATGTCGAGGCGGGCGATCACCCGCCAAGAGCCGCCGACAAGGTAGATGCGTTCGCCATTGGATTTGAGCGTATTTTGCGCAGTTTTCAGGATGCGTTCGATCAGGGCGCTGCGTTTGGCTGCGCCGCCCACCACCTGTTGCAGGCGGAAGGGGCCAAGCGGGGTGGACAGGCGTTTGCCGACCTGACCGTCACCAATGCGGGCCAGTTCCATCGAGTTGCCGCCGATGTCGCAGACCAGACCCTTCGCCTCGGGCCAGCCGAGGAGAACGCCTTGCGCTGACAGGCGGGCCTCTTCATCGCCGTCGATCACCCACAGGCGCAGGCCGGTTTCGCGCAGCACTTCGGCCTGAAAATCGGGGCCGTCCTCAGATTCGCGGGTGGCGGCAGTGGCAACCACGGTCAGCGGATCAACGCCCATGCCTTCGGCCAGCAGGGCAAACCGCTTCAGCGCGGCCAGCGCGCGGATGCGGCCCGTCGGATTCAGGCGGCCGGTTTCGGCCAACCCCTTGCCAAGGCCGCACATGATCTTTTCGTTGTAGAAATAGGCGGGGCTGCGGGCCGCGCCGTCGAACACCACCATACGCACAGAGTTGGAACCAACGTCGACAACGCCAACACGCGACAGGGCGCGGACGGATGGGTCATCGAAAAGCGGGCGGCCAAACGGGCCCCAATCATCATCACAGCCGAATTCGGCGGCGGGGGCGGTATCGTTCATCGTGGCAGTCCTTCGTCTTGCGGGCGAAAGGTGGCGCGGATGCGGAGCGGGGTCAAGGTGGTTCGCCCGACCAACCGCAACGGCAGCACAGGTGCCGCTGCGTCAGTCTGGTGGTTTGCGGTGGCGCCGTTTCACACGGGCGGTGCCTCATCGCGCAATTGGGCGAGGCGGGGCACATCCTTGGCCCCCGCAGTGCCGCGCCCGGACAGTGATGGGTTTTCCATGAAGAAGCGGTGGCAATTGAACAGGCTGCCATCTTTGGGCTGCAATTCGCGGTGGTAGGTGCCGTCGGGGCGAAGCACCCAGCTTTGTGCCTCATCCGCGAGGTTGGCGGCCATGATCTGGCTGACGATCTGTGCCTTGACAGTAGGGTTGTTGGTTTCCACCAACGTTTCCACCCGGCGGTTCAGATTTCGGCCCATCCAATCGGCCGATGAAATGAACACCCGCGCCTTTTGCGATGGCAGGCCGTGCCCGGAGCCGAAACAGACGATGCGGGAATGTTCCAGAAAACGCCCGACGATGGATTTGACACGGATGTTTTCCGACAGATCCTTGATGCCCGGACGCAGGCAGCAGATGCCGCGCAGGACGAGGGTGATTTTCACCCCGGCTTGAGAGGCCGCGTAAAGGGCGTCGATCACCTCGGGGTCGACAAGGCTGTTCATCTTGGCCCAGATTTCGGCTGGGCGGCCCGCGCGGGCATGATCCGCCTCGACCCCGATCAGTTCAAGAAGGCGGGGCTTGAGTGTGATGGGCGAGATGGCGAGGTTTTCCAGACCTTCGGGCTGCACATAGCCCGACAGGTAATTGAACACCTTTGTTGCGTCACGGCCCAGGGCGGGGTCGCAGGTGAAGAAGGACAGGTCGGTGTAGATGCGGGCGGTGATCGGATGATAATTGCCGGTGCCGTAATGGGTGTAGGTGACCAGGTTTTCGCCTTCGCGGCGGACCACGGTGCTGATCTTGGCGTGGGTTTTGTATTGCATGAAGCCATAGACGACATGCGCGCCGGACCGTTCCAGACGGCGGGATTGGCGGATATTGGCGGCCTCATCAAAGCGGGCCTTCAGTTCGACAAGGGCGGTGACGGATTTCCCGGCCTCGGCCGCTTCGCACAGCGCGGACACGATGGGGCTGTCCCATGAGGTGCGATAGAGTGTCTGCTTTATCGCCAGAACGTTAGGATCACGCGCTGCCTGTTCAAGAAAGCGGATGACCTGATCGAAGGTTTCGTATGGATGGTGCAGCAGGATGTCCTTTTGCCGGATGGCGGCGAAGATGTCGCCGTCATGGTCCTGCACCCGTTCGGCCACGCGCGAGACAAAGGGCGGCCAGAGAAGATCGGGGCGGGAGGAAAGGACCAGTTCCTTGAGATCGGCAATGCCAAGAAGGCCGCGGATTTCAACGACCATGTCTTCGGTGACACCCAGTTCATCCATGATCAGGGCGCGCAGTTCCGGCGGCGCGCCGGACGAGATTTTCAGGCGGATCACCTCACCCCGGCGGCGGCGTTTTAGGGCGGTTTCAAATTCACGGACGAGGTCTTCTGCCTCATCCTCGACTTCCAGATCGCTGTCGCGGAGGACGCGAAAGATGCAATGACCCCGGTCGGTATAGCCGGGGAACAGCATGTTCAGGTGAAGAAGCAGCAACTCCTCAAGCGGCAGAAAGCGGTTTTCGCCCGGTTTGCCGGGGAGGGCAACAAAGCGGGCGATTTGCTGCGGGATCGGGAGCAGGGCCTGCAAGGTGCGATGATCGCTTTCGCGTTCGAGTTCCAGCGCCAGCGAAAAACCGGTGTTGGGGATGAAAGGGAAGGGATGCGCCGGGTCGATGGCCAGCGGCGACAGAACGGGGAAGACCTTGTTAAGGAAGTGTTCCTCAAGGTGTTTCAGATCGCGTGCGGTGAGTTTCGAGCGGGTCAGCAGCGTGATGCCCTGCGTTTCCATTTCCTTGCGCAGCTTGTTGAACACCGCCTGCTGGGTCAGCATCAGCCGACGGGCATTGGCGTGGATCAGCGTGAGTTGTTCGGCGGGGCTGCGGCCATCCTCGGACAGGCTGGCATTGCCGTTACGCACAAGGGCGCGCAGGCCCGCGACCCGGACGGTGTAGAATTCATCAAGGTTGGTCGCCGAGATCGACAGGAAGCGCAGGCGTTCCAGAAGCGGGACCAGCGGATTGGACGCTTCGTCCAGCACGCGCCAGTTGAAGGCCAGCCACGACATTTCGCGGTTGAAAAAGCGACGGGGTCCAGTCCGTTCCTCATCCGGGAGGGAAACGGCGGCGGGGAACGGGGTTTTGAGGAAATCGGCTTGGGTCATGTCTCGGGGCGTAAGGGGGGAAGGCAACAACTGTGTGACAGATGACCATTGGCGCGGCAGACTGTCCAGCCGCTGCGCGGGGGGCGGGCGCGGAATGGGTATTTTTGCCAAGATGAAAGGGCTGGGCCAGTTCTGTGATCCAGTTCGTTAATCCAGTTCTGTCGGCCAATCTTGCACGTCAGCCTTGCGGGTCGGGCGGCGCCGTATCCAGCAGGTCCGCGGCGAGTTGGCGCGTGACGGGGCGACCGGCGGCAAGGGCATGGGCATCCAGCCGGGCCACCAGATCGCGCGCCGCGTCGATGGAGCGTTCCATGCGGGCCACGAGGTATGGGATCAGCGCGGGCGGAACGACGATCTGGCGGTCGGCAAACAATTTGATGAGCACGGCAGAAAGAAGCGCGTCATCCGGGGCGTCGATCCGGGTAAGGGGGGCGGCCTGCAGGCGGCTGGCAAGATCGGGCAAGGTCAGGCCCCAGTCGCGGGGCGGGGTGGCGGCGGTAACCAGCAGGTGGCCGGATTGCGTGACCAGGTTGTGGAGATGGAAGAAGGCCGCCTCTGTCGCGGGCTGGCCTGCCGTGGTTTCCGCATCCTCGATGGCCACGGCACCTTTGGCCGACAGGGCGGGCAGGTCCGCGTTGGCCAGATCGGCGGCGGGGAGGCAGACAGCGCCGGATTCACTGGCCCAGAGGCGGGCGAGGTGGGTCTTGCCGCTGCCGCGTGGGCCGATCAGCAGCATCTTGCCGCCCGGCCAATCCTTCCAGCCATCCATGGCGGCCAGCGCCTGAGCATTGGCGGGAGAGACGAAGAAATCCTCGCGCCGGAAAGCCTGCCGCGCGGGCAGATCAAAGGCGAGCTGGCGGATCACTCGGCCGCCTCATCCTTTGCGGACTTGTGGGGGATGCGGCCTTCGGTGCCTTGGTAGAGCAGGCTGCTGTGGTATTTTTCGATCCCGAACCGGGTGATCACGCCTATAGAGGCGGCGACGGGGACGGCGACCAGCATTCCGGCGAAGCCAAAGACCGACCCGAAGGCCGAAAGTGCGAACAACAGCCATACTGGATGCAGGCCCACGGAGTTGCCGACCAGTTTTGGGGTGAGGATGTTGCCTTCGACGAACTGACCCACGGCAAAGATGGCGGCGATGATGCCGATGGATACCCAATCGCCCCAGAATTGGAACAGCGCAAGGCCGATGGCCAGCGAGCCGCCGACCAGTGACCCGACATAGGGAATGAAGGTGATCGCCCCGGCGATGGCGCCCACGACAAGGCCGAATTGCAGGCCGGCAATCATCAGGGCGATGGCATAGAAGCTGCCCAGCAGCAGGCAGACCGACAATTGCCCGCGCACAAAGCCCGCAAGGACCGTGTCGATTTCGCGCCCCAGACGGCGGATCGTGGGGGCGTGGTCGCGGGGAAGCAGGCTGTCGATCCGGCCGACCATGTGATCCCAGTCAAGAAGCAGGTAGAAGGCCACGACCGGGACCACGACGATGAAGATGACGGCGGAGACCAAGCTCATGGCCGAGGTGAGCAGGGTGTTGGCCAGTTCGCCACCCTTGGCCTGCACCGTTTCGGCGATCTGCGCCAGTGTCTGACGCATCGTGGATGTGCTGTCGCTGAGTTCGGGGAAGCGTTCCACGAGGAAGGCCTGAAGCCGCTGGGCGATTTCCGGGGCGGCGTTGATCAGTCCAGTCAATTGCTGGATCAAGGTGGGGATGATGGCGAGGATCAGCAGAACGGTTGTCAGGATCGCCACCAGCGAGATCGTCACGGTGGCCCCAACGCGGGACAGGCCCGCGCGTTCCAGCCTGTCGGCCACGGGATCAAGAAAATAGGCGATGGCACCGCCTACAAGGAAAGGCAGCATCACATTGCCCAAGGCCCAGAGCAGAATGAAGAAGATCGCGGCGGCGATCCCCCAGTAAAGAAGCTGTTGCCGAACGGGCAGGGCCATGGTCGCCTCCGGTTTCCAAGACCTTAGCATATCGCCCCTGCCGGGGCGTGGCGCAAGGGGCGGGTTGGAAAGCGGCGGAACTGGGGGATGGAACTTAGCGGGGTGGAGCTGGGGATGGAATGACAGGCGGCCCGGATGCCGGGTGGGCATTCGGGCCGCAAGCCGCGCCACCAGATCAGCGGAAAGCCGATCATTGACGGCTGATCCGTGGCAGGCCGATCAGTGGCAGGCCGATCAGTGGCAGGCCGATCAGTGGCAGGCGGGGCGCTGGCCGGGCAGCAGGACCTTGTCGATCACATGGATCACGCCATTGCTGGCCTGAATGTCGGCGATGACGACATTGGCCACGTCACCGGTGCCATCGGCGATGGTCACGCCATCGGCGCCCTTGGTGATGCACAGGCGCTGTGACGTCAGCAGCGGTTTGAAATAGGTCGATCCGTTCGGAATTGCGGCGGCCGAAAGGTTGCGGTCATCGACGTGATAGAGCAGGACGTCGGTGAGTTGGCCCTTGTTTTCCGGCTTGAGCAGGTTGTCCACGGTCCCGGCGGGTAGGGCGGCGAAGGCGTCATTCACCGGTGCATAGACCGTGAAGGGACCGGGACCTGCCAGCGTTTCGGCAAGGCCCGCGGCGGTGACGGCGGCGACGAGGGTGGTAAAGCGTTCATCCCCGGCGGCGATGTCGACGATGGTCTGGGCCTGGGCGGCAGTGGTGGCGGAAATGGCCAGGGCGGCGAGGGCGAGTTTCAGTTTCATGTGGTGTCCCCGTTGATGCGACAGGGCGTGAGTGCCATGTCGGACGGATTACGCCGGAGCGGACGTTCACGATCACTTCGTTTCACGATCTTGGCAAAAGCGTTATCCGCCGTGACTGGCTTGCAGGGATTGTTTCAATTGCGTAAGCCCAAGGCGCACCGATTGGAGACGTCCCATGCGCCTGACCCGCTATTTCATGCCTGTCCTGAAAGAGAACCCCGCCGAAGCGCAGATCGTGTCGCACCGCTATATGCTGCGGGCGGGGATGATCAAACAGCAGGCGGCGGGCATCTATTCGTGGTTGCCGCTGGGGTATCGGGTTCTGAAGCGGATCGAAGAGATCGTGCATCAGGAACAAGTGCGCGCCGGGCATATTCCGCTGCTGATGCCGACGCTGCAACCGGCCGACCTGTGGCGCGAAAGCGGGCGCTATGACGATTACGGGCAAGAGATGCTGCGCATCACCGACCGGCAAAAGCGCGAGATGCTGTATGGGCCGACGAATGAGGAGATGATCACCGACATCTTCCGGGCGCATGTGAACAGCTACAAGGATCTGCCGCTGACGCTGTATCATATCCAGTGGAAGTTCCGCGACGAGATGCGGCCGCGTTTTGGCGTGATGCGGGGGCGCGAGTTCCTGATGAAAGATGGCTATAATTTCGACATCGACCGTGATGCCGCGATCCATGCTTATAACCGCCACATGGTTAGCTATTTGCGGACCTACGAACGGATGGGGCTGACCGCTATTCCGATGCGGGCGGATTCCGGCCCGATTGGGGGCGATGACACGCACGAATTCCTGGTGCTGGCCCAGACGGGCGAGTCGGAGGTGTTCTATGATGACCGGGTGACAGCGTTGAAGCTGGGCGCGCGGGATATCGACTATGATGATCGCGCTGCGGTGGCCGAGGTGTGTCGGGAGTTCACCACGCTTTATGCGCGCACGGATGAAACGCATGACGCGACGGTGTTCGATGCCGTGCCAGAGGCGCATCGCAAGGTGGGCCGGGGGATCGAGGTCGGCCAGATATTCTATTTCGGGACCAAGTATTCCGAGGCGATGGGCGCTACGGTGGTGACGCCCGAAGGCAACCGCGTCCCGGTGGAGATGGGGTCGCATGGCATTGGCGTGTCGCGCCTGCTGGGGGCGATCATCGAGGCGAGCCATGATGACAAGGGTATCATCTGGCCCGAGGGCGTAACGCCTTTCCCGGTGGGGATCGTGAACCTGAAGCAGGGCGACGGGGCGGCGGACGCGGCCTGTGATGGGCTTTACAAGGCGCTGGCGGCAAAGGGACTTGAGGCGCTGTATGATGACCGGGACGAACGGGCCGGGGCAAAGTTCGCCACGATGGACCTGATCGGCCTGCCGTGGCGCATCACCGTTGGGCCGCGCGGATTGGCCAATGGCGTGGTCGAGGTCACATCGCGCCGCACGGGCGAAAGCGAAGAGATGTCACCCGAGGCGGCGGTGGACCGCATCGCGCAAATCTATGCCGGTCGTTGAGCGGAGATCGTTGAGTGAACGACGGGGGGTAGGCGGAGCCTCTTTCCGTTCGTTCACGGGATGGTCGCAGGATGGACATTCTGACGTTGCGTCATGCGACCTGTGGCCGGATTGACGGGGTGCCTGTCGACAGCATCCTGTTCGCGGCCAGTTAGGAGCTTTTCATGACCCTGCCGACAGATCATCCCCGATTGACCAAGCGGCCCTTTTCGACGGGCGAGTTGCTGGCGGATGGCATTGTCCATGCCGTGGCGCTTTTGGCCGGGTTGATGGCCTTTTCGGTGCTGCTTGGGCATGTGCTGGGGTCGGGTGACCTGGGCATGTTTGCGGCGCTTGCGGTTTATGCGGCAGGATATTTCGCCATGTTCGGCTTTTCGCTGGCCTATAACATGGTGCCTCCGTCGCCCCTGAAATGGGTGCTGCGGCGGTTTGACCATTCGGCGATTTATATCATGATTGCAGGAACTTACACCGCGATCGTGGTGCATTTCGACAATGTCACCTTTGCCGCCATTCTGGCCGGGATCGTCTGGACCGGGGCCATTCTGGGTGCGGTGGTCAAGATTGCGCTGCCGGGGCGGTATGACCGGTTGGCGGTGGTGACCTATATCGCGCTGGGCTGGGTTGGGGTGGCGGCCATCGGTCCGGCCCGTGAGGCGCTGCCGGGGCCGTCGCTGGTGCTTTTGGTGCTGGGCGGGATCACCTATGTAGCGGGGGTGGCGTTCTACAGTTGGCATCGGCTGCGGTTTCACAACGCCATATGGCACCTGTTCGTGGCTGTGGCGGCAGCCCTGCATTTCGTGGCCATTGCCATAGCGGTTGCGGCATGAACCTGCGGTGATGTCGGCGGCGTTACCTTGCGTGGCTTGACCTTGCCGGGTCTTGCCGACACTGTCCGCGCCAAAGCCGGGAACGGCGAAATGACGAGCAGATCATGGCGAGCACCCCCCCCTTTGCAGCATTTGAATGGATAATCGCCTGGCGCTATTTGCGCGCCAAGCGGGCCGAAGGCGGCGTGTCGATCATGACATGGATCAGCCTTGGCGGGATCACGCTGGCGGTGTTTGCGTTGATTGCCACGCTTTCGGTGCGGGCTGGGTTTCGGGCGGAATTCGTGGACACGATCCTTGGCGCCAATGCCCATGTGACCGTGTATTCGGCAGGCCGGGTTTCCGAGACCGGGCAATTGCTGCGGGGGTTTGCGGAATATGACGCGATTGCCGGGCGGTTGGCCGACGTGCCGGGGGTCACGCGGACAGCGCCGTTGATCAAGGGGCAGGTCATGGTGACCGCGGGCGAAGGGTCGACCGGGGCCGAGGTCTATGGCATCCGCCCCGCCGATCTGGAGGCGATCCCCCGTGTGGGCGTTGGGGCCAATGCCGAAGGCGATGTCGCCCGCTTTGGCGAAGGCATTGCGATCGGATCAGGTATTGCGCGGGAATTGGGCGTTGGGCTGGGCGACAGGTTGCGGGTGATCGCGCCATCGGGCGTGAAAACCGCCTTTGGCACCAGCCCGCGGGTGAACGCCTACGAGGTGGTCTACATCTTTACCGCCGGGCGCTATGACATTGATCGCACACGGATTTACATGCCGTTTGATGAGGCGCAGTCCTATTTCAACAAGGAAGGCATGGCCGACGAGATCGAGGTCATGGTAACGGAACCCGAACGGGTGGATGACCTTGCCCCTGCATTATTGGCGGCGGCGGGGACCGAGGGGATGCTGTGGACCTGGCGTGACAGTTCCGGGGCGTTTTTGCGCGCGCTGGATGTCGAGGACAACATCATGTTCGTCATCCTGTCGATCCTGGTGCTGATCGCGTCGATGAACATCATATCCGGCCTGATCATGCTGGTGAAGAACAAGGGGCGCGACATTGGCATCCTGCGCACGATGGGCCTGACCGAGGGGGCCATTTTGCGGGTATTTTTCCTGTGCGGCGCATCAACGGGGTTGGTGGGCACGGCGGTGGGCGTGGTGCTGGGTTGCCTGTTCGCGCTGTATATAGACCCGATTTTTTCCTTCGTGAATTACATGGCGGGGGGCGGGGTCTGGGATCCGTCGATCCGGGGGATTTATGCGCTGCCCGCGAAATTGCAGGTGAATGATGTGCTGTCGGCGGTTGGGCTTTCGCTGTTTTTGTCGTTTGTCATCACGCTGATCCCGGCGCGACGGGCGGCGCGGATGAACCCGGTGGAGGCGTTGCGGTATGAGTGATGCGCTGACGCTGGACGGGATCGAGAAGGTCTATAACCGGGGCAAACCATCCGAGGTGGTCGTGCTGCGCGGCGCGACGCTGACGGTGGCGCGGGGCGAGGTGGTGGCTTTGGTGGCCCCGAGCGGGGCGGGAAAGTCAACCTTGCTGCACATCGCAGGGCTTTTGGATACGGCGGATGCAGGGCAGGTGCGGCATGGTGGTCAGGACATGACCGGCCTTAACGACCGGGACAGAACCGCGGCGCGGCGGGCGGATGTGGGGTTCATCTATCAGTTCCATCACCTGCTGGCAGAGTTTTCTGCCTTGGAAAACATTGTGTTGCCGCAACTGGCCAATGGTGTTTCGGCCCGTGCGGCCGAGGTGCGGGCGCGGGATCTGTTGGCGCGCGTGGGGGTTGCGGCGCGGGCGGGGCATCGGCCTGCGCAGCTTTCCGGGGGGGAACAGCAGCGGGTGGCGTTTTGTCGGGCCTTGGCGAATACGCCCAAGCTGTTGCTGGCGGATGAGCCGACCGGGAACCTGGACCCTGCGACATCGGATCAAGTGTTCGGGGCGCTGATGGAATTGGTGCGCGAGACGGGGCTTTCGGCGCTGATCGCCACACATAACATGGACCTGGCGGCGCGGATGGACCGGGTGGTGCGGTTGGATCAGGGCCGGGTTGTGTGACAGGCGTTGCCTGCGACCGCGCTTCATGCTTGTGTATTCATCAACATGAACGGGGGAAAAGATGCAGCGCGTATACCTATATCCCATTGGCATGATTGCGCTTTTCGGGTTGGCGGCCTGTGTGTTGCCGGGTGCCAAATCCGATGAGCAGACGACCGGGGCCGCCGATTACGCGGCTTATTGCGCGGGCTGCCACGGGGCAGGTGGCACCGGGGATGGCGAATTGTCGGCGGGGCTGGGCAAGCGGCCTGCGGACCTGACGGCGCTTTCGGCACAGAATGGCGGGGTGTTTCCTACGACGCGGGTGATGGCGAAGGTCTGGGGCTATACCGGGGGGCGGGATGGCGGCCGGGTGATGCCGAAATTCAGCGCCCTGCTGGATGGAACGCTGGTGCCGTATGACGGTGGCGACGGGATCATGACGCCGACGCCGATCCGGTTGGTGGAGCTGGCCGAACACCTCAAGACGCTCCAAAATTAGTGCAGCTCGCGGTGCAGCACGGCAGTGCAGACGGGCGTATGCACGCGGCGGACTGTGCCTTCGGGCGGTGGTAACGGGTGAGCCCCGGTTTACGGGGCCGAGGTGGGGATCACCTCGGGCTGGCTTCCGGAGATTTCCAGGATCAGTTTTCGGCGCACGGCGGCGGTAAAGCTGTTGTCGGTGTCGGCGGTCACGAGAAAGGCGCCGGGGCCACCGATGATTTGGGTGGCGTAGATTTCTTCAAGGTTGCCGCCCGCACGCCGGGGGCTGTCGGGGCGCAGGATGGGCAGGGCGTTGATGGTGATGTCGGCGGCCAGCACCTCGGCCCGTGCCTCGGCGATGCTGGGACCGGACCAGTTGTTCGCGCTGTCGCCCGAAAAGTCGATCACGCGGCGCAGGCCGGTGATGCTGTTTTCTTGGATCAGACGTTTGCCTTCCAGAAGCGCCGCGCCGATGGCATTGCGGCCTGAGGCAAGGCGCGGTGGTGTAAGCAGGTTGGCCGCGAAGGTTTCGGCATCGTCGGGCGTGGCGATGATCGTCCAGTCCACCACGACGGCCTGATTGGCGGCCCATTCCACATAGGTCACGGCGATGGTTCCGGTGAGGGTGGAAGAGATGGCGTAAAGCACATCGGGATGGGTGATGGCGGCGGCATATCCTTGGCGCTGAAAGTCGATCTCGGCCTGGTCGATGGAGCCGGAGGCATCGGCGAGCAGGACAAGTTCAAGATCCACCTCCTGTGCCTGGAGGGGGGTGGCGAGGAAGGCGAGGGGGAGGAGCCAATGCCGCATCGTGGAAAGGATAGGGCGGATGCGGCAGGGTGGGGATCACGTTTTGGTCAGGCGTCAGGTGGGGGGCAAGTTCAGGGCTTTGCGCAGGGCTGCATTCGCGCGGGTCTGCCAGCCGCGGCCTTCGGCCTTGAGGGCTGACAGGACATCGGGATCAAGGTGCAGGGTGACGCGCTGCTTGCGTTCGGATGCGGGCAGAGGCGGGCGGCCGAGTTTGCCGTGGGACTGGAGAATTTCGACGAGTTCGGGGAAATCCCAGACGGGGCGGGCGTTGGCGAAATTCTCATCCGTCCACTCAAAAGTGTCAGGGTCCTCAGCGATGCCACGGTTGATCGCCGCGTCTTCCTCATCCGTGATCGGCGCGAGCGTCAGATGTTTCGGCTTGCCCATTTCCGTTGTTCCCGTTTGTTGGCCTTGCGAAGCGAGATGATGCGGACGCGCCCATCGCGCCGGGTGAATGTAAGGACGTGCAGACGACCGTGCAGATGACCGAATGCGCCCAGTCTTTCTTCGCCATAGTCTTGGCGGTGGTCAGGTTCGATATGGGCCGTCAGCCAATCAAACGCAGCAGCTTCGGCGAAGTCGATGCCGTGCTTGCGCAGGTTCGTCTGGCGTTTGGCCTCGTCCCAGTCCCACATTTATATGCATACATTAAGTTGCCTCGCAAGGGGGAGTGTGGGGTGGGGAGGGTTAAGGTGGGGTTAAGGGCATATATCAAAAGGTTCTTACGCGCATTATAGTGCGGTAGAGGCAGCTTTAACCTTACGTACAAGGTGCTGAGCAACTACTATTAAATCGAGCGCTTCACTCGCATCGTCGATCCAGTTTATTTCATGAGCTGTAGGGTTCCGAATACCTAGCATGGCCCCCGCCAATATATGACCGTAACCTTCGTGAGCATCTTTCTGTGACTGCGTAGTGCGAAGGCTCCAAACTAGAACTGGGCTTTGTTCTGCGAAGGCCTTTCTCATCAGTTTCACCCCGGTATCATTTAAGCCAGACTTCGAGGCGACAAGTTTATCAACAATTTTAAAGGCCTCACCTACGGCGAGACTGTAGAAGCCGGATACAAACAAATCCCTAGCCACTTCGACAATTTCAGGCTCAGTTACGACCAGAGAGAATTCCTGATTCTCGTGTACAAGATCAGCGAAACCTGTATCGGCTGCAAGTTTTGAAGTCGGAACAGTAAGTGCAACTCCTGCAAGGCCGCTAGAGGACACCTCGGACTGTAACCTTCTAAGTTTAGTCAGGAATCCCATACAGGTATTTCCTCATTGCTTTGAACACTTGCTCAATTTGCTCATTGGTGGCTTCAGCACTTATGTGGATTTGCATGTTAAGGTTAAGAGGTATTGATTGTGACAGCAGATTGCCTGCCGCATCTCCTTGCTGAATCTCATCTTTTTTTTCAGATTCCTTAATCTTCGTTGGCGTCTTTGATGAAGTCGCGGAAGGTTTGGCCTTTAATTGCTTAGACTTGGAGGTCTGATCCGAACCATTGGGGTTCTCAGTGCCTATAAGAAGGTATGTAGCAGCTTTGTTTCCCGCAGCACCTTTTCCTAATCCATCATACATGAACCATTGGACGATCTTTTCCCGATTCTCAGCTGCAGGAGCAAGATGGTCACGCAGACTGTCAGGATAGTTTAGCTTGAGTAGCTCTGCTACTGCATCAGGATACTCGGCATCCAAGCGCCACTTAAGTGCTATCGGCGTGGCCTTTCCGTCTGTGTCAATAATCTTTAGGTTCTGGAGTTGTTTAACGTAAGCAGTCGCGGCAGCGTCTTGAACGCCAAGGCTCACCGCTAAGAGCTTCGCATCAATCGTAACGGATGGCTTGCTCTGAAGAATGCCCCGCACCCCCCACCATACAGTTGAGGGTACTTGAGGGTAGTTTGCTTTTTCATCTGCCATTAACAATTAACCTCGTAAGTCGCTTGTGCAAATATGATGTGGGCAAGTGACGGAAAAAGGCAAATCTATTGTTCGCTGTCTGGCTCACCCCTCACACATCCAACTCCTCCACAAACCGCGCGTTTTCCTGAATATACTGGAACCGCAGTTCCGGCTTCTTGCCCATCAGGCGCTCCACCAGATCGCCGGTCATGCCCGGTTCATCCTCATCAATGCTCACGCGGATCAGTTTGCGGGAGGCGGGGTCCATTGTGGTGTCTTTCAGGTCTTTGGCGTCCATCTCGCCCAGGCCTTTGAACCGCTGCACGTCGATCTTGCCTTTGCCGCCGAGGCCTTTGGCGAGCCATTCCTCTTTTTCCGCATCTGAGGCCACATAGAGCCGCTTGGCGCCTTGGGTGAGGCGGTAAAGGGGGGGGCAGGCGAGGTAGAGGTGGCCTTTGTCGATCAGGGGGCGCATCTGGGTGAAGAAGAAGGTCATCAGAAGTGAGGCGATATGCGCGCCGTCGACATCGGCGTCGGTCATAATGATGATCTTTTCATAGCGCAGATCGTCGACCTTGAATTTGGTACCCATCTGCACGCCGAGGGCTTCGCAGATGTCGCGTATCTCAGAGTTGTCATGCAGTTTGGCGGAGGCGGCACCGAGGACGTTGAGGATTTTGCCCTTGAGCGGCAGCAGCGCCTGGGTTTCGCGCGAGCGGGCGCCTTTGGCAGAGCCGCCGGCGCTGTCGCCTTCGACGATGAAGAGTTCGGTGCCTTCGCGGGTTTTCGAGGTGCAGTCGGTGAGTTTGCCGGGAAGGCGCAGTTTCTTGGTCGCCGTCTTGCGGGCGGTTTCCTTTTCCATGCGGCGGCGGAGGCGTTCTTCGGCGCGCAGGACGAGGAAATCGAGGATGGCCCCGGCGGATTTGGTGTCATTCGCCAGCCAATTGTCGAAATGGTCGCGGACCGCGCCTTCGACCCATTTGGCGGCCTCTTCGGTGGCGAGGCGGTCCTTGGTCTGGCCCACGAATTGCGGTTCGCGGATGAAGCAGGAGACGAGGGCGCAGCCGCCGGTGAGCAGGTCATCGCGGGTGATCAACTCGGCCTTGCGGTTTTTCACCAACTCGCCATAGGCGCGGATGCCCTTGAGGATGGCGGCCCAGAAGCCGCCTTCATGGGTGCCGCCTTCGGGGGTGGGGACGGTGTTGCAGTAGGACTGGATGAAGCCGTCGCGGGCGGGCGTCCAGTTGATGGCCCATTCGACGGAGCCGGGGACGTTGTATTTTTCGGTAAAGCTGACCTTCCCGGCGAAGGGGCGGTCGGCATAGGTGGTGGTTTTGGTGAGTTGGTCTGACAGGTAGTCGGCCAAGCCGCCGGGGAAGTGGAAAACGGCCTCCAACGGGGTTTCGCCGTCGTTGATGGCGGATTTCCAGCGGATTTCGACGCCAGAAAAGAGATAGGCCTTTGACCGGACCATCTTGAGCAGGCGGGCAGGTTTGAAGGTCTGGCTGCCGAAAATCTCATGATCGGCATGGAAGGTGACAGAGGTGCCGCGCCGGTTGGGGGCGGGGCCAACCTTGGTGACGGGGCCTTGCGGGATGCCGCGTGAGAATTCCTGAACGAACAGTTCGCGGTTGCGCGCCACCTCGACCCGCATGTGATCTGAGAGGGCGTTGACGACCGAGGCACCCACGCCGTGCAGGCCGCCCGACGTGGCATAGGCATCGCCGCCGAACTTGCCGCCCGCGTGCAGGGTGCAGAGGATCACCTCCAGCGCGGATTTGCCGGGGAATTTCGGGTGGGGATCGACCGGGATGCCACGGCCATTGTCGCGGATGGTGACGGCGTAATCAGCGTGCAGTTCCACCTCGATCCTTGTGGCATGGCCGGCGACCGCCTCATCCATCGCGTTGTCGAGGATTTCGGCAACAAGGTGATGCAGCGCGCGTTCATCGGTGCCGCCGATATACATGCCGGGGCGTTTGCGGACGGGTTCCAGACCTTCGAGCACCTCGATGGAGGACGCATCGTAGGTCTTTTCCCCGGAGGAAAGGAGGTCATTGGCCATGAGCTGCTCGATTCTTGGTTTTGTGGCGGTAGCGCGGGATTAGAGCATCCCCGAGGGGCGGGACGCAAGATGTGGGGTTATCACGCCCGTGCGGCCCGCTTGCGCAGCCAGAGGGCAAGTTCGCCTTCGTCCATCAATCGCTGGGCGCCGCGGATGATGGCTTGGCCGACGTCTTCGTCGCTCCAGGTGATCTGGATGCCGTTCAGGTCGAGGCAAACATCCATCGCCTGATGCGCCGTGCGCTTGTTGCCATCGTTGAAGCACTGACCCTGCGCTATGGCGATCGCGTAGGATGCGGCAAGCGCGAAAGCATCGTCGATCATCCCATAGGCAATGCGATTGTCGACGCGGGAAAGCGCCCCTTCAAGGGACTTGTCACGCGCCCGTCCCGGTATTTCGTCGTGGTTCAGGATTTGGTCATGAATACTTTCGACCAACTCGGCACTCAACAGGATGAAGTTCATTTGTCACGCAGATAGTCGAGAACTGGTTGATTGATGTCGCGGCGACGGTTCAGGCTTTCCATCACCTCCTCCAGCGTGGCGACGCGGTGTTCGGTTTGGCTGACGGCCTCGACCGGGACAAGGTAGCCGACCAGCGCCGAATTCTTCAGGATGGCGACGGGTTGGCCATTGGCGCGGTCGAACACCTTTTGCGGTTCGCGCAACTCGGTCATGGTGCAGATGTTGGGGGTGGCGAGGCGGGTCATGGGTGGCTCCCTTGAAGAATGCAGACTGCAATATATACTGGATTACACAAATTCCAAAGGGGAGAGTGGCGATGCGGGTTCTGTTCACGGGCGGATCGGGCAAGGCGGGGCGGCATGTGGTGGCCTATCTGGCAGAGGCGGGGCATCGTGTGGTGAATGTGGACCGGGTGCCGCTGGGCCATCCGGGGGTGCATGATTTCACCGCCGACATTACCGATGCGGGGCAAATGTTTTCGGTTATGTCGGGCCATGCGGGCTATGACGAGCTGGAGGATGGCGGGGCCAAGCCCTTTGATGCGGTGGTGCATTTTGCGGCGATCCCGCGCCTGATGATGTGCGCGGACACGGAAACCTACCGGGTGAATGTCATGGGCACCTATAACGTGATCGAGGCGGCGGTGAAGCTGGGCATCGCCAAGATCATCATTGCCTCAAGCGAGACAACCTATGGGGTGTGTTTCAGCGAAGGTGTGGTTGATCCGAAAGTGCTGCCGCTGGAGGAAGATTACGACATCGACCCGATGGACAGCTATGGCATGTCCAAGAAGGTGAACGAGGCGACGGCGCGCAGTTTTCAGCGCCGATCGGGGTTTGACATTTACGCCCTGCGCATCGGCAATGTGATCGAGCCAGATGAATATGCCACGCTGTTCCCGCCCCTGAGGGATGATCCGGGGCTGCGGCGGCGGATCACCTTCAGCTATATCGACGCGCGCGATCTGGGGCAGATTGTCGATCTTGCGCTGAAGAAAGACGGGCTGGGCTGGCAGGTGTTTAACGCTGCGAATGACAGCAATGCCGTGCCACAGCCCAATAGCGAGCTTCTGGCGCGGTTCTTCCCGAACGTGCCGCTGTCGCGTGAGGTGGGGCCGCATGAGGGGTTGCTGTCGAACCGCAAGATCCGCGAGGTGCTGGGATTCGTGGAACAGCATGACTGGCGGAAATACGTCTGACCGGCGGACGGGGCACGCGCACCTTCCAATGGATGCCGTTGGGAAAAGGGGCACCGCCCAAGCTGTTTCACCTTGGAAAAATACCCAAAAAGACAGAGGCCATCAGGCGCAAGGCCGCAAGCACAGGCGACTGAGGTGTTCTTGAGCAAAAGGCTTGCCGGGGGCAAGCGGGGGTAATGGGGGGCAGGTTGCCCCCCATGCTGTGGGCTGGATACCGTCAGGCGGGTTCGGCCAGGCGGGCGGCCCAGAGTTTCTGAAAGGCGGGGCGGGTGTTGATTTCCACTGAGAACTGACCCGGGTAGGCGGATAATTTCCATTGAGATTTGACCCATGTGACCCTCCCCCGAGCGAAGAGCGAGGGGGTCAAAGGAGTGATCGACATGGGACTACTCAACGTGATCCGGAAGCTGCGCCTACGTCAGGGTTTGGCGATCCGGGAGATCGAGCGCCGCACCGGAGTGTCGCGCAATACCATCAAGAAGTATCTGAAGGCTGATGTGATCGAGCCCAAGTTTGCGACGCCGGAACGGTCGAGCAAGCTTGATCCATTTGCCGAGACGCTGGCAGGCTGGCTTAAGACCAATGCGAAGAAGGGACGCAAAGATCGGCACACGCTGAAGAAGATGCATGCCGATCTCGTCGCTCTTGGCTTCACCGGCTCCTACAACCGGGTGGCGGCCTTTGCACGGCAGTGGCGTGCCGATCGTCAGCGCGACGAGCAAACGACGGGGCGCGGCACCTTCGTCCCGCTGGCTTTCCGCCCGGGCGAGGCGTTCCAGTTTGACTGGAGCGAGGACTTTGCGGTCATCGGCGGCGAGCGGATGAAGCTGCAGATGGCGCATATCAAGCTGTCTCACAGCCGGGCCTTCCTTCTGCGGGCCTATCCCTTGCAGACCCATGAGATGCTGTTCGACGCGCACTGGCATGCGTTCCGGGTGTTCGGCGGCGTGCCAGAACGCGGGATCTACGATAACATGAAGACGGCGGTGGATCTTGTGGGCCGCGGTAAGGCGCGGCAGGTCAATATCCGCTTTTTGGCCATGGCGAACCACTATGTCTTCGAGCCAGATTTCTGCAATCCGGCAGCAGGGTGGGAGAAAGGGCAGGTCGAGAAGAACGTCCGCGACTCCCGTCATCAGATGCTGCAAGGCATGCCGGACTTTCCCGATCTTGCCGCGCTGAATGACTGGCTGGAACAACGTTGCGTCGCGCTGTGGCACGAGACCGCACATGGCACGCTGCCTGGAACAATCGCCGATGTCTGGGCTGAGGAACGGGCAGCCTTGATGCCCCTGCCAGTGGCCTTCGACGGCTTCATCGAGATCAGCAAGCGCGTCTCGCCCACCTGCCTGATCAGCTTTGAACGCAACCGCTACAGTGTTCCAGCATCATTTGCGAACCGGCCAGTCAGCCTTCGCGTCTACCCCGACCGGCTGGTCGTGGCTGCGGAAGGCCATATCCTGTGCGAACATATCCGCATCATTCAGCGCAGTCATAAGCAGCCCGCGAAGACGGTCTACGACTGGCGGCATTATCTGGCGGTCGTGCAACGCAAGCCGGGCGCGCTCAGGAACGGGGCACCCTTTCTGGAATTGCCGCCTGCCTTCAGACAGTTGCAGGACCATATGCTCCGCAAGCCTGGTGGTGATCGCGAGATGGTCGATATCCTTGCGCTTGTCTTGCACCATGATGAGCAAGCCGTGCTGACCGCCGTGGAGCTGGCCTTGGCGGAGGGCGTGCCCACCAAGACCCACGTGTTGAACCTCCTGCACCGCCTGGTCGACGGCAAGGTCATCGATGGTCCGCCGCTGGATACCCCACAAGCGCTGACCCTGCGGCGTGAGCCCAAGGCCAATGTCGAGCGCTATGACGCCCTGCGCAGCCAAATTGCGGGAGGCCGCCATGCGTCATGACCCCGCCGCCGCGGCCATCGTCATCATGCTCCGCAGCCTGAAGATGTATGGCATGGCTCAAGCCGTCGAGGATCTCATCGAGCAAGGGGCTCCGGCTTTTGAAGCCGCCATCCCGATCCTGTCGCAACTTCTGAAGGCAGAATTGGCCGAACGCGAAGTGCGCTCGATCGCCTACCACATGAAGGCAGCGCGCTTCCCGGCCTACAAGGACCTCGCGGGCTTTGACTTCGCCGCCAGTGAGATCAACGAGGCTACCGTCCGGACCCTCCATCGCAGTGAGTTCATGGACGGCGCCCAGAATGTCGTGCTGATCGGGGGGCCGGGAACCGGCAAGACCCATGTCGCGACGGCCCTCGGCATCCAGGCCATCGAGCATCATCGCCGCAAGGTCCGCTTCTTCTCCACCATCGAATTGGTCAATGCCCTCGAACAGGAAAAGGCCAAGGGCAAGGCCGGACAGATTGCAGAAGGCCTGACCAAGCTCGACCTCGTCATCCTCGACGAGCTTGGATACCTGCCGTTCAGCGCCTCAGGCGGGGCGCTGCTGTTCCACTTGCTGAGCAAGCTTTACGAGCGAACCAGCGTCGTCATCACCACCAACCTCAGCTTCAGCGAATGGGCAACGGTTTTTGGCGACGCCAAGATGACCACGGCCTTGCTCGACCGCCTCACCCACCGCTGCCACATCTTGGAGACCGGAAACGACAGCTTCCGCTTCAAGGCCAGTTCAGCCGCAACAACCCGAAAAAAGAAGGAGTGAAACCCGTCCTTGACCCACGACTGACACGAAATCCATAATCAAAGGTGGGTCAAATCTCGATGGAAAACCCGGGTCAGTTCTCAGTGGAAATCAACAATGAATTGGGAGCCGGGCTTTGCCGGTGACACCTTTGCCTTTGCCGGGGAGCGCGCGGTTGCGCTGTCTGGGCCGCGTGACGGGGTGGCGCGGTATGAGGAGGGGCGGATCGTGTCGTCGCATGTTCGTGATCTGGCAGAGCCTGTGGCGGGTCTGCTGGTCGTCAAGAATTATGACCCGACTTATTACACAGCCTATACGATCCAATCGGTTCTGGCTGAGGGCTGTGGGACCGAGGTGATCAGCCCGGACCTGACGGAAGCGGAACGAGAGATGCAGGCGGCTTTGGCCGAGATACCGGCGGATGTAGATGTCGAGATCGGCTTTCCCGAAGTGGGGGCCGTGTTTGCCCAGGAAGTGCGCGTGACATGCGGCGCGTCGTGATGTTGGTTGGGCTTGCGGTGGCGGTGGGGCTGGCGCTGGTCTGGGGATTGGGCGGGCTGGAGGCGCTGGGGCGTTGGGCCGCAGAGGCGCAGCGCGCCTTGCAAGCGCCGCTGGCAGGGGCCGTGCGTGCGGTGAAAGCGGGGGAGCCTGCGGCCTGGGCGGGATTGGTGTCGGTCTGCTTTCTGTATGGGTTGGCCCATGCGGCGGGGCCGGGGCATGGCAAGTTCCTGATCGGTGGCTATGGCGTGGCGCGGCGGGTGCGGTTGGCACCCTTGGCCGCTGTGGCGCTGGCGTCGTCGCTGGCGCAGGCGGCGGTGGCGGTGGTGCTGGTCTATGCCGGGGTGCTGGTTCTGGGCTGGACGCGGGAGCGGATGGTGGGGCTGGCAGAGGGGGCGCTGGCGGCGGCGAGTTGGGCGGCGATGGCGGGGATCGGGCTGTGGCTGGTCTGGCGCGGGGCGCGCGGCGTTTGGCGCGGGAGGGCAGGTCAGGAGGGTGATCGCCACCACCACCACCACCACCATCATCACGGACACGATCATCACCATGACGATGCGCAGGGGGGGGCGTGCGGCTGCGGCCATGCACATGGCCCGACGGTGGCCGAGGTGGCGCAGTTGACCGGGTGGCGCGACACGATGGCGTTGATCACCGGCGTGGCGCTGCGGCCCTGTTCGGGGGCGTTATTCCTGTTGATCCTGACCTTTCAGCTTGGCATCGGGGCGGCGGGGGTGGCCGGGGCCTTTGCGATGGGGCTGGGTGTGGCGGTTGTCACGATCGGGGTGGCCGTGTTGGCGGTCTGGTCGCGCGAGGGCGCTTTGGCCGGGATGGGCGAGGCGCGGATCTGGCGGGCGCTGCCGATGCTGGAGTTGGCGGCAGGGGCGGTGATCGCGGCGCTGGCCTTGGGGATTCTTGGCACGGTGATTTGAGCAGCAGGGCGGAAAAGGACGCCTTTTCCGCGGCGTTTTCTGGCGCAGAAAACGGGGGTCATGGCCTGCGGTTCTGGGTGTGAAACACCAACAAGTTTTCGGAAAATGCGTCATTTTCCGGTGCGTTTTCTGCGCCAGAAAACGCTTGCGCGGCGGGGCTTTGCGCTGCGCTGCGGCGTGGGTGATGTCTTGTCCGCGTCATCCGGCGCGGGTAATCGGAATGTATGACACATCCCTTAACCTATATCGGACATGCGCGGACGACGCTTGCGCTGGGCCTGCCGCTGGTGGGCAGCCATCTGGCGCAGATGGCGTTGCATGTGGCCGACACCGTGATGATGGGCTGGTATGGGGTGACCGAACTGGCGGCGACGGTGTTGGGTGCGTCGAGTTTCTTTGTGATCTTTATCCTTGGGTCGGGCTTTGCGCAGGCGGTGATGCCAATGGTGGCCGCCGCCGTGGCCGAGGGGGATGAGGCGCAGGTGCGGCGTGACACGCGGATGGGGCTGTGGCTGTCGATCCTGTTCGGGGCGGGGTGCTATCCGCTGTTCTGGTGGTCGGAGCCGATCCTGCTGGCGTTGGGGCAGCGGCCGGAGGTGGCGGCGCTGGTGCAGGATTATCTGCGCGTGGCGGGGTTGGGCATGATGCCCGCGCTTATGGTGATGGCGCTGAAAAGCTATCTTGCGGCGCTGGGGCGGACGCAGATCGTGCTGTGGGTGACGTTGGGGGCGGTCGGCCTGAACGTGCTGATGAACTGGGTGTTCATTTTTGGCAATTGGGGCGCGCCGGAATTGGGCGTGGTGGGGGCCGCGCTGGCCACGCTGGGGGTGCAGGGGGCGAGTTTTGTGGCGCTGGCGATCTATGCCGGATGGGTGCCGGATTTGCGCCGGTTTCATCTGTGGCAGCGATTCTGGCGGGCCGATTGGGTTGCGATGGGGCGGGTGTTCCGGCTGGGTTGGCCCATCGGGATTACGGGGCTGGCAGAAAGCGGGCTGTTTCAGGCCAGCGCCTTGATGATGGGCTGGATCGGGACAGTGGAACTGGCCGCGCATGGGATTGCGATGGAGGTGGCGGCGCTGGCGTTCATGGTGCATCTGGGGCTTTCCAATGCGGTGACGATCCGCACGGCCCATGCCGATGGATCGGGGGATCGGTTGGGGATGCGCGACGGGGCGCTGGTGGGGATCGCGCTGTCGGCTGTGTTCGGCGTGGCGATGGTGGCGGTGTTTCTGACGGTGCCAGAGCCGATCATCGCGCTGTTTCTGGACATGGCAAAGCCGGAAAGCGCGCAGATCGTGGCTTTTGGCACGGTGCTTTTGGCGCTGGCGGCGCTGTTTCAATTGGCCGATGCGATGCAGGTGATCGCGCTGGGCCTGTTGCGGGGGGTGCAGGATACCAAGGTGCCGATGGTTCTGGCGGCGGTCAGCTATTGGGTGATCGGGATACCCGCCAGCTACGCCTTGGCCTTTCCGATGGGCTATGGCGCGGTGGGGCTGTGGCTGGGGTTGGTGATCGGTCTGACGGTGGCGGCGGGGGCGTTGATGTGGCGGTTCTGGTCGCGGTTCCGGCGGAGCGCGATTGGCGGCTATACGGCGGCCGTCTGACGGTTGATGCCGACTATTCGGCGGCCTTGGAGCCTTTGATCAGGCGGTCGGCCTTGCGCTTGATCAGCACGGAACGCAGATCGTGCATCGCCAACAACAGCGCATCGGTCACCTCATCCAAATCGGCATCGGTGGCGCGGGTCTGTGCCCAATGTGCGGTGAGGTTCAGGTGATCGACGGCGCGGTGGATGTCGTCGATGTCGCGCCGCGCCAGTTGGGTGCTGCGCTGTTCCATCCAGTCGCGGATCAGGGCCGTTTCCTCGGCCGTCAGGACGTGGTCGCCATGCGGTTTGATGTTGCCGTTTCGGATGTTGAGGGTGGCGATTTCATCCAGTTCAATGCGGCGCTGGCGGTTTTCGGTGTCGACCTTGAACAGGACGGCGCCGTTATCGCGGATGCGGAAGTAGTATTCCGGCAAATCGCCCGCCATCGCCCCTATCCCTAAACCAAAGCCGCGCAGAATTTCTGGATGCGGGTGCAGGCTTCGGCCAGCACGGCATCTGCCGTAGCGTAGCTGACGCGGAAGTTCGGGGAAAGCCCGAAGGCCGCGCCGAAAACCACGGCGACGCCGGTTTCTTCCAGCAGGGCATCGGCGAAAACCTCATCATTGGTGATGATGGTGCCGGAGGGCGTGGCTTTGCCGATGCAGCCCGAAATGTCGGGGTATACGTAGAAGGCGCCCTCAGGTTTGGGGCAGGTGATGCCCTTGGCCTGATTGAGCATCGAGACCACCAGATCGCGGCGGCGCTGGAACAGGGCGCGGTTTTCGGCGAGGAAATCCTGCGGCCCGGTCAGCGCCTCGACCGCTGCATATTGCGCGACGGAGGAAGGGTTGGAGGTGGATTGCGACTGGATCGTTCCCATCGCCTTGATCAGGGCTGTGGGACCGGCCGCATAGCCGATGCGCCAGCCAGTCATGGCATAGGCCTTTGATACACCGTTGCAGGTGAGGGTGCGGTCATAAAGGCCGGGTTCCACCTCGGCCGGGGTGCAGAACTGGAAATCATCGAAGACCAGGTGTTCATACATGTCGTCCGACATCACCCAGACATGGGGGTGACGCATCAGGACAGCGGTCAGCGCCTTCAGCTCATCGCGGGTATAACCCGCCCCGGTGGGGTTGGAGGGGGAGTTGAAGATGAACCATTTGGTTTTGGGCGTGATCGCGGCCTCAAGCTGGGCGGGGGTGAGTTTGAAATCGGTCTCGATCCCGGCGACGACGGGGACGGGGGTGCCACCTGCGAGCAGGACCATGTCGGGATAGCTGACCCAGTAGGGTGCGGGGATGATCACTTCATCGCCGGGGTTCAGCGTGGCCATCAGGGCGTTGTAGAGGATCTGCTTGCCGCCCGTGCCGACAGTGACCTGCGCCGGGGTGTAGGTCAGGCCGTTTTCGCGCAGGAATTTTGCGCAGATCGCGGCCTTGAGTTCCGGGATGCCATCCACGGCGGTGTATTTGGTGCGGCCCGCATCGATCGCGCGCTTGGCGGCATCCTTGATGTTTTGTGGCGTGTCGAAGTCCGGCTCGCCCGCGCCGAGGCCGATGATGTCGCGCCCGGAGGCCGCCAGTTCGCGCGCCTTGTTGGTGACGGCGATGGTCGGCGAGGGTTTCACGCGGGCAAGCGTATCGGACAGGAAAGCCATGATGGGGGAAACCTTTTCGGGCGAAGTGTTTGTCTTTTTCGACCCGAGGTCTTAGGCTTGGCCCCCCCTGCAATCAAGCGATATCACAAAAGGAGAGGCAAGATGGCGGATGATGGCGCGATGCTTTCGTTCACGGATGATGTGGCCACATTTGGCGACCGGTTGACCCATGCGCGTGAGGCGGCCGGGTTGACGGTGCCGGGATTGGCGCGGCGGTTGGGTGTGCGGCGCCCGTTGGTTGATGCCTGGGAGGCGGATCAACGTGAGCCGCGGGCAAACCAGATGCAGATGATGTCCGGGATGCTGGGTGTGTCGTTGCGGTGGTTGATGACGGGCGAGGGTGGCACCGTGGACAGCCCCGCCTTTGGCGCACCAGTGCCACAGGAGGCGCGGCAGGTGTTGGGCGAATTGGCGCAGATGCGGGCCGAGATGCTTGCGCTGGTCAGCCGGATGGGCGAGTTGGAAAGCCGATTGCGGGCCGATCTGGCCGTGGCGGGGGCTGCGGATGGGAAAGGGCTGGGATCGGCAATGGAGGACGCATGACAGAAACGGCAGAGGCCCGGCTGAAGCGCATGAAGATGCGCAGTTGGCGGCGCGGCACCAAGGAAATGGATCTGGTGCTGGGGCCGTGGGCGGATGCCCATCTGGCCGGGCTGGATGCCGTGCAGCTGGAGGTTTACGAGGCGCTGCTGGCAGAGAATGACCAGGATTTGATGGCCTGGATCTTTGGTCAGGCTGCGCCACCCCCGGCAATTGCAGGACTGCTGGGCGAGATTTCGGATTTCGCCCGGCAGCGTTTGGTGCCGAAGGAATAGGTCGGTCTTTACCGGTTCTTGGGGTTTTTGCGCGATTCTCCCGTTGTCACGTTTTGACGGAGGGTTGCGATGACGGTGCAGGAAGCGGTGCTGGATGGGTCTGACCGGGCCTTTCACGGACAATATCTGGAAATGCTAGGTCTGGTGGAGCGGCTGCACAGGCTGCTTTTGGATGTGATCAAGGATGAATTTGAACGGCTGGGCGTTGAAGAGGTGAACCCGGTGCAGGGTTTGTTGCTGTTCAATATCGGCGAAAACGAAGTCAGCGCGGGGGAGTTGAAAAGCCGCGGATTCTATCAGGGGTCGAATGTCAGCTATAACCTGAAAAAGCTGGTCGAAGCCGGGTATATGCATCACCAGCGTTCGGATGTGGACCGCCGGTCTGTACGGGTGAAGTTGACCGAAAAGGGCCGCAGGCTGCGGAATACGATCGCCGATTTGTTTGCCCGTCATGCCGGGGTGATGCATCGGCGCGGCACGGTGGATGCGGTGGCGATGGACCAGATCGCGCAGGGTTTGACACGGACAGAACGGTTCTGGATGGAACAGATCCGCTATATCTATTGATTGCGGCGCCGCCAAAGATGCGACCGACTGGCGAATATTCCCTGAAGTTTCGACAACGCACGGTTGGCCGTGCTGCGCGGTGGGGCGTGGCCCTGCGACAGGCGATCCAGTGCCACTTCGGGCGGGCAGGGGCGGCGGGTCACCGGATCGAAGTAGCGCGGATAGGCGATAAGCGCGGCATGGGCCAGTGCGGCAAGCGTTGGGCGTGGTTGCAGGCTGCCATCGGCGCGACGCAGGCGGCGCTGTGGCACAGGGCCAATGTCGCGGGTCAGGCCCCAGCCGGCGTAGAAGGGGGCGCCAAGGGTGGTGACGGGCTTGCCGCGCAAAAGCGCCTCGAATCCCAGGGTGGAGGTGATGGTCCAGACCTCATCACAGGCGGCGATCAGGGCGATGGGATCGGCCTTGTGAAGGACGGCATCTGCAAGGCGCGCCATATCCCCGGCGGGGATTGCGCCGGGGCGCAGGCCAGCCTCGACATCGGGGTGGGGTTTATACAGGATCACCGCCTGCGGATTGGCGGCGCGAACCTGTTCCAGCAGGGCAAGGTTGGTGCGGACTTCGCCCGCGCCAAGCCGGATGGAGGCGTCATCTTCGACCTGGCCGGGAACGAGAATGCGGTGCCCTGCGGGAAGGTCGGGCAAGGGCGTCGTGGTGAGATTGTATTTTGTGATGCCCAGCGTCGTGATGCGGGCAATCAGGCGTTCGGCGCGGGCGATGCCGCCCGGTGGCGGAGGAGACAGGATCAGGCGTTCAAGGCGGCTTTCACATGTGGGATCGAAATAGATGCCCAGATCATCGGTCACCAGCGACAGGGGCGGAACAAGGTCTGCACCAAGGCCGCGCGACCGCAAGAAGCCGTCTTCGACGCGGATCAGGGGCAGGTCTGGCGGGGCTGGGTCCGGTGCCTTGCCGGCCCAGACGAGGATGCTGCGGCCCTTTTGGATTGCGATGGCGGCGGCCTTTTCCGGGGTGGCGGCAAAGATCAGGGGGCGGTGCTGGCCGAACGTCTGTTGCAGATGGCCGCGTTTCCACAGGCGCATGCCAAGGGCGACATGGCCTGTGCGATCCGCGCGCCAGGCGTGGGTGTCGGCTTCCAACTGATCGACGGCTTCTTCGAAACTGCAAAGCCGGTTGCGGCAAGGGTCATACCAGGTTGGGGCAAGGATCATGGCGCCAGCAAAAAGCTGGGCGCGGGTCAGGCTGCGGCGACGGCGCGGGATGGGCTGTTCATCCTGGGTCAGGCCCCAGCCAGCAAAAAAGGGCTGTCCAAAGACGCGCGGGCGATGGCCGGCAAGGATCGCCTCGAACCCCATCTGCGAGGATACGGTGTAGACGGCGATGGCCCCTTCAAGCAGTTTCCAAGGGGAAACAGGGTCCGTGATCAGGGACACGTTCGGGGGCAGACGGGCCGGATCGAAGTGCCCCGGTCGCAGACCAAGTCGGGTTTCAGGGTGGGCCTTGATCAGGATGCGGGCGTTGGGGTGATCCGCCATCGCGGCGGCAAGCATCGTCTGAAACGTGGTCGCCGTGGCGCCGGACCAGCGGATCGACGCGTCATGCAGGGTCTGGTCGATAAGCAGCACATAGCCGGGCGGGGGTGGCGGCGTCGCCGGATCGTGGATGTTGTATTTGGACAAGTCAGAGGCTGCAAGCCGCGCCATTCCATCGCGGGCGCGGGAAAGAAGGTTGGAATCGTCCAAGGGATTGGAGGCAAGGATCTGTTCGATCAGCGATGGTGCGGTGGCGTCGAAATGGATGCCAACCGGATCGATCAGCAGGCCCAGCGGCGCATCGCCCTGACGACCGGGGCGCAGCGAGCGAAGAAAGGCATCTTCCACCCGGATCAGGGGCGCATTGCAGCGGGCGGCGGCGGCCTCGCCCCGCCAGGCGGTGGGCGAGCGGCCCCAGACAACGACTGCTTCGCCGGGGCGGGGGGGGCCGGGGAGCAGGTCATGACCGGCCGCGGCAAGGATACGGCGCAGCGATGGATTGAAAAAACCGCCGTTCAGAAAACGGAGCCGCCGGGGGATGACCCCGGCGGCGCTGTCCTGGCCTGCGATGGCCATGACGGATCAGTTGCCTGCCGCGCTGGCGAGCGAGTCGGCAGCCGAGGCGGTGCCGGTCAGCGCGCCGATGGTCTTTTGCCACTGCACATAGGGCGCTTCGGTGACATAGACGGTGTCGCCATCGCGGACCAGAAAGTCGCGTGCTTCGAACATGCCGGTGGGTTGGGTCAGATCAAGCACGTAGATCATCCGCTGTGCGCCGGTCAGATCGTTGCGGCCCAGAACGGCATTCGCAATTTCTGCGGGTTCGTTGCGGAATACGAAGACGCCTGTCGGATCGGCGAGGTTGGTGCTGAGACCACCGACGATTGCCAATGCCTCGATCGCGGACAGGTTCTGGCTTTCGAATGGCACACGGTTCTGCGCGCCGGTGGCGCCCATGGCGACAAAGGCGCGGGTGTCTTCTTCGATCACGATCTGGTCGCCCGCCCGCAATGCGATGTCGAGTTGCGGATTTTCATACAGGTCCAGCAACCAGACCTTGCCGGTTTGGCCATTACGGGTGACGCGGACAATCGCGGTTTCCGGGTCGATGGACACGCCCCCGGCGCGGGCCACCATTGCGGACAGCGTGCGGGTGGGCCGTTCGATTGGATAGACGCCCTGCGATCCGGCCGCGCCGGAAATGGTGACCGTCGAACCATCGCCAGCAACACGCTGGACGATGACCTGTGGGTCGGGGGTCTGGGGGTCAAGTTTCTTGGCGATTTCCGTGCGCAATTCTTCGGGCGAGGCGCCGGCGGCGCGCACGCGTCCTGCGTAGGGGATGAAGATGAAGCCATCGCCATCGACCTGCAATTCAGTAAGCTGCGACAGGCGCTGCCCCGAATTTCCAAGAAGCGGATCATCCTTGACGTTTTCGTAGACGGTGATCGTCAGGCGATCCCCGGCAGAGATTACGTCGGACCCGAGCCGCCCTGCGGACAGGAAGCTACCGGAAAAGCCGAGGGATGGGGTGACGGCTGTGGCCTGTGTCACGCGGCTGTTTACGGTGACGACGAAGGCATCACCTTCACGCAGGACAGAGCCTGCGAAGATTTCCTTCTTGTTCGGGCCACTTCTGGGCAAGCCGCAGGCTGCGACCGCGCCAACAAGCACGACAAGGGCCATGGCCCTGGCCCCTTTTGAAACTAACATTTGCACTGCTCGGGCTCCTTAAGTGGAGTTTGCCTCAAGTTTTGCCTGTAACTCTACACAGGTAAGGGGGAATTTGCCAAACACTCTGTTCCGCGCTTAATCCGCTGGGTGCAACTGTTGCCGATGCGCCGCGTTTCCAAGGCGCAGGGCATCATAGGGATCGTCGGGAGAAAGCATCATGTCGGTGACGTGGCGCAGCAATTCGCGGCGGCCACGGGCGGAGTAGAAGCCACCAGGAACCTGCGAGGTTTCCAGAAGGTAGCGGCGATAGTCACGATAGGCGCGCAGATCAGGGCGGGTGGGCCGGGCAAAGAATTCCGGCAGCGGCTGCGAAGAGACGAATTCCGGTTTGGCATAAACCGCATCGCCAAAGGTGCGCAGCGGCAGGCCGCGCCACAGCACCTGTTGCCCGGCGGTGGAGTTCACGGTGATGGCGGAGCGGGCGAGGTTGAGGATCGGGCCAAGTTTGCCGCCGGGGATGTAATGGACGCGGTCGGATACGCCATGCAGGGCTGCAAGGCGATGCACTTCGGCCCGCAGTGGGACGCGGCCATCTTCTAGAGGGTGCGCCTTGAACACCAGATGATGATGCGGTGGCGCGCCTGCGGCAAAGCCTTCCATCACCACGGCGAGGAATTCGGTCATGGTGTGAAACGGGGAATGGGTGCGGAAGCTGGCGTCATGTTCGAGTTGCAGCAGCACAAGATGAAAGGGATGGCCACTGCGGCGGATGGCGGCGGTCTTGATGATGCGTTCCCAGCGGTGGAACGGCTGGGCGATCAGGCGGCGGATGTGAAGCTTTGCTTCTTGCCAGACGGTCAGGGCGCGGTGGGGGCGAAAGCGGGGATAGCTGCCGCTGCCAGCAAAGACGAACCAGTGATAGAGCGCGCCCCAGAAAATGTGCTGGCGCATATCGCCCCAGGATGTGGGGGCATCGGGTTGATCAGAGGTGCTGCGGGCCAAAGCGGCGCGCATGTCGGCGACATCCAGCCGCATCAAACGGGAATGGCCATTGGAGCCGCCGCGTTCATAGGTGACCCAATAGGGGCGAAGATAGCCTTCTTCGAAGACATGAAGGGTAAGGCCGCGGACGCGGGCCGCGGCGACGGCGGCTGCATGAATGGGCCGGGTGTCGCCATAGAGGACCAGATCGGTGATGGCGTGTTGATCCAGCAGGCTGTCGAGCGTGGCAGGCCAGTCATCAGACGTGCCGCGATAGGCGGTAAAGCTGCTGCTGTCAGGCCAGAATGCCTGATCCCCGCGGTTGAATCCCACGCGGTGGACCTGCGCGCCCGCCGCCCGCAGCATCGCGCCAAGGCGGTGGAAGAAGGGGCCATGCGGCCCTTGCAGAAAAAGGAAACTGCGGCTGTTGCCGGATACTCGCATCTTGCGCCCCAATTGGACGGCCCCCCTGCGCCACCGGCACACACCGAAAGGCAGGATAGGCGGAAATCGTTACGCCCACCAGTCTGGTGGAAGGTAGGGGCAAAATTAGGGCAGCGCGGGACGGCCAGAGCGGGACGGCCAGAGCGGGACGGCCAGAGCGGGACGGATTGCCGAGGACGGCCTGTAAGGCTAGGTCTTGGGCCAAGGATCAGAAGGAGAGGGCTGCCATGTTCACCGGGATTGTCACCGATATCGGCGAAGTGCTGGAAACCGAACGGCGCGGCGACCTGCGTGCGCGGATCGGGACAGGGTATGATGTGGGGGGCATCGACATTGGGGCGTCGATTGCCTGTGACGGGGTGTGCCTGACGGTGATCGCGCTGGGCCGCACGCCGCGCGGATGGTTCGATGTGGAGATCAGCGCGGAGTCGCTGTCAAAGACCAACCTTGACACCTGGGTGCCGGGAAAGCGGATCAATCTGGAACGCGCGCTGAAGGTGGGGGATGAGCTGGGCGGGCACATCGTTTCCGGCCATGTGGACGGGCTGGCCGAGGTGGTGCGGGTGGTGCCGGAGGGCGATTCGAAGCGGATGACGATGCGGGCGCCGCATGCCTTGGCGGGGTTCATCGCACCGAAGGGATCAATCGCGCTGAATGGCACGTCGCTGACCGTGAATGAGGTGGATGGTGTGGAATTCGGGATTAATTTCATTCCGCATACGCAGAAGGCCACGACCTGGGGCACGGTTGCCGTGGGGGATCGGGTGAACCTGGAGGTGGACACGATGGCGCGCTATGTGGCGCGGCTGCGGGAGTGGGGGCAGTAAGCCACGCGGCGGGAGCCTGCGGCGCACAGCGGATGTGCGGCGGCGGATTGGCGGCGGCTCTGCTCTGGCATTTGCGCGTGGCCCGCGTTAGGACAGGGCCAAGAATTGCAGGGGCCAACGCGCATGAGCGAGACCAAGACCGACTATTCGGATGCCATCTCTTCGGTTGAGGAGATCATCGAGGATGCCCGCAATGGGCGGATGTTCATTCTGGTGGACCACGAGGACCGCGAGAATGAAGGGGATCTGGTGATCCCGGCGCAGATGTGCACGCCTTCGGCCATCAACTTCATGGCGACGCATGGGCGCGGGCTTATCTGTCTGGCGCTGCCTGCTGCACGGATCGAGGCGCTGGGCCTGCCATTGATGAGCCCGAAAAATTCGAGCCGGCATGAGACGGCCTTTACCCTGTCGATCGAGGCACGCGAGGGTGTGACGACCGGGATTTCGGCGGCGGATCGGGCGCGGACGGTTTCGGTTGCCATCGACCCGACAAAGGGTGCTGCGGATATTGCGACGCCGGGGCATATCTTTCCGTTGCGGGCGCGGGATGGTGGGGTTCTTGTGCGCGCCGGGCATACCGAGGCGGCGGTGGATGTCAGCCGTCTGGCCGGGTTGAACGCGTCGGGTGTGATCTGCGAGATCATGAATGACGATGGCACGATGGCGCGGCTGCCTGATCTGGTGTCTTTCGCGCAGAAGCACGGCTTGAAGATCGGCACGATCAGCGACCTGATTGCCTATCGGCGGCGGCACGACAATCTGGTGAACGAAAAGGCCGTGCGGGCGGTTCAATCTGTGCATGGCGGCGACTGGTTGATGCGGGTCTATTCCGACGAGACGCAGGGGGCCGAGCATGTGGTGCTGACCAAGGGCGACCTGACGGGCGATGCACCGGTTCTGGTGCGGGTTCATGCGTTGAACCCGTTGGAGGATGTGCTGGGCGTGGGTGGCGGCGGTGATTTGCCGGCTGCGATGCGCCTGATCGCGGCCGAAGGGCGTGGGGTTGTTGTGTTGTTGCGCGATACCACGATGAAGTTGGTTGAAGGGGGCGAGCATTCACCCCAGACCCTGCGACAGTATGGGCTGGGGGCGCAGATCCTGTCGGCGCTGGGCCTTTCGCAGATCACGCTGGTCACGAATTCGGTGGCACCGAAAGTGGTGGGTCTGGAAGCCTATGGCCTGTCCATTGCCGGAACGCGGCCTTTGCGGGAGATTTGAGAGATGGCCGGGACCGAGACACATTACACATTGGCGCTGCCTGTTTTTGACAAGCCGGTGAAGCTGTTGATCGTGGTGGCGCCTTATTACAAGGACATCGCGGACAATCTGGTTGCCGGGGCGCGGGCCACGGCGGCGGCCTGTGGGGCAGAGGTGGAGCTGGTCGAAGTGCCCGGCGCGCTGGAAGTGCCGACGGCGATTGCGATGGCAGAGCGGCTGGCGAAATATGACGGCTATGTTGCGCTGGGCTGTGTGATCCGGGGCGAGACGACGCATTATGATACAGTGTGCAATGACTCGAGCCGGGCCATCAGCCTGTTGGGTTTGCAGGGCGCGGCTATCGGCAACGGTATTCTGACCGTGGAAAACCGGGCGCAGGCCGAGGTGCGGGCCGATCCGGCAGGGCAAAACAAAGGTGGCGGCGCGGCGGCAGCGGCCTTGCATCTGATCGCGCTTTCGCGCAATTGGGCCGGCCAGACCAAGGGGATCGGATTCCGGGCATGAACGCGCCTGACAAAAAGCAGATGAAATCGGCCGCAAGGCTATTTGCCGTGCAGGCGCTGTTCCAGATGGAATCCAGTGGCCAGACGGTGGAAAAGATCGTGCGCGAGTTCGAGACGCATCGCTTTGGCGAGGTGTTCGATGATGTCGAAATGGCCGAGGGCGACCCTGCGCATTTCCGCAAGGTGATTGATGCGGCGGTGAACTGGCAGGCGAAGATCGACCAGATGACCGACCGGGCGTTGGTGGCAAAGTGGCCGATCGACCGGATCGACCCGGTTTTGCGCGCACTATTCCGTGCCGCGGGGGGCGAGTTGGTTGATCTGGACACCCCGCCCAAGGTGGTAATCAACGAATATGTTGATGTGGCGAAGGCGTTTTTCCCGGAAGGGAAAGAATCGAAATTCGTCAATGCCGTGTTGGACCACATGGCGCGCGAGGCGAAGCCGGCGGCGTTCTGACGATTTTTCGGGCGGATTCGTGCCGAGGGGCGGGATTTGCCGGGGCTGCGGCAATTTGGGACTGGATGTCGTCTGGCAGGGGGCTAACCTGATGTTGGTAGCAAAGGGGATGACCATGCCAAAGCTCGTGCGCCTTTACATTCAAAGCGTGGCCATCGGATTTGGTCTTTCCACCGTGTTTCTGGGCGGGTTGATCTGGTCCGATGCGGCGGGGTTGCGCGGGCTGATCTTTGGGTCGTCTTCGGGCTATCTGGCGGCGGCCATGCTGTTCATGTTCAACGGGCTGTTCTTTGGCGGCGTGCAATTTGCGATTGCCGTGATGCGGCTTGCCGAGCCGGATGGCGGCCCGCGTGGTGGATTGCGCCAGCATCTGGTGCCCATTCCGATCCGGGTTGAGCAACAGTCTGTGAAGCGCGGGCGGCGCTGAGGGCTTTCCCAAGTTCGAGGCTTGGCAGAATGGCTGTGCATGCTAGACCCTTTCCGAACGGGAAGGGTCTTTTGATGTTTTGCACAGTTGACGATTGCCGCCGCGCGCTGCGTGGCCGGGCCTGACGGCGGGTTAGGGCATGGACCTGCAACTTTTGCGCACATTTCTGGATGTGATTGACACCGGGTCTTTCGCCGCTGCGGCGGATCGGCTGCGGGTAACGCAATCTGCGGTGTCTTTGCGGATCAATCGGCTGGAAGGGCAGTTGGGCCGCCCGCTGTTCAACCGGGGCAAGACAGGGGTGACGCCGACGACGGCGGGGCGCGAGTTTCGGCGCCATGCGGCGGCGATCCTGCGCAGTTGGGATCAGGCGCGGATGCAGGTGGGCGGGGCAGAGATGGCGCTGCACAGTCTGGCCATCGGGGCAGAGGTTTCGCTGTGGTCGCGGCTGGGGTTTCGCTGGTTGGATGGCTTGGCCGCGCATGAACCGCGTATCGCCCTGCGAAGCGAAGTGGACGGTCCAGAGGCATTGATGCGGCGGTTGGCCGAGGGGACGTTGCAGGCGGCGCTGACCTACAGTCCTGCGGTGCGGTCGGGTCTGGATTGCGAAATGCTGATGGAGGATGAACTGATCCTCGTCTCCCCCTGGGAGGATGCGCAGCTGGCGGATGTGCGCGGGCGGTATGTGCTGGCCGATTGGGGACAGGATTTTCTGCGGTTCCATGAGGCGGCCTTGCCGGAACTGCCCATCCCGGATGTGCAGATGGCGGTTGGCACGCTGATTCTACGCTATATCGCGGCGCGGCCCCTGGCGGCCTATGTTCCGGCACGGTCGGTGCGGAGCTATGTTGACGCCGGGCAGTTGTTTCCGGTGGAGGATGCGCCGAGTTTCGCGCAGGAAATCTGGGCCGTTTGGCGAAATGATCTGGAGTCAACCTTGCGTGAAGTGGCCCAAACCGCGCTGGGCGCGGCGATTTCGCAGGTTCAGGCCGAGGTGGCCGACCTTTTGGGCGATGTTTAGCCACATCTAACATACGGAATTATTTGGGTTATTTTTCACCATCCGTGCGCTGGGCGCAGGGCTGCGGCTTTTCAAGCCCTGCGGGATATGAGTAATTTTTGGGTCAGGCTTGAATATTTTTAAAATTTTCATCTGAAATCAAACGGTTATCTCAGCCATCGTGACAAGTTTCGCAGCCCCTTTCGGGCTGCCTTGCATGAAAGGATATGAGATGAAGACCATTACCAAAGCGGCGGGTGCCTCGATCATGGCGATGGTGCTGGCAGCGCCTGTGATGGCGCAGACCACGATCACCGGGGTGCGCGACGTGAATGACCGCATTGATGACATCAACGAGATCGTCGAAGAGGATATGCAACGTGCCGAGGATGCGGCCCGTTTCGGCAACCCCGAGGGGCGTCAGGGCCTGTCGGGCAGCGCATCGATCGGCTATTCGGGCAAGACCGGCAATAACGAAAGCCAGGAGTTTTCGGGCGGGGTGCGGCTGTCCTATGCGCAGGGCAACTTTGTTCAGACCCTGGGTGCGGCGGTAGATTTCGCCGAGGATAGTGTTGGCAAGACCAAGGAGGACATCTTTGCGGTCTATGACGCCAATTATTACTTTGACCGCAGTTTCTATGGCTTTGTTCTGGCGCGTCTGGAATCGGACGGGTTGGCCAGCACGGCGGGTGATGTGCGGCGCGACGGGTTCATCGGATTTGGCCCTGGCTACCGTGTCGTGAATACGCCGGACATGACCTGGCGCGTGCAGGCCGGTATTGGCGTGAGCTATCTGGAAGACGGTCTGCGCAATTCCGTGACGGAAACCGGCTATCTGGCGGCCTCGCGGTTTTACTACAAGATCAACGACAATGTCTTTGTGACCAACGATACCGACGTGTTGTCATCGGACTCTGCGTTGCGGGCCAACAATGATCTGGGTGTGAACTTCAAGGTCACGGATGCGGTGTCGACCCGTGTCAGCTATTTGACCGAGTACAACGACAACCGCGCGATCCGCACCGATAACAAGCTGGGCGTGTCGCTGGTATTCGGGTTCTGACGACAGTCGTTTTCCGTGAACCTGCTTCTGTGCCGGTGACTTGGGGCGCGCGCAATCGCGCCCCTTTTTTGCTGCCTGAACAGCCCCGTGGGTCATGACTGCGAAGGATAGGGTGGCGGGCCCGCAGCAGCCGTGGATGGCATGGTTTCCCGAGAGCCAGAGGTCTCAGGTGGGAGCCAGGTAGCAGGACCAGGATCCTGCCAGAGCCAGCCCCCATTCGTTTGCTTATCGGCCACTGGAAAAGAGCCTCGCACGCGAAGAGCAGCACCCGCCATCAACAGATTTAGGTGCCGCAGGGCCGCGGAGCAAGGGGAGAGTTTGCGCGTCGTGGCGGCGGGCTTGAAAGATGTTCACGATTGGTTCATGTTTTTGGGTATGGATCAGGTGAGCGAACATCTTGCCCTATTGCCCGGTCAGCGTTTGCAGCGCGGGGTTTGCCGGGGTTTGCTGGCGATGGATTTCGTGACGGTGGAGGAATTGGTGCCTGCGCCGGGGTTGCGCGTGGATGTGATGGCCGTAGGGCCGAAAGGCGAGATCTGGGTGGTGGAATGCAAATCGGGCCGGGCGGATTATCGGGCAGACCGGAAATGGCAGGGCTATCTGGAATGGTGCGATCGGTTCTTCTGGGCGGTGGATGCGGATTTTCCGGTCGATCTGCTGCCTGAGGAGACGGGGTTGATGTTGGCCGATGCCTACGATGCCGAGATTTTGCGCATGGGGCCGTTGGCCCCGCTGGCCCCGGCGCGGCGCAAGGTGATGATGCAGAAATTCGCCCGTCATGCGGCGTTGCGGTTGCAATCGCTGCGCGATCCGGGAGCGGCGGTGGATTGGTGACGCCTTAGCGGCGGCCGGGTTTGCCTTTTGGGCCGCCAGAGCCGATGGCGCGGGCGGCTTCTGCCGCGGCGCGCAGTTCTTCGGCGATTTCCTCGGCCTCTTCGGGATCGAAATCGAGCGGCAGTTCGATGCCGCCCTCTGCCTCGATGTAGATGCGGACCATGCCCAGATCAGTGGGTCCGATCTGTATGTTGGCGGCAATGTCGCTTTGCTTGTCGATGCCCATCGGTGGCCCCCGTGTTTTCGTGCTGCCTTCGCCTAGCGCGGGTTGCCGGATGAGGCAAGCGGTGCCGTGGCAGAGTGGCGAAAGGCGGGGAATGATCCTCTTGCAATCCCGGAACCGGGCGGGTAAACGCCCACGAGAGTGCCGACGTAGCTCAGTTGGTTAGAGCACTAGATTGTGGATCTAGGGGTCCCCCGTTCGAGCCGGGGCGTCGGTACCATCAACCCAATGACATTCCTTATGAAATTATTGGCGTGACCGCCCTTGCGGGCGGTCGGTGCCGGTTTGGTTTGGCTGCGTTGGGTTGGATCAGCCGTCGATCTGCGCGCCCATTATGGCGATGGCCTGCTGGTAGACGGTTGCGGCATTCCACGCCTTGATCACAGCGAAGTTGGGTTCGCCTTGCTGATAACCCGCACCGGAACGCCAGCCCTTTTGTCGCAGGAAATTGGCGGTAGAGGCCATGGCATCGACAAAATCGGTCAGGTCCACCCGACCGTCGCCATTGCCATCGACGCCGTAGGTGAGCGCGTTGCCGGGAAGAAACTGGGTATGACCCAGTTCGCCATGCTTGGCCCCACGGGTTTGCGGGCTGATGGCGCCGGCGTCGATCAGTTTCAATGCGCCGATCAGGTGGGGGGTGAAGAAATCGGACCTGCGGCAATCATAGGCCAGCGTGGCGATGGCCGACACCACGTTGGTATCACCCATGAAATTGCCAAAGCCGGTTTCCATGCCGTGAATGGCGATCAGCACGCCGGAGGGCACGCCATATTGGCGTTCCAATGCGGCGTAGAAGTCGGCATTCTGCACCTTTCGCTTGCGGCCTTGCGAAATGATGGCGTTGGCGCCCCGGATTTCGAGAAACTTGTCGAGGCTGTATCGGAAACTTTTCTGGTTTCGGTCGGCGCCAATGGTGGCTTTGGAATAGCTGGTGGCCATTAACGCCTCGATCCCGCGACGGCCGACACCTGCGGCCTCGGCCTCGGCGGCCATGACGGGTTTCCAGGATTCGTATTGGCCGCCGGTATCAGAACAGGGGGCGGCAAAGGCAAGGCTGGGGGCGAGTAGGACGGAAAGAAAGAGCGAGCGGGCTGAAAAGGAATTGCGTCTGCGGGTCATGGAACACCGTAAAGAAGGAACGAACCGGTGCAGGATAGGCAAGCGGTGACATGACGCAAGCAATCTTGGTGGATTGCGGGATTTCAGGCGGACAAAACCCCCGGAATGCCACCAGGACCGGGGCAGGTGCGGCAGTTTTTCGATGTCGTTTGGATGGTGTGGCAGCCCGTAGGGCCAGCATTCGGGCGTCTCAAGGCATCTCAAGAGTTTCTATAAATTACTGATATAAAACGATTTATTGACTGTAGAATTCGCGCTGACTACCACCGAATTCGACCCGTTCTAACGCGCGGTGTTGGGACAGATGTTGAAGGAGGAAGTGATGTCGAAGCTCTCAGCGCGGCGTGTCGAGTCGGTAAAGCTACCGGGCTTCTACGGAGATGGTGGCGGTCTGTACCTATCGGTTAAGCCATCTGGCGCGAAATCGTGGATTCTACGAACGGTGGTTCGAGGCAAGCGCCGCGATCTTGGCTTGGGGTCCGCCGAACTGGTTCCCCTATCAGAGGTACGCAAAAAAGCCCGCGAATGGCGCAAGATAGCCCGCGAGGGTGGTGACCCAACGACCCAAGGCAAGTTGGGCAAGCTGACGTTCGAAGAAGCCACAACGGAGTACCACAAGATACTGTCGAAATCATTCCGTAGTGACAAGCACGCTGCCCAATGGATGGCCGGAATGCGCACTCACATTTTCCCAGCCTTTGGTGACCGTCTTGTCGGAACAATAGAAGCAGTCGACGTCCGGAAGGTGTTGGAACCGATCTGGATCACCAAGCATGAGACAGCCCGCAAACTGAAACAGCGGATCGAAGCGGTTTTCGACTGGGCGCGCGGCGAAGGGCATGTCGTCGGCGAAAACCCTGCGCGCGGTATCAAGCGTGCGTTAAAGCCACAGCCACGCTTACCGTTACACCATGCCGCGATGCCTTGGGAGGTTGTACCGGCGTTCTACGAGGCACTCGAGAAGCGCGGCGGGGTACCGGAGCGCACGTTGCAATACATTATCTTGACCGCCGTCCGTTCTGGCGAGGCGCGAGGTGCGCGATGGCGGGAAATCGAAGGGAGCATCTGGACGATCCCAGCACAACGAACAAAGACCGGGCGCGCCCATGTCGTTCCCCTAACCGATGAGGCGCTACGTATACTCGACACGATGCGTGGCTTGGACGTGGAGTATGTCTTTCCTCAGCGCGTCCGCACGCCCGAAGGGAAGGGCAAAGCACAGTCGATCAATGTCTTTCGTACTCTTTACCAACGCATGGGTAGGGACAACATCACGACGCACGGTTTTCGGTCTAGTTTCCGTGACTGGTGCGCTGAGGCCACCGACGTCTCGCAAGAAATCGCGGAAGCGGCACTTGCACACATCCCTAGCCAAGTTGAACGTGCGTATCGACGCTCAAACTTGTTCGACCAGCGGCGGAGCCTCATGGCCCGCTGGGCTGAGTACGTTACAGGAGCAAATTAGCCTGTCCACAACGCGACAGCGAATCACTTGGCGTGGCAAAGGTTCTTTCTTTCCCAAACGGGGGGCACGCACGGCTCTGTCGGGAAACCAACGTAACCTGTCCCACTCATCCAACAGCGAGGAAGATCGTTATTTACAATCAATGCCAATTTTTCCAATAAATACTTTTCTTATTGAATTACAAGTCAATAACAGAAAATGCAAAATCTCTTCCTAAATTGATTGTAAGAGATTCGTTTCCCTTCAAATCGTTAATGTTCCGACATCTTTCGTTTGGAGGGTAAATTCGTTATACTTTCTTTGTCCTAATTGCTAGGCACTCATTCCATTTTGGGAAGGTATCAACTCATGAGCCAAATTCTGGAGCAAAAACTCCTGACGTCCAAAGATGTATGCGCAACACTCGGCTGTGCAATGTCAACTCTCTATCGCTGGAAGAAGCATGGCCTTTTTCCGCCGCCAATGCACATAGGATGCATGGTTCGATGGAAAGAGGATGATCTTGCAACGTTCATCCGTAATGCGGACCTAACCCGCAAAGAGAAAGGTCCAAGACCAGCGGGTATTCGTCGTGGACGTCCAATCGCCTCTTGGAAGAAGCTGTAAGCAAACCGATTAGTCAGTCCAGTTCCAAAGAGGACTGAAAATCTTTCGTAAAGGCTGGCGACGCCCCCCCGGGGGTCGCTAGCTGTTGCTATGGATTGAACAGTAAATTCAAATCCACATAACAAATCTAAAGGCACATACAGGGCCGCAGATCGCTGCGACCTTTGGGTGTACATAGCGCGTATCTTAGATTGATATCACAGATTGGCCTAAGCTGATGAAAACGTTCAACTATTTAAAATTTCTTCGTCGACGAGTGGTGGGATCAAGGGCCTACAATCGATTGTAGCTCAGAAATTGAATGAAAGCGAAATAAAAAGGGCAAAAATGAAAGCATTGAGACCAAATGAGCAAAACTGTGAAAAATATCGAACGGGAACCTATACATTTTTTATGCAGGCTCCCAGATCTTGTTCACACGCAATCCAACGTCCACTTGTTACGGGGTAAATAAATGGAAGCCGCTTACATCCTATACTTTCGTGTTTCGACGGCGCGGCAGGGCGCAAGTGGTCTTGGTCTGGACGCCCAACGTGTCGCTTCTGAAAGTTATGCTCGGTCAACCGGCGGAACGGTACTGCATGAGTTTGTCGAAGTTGAGAGCGGGAAGCGTTCGCACCGCCCTGAGTTAGCAGCTGCGGTAGAAATCTGCCGACGGTCCGGAGCTACCCTTCTTATTGCAAAGTTGGATCGGCTGGCACGAAATGTGCATTTCCTGTCTGGCCTAATGCAAAGTGGTGTTCGGTTCGTCGCAGCGGACATGCCAAACGCAGACAGGTTTATGTTGCACATCTATGCCGCGATGGCAGAAGAAGAAGGGCGGCGCATAAGCGAGCGGACTCGTGCAGCGCTGGCAGCTGCAAAAGCTCGCGGCGTGCACCTTGGTTCAACCGCTGCAACGCTAGCTCGAAGAAATCGAGACTGCGCAGATAGATTTGCATCTCAGGTGGGCCCCCAGATCAAAGATTGGATAGAACAGGAAAGCATGACATATCGCGCGGTCGCAGCACGACTGAACAAGATGAAGGTGGCCTCAGCGCGTGGTGGCCAGTGGCATGCTACCACAGTCCACCGTGTGCATCATCGGTTGCTTGCGACGGTCTGAACATGGGCACCCTTTATTACAAACAGGCTACCGACTAATGACAACTGGAAACCGCGATTCTTTTTCGCCTCTTTATCGCGTTCTAGAGGACACTAGCGAAGTCTCCGCTTATGGTGCGATGTTCGATCTGTGCAGCATGTCCATCATGTTACCACAGATCACTGGGACCGAAGGTCAAACACTCAATAAATTGTCCGCTCTGTCCCGCGTATGTCTTGGCCCGCCGGGCGCGGGATCACGCCGTTTGTTCATTGAGCGGAACCTTGAGCGTTGGAGGGCGTGGCACTCTTTAGTCGTTTGTGGTGACAAAGTCGGGGAAAAAATGGTGTTCCCACATCCGACGTTTTCCGGCCAATTGACGATTAGTCGTGACAAAGTACCGGCAAGGGACGCGACAAGTCTGACCACATGGAACCTGTTATTCAAAGTAGGCGTAAGCGTGAACCGTGCCGTTCAAGCCCAAACCCTAACAATGCACCGGAGAACCAAGAGAGTGACGCGCGCGGGTAGTTATTCATTGGCGCTGACTGCGGTTAACGGGAGACAAGTGACCGAACGCCTACTTGTCCCCGCTTCGAACATCATCGACCGAACCGAAATTCGCCAATTATATGCCAGTAAGAAAACTGCCGAGGAACACCTTCGCGAGTTCATCATGGAACTTAGTCAGTTTTGCGTCGATGCCCTTGGTCACAAAGTTTCCTTTGTCCCCACCGTCACCTTTGGGACGTTAGAGGTGTGCTGGGACTTCTACGATGAACAGCCGATTATTACGGTTGAACTGATGAAGGAGAAGGCCATGCGCATAGCCAAGTCTTTGCGCAGTAGGTATGCACCCTCATCGACGATGTCTGAAGGTTTAAATTTGAATAGCCCTTCGGTCATGATCGAGTTGATCGAAGACTTGTCCGTTCGCTTCTATGCCAAGAGTACCGAGACGGTTCGGTTCGAAGTGGTGTACGGGGCTGACCGGATCAAGGCGTTCAAGCCGCACAAGGGCATTCTTACACTTGAACAGGCAGTGCAGACCGCGAGGGCAGTTCGGCTGGATGCTGCAAAGCATATGAACTTGATCCTCAGCCTCATGCGGCAAGAAAGTGAAGGTTGTGAAAACGATGCAACGACCGATGAACTAATCCGAGCCGTAATGGCTGTATTTCCCGATGTCGTAGACGCGCGAAACATCTTGTCATTGCTTGCCAGCTATCGACGCATCCGTACGTTTCCGAATGACCCGCGCTTGGCGGGCCTTAGGAAGCTTAAGAAGCTTGCTGTGCTCGAGAATGACCATGCGTCCCCCGGGAAGCGAAACTATGTCGTGACCCGGCGATTTGAGGGCGCTCGAAGTATGCTGCTGTTTACAAAGATCATGCCGCTGGGCTTTAGAATTAAGAGACGACTGCATCGAATTCGAAGGCAAAAAAAGTGATTGCAGAGAGACTTTCCATCTCGTCCGGTAACGGCTTAATAAACATACCGGTCGCACTGCACCTGAAACTCTTGGGATCGATTGTAAAATTCTGAAAGCAATCGGCTTGCACAAGTGGAGGGTGCGCTGGTCCCTTCCAGGATGCGTTCGAGCGTCCGATCCCCTTCAACGCTGTGTTTAATTAAATCCAGTCGTTGGTCTTGCGATTTCTACCACTCGCCCAGTTGGTAAGCCCCAAGACTTGTCATTAAAATGGCCGCAAGTTTTTGAAGCAAATTTCTGCGACTTACTTCTTGAACTTTGAGGCTCGGAACCAACCAATAAATAACAAGGCCAAGGACTAGAACAAAGAGCGGTTGGAAGGAGTTCATCAGCAACGTCAAAGAAACTGGTACAAGCATAACGACGTATGCTGCAATTGAGTTTCCTAGAATGTATAGGCTTTCGTTCAGGCCGTTGAGCCCAAAAACGGGTAGTGAATTATCTGTCCAAGCGGCCGCAAAACTTCTGCGATACTTTGGAACGATAAAAAAGATCCCTATGCCAATACATACTAATGCAACATGTTCCCAAAACAATGCACGCCATATATTCTCTTCCAATGCGACAACCTTGAAAAGGACTGATTCCGTTGCCCAGCAGGATGACGCGACCAGCATGTAAAAAACGGTGCGAAACTTAAATTCCAACCGCCCACGATTGTCAAAAGCAACGATCAACAAAAGCGCACCACTAATAATTGCAATCATCGCAAGAATTTGACTGGTATCAATTGTCTCCCCCAGAAAAAAATACCCGAGAACGAGGGCAATTACCGGAACAATTTGATAAAAGATGATGACCACCGTCGGTTCATCGTGAAACATCGCCTGCAGATAGCACCATAGCAACAGGACATTCATACAGCCAACGAGCGCTAGTACAAGAATGCTTCCCCGCTCAACCTCCAATACAGTTGGATCGATCAAAAAAAGAACTGGTAGCGCAAGAATAGAAAGAAGCGCAGAGAACAAAATAAGCGTTCCAACTCCTCCATCTTGAAAGTATTCTTGCAGTAATATTTTGTCGATATGATTGGTCGCTGCATACAGAAGCGGTGAGATTAGTGCAAGCGCGTAGACCCCAACTTCCAAATTTGACAAATCCTTCTTCTGTATGTGGCGCGAAGTACTGCAACATGCTATACATATACAAGAGTATTTGCCATCGGTAACCATGCTTGAGGATGCTTGTTGGTGTAGAAGGCGAAGCGGCAGCGATAACGGGTTGAGAAATTTGAAAAACTTGATTGACGAAGATCCTGATTTTTTCTTTGGTGTTCACTTTATGGTTGATGGCTACGGCGCGCCTGCACATGTTCTCAACGATCATGAAGCGCTTTCTCGTGCACTAGCCGACATTCCTCATCAGTTGTCTATGCACCCGATTTCTCATCCACAAGTTGTACGGGCTGGACCGAACAATAAAAAAGATCCGGGCGGTCTGAGTGGTTTTATTATGATTGCAGAAAGCCATTTGAGCTTTCACACTTTTCCGGCTCGTGGGTTTGTAACGGCGGACATATACACTTGCAAAGAATATATTGATACTAACGCCGTCCTAGTGGAGTTGAGAGGAGTTTTTAAGTTTGAGAGATGCGAAACTCATTTGGTAAAACGTGGACGGAACTATCCCACTGAGAACATCTATGATGTCAAAGCGCTGTAATCTGCTGCGATGGTGGGTCTTGGAATGAGTAAGTATAATACGGAGCGTGAGATTAGTCGCGATTATTCTCATGATGAGGCCTTTTTCAGGAAAATTTGTCTGGAAGACAGAGAAACCTATGAGGCTAGGGTTTTTTGCTACGAACCATATTCCGATTTCAACTTCAACAGCCTTTATTCTTGGAATTCTTCAGGTATTCATGCGTGGAGAGAATACGGTAATGGTCTAGCGATCCGTCTTGCCGACTATATCACTGGTGATCCCGTTTTGTCTTACGTTGGTTCGGGAGATGTGGGGAGTGACGTCGAAGGGCTCATCGAGCTCTCTGAACGGCTTGGGTACGGTTCAGAGCTTAGATTTGTACCGGAAATAACTATTGAGCAGATAATGAACAATGGCCGGTTCTTGATTGAACCGGATGATGAAAATTTTGACTATATCTTCTCGGTCAAAGACCTCTCGAAGATGGAAGGGGCTCGATACAAGAGCAAGCGACACGCCGCGAAAAGGTACGTAAATTCGTGCGACATTGAGTTCCGCGAAATTTATGATTGTCGAATAGTGGCAACCAAAATTATCGACTTCCTCAGCGTTTGGGCAGAGGAGAAAGCAAGTATGGGAAAGCCGAAGGAGCTTGCAGCAGAGTTCGTCGCCGTTAATCGCATCTTGCAATGCAGCGACTCTCAGGAGCGTTTGAGAGTGACCATCGCGAGCAGCTCGGGTATTTTGCTTGGGTTTAGTGTCGATGAACTGCTCCCAAAGAACTTCGTAGTGTCCCATTACTTCAAAACGCTGCCGTCCGCTGTAGGGCTTGCGGAATACTTCAATCAGTATCTAGCTAGCCAATTTCTTGCTCTTGGCTTTGAATATTGGAACTGGGAACAAGATTTGGGCGATCCCGGCCTGAGACTCATGAAACGCGGCTATCGACCGACGAAAATGTTAAAGAAGTACACGATCAGAAAACAATGACTGCCTCGGGCAGCGCACCAATCGGTCAGCGGCGCTCGGGTGGCAAACTCGCAAAGCCCTGCCGGGAGGATCGATCGGCCGCTCGGAGCCGAGTACGTTGCTGAGCCTGTGAATGGTTTTCCCTCGCGGTGGTTTGCCTGAATGGCCGATGTGGGCTCGAAGCCAACAGCTGACGGGATTGCTCAGTAATGTTCGTGCCATTTCCGATCCCCTGCTTTCATCGGGAGCCTTGTGAAAGGTGCCGGACACTAATGAGTTCTTTCAGACAATGATCGTTGCGGATTCAATAGTAGATTGGTGCGTTGTATTTCGGAAACGCCTCTTGATAGGTCAGATGATGGTGCATTCTCTGCGCACAATGCGAAACCGCATTTATTTCAATACTTTAGGTGAGATAAGTGGCAGCCCGTAGGGGGCTGCACTTATTCCATCGAATCAAGAGCTTGGTCAAAAGTGGGACACTGGAAGCTTGCATTGTTTTGCAGGGTTTTTCAGGCGTTCTGTCCCACTTTTTCTAGCGTTCCGCCTCCCTGACTGCACTCAGAACGGAAAACCCCCAGTGTGACCAGCACTGGGGGCGAACTTCCACACGACAAAGGATCAAGAAATGTCGCCCGATGACGGTATCATAACACCCCATAATCTGCAAGAACCGCTTGACAGACTGCTGACGCTGACCCGGTTCCCCGACCAGTGGGCCAAGAGTAAGAAAGAGGTCAGGTGCAGCCTGCGCTCGCTGGCCAATCAAATTCGGGAGAAGAAAGCCGCCAGCAAGGGCGAACTGCCTTTCCTGAAGATGGCCACCTTCGGCGACACAAAAACCGCCAAGGGGTGCCTTCGGCATGATGCCAATGTGCTGAAAGTGCTCGGGATAGAGGGCGACCATGACACGGGCCAGATGACCCCGGAAGAGGCGCGCGACCGGCTGACCAAAGCGGGCATCGTGGCACTCATTTACACCACGCCTAGCCATACCTCTGCCAAGCCCCGCTGGCGCGTCATGTGCCCCTTCAGCGCGCCGCTACCACCCAAAGACCGCGCCCGCCATGTGGCCCGGCTGAATGGCGTCCTGAAGGGCATGCTTGCAGGCGAGTCCTTCACCCTGTCGCAAGCCTTCTATGCGGGCGGCGTGACAGGAGGCGCACCTGTCCAGACCTTCCTTGTGGATGGCGACCATATAGACAGACGGCCCGATCTGGACGCGGGGGCGGTAGGAAGGCCGGGGCGCAGGGGCACGGCGGCAGGCGGAACGTCACTGGACGAAAGGGCTGCCCTGAAGGCGATCACCACGGGGGAAAGCTATCATCCGAACATGGTGGCGCTTGCGGGCAAATGGGCGACCGCTTGCCTGCCCTACCTCGACAGCCAGCAACGCCTTTTGGATGCGCTGCATTCTGTCCCGGATGCCAAAAAGGATGACCGCTGGGCGGAACGTGTCGCCGAAGTGCCGCGCATCCTTGCGGGCATTTATGGACACCGGGCCGCCGAACGCTCTGATGGCGCGGGCGAAGATGAAGAGGATGATTGGACTTCGGACTTCGATTGGTGCTGGGCCGTGCAGCACCCGAACGGCGAACAACCGGAAGTGGAGGACCTTCTAGGCGGCTATGCCCTCGATCAAGATGGGGTCATTCGCGCCTTCACAGACCGGCACGCGACCGAACTGCGGTTCGACCATCACGCGGGCGCGTGGTTCCGCTTTGACGGCGTGTATTGGGAACGGGAAGAAACCAAGCTGGCGCATCACTTCGCCCGCGCGGTATCGACCGAACTTGCCAAGCGTGACGCCCGCGCCAAGCCGCTGAAGAGCGTGCCGACATGGGAAGCGGTGGAACGCGGGGCGAGAACCGTCCGTGAATTCGCCTGCACTTCGGCGCGGTGGGATACAGAACCGATGCTTCTGGGCACGCCCGGCGGGACGGTGGACCTGAAGACGGGGCGGCTTCGGAAGGCGCTGCCCAGCGATTACATTTCCAAGATCACGGCGGTTACGCCGATCAACCTGGACTCGTTTGATCCCGCCCGCGACTGCCCCCAATGGCTGGCCTTTCTCGATTCCGCCCTTGGCGGTGACGGCGAAGCAATCCGCTTCCTGCAACAGTGGGGCGGCTACACACTGACAGGCGACATCCGGGAACAGGTCTTGCTCTTCATCTATGGCCCCGGCGGGTCCGGCAAGAGCACGGCGATAAATACCATGATGGCGATCCTGAAGGATTACGCCGTCGCCGTCGCAACCTCGACCTTGACCGCAAAGAAGTATGAGGCCCACCCGGAAGAGATTGCCCGTCTGCATGGGCCGCGCATGGCGATAGCCTCTGAGACTGAGAAGGGCAGCAAGTGGGCGGAAAACCGGATCAAGGAAATGACCGGCGGCGACCTGATGACAGCCCGCTTCATGCGGGAAAACAGCTTCAGCTTTCGCCCTCAGTTCAAGCTGACAATCGTGGGAAACAACGCGCCTAGCCTGTCGAACGTGGACACGGCGATCCGGCGGCGCTTCATGATCTTGCCTTTCAACCATCCCCCGGCCCGTCGGGATGACACCTTGGCCGAACGCCTGAAGGCCGAATGGTCGGGCATCCTGTCATGGATGATACAGGGTTGCCTTGACTGGCAGGCGCACGGGCTGGTGCGCCCTGCGGTGCTGAATGCCGCAACCGATTCATACTTTGAGGAACAGGACACCTTCGGCCAGTGGATTGCCGATTGCTGCGAAACTGGCACGGGGATGGCAGACACGACTGCACGTCTGTTCGAGTCATGGCAGCGTTACGCATGGCGGGCGGGAGAAGAGCCGGGCACCAAGAACAAGGCGTTCCCTGAGCGGCTGCAACAGCGCGGATTCAAGCCCTCAAAGAACATCGGTGCGACACGGGGGCGCGGATTTATGGGCATCTGTTTGGCGCAAGCTGAAGAGGACTTCACCGATGACGTTATATAACCCTTTGAAAAGGCTCAGTGTGAGACATGTGAGACATGTCTTCCGGTTCTATCGCTATAGCGCGCGCGCACGCACACACATGCGCCTAGGGGTTCATACGGAAGACATGTCTCACTTGTCTCAAAGACCCTGTGCCCCCATGGCGGAAATGCCGTTACCACAGACGGTCACGTTTTACCGTGCGGGTCCTTCCCCGGTTTTCCCGTCGGGGGGACGCGGAGCCCCGGCATTTTCCCCGCCACAAAAATTTTGGAAATCGGGAAGCGGGATTCCCGAGGCGGTAAAGCTGGTAAAATCTGGGGAAAGAGCATGAAAAAACTGACTGAAGCCGAGTTGGTGGAGATTGAGGCACTGGTCGGCGACCCCTTCCATTTTCCCCGCGTGGTGACGGCGGCGGAGCTTGCTGGATGGCTTGGACTGACTGCCCCCCGCATTGGCACTCTTGCGCGCGAAGGTCGCATCCCCCGTCGGGCAGATGGTCGCTTCGATCTGAAGCCTGCCGTCCGGGGCTATGTGGAATCCCTTCGGTTAAAGTCGGGGTCATCGGCTTTGGCCAGCAACCCGGAACTGAACGCCGAAAAGATCAGGCTTGCCCGCGCCAACGCGGAAAAGGTCGAAGCTGCCAATGCCCGCGCCCGGGGTGAGCTTGCCGCCCTGTCCGATGTGGAAAGGGAATGGGCTGGCATCCTGCGCGACGTTCGGGCCGCTCTACTTGCTTTGCCGTCCCGTGCAGCCGCCCGCCTTGGGCACCTGACCCCACATGACGTGGCGACGCTCGACCGTGAGGTTCGGGCCGTCCTAGAGGAACTGGCAACCGATGAATGACGCGCTGACCATCACCCGCCGCCGGGCACTTCAAGCCTTGAAGCCGCCGCCCGTTCTACCCTTGGCAGACTGGATTGAATCCACCATCCACTTCCCCGCCACCGTGTCGGCTCTACCCGGCAAGGTGCGGCTCTGGTCCTATCAACGCGGCATCTGCGACGCGATTGATGACCCGGCAATCAGCCGGATCACCGTCCAGAAATCCGCCCGGATTGGTTACACGTCCCTTTTGACTGCCGTGATTGCAAACTACGTCGCCAATCAGCCGTGCCCGATCTTGGCTGTTCTGCCGACGCAGGACGATTGCCGCGACTATGCCGTGGGAGACATTGAAGGGACGTTTGAGGCCAGTCCGGCCTTGCGGGGCCTTCTGGACGCCGAAGCCGACGAAACAGGCCGCTCGACCCTCATGTCGAAACGCTACCCCGGAGGCAGCCTGAAGCTGGTGGCTGCAAAGAGTCCCCGAAACCTGCGGCGGCACAACGCCAAGATTCTTTGCCTTGATGAAATCGACGGCTTCGACATCGGGCAGGAAGGCGATCCGATCAAGCTGGCAGAGATGCGAACGCTGGCCTTCCCCGACCGCAAGATTCTTGCGGGATCGACCCCGGTCTTCGATCATGGCCCCGTCAGCCGCCTTTATGCCGAGTCCGATCAGCGCATCTTTGAAATTCCCTGCCCCGATTGCGGCGGCTTCAGTGAGGTCAAATGGGCAAACATCACTTGGCCCGACGGGAAGCCTGAAGAGGCCGCTTGGGCGTGCCCCTGCTGCGGCTCTTTGGTGGCAGAACGGCACAAGGCAGCCGCCGTCGCACAAGGCCGCTGGCGGGCCACTATGTCCCATGTGAAGGGGCACGCAGGCTTCAGGATCAACGCCCTTGTCAGCCCCCATGCGAACGCCTCTTGGGGCATCTTGGCGGCAGAGTTCACCCGGGCCAAGGATAGCCCGGCCACGCTTCAGACCTTTGTCAATCTGGTCTTGGGGGAGGCGTGGCGAGAGGCCCAAGACGAAATTGATGAACATGAGCTTGCCGCCAAGCGGGAACCGTTCGGGCTGCCCGACCGCATCCCGCCGGAAGTGCTTGTGATCAGCGCCGGAGTTGACTGTCAGGATGACCGTTTGGAGCTGGTCTTCCTTGGCCACGGCAAGGGCGATGCCGTCTTCATTCTGTCGCATCATGTGATCTGGGGGCCCGTCGACTCTGATGCCACTTGGCTCGACCTGGACTCGGCCCTCAAGACCATCTGGCGGCACCCGGCGGGCGGTATCCTGACCTGCGATGCTTGCGTGATCGACTCCGGCGATGGGGGGCACGCTGATATTGTGCATAGCTTCACCCGGTCAAGGTTCGGGCGGCGTGTCGTGTCAGGCAAAGGCGTGTCAGGCTTCAGCCGTCCTTTCCTCGCGCGCTCTTCTACCAAGGGGGCCCCGCTCTTCCTTATCGGTGTGGACGCGATCAAAGCCCAACTGTTCAACCGGCTGGCTCGGGGCAACGCCTTCCGGTTCTCTGCCGATCTTGAACCGATCTTCTTTGAGCAACTGACCAGCGAACGCCGCGTGGTGCGCTACTTTAAGGGTCAGCCCGCGCGACGGTTTGAACGCATCCCCGGTAAGCGTGCTGAGTCACTTGATGCAACGGTCTATGCGTTGGCAGCCCGGCAGTTGATCGGCATGAACCTTGACCGGCGGGAAGAGGAACTGGCTAGCGTGACCTTACCGAAAAAGCCTGCTAACGTCATCAAGAGTGCGTGGTTGGGAAGGTAATCGCATTATGGTAACTCAGCCAAATGGGAGTTTGAGCAGGCTTCTTTTGGGCCTTCTTGCTGTCGTTATATCAACTGAATCTGCCAGAAGCTCCACAAAGGATCTTCAAACTGCGATCTTTCAAACGATACCATGGGAAGAAACAAGCCCCGATCTAGATCAACGGAGCAACATGGCACGGGCCATACTCGCCTATTGGACGGACTTTAGTTCAAGGATACCTCGACCATCGCCAGCTGAGGTTGAGTGGATTGAAACCGAAATTTCAATGCAGGGCGAACGACTTGAAAGGGCTATAAATAGTCCAGAGTATGCAATTTACCAATTATCGCGGCGCGTCGATATGTGTATTCGCGACGTTAACAGTGTAATTAAAGCTCAGGCTGCGCCAGAGAGTAACCAGTTCGAGATGTTTTATTGGCTTAAACTGGTGAACTGCTATAGTGATAGTGATGTAATTATTTACTTGCGCACCGCTGGATTATCAGACGGAACATACGACGGTTCTTTTGCTATGGCGGGCAGCAGTCTTATTTTACAGAGAATTGTCAACACAGTAATTCCGACGGCGATGGCTGAAACGATGGGTTGGACACTCGAAAATTAACTATCTTGAAGATTACACCGTCTAGAACTTTCGTGGGACTTCCCTAAACGCTCAAGTTGAACTGTTTTCGCAGATAAAGGTGGACGATGCGATTCAGCAGTAAAAATTTTTGGCTCTTCTGACCATGTGGGAATACTTAAGCGCCAGTTTTTTGTATACTCTAGGGAAGGACGCTTGGACTCGAATATTTCGGAAGAGTCGAAAGTCTCCCGAAGAAATTCTTGCGCTGCAACAGAAGTTCAAACCTATTTTTGAAGACGAGATAACTAAGAACTGGCGCGGCAAATTGCGGCGTGACATCGTTATTCGTGACGTTCGCCGATTTGACAAGTATCCAGATATTGACGAAAAAGCCAAAGGCATATCGCCATGGTTTAGGGTTGGGCTGCTCCAGACTTACCACCGGGGAATACTAGTCGGGTTGCAGTGGGAAAGATTAATTGCAATTGAAGGCGGCAAGTTTCGGACTGCAGGCGCGGAAGATCATGCTGGGCAAGGATTGAAAGTTATTTTGGTTGGACGGATCCCGTATGAAAATATTGAGTCCGTGGACTTGCATGGCGATGAATACTATTACTTTCCACACGTCTACTGTCATTTCACTCGCAATAAGTCACCGTATGAGGACGTTGGATACTATGAGGAGAGAGAGAATCCTGGCGGGCGGCCATTTTACACCGAAGTAGCTAAGGAAGCTGACGTCCTAAGGCACCCTAGAAAAAGTCGTTGGAATTTTCTATTCCGGCGCCCCAAGACTTAGACCATCTCCATCACAGCTCTATTAAGGTCGTCAAGGTGATCAAACCACCCTTCAACGCTGGATTCCTGAGTGGGTAACGCATTGAATGCGGGCACCCATTTTGCACGCCCCGCGAAGTCCATCCGAGAAATTCTGAACAATCCATTGAGGGTGACATTCGGACCGCCCTTCGCTTCCCGGGGCACATAACCTCGTAGAAGTTCTTTGTCTTGGGTGTCGTGGATAGTTAGGAGAAGCAAGGACCAGCCGAACCCTTTGCTCAGACGAACTTTGAAACCTCCGAGTTCGCGGCAAAGGGCAACGTAACCCGGCACTGCATAAACATCGGCATCACTCAAGATGCCAAGCGCCGTGGGCACAACCCGCGCTGCAATGTCGGCTTTGGTTTCCCGACGGGCTTTCTTCGATCCGGTGAAAGCAAGGACTTGAGCGGTCATTCTGACTCCAATCGTTCGGTTTGTTGTGCAAATGGGCAATCAAGCGACCATTGGAATCATCGCTTTGGATGCTTCGCGTCTAGGTCCCATAGACTGAGTGCCAGTTCGTGACGTGAGCATCGCTGGCCTTACCCTTGCTGATCCAAGCCAGAAGATCGACCGGAACCGGAACGCCACGTTCCTTCAGCATGAAGCGGACCAAGTTGTAGGTCAGAACGAGAGGCCAGCGAAGTGCTACGCCCTCAATGAGAACCTGTTCGGCTTCGATCCGCGTTTTCTCCAGATCATTCAAGACGTGCAACATTGCGCATTCCCTCGCGGAGTGTGGTGGCGGGCAGATTTCGCCGCCCGCCACCGTGGCTTGATATTTACACACCGGGCAAACCCCTTCACCCGACGAATCATGCATACCCGATTCGTATAATCGCCTGCAAGTCATTGTTTTCATTGGCTACTGCCCTTGGACAATGGGCATTGTCCAAGGGAGCGTGCGGATGGACTCCGATAAGCTCAATCGGCATGGTTGGGGGGAATCAACCCAAGTGAGGTCCCCCGTGACTGCCACAATCCACATTGAAACTGAGCCTTCTGGACCTGCCTACATCGCACCCGACGGCATCGGCTTGACGCACCAGAGCCTTGCTGAAGCTCTGGCCGAACCGGGCTTCTCCATCGCCGACGCGAAGGCGTTCGCCCGCAACGCTCACGCGGCGGGTGTCGTAAAGCACTATGGCCGCAGCCGTGCTGATAAGTTGACGGCACACCTCTACCGCGCCGATGCTGCCCTTGCTCTTGCCGTCATGTTCCGCGCCTCTGAAGCGGGCTTTGCTAGCCCCGGCGTTCGCAAAGCTATCGGTGAAGCTGTCCAGCGTGCCTTTACGGACGACGAGCTTCCCGGCGGCATGAAGCGCGAGGACGCCCCCCGTTCAGCGGGCATATTAGTTCTGGTCCTTTATGCGACGGGCCAGCGCAACTACGTCCTTGATCTGGCATTCTTTAAGAAGCCCGGCGAGCGTCGTCCGGTTGTGGCAGCCCGCATCCGTCAAGAGGTTGACGGCATATCTGGCGGAACGCGTTTCCCCGATGCGACCGACGCCCTTGAACTGCGTTCATCTTGGACCTGTCACCTTGATCCGGTCATCGCGCACCTGACCCGTCCGAAAGCGAAGGTGCACTGACACTATGGCGTTCCCATTCGGTCTCACCCTCCAGAGAATGTTTACCCGCCCCGCGAAAGCTGTGGCGGTTCGGCGCTTTGATGCGAAGGCGGGCGGGCGGCGGGGCTTTGGCATGGGCACCTTCCATCACATCAACAGCGAAGTGGCAGGGGCAGGGGCAACGGTTCGCGCCCGGGCCCGCTACCTTGCTGCGAACAACCCTTGGCTTTCGCAGGCCGTGGCGAATTGGGCCGGGGCACTTGTCGGGGCCGGTATTGTGCCAACTCCCAAACATCCCGACGCCGCGACGCGGAAGTCACTGACAGAGGCATTTAACCGCTGGGCCGAAGAGGCCGACGCCGATGGCCGCACCGATCTTTGGGGCCTTCAAGCGGAAATTACCCGGGGCCTTGTCATCGACGGCGAAGCCTTTGTGCAGGTCATCATGACCGGAGACGGCCCCCGCCTTCGTATCATCCCGCCCGAACTGGTTGACGAGTCTCTGACCCGTGAACTGCCGGGTGGGGGCGTAATCGTGCAAGGCGTGGAGTTCGACGGCGAAGGCCGCCGCGTTGCATATCACATTCTGCCTGCCCGGCCCTATGACCAGTTCGCTACCTACGCCCCGCCGGTTCGCATCACGGCTGACCAAATCCTTCACGTCCTAAAGCCGATTGCCGCCGGGCAGGTCCGGGGCGTGTCGTGGCTGGCCCCGGTCATCCTGCCAGCCTCAGAATTTGATCAACTTTGCGATGCCCTTCTTCTGGGCGTTAAGATTGCTGCAATGCACGCGGGCTTCCTTGTCGATCAGAACGGCACGGCGGGCGACACCTACACGGGCGAAGAGTCCGGGGGCATCCTTGAGACCGGTCTTGAACCCGGCACCCTTAAGCGCCTGCCGACCGGCATTGACGTGAAGTTCAACACCCCTTCGCAGACCCAAGAGGTGGCCGCGTTCCTGCGCCTCAATCTGCAACAGCTTGCCGCTGGCCTTGGCCTGCCTGAGCACCTGCTTTCCGGCGATCTGACCGGGGCGAACTATTCCAGCTTGCGGGCAGGTCTTCTGCCCTTCCGGCAGCGTGTAGAACAAATTCAGTATGGCATCCTTGTGCCGCAGTTGCTTCGCCCGATCTGGCGGCAGGTCATCACCTGGACTCTTCTGTCTGGCGATCTGGACGGCCCCGATTTTGAGGCTAACCCCCGCGACTACATGGCCTGCGAATGGTTGCCCCCGGCTTTCATGCAGGTTGATCCGGCAAAACAGGTTCAGGCCGATGTGGCAGAGATGGAAGCGGGACTGACCAGCCGCCGCAAACTGGTGGCCGCCCGGGGCTGGGCCTTGGAAGACCTAGACGCGGAAATCGAAGCCGATGCCTTCGGAAAGCCCAAGGAGTCCCCGGATGCCGCCTGATTCCCTGTTTACCCGCCGCGCGAGCTTCATGCCGAACACGTTCAACGCCGATGCGATGACCGTTGAAGCGACGATTTCCACCTTTGCCACCGTGGCCCGGCGCGATGCGCGGGGCAGCTACACCGAACGGCTTGACCCCGCTGGGCTTGACCTGTCCGGGCTTGTCGGTTCGCCGCTCTTGGACGGGCACCGCCAAGGCTCTGCCCGCGACGTGATAGGCACGATTGCCGCCTATCGAATGGAAGGTGAAAGCCTTGTGGCCACCATCCGGCTTTCCGGGGCAGCCGATGCTGCCTCAATCATTACCCGGATTCAGGAAGGCACCCTGAAGGGCGTTTCCATCGGCTACCGCGTCACCCGTTGGGCCGAATCCACTGACTCCTTGACCAAGGCCCGCGTTCGGACGGCGGCGGCTTGGGCAATATCCGAAGTCTCTGCCGTCCCTATCCCTGCCGACCCCGGCGCAACCTTCAGGAGCAACACCATGCCCAAGGATACCCAAGACGATGACCGCGCCACGCTGATTCAGCGTTTGGTCGCGGCCCATGATCTGCCCGGCGAATGGGCAACCCGCATGGAAGAGGCGGGCGAAGAACTGACTGACGACGAAATCCGCATCCAAGCGCGGGCGGCGGCGGCTGATGCTCTTCAGACCCGCGCCCGCCAGACCCCGCGCATCCGCACCGTGGCCAGCCATGAAGACCCGGCCACAACCATGCGGCACCGTGCCGACGCCTTGCACGCCCGCGTGTCTGGCACGGCCCCGACGGAACAGGCCCGCCCCTATATGGCCGACTCCTTGCGCGACCACGCGCGGGCCGCCGTGGAAGCGACGGGCACCAGCACGCGCGGCATGGACGCTGACCAGCTTTTCCGTGCTGCCATGCACACCACCACGGACTTCCCGGGCCTTCTGACCAGCACCGGCAACCGGACCCTCATAGGGGCCTATCAGGCCGCACAGTCGCCGATCAAGACCACCTTGGCCCGGCAAGCGACCATGGCGGACTTCCGGCCCGCAACCCGCCTGAAGCTGTCCGACGTGGGACTTCTGGAAAAGGTCAGCGAGTCCGGCGAGATCAAGAGCACGACCCGGGGCGAAGCCGCCGAGTCCTATGCTTTGGACACCTACGCCACGCAATTCGCCATTAGCCGCAAGGCCCTTATCAACGATGATCTGGGGGCCTTCCGCGACTGGGGCATGACCGCCGGGCGCATGGCGGCAGAAACGGAGGCGAACCTTCTGTTGAAGCTCTTGCTGTCCAATCCGGTCATGGGCGAAGACGGGCTTGCCCTGTTCCATGCGACGCACGGCAACCTTGCCGCCGCCGCTGCCCTGTCGGTGGCAACGCTGGACGCGGCCCGCAAGGCCATGCGCGGCATGAAGGCGCTGGACGGCAAGACCCCGATCAACGCGACTCCGAAGTTCCTTGTGGTGGGGCCGGAACAGGAAACTACGGCGGAACAGGTCTTGGCTTCGATCTATGCCGCGACCGTGGCCGATGTGAACCCGTTCGGCGGCAAGCTGACCCTCTTGGTTGAACCGCGCATCACCGATGATCGCTTCTACATCTTCGCGGACCCGGCGGTTCTGCCCGTGCTGGAATATGCCTACCTGTCTTCGGCGCAAGGCCCGCAGATGGCATCCCGCGAAGGCTGGGATGTGCTGGGCATGGAGTTCCGCGTCGTGCTGGACTTCGGCTGCGGCGCGATTGACTGGCGCGGCGCGTTCTTCAATCCGGGGGCCTGATCTGTGGCCCTGAACCTTGGCGAACTGACCGCTGCCCGTGACACGCTCTTCAGGGCGCGTGCGGGCGGCGTGCTGACCTTCAGGGACCAGAACGGAGAGCTTGTCACCTACAAGAGCGACGCCGAGATGGCCCGGGCCTTGGCCGCCCTTGATGCAGAAATCGCGGCGGCGTCCAGACGCCCCGCTTCCACCATCCTCTTCAGAACCTCGAAAGGAATCTGACCATGAAGAACTATATCCAGAAAGGCGAAAACCTGACCCTTGCCGCCCCCTACGGCGTGACCAGCGGGGGTGGAGTGAAGACGGGCTTGATCTTTGGCGTTGCCGCTGGTGACGCCCTGTCCGGCGCGGATGTTGACCTTGTGACCGAGGGAGTCTTCGACCTTCCCAAGGTCTCAACCGACGTTTTTGCCGTCGGGGCCGCCGTCTATTGGGACGATACCGCCAAGCTCATGACCAGCACCACCAGCGGCAACACCAAGATCGGTGTGGCGGTCTTGGCGGCGGCGAACCCGTCGGGCACCGTCAAGGTGCGGCTTAACGGGACATTCTGAAGTCATGACCAAGGCCGCACCCATTCGTCATGATGCACTTCCGCCGCCCACGCGGCGGGGGCTGCACCGTGACGAGTCGGCGGCCTATGTCGGGGTCAGCCCGAACACCTTTGACCGGATGGTAGCAGATGGCCTGATGCCTAAGCCGATGCAAGTCTATGGCCGGAAACTCTGGGATGTTCGCAAACTCGACCAGTCATTTGATGCCTTGCTTGCCGATGGTGAGTCGGCCCAAGCTAACCAATGGGACTGAGCCATGGGTGAACAGGTGAAGATCAACGTCAAGTATGTGGTGGAGGACACTGACCGGCATGGCAACGTGCGGGTGTATCTTCGCAAGCCCGGCCTGCCGAAGACACGCCTGCCGACGCCCTTAGGCAGCCCTGAGTTTTGGAAAGCCTACCATGCCGCTCTTGCCAGCCCGGCCCCTGAAGTAGCCCCAAAGGCCGGGGAAATGGTGAAGGGTTCTTTTCACTGGCTGGTGAGCGAATACTACAAATCATCCATGTTCACGGAACTGGACCCAAAGACGCGGGCAACACGGCGGGGCATCCTCGAACGGTTCTGCGAAAACATTCCGGAAGGGGCCACCACACCCGACGGGGTGAAGCCGTTTGCCGAGATACTGCCCCGCCATATCCGCAAGCGCCGGGACGCCATGGCAGACCGTCCTGAGGCCGCGAACGGCATGGTCAAGGTGCTGCGGCAGGTCTTCAAGTATGCACTGCGCTATGATCTGCTCGACCGGAACCCTGCCGACGGAATCGAACTTCTGAAGTCAGGTTCGGATGGCTATCACTCTTGGACCTTGGCCGAGATTGAGAAATTCGAGTCCAAGCACCCTATCGGCACGACGGCCCGGCTGGCCTTGGCCCTTGCCCTCTACACGGCCCAGCGGCGGGGCGATCTGGTGCAGTTTGGCAAGCAGCACGTCCGCGACGGGTGGCTGATCTTCACCCAGAACAAGGGCCGAAACCGTCACCCGATCCGGCTCGAACTGCCGATTGTGCCGCCGCTTCGCCATATACTTGATGCCAGCCCGACGGGCGATCTGGCCTTCCTTGTGACGGCCCAAGGTCGGCCTTTCACGAACAACGGATTCGGCAACCGATTCCGCGAATGGTGCAATGAGGCCGGGTTGCCCCATTGCAGCGTGCACGGCCTTCGCAAGGCCGCCGCTGCACGACTCGCGGAACGAGGATGCAGCGAATTCGAGATCATGGCAATTACCGGCCACCAGACTTCCAAGGAAGTCACACGCTATACGAAAGCCGCCAGTCAGAAGACCCGGGCCGCAAGTGCCCTTTTGAAGCTGACAGCGGAACGGAACTAAAACGAAAGTGTCCCACCTTTCGACGTCGTGTGCGGAAGTGGGACAAAATGAGCGGTTAAGCCCATGATATATTTACAATCTTTTGGAAGGTGGCAGCCCGTAGGGGAGTCGAACCCCTCTTCCCAGGTTGAAAACCTGGTGTCCTAACCGATAGACGAACGGGCCACTGCGGTTGGTTCGGGCGGTCTAGCGAAGGGCAAACCCTTGTGCAAGGGGAAAAGTGTGGTGGGTGAGTGGCGGGCCGTGGTCGGAACCGGTGCCGGCTTTTGCGGGTTTTCCCTGGCGCGTCGGGCGGGCAGGATTGTGGCAAGGACTGGCCTAATTTGATCGGGCCGAATCGGGTGAGGTGCGAGGATGCTGCGGGAGATCGACCTGAATGCCGATCTGGGCGAGGGGTTCGGACCCTGGGCCATGGGCGATGATGCGGCGATGCTGGGCGTGGTCAGCAGTGCCAACCTTGCCTGTGGCGGTCATGCCGGCGACCCGGAGGTGATGTTTGCCACCCTGCGGCTGGCGGCAGAGCGGGGCGTGGTGGTGGGCGCGCATCCAGGATTTGCCGATCTGGCGGGGTTCGGGCGGCGGGTGATTCCGATGACGCCTGACGAGATCGGGCGGATGGTGGCGGCCCAGGTCGGCACCTTGCAGGGCGTGGCGGCGCTGGCGGGTGTGGCGGTGCGCTATGTCAAGGCGCATGGCGCGCTGGCCAACCTTGCTGCCGACCGGCCCGATGTGGCGGCGGCGATTGCCGGAGCGGTGCGCGCGCTGCCGGGCGGGCTGGCACTGTTGGCAATTTCCGGGACAGAGCTGGAGATCGAGGGGCGCAAGGCGGGGTTGAAGGTGGTGGCCGAGGTGTTTGCCGACCGGGCCTATCGGGCCGACGGGCGGTTGGTGCCGCGCGGGAAGGCGGGGGCGGTGTTGGAGGATGCCGAGGCGGCGGCGGAGCGGATGTTGCAGTTTGCGCAGAGCGGGCGGATGCCGGTGCTGGGCGGGGGCGATGTGCAGCTTGAGGCGCGGTCTGTCTGTGTGCATGGCGACAGCCCCGATGCGGTGGCTATGGCGCGGGTGGTGCGGACGCGTCTGGAAGGGGCGGGGGTGGCGATCCGCCCCTTTGCCACGATCTGAAATGGAGTTTCCGCGTCTGACATCGGTTGCTGACCGCGGCGTTCTGGTGGAGTTCGGCGATACCGTGACGGATGCGGTGCACGGTGCCGTGCTGGCGCTGGACCGGGTGTTGCGCGACAATCCCGTGCCGGGGCAGATGGAGGTGGTGCCGGCCATGGTGAACCTGCTGGTGGTGTTCGATCCGGTCGTGACGGATCATGCCGCGGTTGGGGATACCCTGTTGGCGCGAATGCATGGATTGCAGGCGAATGCGGTGGCGGGGGCGGAACATGAGGTTCTGGTCTGTTATGACGGGGCGTTCGGGCGCGATCTGGCGGCGGTGGCGCAGGCCGCGGGGATGAGCGAGGATGCCGTGATCGCTGCGCATCTGGCGGGCGACTATGCGGTGTTCATGTACGGATTTGCCCCCGGATACGCCTATTTGACCGGGGTGCCAGAGGCGATTCACCTGCCCCGCAAAGCAGCCCCGGTGCGGGGAGTTGCGGCGGGAAGTGTGATCATCGCGGGGGGGCAATGTCTGGTGACGACGCTGACCATGCCGACAGGGTGGTGGGTGATCGGGCGATCCCCGACGCGGGTTCTTACGGGGGATGCGGCGCGGCCATTTCTGTTTGATGTAGGGGATCGGGTGAGGTTTCGCCGTGTTGGGCCGGATGCCATGACGGGGGCTGCGTGATGGCGCGGGCCGTGTTGCGCGTGGTGCAGGCGGGGGCGCATTGTTCCGTGCAGGATGGCGGGCGGGCCGGGTTGATGCGGTTCGGGGTGCCAGGTTCGGGTGCGATGGACCGTGTGGCGTTGACGTTGGCCAATCACGCGCTGGGCAATCCTGTGGGCGCGGCGGCGGTTGAGGTGTCCTTGGGCGGTGTGGTGTTGGAGGTGGAGGAGGGCGCGCTGTCGGTGGCGGTGGCGGGTGGCGGGTTTGTTGTAGAGACGGGATCGACGCGTGTTGGGTCGTGGTCGGTGGTGACGGTGCGTGCGGGCGATCGGTTGACCGTTCGGCGCGGGCCTTGGGGGGCGTGGTGCTGTCTGGGCTTTGCAGGGCGGTTGGGGGTCGAACCGTGGTTGGGCAGTGCGGCAACCCATGCCTTGTCGGGGTTTGGAGGCGGGGCCGTGGCTGCCGGGCGGCGGTTGGTGGTGGATGATGCGCGCATCGTGCGGGAGCGGGCGATCCCCTGTCCGGTCTGGGCGCGGCCACCTGGCGATGCGGTGGCGGTGGTGATCGGGCCGCAGGAGCGGTTTTTCGGGGTGGAGCAGATCGAGTTGTTGCTGGATGGGCGGTTTTATCTGACCGATGCCTATGACCGGATGGGCGTGCGGTTGCGCGGGCCGTCGCTGGCGCCGGTGGGCGCTTTGGGGATTCCGTCAGAACCGGTGATGCGGGGATCGGTGCAGGTGGCGGGGGATGGGGTGGCGACGGTGCTGATGGCGGATCATCAGACGACGGGGGGATACCCGAAGATTGCAACCGTTGTCGGGTCAGAACTGGACGCTTTTGCGCAGTTGCGGCCCCATGCTGCGGTGGGGTTTCGGGCGGTGACGCCAGAGCAGGCGGTGGCGATGGCCCGGCTGCGGACTGCCGCTTTGAGCCGGCTTTTGGGATGAGAATAGAATTACGTAAATTACGTAATTTAGGGGGTGCGGATGAGAATTTCTGAGCGTGAGCCTGCGGTGTTTCTGCGGGCCTTGTTTGACCGGGCGGTAGAGGTGGCCGATCCGATGCGGTCGCTTGCGGGGTTTCTGCCCACAAAACCTGCGGGGCGGGTGGTGGTTGTCGGAGCGGGCAAGGCCAGCGCACGAATGGCTGAGGCGGTGGAAGCGGTCTGGGGACCGTGTGAGGGGTTGGTGATCACGCGCTATGGCTATGCCCGGCCATGCCGGGGGATCGAGATTATCGAGGCTGCGCATCCGGTGCCGGATGAAGCGGGAGCGGCGGCTACGGCGCGGATGCTGGATCTGGTGGCGGGTCTGGGCGAGGGGGATTTCGTGCTGGCGTTGATTTCCGGCGGGGCGTCGGCGCTGTTGGTCGCCCCGGTGGAGGGTGTGACTTTGGCCGAAAAGCAGGCGGTGAATGCGGCGCTGCTGGCTTGTGGTGCGCCAATTGATCGGATGAACACGGTGCGCAAGCATCTGAGCCGGGTGAAGGGCGGGCAGTTGGCGGCCGCGGCCTGGCCGGCGCAGATGTTGGCGTTGATGATTTCCGATGTGCCGGGCGATGATCCGGCCTTTATCGGATCGGGGCCGACCGTTGGGGACCGGTCAACCGTGGCTGATGCGCAGGCCGTTTTGGCGCAGTGGGGCGTGGCGGTGCCAGACAGTGTGACGGCGGCGCTGGGGCGTGTGTCGGGCGTGGTGCCGCCGGGGGATGCGCGATTGGGGCGGGTGGAGAATGTGATTTACGCTGCACCGGCGCAGTCCTTGACGGCGGCAGAGGAAATGGCGGCACAAGCGTTGCCAGGGATTGACGTTCGGCTGCTGGGCGATGCGCTGGAGGGGGAGGCACGCGAAGTTGCGGTCTCGCAGGCGACGCTGGCGATGGAGGTGGCGGCGGGGTTGCGGGCGGGCGATGCGCCGGTGCTGCTGCTGTCAGGCGGGGAGTTGACGGTCACGCGCCGGGGCGACGGTGTTGGTGGTCCGAATGCGGAGTTCTGTCTGGCGCTGGCGATTTCGTTGCACGGGCATCCGCAGGTTTACGCAATTGCCTGCGATACGGATGGGGTGGATGGCGCGGCCGAGGTGGCGGGGGCGGTGGTTGTGCCGGATACCCTGTTGCGGGCGGCAGCAACCGGAATGGATGCGGCGGCGGCGCTTGCGGCCAATGATGCGCACCGCTTTTTCGATGCGATCGGGGATCAGGTGGTCACCGGGCCGACGTTGACGAATGTGAATGATTTCAGGGCCTTGTTGATCTTGCCGCCGGAATGACCGCCAGAGTGAAGGCTAAAGCCAGTCATGCGGCAGGAAGGCCATCGCCCAGGCTGCAAGGCGGCGCGGGATGGACGCGCCGGGTTCTGCACGTTGTTTGCCGCGCAGCCCCTGTTCACCCGGGTTCCAGTGCAGGGCGCCTTGTTCCAGCGTGACGGAAAAGGACATGTCGGGGGTGGTCTGGAGGTCGAACAGGGCAGCAAGTTCGGCAACCAGCGTGCGGTCGTGGAACAGCAGACCAAGTTCAATATTGAGATGGGCCGAGCGCAGGTCGAAGTTATGCGATCCGACAAGGGCATGTGTGCCATCAATCAGGAAGATCTTTGCATGCAGTCGGTCGGTGCTGCCCCGGCGCGTGCGCAGGCCACGATCGGACGAAGGCATGGGCGAGAATTCCCATAATGCAGCGCCGGAGGCGAGGAGCGGCTGCCGATAGTGCGCATAGGCGGCGTGGACGGCGGCGACATCGGTGGTGGAGAGAGAGTTGGTCAGCAGTTTGACGCGCACCCCACGTGCGCCAAGGCCCGTGATAAGGGAAAGGCCGTCCTTGCCGGGGACGAAATAGGGCGTGGTCAGGATCACTTCGGATCGGGCGGCGGCCAGCATGTCGGCGATGGTGTCGGACAGGTATCGGTGATGGCGTTGACCCAGCGCCTTTTCCGGCGGGTCGGCCAAAAGGGTGACATCCTTTATCCAACGCAGAGGGGTGGTAAGTAGGTCGTCCGCGCTGCGCCCGGCGATGGAGGCATCGCGCATCCGCAGGGCCAGAGGCCCGTTTGTGGCGCGGGACAGGCGGCGGCGAAAGCGCGCGTCGTTCAGGCGCAGGCTGGGCCAGAAGGTTACCAGCGGCAGCGACAGGCCGAGGTTCCAGAACTGATCGAACACCTCGGCCGCCTGGGCCACCAGTGGGCCAGCAAGGATCATGTCGGCATCGTGGGCCAGGCGTTTGGTGGTGACCGGGCCACCAAGGTAGGTATCGCCGATGTTGCGCCCGCCAAGGATGGCAAGGTGACCGTCGGCGATCCACAGCTTGCTGTGCATGCGCCGGTTGAAACGCGACAGGCCAAGAATGAATTCGACGCCGCGTCGCAGAAGGTGTCCGCGATTGCGGACCGGGTTGAACAGGCGCACTTCGATATTCGGGTGCTGGGTGATGCCAAGGAAGGCGAGATCAAAGCCCTGCACGGCGATGTCATCCAGCAGAAGGCGCACGCGCACCCCCCGGTCTGCGGCGGCGAGGAGATCAGCCATCATCAGCTTGCCCGCCGTATCGGTGCGCCAGATGTAATAGATCAGATCAAGGCTGCGTCCGGCCTGCGCGGCAGACAGGCTGCGCGCGGCGAAGGCATCTTTTGGACCGAGAATATTGGCCAGGCCGTTGCAGCCGGGATGAGCGTCGATCAGGGGGGTGATGAGCCGATCGAGCGGCGTATCCTGCGCCTTGGCCGGCAGGTGGCTGCTGTGTGGGCCGCGGGCGCGTGTGGCAAAGCGATTGTAGGACCGCATCGCAAAGGCCGAGGCCGCAAGGACCAAAGCCGCCGCCACGCCCAAACCAAGCAGGAGACCAAAGATCATTTGCGGTGCGCCGGCAGGTGCAAACGGGCGGTGAGGGGAAGGTGATCCGAAGCGCGGCGTGCCAGCGGCGTATTGTGGGCGCGCAGGTCGGATAGATACCCATCTGCGGTGGCCATCATCCGGTCAAGCGAAAGGAAGGGCCGTCTTGTGGGAAAGCTGGGCTCGGGATCGGGCAGGACAAAATGGCGGCCCAGATCGGCCAGAGGGGTGCCGGGGCCGGATTTCCATTCGTTCAGATCGCCCATAAGTAGGGTGGGAAGCGGTGGCAAGCGATCCAGCAGGGCAAGGATCGCCCGCGCCTGAGCGCGACGGAACCTGCGCAAAAGGGCCAGATGGGCGGCGACCACGCGCAACCGACCGTGGCCAAGATCAAGATCGGTGATCAGCGCCCCGCGCGGTTCCAGACCCGGAAGCGACAGGCGGTGATGGTCAAGGATATCTGCGTCGCGGCACAGGATCACGTTGCCGTGCCAGCCGTGCGAGGGACCGTCCATCCCGGTGGGAAGGGGCTTGAGTCCGGTCTGATCCCGCAGATGATGCAGGTCCAGCAGCCCGGCCCGTGTGCCGAAACGCAGATCCGCCTCTTGCAGTGTCATCAGATCGGGGGCGATTTCCGCGATGACGGCGGTGGTGCGCCGCAGATCGCGGCGGCGGTCGGTGCCGATGCCTTTGTGGATATTCCATGACGCAACGCGCAGGGTGGGCAGGTGGGGGGGGGGTGCGGGGCTGGTCATCCTGCCAATCTAGGCAAAATGGTGAGGATTGTGCAGGGGGGAAGCGATCTTGTGCCGAAGCTGTGTCTGCGGTGTTTTCTGCGGTGGCTGGCATGGCAGCGGGCGGGGTTGGATGCCGGGCCAGTCGGGGCTATGGTCCCGCCCCCATGACTCGTGACTGTCGAGAAGGATTTCCATGACCCCCGATACCGCCCGCCGCATCCCGCAGATCATTGCCGCCGAGATTGGGGCGCAGCCGGCACAGGTGTCGGCGGCCATCGGATTGCTGGATGAGGGGGCGACGGTGCCGTTCGTGGCGCGCTATCGCAAAGAGGTGACTGGCGGGCTGGATGATACGCAGTTGCGCAATCTGGCCGAACGGCTGGCCTATCTGCGCGAGATGGAGGCGCGGCGGGCGGCCATTCTGGCGTCGATCACCGAGCAGGGGAAGATGACGGATGGCTTGCAGGGCGCGATCCTGAAGGCCATGACGAAGGCCGAGCTTGAGGACATCTATCTGCCCTACAAACCCAAGCGTCGGACGCGGGCGATGATTGCGCGGGAAAACGGTTTGGGGCCGCTGCTGGAGGCTATTCTTGCGGATCGGGCAGCCGACCCTGCGATGTTGGCCGGGGCCTATGTGACAGAGGCGGTGCCGGATGTGAAAACGGCGCTGGAGGGTGCGCGGGATATTCTGGCAGAGGGCTTGGCAGAAAACGCCGACTTGCTGGGGCGGTTGCGGGGCCACATGAAGCAGGTGGCCAAGCTGGTGGCGAAGGTCGTTGAGGGGAAAGAAACCGAGGGCGCCAAGTTTTCCGATTACTTCGCGCATTCCGAAGGCTGGGCCGGGGCGCCGTCGCACCGTGTGCTGGCCATGCTGCGAGGCCGGAATGAAGGGTTTCTGACGCTGGATCTGGAGATCGACGCGGATGCGCCCAAAGGTGACAGCCCGGCGGAACGCGCCTGCGCTGCGGTCCTGTCGACCCAAGGCCGTGGGGCAGGGGACGCCTGGCTGCGTGAGGCAGCGGCCTGGGCCTGGCGGGTGAAGATCCGGACTTCGCTGACGCTGGATCTGATGGGCGAGATGCGAGAACGGGCAGAGGAAGAGGCGATCCGGGTTTTTGCGCGGAATCTGAAGGATTTGTTGCTGGCCGCCCCGGCGGGGGGAAAGGCCACGATGGGGCTGGACCCCGGCATCAGGACCGGGGTGAAGGTCGCGGTGGTGGATGCAACCGGGAAGGTGCTGGCCCATGACACGGTCTATCCGTTCCAACCGAAGAACGACTTGCGCGGGGCGCAGGTGACCTTGGCGCAGTTGATCGGCAAGCATGGTGTGAAACTGATCGCCATCGGCAACGGGACGGCCAGCCGTGAGACGGAGAAGCTGGTTGCGGATATGCTGGCAGTGCTGCCGGGAACGGAAAAGCCGGTGAAGGTGATTGTCAGCGAGGCCGGGGCATCGGTTTATTCGGCATCCGAACTGGCGGCCAAGGAATTTCCAGACTTGGACGTTTCGATCCGTGGGGCAGTATCGATTGCCCGCAGATTGCAGGATCCGCTGGCAGAACTTGTCAAGATCGAACCAAAGAGCATTGGTGTGGGGCAGTATCAGCATGATGTCGACCAACACCGACTGGGCCGGTCGCTGGAGGCGGTGGTCGAAGATGCGGTGAATGCGGTCGGGGTGGACCTGAACACCGCGTCGGCCCCGTTGCTGGCGCGGGTTTCGGGGGTGGGGCCTTCGCTTGCGGATGCCATCGTGGCGCACCGCGACCAGAACGGGCCGTTCAAAACGCGACGCGACTTGTTGAAGGTGGCGCGGTTGGGGCCGAAAGCCTTTGAGCAGGCGGCCGGATTCCTGCGGATTGCGGGCGGGGCAGAGCCTTTGGATGCATCATCGGTGCATCCAGAGGCCTATGATCTGGCGCGGCGGATCGTGGCGGCCTGCGGTCGGGACATTCGTGCGCTAATGGGCGATGCGGCGGCGTTGAAGGCGGTTGATCCGCGCAGCTTTGTCGATGACCGGTTCGGCCTGCCGACCGTGAAGGACATTCTGGCGGAACTGGAAAAGCCGGGGCGTGACCCGCGGCCATCGTTCAAGACGGCGAATTTCGCGGACGGGGTGAATGAAATCCGGGATCTGAAGCCCGGAATGCTGCTGGAAGGGACGGTCACGAATGTGGCGGCCTTTGGTGCCTTTGTGGATATCGGGGTGCATCAGGATGGGCTGGTGCATGTGAGCCAGTTGGCCGACCGGTTCGTGAAAGACCCGCATGAGGTGGTGAAGGCGGGCGATGTGGTGAAGGTGCGGGTGGTCGAGGTGGATGCGGCGCGCAAGCGGATTGCGTTGACCATGAAGGCGGATTCGTCAGAGGCGCGCGCCGTGGCGCAGGACCGCCGCGCAGCCCCAGCCAAGGGCCAGCCTGTGCGGGGGCCGATGTCATCCGCGCCGAAAAGTGACGCGGGCGCGAATCCGTTTGCAGATGCGTTGAAGGGCCGGTTCCCGCGCTGATGCCTGTTGGGGGGGCGACTGCCCCCCGGCGCAGGGTTCAGGTGGCGCTTCCGCCGACGGTCAGGCCACCGATAAGAAGGGTGGGCTGGCCCACGCCCACCGGCACCCATTGACCGGCCTTGCCGCAATTGCCGATGCCCGGATCAAGGGCAAGGTCGTTGCCGATGGCGCGGATGGCCTTCAGGGCGGTGGCGCCATCGCCGATCAGGGTGGCGCCTTTGACGGGCGCGCCCACCTTGCCGTTCTGAACGCGGTAGGCCTCGGTGCAGGAAAAGACGAATTTGCCGTTTGTGATGTCGACCTGACCGCCGCCAAAACCGACGGCATAGATGCCATCCTTCAGATCGGCCAGAATTGCCGCAGGGTCATCCTTGCCTGCCAGCATGTAGGTGTTGGTCATACGCGGCATCGGGATATGTGCGAAACTTTCGCGGCGCCCGTTGCCGGTGGGGGCGACCCCCATCAGGCGGGCATTCTGGCGATCCTGCATGTAGCCCACAAGAATGCCGTCTTCGATCAATACGTTGCGGGCCGAGGGTGTGCCTTCGTCATCCACGCTGATCGACCCGCGCCTGTCGGGGATTGTGCCATCATCCAGCACCGTCACGCCGGGGGCGGCGATGCGCTGGCCCAGCAGGCCCGCGAAGGCAGAGGTTTGCTTGCGGTTGAAGTCACCTTCCAGCCCGTGACCGATCGCTTCGTGCAACAGGATGCCGGGCCAGCCGGGACCGAGGACCACGTCCATCACACCCGCGGGCGCCGGGATGGCATCCAGGTTGACAAGCGCGATGCGCAGCGCCTCGGCCACCATGGGTTGCCAGAAGCTGCGGTCGATCAGGCGGGCAAGGCCGAAACGCCCGCCGCCGCCCGTGCCGCCCTGTTCGCGGCGACCGTTCTGTTCGACAATGACAGATATGTTGAGCCGGGCCATCGGGCGGATGTCGGCCAGACGGAGGCCTTCGGGGCGGAGGATTTCCACCTCTTGCAGGCCAGCGGCAAGGGTGGCGGAGACCTGCACCACACGCGGGTCGAGGGCGCGGGCATAGGCGTCGATTTCCTTCAACACGTCGAGTTTGCCTGCAAAGCTGGCATCCTGCATCGGGTCAGCATCGGTGTAGAGGCGAAGATTGGTGCCTTTGGGGGCTGCGGCAAGGGTGCCGCCACCATCGCCCACGGCAAGGCGGGCCGTGTCTGACGCACGCCGCAGCGATTTTTCCGATATTTCGGTGGAGTGCGCGTAGCCCGCCACCTCGCCACGCACGGCGCGCAGGCCGAAACCTTCGGAGGCGTCATAGGAGGCGGTCTTGATGCGGGCGTCGTCCAGCACGATCGCCTCGGATCTTTTGCGTTCCAGAAACAACTCGCCATCATCCGCCCCAGCGGTGGCGTCCCGAAGGATTGCAAGGGCGGTCGCTTCGTCCAGCGCCGACTCGAAAGGGCGAAAAGGGGCATCGGTCATGAACGGGAGTCCTTGATATGGGGCTAACGGCGCGCATTTGCCGCAACGGTTTGGCTTGCCGCGCTGCCCCTAATATGGTTTCAAGCGAAGCGGAAACAACGGGATTCTGTACGTTTGCTTGTTGCGGGCAACGTATGGGCAAAAACGCAGCGGCCTTGAGGTCGCGCAGACGAACGGGAAACGAACATGCGTCTTTTCAGCGCTTTCAAGGCTGTGGCTGCGGCGGGCGGTATAGCCCTGTTTTCGGGGGCTGCCCTTGCGCAGGGGTTGGAGGTTGTGGGCGAACCCTTGCCAGAGAAAATGGGGTTCCAGCCTGCGGCAACGGAACTGGCGCGCGATCTGCAGGGGCTGGACCACATGATGCTGATCATCTGTGCGGTGATCACGGTTTTTGTGACGGCGCTGCTGATCTATGTGATGGTTCGCTACAATTCCAAGGCCAACAAGACGCCGTCCACTTTTACCCATAACACACCGCTGGAAGTGGCGTGGACTGTGGTTCCGATCATCATTCTGGTGTTTATCGGGGCCTTTTCCCTGCCCGTGCTGTTCAAGCAGCAGGAAATTCCGGTGGCAGATGTGACCATCAAGGTGACGGGGAACCAGTGGTATTGGTCCTATGAATACACCGACAATGGCGTGACCGAGGCTGCCGAAGCCACGCCGATCGCCTTTGACAGTTTTATGCTGGCGAAAGAAGATTTGGCACGGTTTGGCTATGAAGAAAGCCAGTATCTGCTGGCCACGGACACGGCCGTTGTCGTGCCGGTTGGCAAGACCGTCGTGATGAACGTGACGGCGGCGGATGTCATCCATTCCTGGAAAATCCCAGCCTTTGGCGTGATGCAGGACGCTGTGCCCGGACGTCTGGCACAGCTGTGGTTCAGCGCCGAGCGTGAGGGGATCTACTTTGGACAGTGTTCGGAACTGTGCGGCAAGGACCATGCCTATATGCCGATCACGGTCAAGGTTGTGTCCGAGGCGGCCTATGCGGCCTGGGTTGCCAAGGCCGAGGCGGGCGATGTGATGTTGTCGGATGCCGATTTGTCGGCTTCTGTGGAATTGGCAGCGAACTGATTGCGCGCCAGATGGGTGGGCGGGCCGGATGTATCGGAACCCGCCACCCAGCTATAGGATGACGATGACATGAGCGATACCCACGCCTATGAAGCGCCCGGCGAGGCAGGCTTTGGCGACTATGTGCAGCTTTTGAAGCCGCGTGTCATGTCGCTGGTGGTGTTTACGGCGCTGGTTGGGTTGCTGGTGGCACCGGTTGGTGTGCATCCTGTTATCGCATTCGCATCCATTCTTTTCATCGCGCTGGGGGCGGGTGCGTCTGGCGCGCTGAATATGTGGTGGGATGCCGATATTGATGCTGTCATGCGGCGCACACGCAAGCGGCCTGTGCCTGCGGGCAAGGTGGAGGCAGGCGAGGCGCTGGCCATCGGTCTTGGTCTTTCGGGCCTGTCGGTGGTGATGCTTGGGCTGGCGGCCAACTGGCTGGCGGCGGCGTTGTTGGCGTTCACCATCTTTTTCTATGCCGTCGTCTATTCGATGTGGTTGAAGCGGTCGACACCGCAGAACATCGTGATTGGTGGCGCGGCAGGGGCTTTTCCGCCGATGATTGGATGGGCCTGTGCGACGGGCGGGGTTTCGGTGGAAAGCCTGCTGATGTTTGCGCTGATCTTCATGTGGACGCCGCCCCATTTCTGGGCGTTGGCGCTGTTCATGAAAGAGGATTATTCCAACGCCGGCGTGCCGATGCTGACTGTGACGCATGGTCGGCGTTCCACACGCAATCATGTGTTGGTCTATACGATCCTGTTGGTTCCAGTGGCGGTGGGCGCTGCGTTCACCAGCATTGGCGGGCCAGTCTACTTGGCCATGGCGCTGGTGCTGAATGCATGGTTCCTGGTCGGGGCTTGGCGCATTTGGCGCCGGGATGAGGTGGTGGCCGAGGCAGATGGCTATGCGGTAGAGAAATCGGTGTTTCGGTTTTCGCTGTATTACCTGTTCTTGCTGTTCGGCGCGTTCCTGGCCGAAGCGGCTTTGAAGCCTTATGGCCTGGGGGGGTGGTGATGGCATTTCCCCCGGAGCATGAAATTCACAAACGGCGGTTTGGTCGTAATGTTGGGGTGGCGGTGACGCTGGGCCTGTTCATCGTTCTGGTGTTTGCCCTGACGGTGGTAAAGGTGACGCGGGGCGACCCGATGCAGGGTTTCGATCATTCCGTGCGGCCAGAATTGGCGGTTGAGGGGGCAAGCGAATGACCGGGCAAAAGCGGACGGCTGGCTATCTGGTGGGTGTGGTCGCGCTGATGGCGTCGCTGTCTTTTGCGGCCGTGCCTTTCTACGACTGGTTCTGTCGGGTTACGGGCTTTGGCGGGACGACAGGTGTTGCAGATGCGGCGCCTGATACGATCCTTGAACAGACGGTTGTGGTGAAATTCGATGCTTCGCTGGAGCGGGGGATGCCTTGGACGTTCCGTCCGGTGCAGCGCGAAATGACGGTGCGGATCGGAGAGAATGCGCTGGCGTTCTACGAGGCGTATAATCCGACCGATCGCGTTGTGGCCGGGACAGCAAGTTATAATGTGACGCCGGATGCGGCGGGGGGCTATTTTTCCAAGATCGCCTGTTTCTGCTTTACTGAGCAGGTTCTGCAACCCGGTGAGCGGGTCGAGATGCCCGTCAGCTTTTTCGTCGATCCTGAAATGGTGAAAGACCCAGAAGGGCAGTTCGTGAAGGAAATCACGCTGTCCTATACATTTTACGAAACACCCTTGCCCGAGGAACAGGCCGCCCTTGCCGCGCCTGCGGGTGAGACGGTAAACTGACAAAAAACGCGAGGGAACCGGAATGGCACAGGCCAAGAACCACGACTACCACATCCTGCCACCGTCGATCTGGCCTTTCCTGGGGTCTGTATCGGCTTTTTTGATGCTGTTCGGTGCAGTGCTGTGGATGCATGGCAACGGGCCTTGGTTGGGCCTGATTGGCCTTGTGGGCGTGCTTTATGTGATGTTCGCCTGGTGGACGGATGTGGTGAAAGAAAGCCAGGTGGGCGATCACACCCCGGTGGTGCGGATCGGCCTGCGCTATGGATTCATCATGTTCATCATGTCGGAAGTGATGTTCTTTGCGGCATGGTTCTGGTCGTTCTTCAAGCATGCGCTGTATCCGATGGGGCCGCAAAGCCCGGCGATTGACGGGGTTTGGCCGCCGGCGGGGATTGAGACGTTTGACCCGTGGCATCTGCCGCTGATCAACACGCTGATCCTGCTGTGTTCGGGGGCGGCGGCAACCTGGGCGCATCATGCGCTGGTGCATGAGAACAACCGCAAAGATCTGATCAACGGGCTGGCGCTGGCCATTGTTCTGGGGATCGTGTTCACCTTCTTTCAGGCCTATGAATACAGCCACGCGGCCTTTGGCTTTGCGGGCAACATCTATGGCGCGAACTTCTTCATGGCGACGGGGTTCCACGGCTTTCACGTGGTGATCGGCACCATCTTTCTGACGGTCTGCCTGATCCGGGCGATGAAGGGCCATTTCACGCCGGAAAAGCATATCGGGTTTGAGGCTGCCGCCTGGTATTGGCACTTTGTCGATGTGGTCTGGCTGTTCCTGTTTGCCTCGATCTATGTCTGGGGTCGCTGATCCCGATATTTGACCGAGGCCGGGGGGCGGCGCCCCGCCCCCCACCCCTTGCGGGAAGGCGCGGACCCGGATGGGTGCGCGCCTTTCCTTTTGACCGGAGTTTTCCCCTATGATGCGTCGGATGGTGTTTCCCTTGGCAATCGGCCTTTTGGGCGGGGCGATCCTGATCGCGCTGGGGATATGGCAGATGCAGCGATTGGCGTGGAAGGAAGGCGTGCTGGCCGAGATTTCGGCGCGGATCGCGGATGCCGCGGTGCCGTTGCCGGCGACGCTGGACCCAGAGGCCGATCGTTATATGCCGGTGACGGTGGCGGGGCGGTTTACCGGGGAACATGCGGACGTATTGGTGAGCCGCAAGCAGATTGGCCCCGGAGTGCGGGTGGTCGAAGTGTTCGAGACGGTCGACGGTCGACGGGTGCTGGTGGACAGGGGGTTCCTTCCAGATGAGGCGCGGAGCGATGTGCGCCTGTCGGGGCCTGCGGAGGTGGAAGGAAACCTGCACTGGCCAGAGGAAACCGATGGATTTACCCCACCGCCGGATGCGGCGACCGGGTTGTGGTTCGCCCGCGATGTCGACGCATTGGCGGCGGCGTTGGACACAGAGGCGACATTTATTGTCGCGCGCAGGCCGACCGGTGGCGCGATTGAGCCGATGCCGGTGGATACGTCGGGTATTCCCAATGACCATATGAATTACGCCATCACGTGGTTTTCGCTGGCGGCTGTCTGGCTGGGGATGACAGCGTATCTTCTGTGGCGTATCAGGCAGCGGACGGTTTGAAGGCTTGATGATGAAATACATCTCTACCCGTGGGGCGGCATCGGTTCTGTCCTTTGCCGAGGCGATGATGACGGGGCTTGCCCGGGATGGCGGGCTGTATGTGCCCGAGGCGGTGCCGGTGATGCGCAAGGACGACATCGCGGCGCTGGCGGGGCTGCCTTATGAAGAGATCGCATTTCGTGTGATGCGGCCGTTTCTGGGCGATACCTTTGAAGATGACGAATTTCGCGGGCTGATTGCCAAGGCATATGCCGGGTTTGGCCATGCCGCGCGGGCGCCTTTGGTGCAATTGGGGCCGAACCATTTTCTGCTGGAGCTGTTCCACGGGCCGACGCTGGCCTTCAAGGATTTCGCCATGCAGCTCATCGGGCAGATGATGCAGGCGGCGCTGGCGAAAACGGGAGAGCGGATCACGATTGTGGGTGCCACAAGCGGCGATACCGGGTCAGCGGCGATGGAGGCGTTCCGGGGATTGGCGAATGTCGATCTGTTCATCCTGTATCCGCATGGCCGGGTATCCGAAGTGCAGCGGCGGCAGATGACTACGCCATCCGAGGCGAATGTTCATGCGCTGGCGATGGATGGCGACTTTGACGATTGCCAGGCGCGCGTGAAGGACATGTTCAACGATTTCGCCTTTCGTGATGGGGTGCGACTGGCGGGGGTGAACAGCATCAACTGGGCGCGGGTTCTGGCGCAGGTGGTCTACTATTTCTCATCCGCCGTGTCTTTGGGTGCGCCGCATCGGGCGGTGTCGTTCACGGTGCCGACCGGGAATTTCGGTGACATTTTTGCGGGATACATCGCGCGCAAGATGGGATTGCCGATCGAGAAGCTGGTGATTGCGACAAACCAGAATGACATTCTGGATCGGGCAATGCGGACGGGATCATACATGACGGATGGGGTGCGCCCGTCGATCAGCCCGTCGATGGATATTCAGGTGTCGTCCAACTTTGAACGCGCGTTGTTCGATGCCTATGGGCGCGATGGCGGGGCGGTTGCGCAATTGATGGCAGAGCTGAAGGCCGGGGGCTTTGCCATCAGCCAAGGTGCGCTGGAGATGTTGCGGGCGACCTTTGCCTCGGGGCGGTGTTCCGAAGAGGAAACGGTGGCCACGATCCGCACGACACATGCGGCGACGGGAGAGGTGCTGTGCCCGCATTCTGCCGTGGGCGTGAAGGTGGCCGAAGAGCATCTGGGGGCGATTCCGATGATCACGCTGGCCACCGCGCATCCGGCGAAGTTTCCCGATGCTGTTGAAGGCGCGATGGGTTTGCGCCCAAGCCTGCCTGCGCGGATGGGTGATTTGTATGAGCGTCCCGAGCGGTTGACGCGGGTTGCCAATGATCTGGCTGCGTTGCAGGCCATCATACGTGAAAGGACCGGCCCTTGAGCCTGAAGATCACCACGCTTTCAAACGGGTTTCGGATTGTGACCGAGGCGATGCCTGGTCTGTTGTCGGCCTCTGCCGGGGTTTGGATCACGGCGGGCGGGCGGCATGAGCGGGTCGAGCAGAACGGGATTGCGCATTTCCTTGAACATATGGCGTTCAAGGGCACCGAGAAGCGGTCGCCGTTGCGGATTGCCGAAGAGATCGAGGATGTCGGAGGATATATCAACGCCTATACCAGCCGCGAGATGACGGCCTATTATGCGCGGGTCTTGTCGCCCGATGTGGCGTTGGCGCTGGATGTGATCTCGGACATTGTTTTGAACCCGGTCTTTGACCCGAAAGAGATCGAGACGGAACGGCATGTGATCTTGCAGGAAATCGGGCAGGCGCTGGACACGCCCGACGACATCATCTTTGACTGGTTGCAGGAAGTATCCTATCCAGATCAACCCTTTGGGCGGACGATCCTTGGCCCGGCAGAGCGGGTGTCATCCTTTAAGCGGGATGACCTGCGGGCCTTTGTCGCCGAACATTATGGGCCGGACCAGATGATTTTGGCGGCGGCCGGGGGCGTGGATCATGACGCCATCGTTGCGCAGGCCGAGGCTTTGTTCGGGCATCTGAAACCAGTCGGGGATGCCCGCCTGCAACCGGCGCGGTTCGGTGGCGGCGAACGGCGCGAGGTGAAGGATCTGGAGCAGGTGCATTTTGCGCTGGCCTTTGAGGGGCCGGGGTATCGCGCGCCGGATGTCTATGCCGCGCAGGTTTACGCAACGGCGATGGGCGGTGGCATGTCGAGCCGCCTGTTCCAGAAGATCCGCGAAGAGCGGGGGTTGTGCTATTCGATCTTTGCCCAATCGGGCGCCTATGAGGATACTGGGCAGATCACGGTTTATGCCGGAACGTCGGAAGAAGAGATCGGCGATCTGGTTGGGCTGACGCTGGACGAATTGAAGCGGGCGGCAGATGACATGTCCGAGGCCGAGGTGAACCGGGCGCGTGTGCAGTTGAAGGCGGGGCTGTTGATGGGGTTGGAAAGCCCATCGAGCCGGGCCGAGCGGAATGCGCGTCTCTTGGCGATCTGGGGGCGGGTGCCGGACGTGGCCGAGACGGTGGCGAAGATCGATGCCGTGTCAACCGATGATGTCCGGGCTTATGGCACGGGTCTGGTGGGGGCGAAGGCAGCGGTTGCCTATTACGGGCCGGTGGACGCCGCGCCCGATCTGGAGGCTATCAGGGCAAGGCTTGCCGCGTGATGCTGACCTTTCGGCGCAAGGTACGGATCGAGACCGAGCGCATGACACTTCGGCTGCCGACACATGGCGACTGGACGCAATGGGCGGCGCTGCGCGATGAAAGCGCGGCCTTTCTGACGCCGTGGGAACCTGTCTGGGCGGGCGACCACCTGACGCGGCGGGCATTTACCAACCGGGTCTATTGGGCGGCGCGGGCCGAGGCACAGGGGACGGCCTTGCCGCTGCTTTTGATCCGGCGCGAGGATCAGGCGCTGCTGGGGGCGATCACGCTGGACAATATCCGGCGCGGACCTTCGCAATCGGGGACGCTGGGCTATTGGATCGGGGGGCGGTTCAGCCGCCGGGGGTATATGCGTGAGGCGATTCAGGCGGTGGTGCATCATGCGTTTACGGTGCTGGACCTGAGCCGGATCGAAGCGGCCTGCCTGCCGGAGAATGCCGCGTCGCGTGGTGTGCTGGAGAAATGCGGATTCAAGTATGAAGGCGTAGCCCAAAGCTATTTGCAGATTGCCGGGCGATGGCGGAACCATGTGCTGTATGCGTCGCTTCGTCTTGATCGGCGGGGGCGGACGGATGTGGGCTAACAGCGCGTTTCCTGTGGAAAACCTGACCGCCTGACGAAAGCGTGATGCGGGTGACCGGTCTGGTCATGGCAGGCTTTATGCCTGTGGTGACAGGCAAAAAGGGGCGCGGCATGGTGCAGGCACGTGTTGGTGCATGGGCGGCAATGGCGGCAGGGCTGTTGGCCCCGGCGGCTTTTTCCCAAGAGCGGATACCTTCGAATTGTTTTGCGCTGGCTGCGGCGCCCGTGGAACAGGTCTGGCGTGCGTCGATCGGTACGCCGCTGGAGGCGGGGCACGTGCGTATCCGGTTTTTGCACCACGCGAGTTTTGCCATCGAGACCGAGGACGGCACCTTGGCCGTGACGGATTACACCGGGTTCATCGGTAACCCGGATGTGGTGCCGGATGTGGTGACGATGAACAACGCCCATTCCACGCATTGGACCAATGATCCCGATCCGCGCATACCGCATGTCTTGTCTGGCTGGCCACAGGACGGGCAGGTTGCGCAGCATGAATTGGACCTTGGGTCCATGCTGGTGCGGAATGTGACGACGGACACGCGCGGCCCCTTCGGTGAAGGGGCGCGGGCGGATGGCAATTCGATCTTTGTGTTCGAGGCGGGCGGCCTGTGCATCGGCCATCTGGGGCATTTGCATCAGATACCTGACGATGCCCAATATGCGTCCATCGGGCGGCTGGATGTGGTGATGGTGCCCGTCGATGGGGGCTATACCATGAGCACCGCAGCGATGGCCGAAGTTGTGGGCCGGCTGCGGGCTTCGGTTGTGATCCCGATGCATTGGTTTTCCGGGTCATCGCTGGTGACGTTTCTGGACGAAATGGAAGGACGTTTCGACGTGGTTGAAACCGGGGGGGCGGATCTGGACCTTTCTTTGCAGGATTTGCCGGGGCGACCGACCATCATGGTGCTGGAGCCGGAGTTCATACCCTGACCCTGTTGCGTCAGATACGCCACTTTCGTTCACGCGGGACGCAAGTTAGGTAAAGGGCAGAAGGAGCCTGCCGATGCTGAATCCTGCCGATGCCAGTTTTGCCGAACGTTTGAGAGCGTTGCTCCCAGAGGGTGCCGTGCGCATGCCGGAGGCGCGGTATCTGGAAGAGCCGCGCGGGCGATGGACCGGGCAGGGTGGTGTGCTGGTCTTGCCGCGGTCTACAAGTGAGGTGCAAGGGGTGGTGCGGGCCTGTGCCGAGGCGCGGGTCGGGATTGTGCCTTGGGGCGGAGGGACCGGTCTGGTGGGCGGGCAGGTGCTGGTCGATGGGCCGCTGCCGGTGATCCTGTCGCTGGAGCGGATGGCGGCGGTGCGGGGCATCTGGCCGGACGAGAACGTGCTGGTGGTCGAGGCCGGGGCAACGCTGGCCGCGGTGCAAGAGGCGGCAGCGGGTGTTGGCCGGCTGTTTCCGCTGTCGCTGGCCAGTGAGGGCAGCGCGCGGATCGGTGGCGTTCTTTCGACAAATGCGGGCGGGATCGGGGTGCTGCGCTATGGCAATGCGCGCGATCTGTGCCTTGGGGTGGAAGCGGTCATGGCGGATGGCACAATCCTTGGCGGGTTGAAGCGTCTGCGCAAGGACAACACCGGATATGATCTGCGCAACTTGTTGATCGGTGCGGAAGGGACGCTGGGCATCATCACGGCGGCGGCCTTGCGGATGGTTCCGCGCCCTGCCGCACTGGTGACCGCGTTACTGGTGGTACCAGACCCGGCGGCGGCTGTGCGGTTGCTGACACTGTGCCAGAACCGGGTTCCGGGGATGGTTTCGGCCTTTGAATTGATTGCAAAAAGGGGTTTTGCCTTTCTGGCAGAGACGATGCCGGAAGTGGCAATCCCCTTCGCTGCGCATCCCGAATGGTGCGTTTTGCTGGAGCTTGGCTTGCCGTCGGCGTTTGATGCGGAAGAGGTGATGGCGGGCCTTTATGCCGAGGCGGATGAGGCTGGATTGGTTCTGGACGGTGTGATTGCCACATCCGAGGCACAGCGCACCGGGCTGTGGCGTATTCGGGAAAGCATTCCAGAAGCGAACCGCCGTATCGGGGCGGTGTCATCGCATGATGTTTCTGTTCCGCTGGGGGCTGTGCCGGATTTCATCGTTCAGGCCGATGCTGCGCTGGCGCGGTTGGGGGCGTGGCGGGTAAATTGCTTTGGCCATCTGGGCGATGGGAACCTGCACTACAATGTGTTTCCCGCAGCAGGAAAGAGCGTGGCAGACTGTAAGGATCAACGTGATGCCGTGATGACTTGCGTCCATGATCTGGTGCATCAGATGGGTGGATCGGTCAGCGCCGAACATGGCGTCGGTCGGCTGAAAGTGCGCGATCTGGAACGATATGGCGATGCAGGCAAGATGGCCGCGATGCGTGCTGTGAAAACCGCGCTGGACCCTAGTGGCATATTCAACCCCGGCGCTGTGTTGCGTCAGCAGTAGGGTTTTCCACTGAAGTGTTGGGGGGGAAGTGCAGGTTTCTGTTGCCAGGTACCTGCGAACCCCGCCTTACGCGGCTAAGCGCAAGGACTTAGATTTGGTATTGCGAGCCGCTTACGCGGCCAGCGCCACCGGAGCACGGTTGTCATTGGCAACTGTGATCTTGGACCGATAACGGTGGTACCTCACCGAGTGAAAGCTGGCCTCTTTGAACGTTCGTCGATCCTGTTTCGGCCCCAGACCCCCGCAATGACCGGGTGATTTGGTGGAGCCGCCGGGTACCGCCCCCGGGTCCGAGCCGTCTATTACAGGTGCGTTTATCACCATAGTCCGGGTTGCCCCGAACACTGAGAGATATAGGCGCGCGTCTGGCTGGCTGCAAGTCATTCCGCGTGCGGCCGAGTCTGGCACAAAAGCAAGACGCCCGGAGAAACCTTCGGGCGTCTTTTGGAATGTCGGATCAGGGATCAGAAACCCGCTTTGATGTTTTCGAATTCCTGAATCATCTTTTCGCGGAATTCACCAGAAACCGGGGTCTGCGCCAGCAGCGTGGTCGTCACCGGATCGACAAAAGCTGCTTGCAGTTCTTCTGCCGGGATTTCGGCCATGGCTGCGTTGTTGGAATGCGCATAGCCAAGTTCATCAAGCAGCGTTTTGGCCGAGCCATGAGCCAGCAGCGAGTTGATGAAATCATAGGCCTTGTCTTCGGATCCGGGCGCATCCTTCATGTTTACATAGCCGCAATACCAGGTCGAGGCGCCTTCGGCCGGGGCGCGGTTGAAGCCGACGGGGAAGTTTTCGGCTTGCAGCAGCGCGACGCCATCATTCCACGACCACGCGACAAGAACCTCGCCGGTGGCCATGAGCTGTGACAGTTCGGCCGGGTCGGCCCAATAGGCGCGCACATTCGGATGCACCGAGCGCAGCCAGTCGGCCGCGGCCTGGAACTGTTCATCCGTCACGTTATCCCAGCTGGTGACGCCGGTTGCGAGGAAAGCCAGCGCCCAGATGTCATCCGAGTTGTCGGGCAAGGAAATCCGATTTGCGTATTTCGGGTCGGCAAAGACCTGAAGCGTTGCCACGTCTTCGGCGGGAACCTCGGTCGTGTTGTAGGCGACGGCGGTATAGGCATAGTCGGTTGGGATGAACCAAACGCCGGCATCATCCTTGACCACGGCAGAGTTCATCAGGACCGGGTTGATGTTTGCGAATTCCGGGATTTTTGAGATGTCCCAGGGTTCGATCAGATCGGCATCCTTGTAGCGCGGCAGGCTGGCCACGCAGGGATGGGTCACGTCGGATTTGAAGCCGGAGCTGACCTTCTGGAAGGCTTCGTCATCATCGGCGAAGAAGGAATAGGTCGGGTTCGCGCCGTGTTTTGCGACATAATCGGTCAGCACGCCGTCGATTTCCCAGCCGGCCCAGTCAAAGACTGTCATTTCGGCGTCGGCGGCGCGGGCTGCACCCGAAAGGGCGGCAATGGTGGCGACTGTCGCAAGCAGGATACTGGTCTGTTTCATTCTTTGTTTTTCCTCTCTGCTGGATCTCTGGCTGCACTTTTGGCTGCATCCAAAGGACGAAGGGACGCTAGATTAGCGGTGGCGCAGGCTCAAGCCCCTGCCCGACATTGTCAGTCTTTGCCGTCGTGACAAGAGGCGAGGGCTGTTCTTGCCGCAATTTTTGGCAAACATGCCTGTGATGCGGGCAGGTTTTCATGGGCGGGCGCATCATGGGGTGATCGGGTTGAAACAAGGGGGACGCATGTTCAAGGCATTGGTGGTTGAAAAGGACGGTGCCGGAGTTCCGCAGATTGGTGTCCAGTGGCTGGACGAGGGGCGGTTGCCGGGCGGTGATGTGACGGTGGCGGTGGAGTATTCGACGCTGAATTACAAGGATGCGCTGTGCATGGGATCGGGCGGCGGCATGGTGCGGAGCTGGCCGCATGTGCCGGGGATTGATTTTGCAGGTGTGGTCGAGGTGTCCGAGGATGCGCGGTATAGACCGGGGGACAAGGTTATACTGACCGGTTGGCGCGTCGGGGAAAGCTGGTGGGGTGGATACGCGGAAAAGGCGCGGGTCAAGGCGGATTGGCTGGTGCCCTTGCCATCTGGGATGACCACGCGGCAGGCTATGGCGTTAGGGACGGCGGGGTTTACTGCGATGCTGGCGGTTATCGCGCTGGAGGCGCACGGTCTGGACCCTGATCAGGGAGAGGTTCTGGTGACCGGCGCGGCCGGGGGTGTGGGGTCTGTGGCAGTGGCGCTGTTGGCGGCGCGCGGCTACGGGGTGGCGGCGGTGACCGGGCGGGCCGAGGCGGCGGGCTATCTGCGCGAGCTTGGCGCAAGCCGGATCGTTCCGCGGGCCGATCTGGCCGAGGTGGTGGCAAAGCCGCTGGAATCTGAGACGTGGGCGGGCTGCATCGATACTGTCGGTGGGGCAATGCTGGCGCGGGTGCTGGGGCAGATGAAGGCCAACAGTTCGGTCGCGGCAGTGGGTCTGGCGGGGGGGGCAGAGGTGCCAATGAAGATCACGCCATTCCTTTTGCGGGGGGTGAACCTGTTGGGCATTCATTCGGTGACGGTGCCCTTCATCCAGCGGCAGATGGCATGGGAACGTATCGCTGCGGAGCTGCCGATGGCGACGCTGGACAGGATGGTGGTGGAGTGCGGCCTTGCCGATCTGCCCGCACTGGGCCGGGATATACTGGCAGGGCGCATCAAGGGGCGTGTGGTGGTGGATGTGCGGCGGTCGTGACGGGTTTGACGGGCGCGCGCGCCGCAGATAACAAGGCGGTTGAAGCGCCGTGTTCGCGCAACGCTTCTGCCGGCGGGGAGCCATCCCGTCGGTCCGGCTGGAAGACCTGCCACGGACCGGGACATGCCCCGCCCGTGCGGGGCTGGCCGGAACCGACTGGAAACGCTTGATGGAGAGACCCCAGACCCATGACCGTGCTTGACCTTGATTTCGTTCGTGCGCAATTCCCGGCCTTTGCTTCGCCGGTGTTGTCGACCCACGCCTTTTTCGAAAACGCCGGGGGCAGCTATCCCTGCCGTCAGGTGGTGGAGCGGTTGCACCGATTCTATACCGACCGGAAGGTGCAACCCTATGCCCCCTATCCCGGCGCGCGGGAGGGTGGGGCCGAGATGGACGAAGCGCGGACCCGGTTGGCGGCGATGATGGGCGTGGCGCGTGAAGAGGTGTCGTTCGGCCCGTCAACCAGTGCCAATACCTATGTTCTGGCGCAGGCGGTGCGGCAGTGGCTGCGGGGACGTGATCTGGCGATCGTGGTGACCGATCAGGACCATGAGGCCAATTCCGGCGTTTGGCGGCGTTTGGCGGATGAAGGGATCGATGTGCGTGAATGGCGCGTCGATCCGGTGACGGGGTCGTTGTCGATGGCGGGGCTGATGCCGCTGCTCGCCGATGGCAAGGTGCGGGTGGTTTGCTTTCCGCATTGTTCCAATGTGGTGGCCGAGATCAACAATGTCGCCGCGATCTGTGCCTTGGCGCGGGAGGCGGGTGCGCGGACGGTGGTGGATGGTGTCAGCTATGCGCCACATGGCTTTCCCGACATTCTGGGGTTGGGCTGCGATGTCTATCTGTTTTCTGCCTACAAGACCTATGGCCCGCATCAAGGGATCATGGTGATCCGCGAGGATTTTGGGTTTGAACTGCCGGGGCAGGCGCATTTCTTCAATAACGACACGCTTTACAAACGGTTCACACCGGCAGGGCCGGATCATGCGCAGATTGCAGCCTGTGCCGGGATGGCGGATTTCGTGGATGCCTTGGCCGAGCATCACGGCATCACGGGTGATGCGGCGACGCGCAACCGGGCTGTGCATGATCTGATGCGGGCACAGGAAGTGGCGGTGATCGCGCCGCTGCTGGATTATCTGGCGGCGCGCAATGACCTTCGGCTGATTGGTCCGCGTGATCCGGCGCGGCGGGCGCCGACGGTTGCCGTGGATCTGGGCCGCGCCGCAGAGCCGGTGTCGGAAGAGCTGGGCAAACGGGGGATTGCCTGCTGGGCGGGTGATTTTTATGCCGTGCGTCCGCTTACGGCGATGGGCGTCGATCTGGAGAAGGGCGTTTTGCGGATGAGCGCGGTGCATTACACCTCTGCTGGGGATGTGGCACGGCTGATCGCGGCGCTGGACGACGTGCTGTGATCCGCGGGGAAGGGCGGCGCGTATTAATGCAAACACTCGACAGGCGCGCATGACACTTCCTCCGCTACTTCTTTGGTTCCGCCGCGATTTGCGGTTGGATGACCTCCCGATGTTGCAGGCCGCGATGGCCAGCGGTCATCCGGTGATTCCGGTGTTCATCCTTGATCCGGAAACTGAAGGCTTGGGTGCGGCGGCGAAATGGCGGCTGGGTCTGGGGCTGGCCGCTTTTTCGGCGCGGTTGGAAGGTGTTGGCGGGCGGCTGGTTCTGCGCCGCGGGGCGGCGCTGGAGGTGCTGGAGACGTTGGTTGCCGAAACCGGGGCCGCAGGTGTGCTGTGGTCGCGGCTGTATGATCCTGAGTCCAAGGCGCGTGATAGTGCGGTCAAGGCGGCGCTGAAGGCGCGCGGTCTGCGGGCGGAAAGCCATGCGGGCCATCTGATGTTCGAACCCTGGACGGTTGAGACGGGGCAGGGTGGGTTCTACCGTGTCTACACGCCCTATTGGCGTGCGGTGCGCGGGCGTGATGTGGCGGCCCCGGTGCCGGCCCCGGCGCGATTGCCGGTGCCCGAAGTCTGGCCCGCGTCGGACCGTCTGGAGGATTGGCAGCTTGGCGCGGCCATGCGGCGCGGTGCGGCAGTCGTGGCCGGCCATGTGACCGTGGGCGAGGCTGCGGCGCAGGTGCGGTTGGAGCGGTTTCTGGCGGATCGGGTGGATCGCTACGCCGTGGCGCGCGATCTGCCGGGTGAGGCAGGGACGTCGAATCTGTCAGAAAACCTGACGTATGGCGAAATCGGGATTCGCCGCGTCTGGCACGCAGCGATGGTTGCGTTTGAAAGGGGAAGCGCGGGGGCCGAGACATTTCTGAAGGAACTGGTCTGGCGCGAGTTTTCCTATCATCTCATGCACCACACCCCGCAGATCACCCATGCAAACTGGAAATCCGAATGGGACAGTTTTCCATGGCAGGGTGAAAGCGCGGTGGCCGAGGCATGGCGGCGCGGCATGACCGGTGAGCCATTTGTCGATGCTGCGATGCGCGAGATGTATGTGACCGGCACCATGCACAACAGGGGGCGAATGATCGTTGCATCCTATCTGACCAAGCATTTGATGACGCATTGGAAGCTGGGCCTGGACTGGTTCGCCGATTGCCTGATCGACTGGGATCCGGCGGCCAATGCCATGGGGTGGCAGTGGGCGGCGGGGTCAGGGCCGGATGCGGCACCATACTTTCGCATCTTCAACCCCGAGACGCAGATCGAAAAGTTTGATCCGAAAGGTGTCTATCGCCGCCGGTTCATTGCCGAAGGTCAGCGTCAGCCAGCACCAGAGGCTTTGGCGTTTTTCGACGCGGTGCCGGTTTCCTGGCGGCTTGACCCTTCGCGGCCCTATCCGCGCCGGATTGTGGATCTTGCCGAAGGGCGGGCAAGGGCGCTTGCGGCCTACGCCGCACGGGGAGTGGGGACAGCGTGACGTCAGGTTATGGTGGCCATGTCGGCGGAGAAAGCAATTTTTCCGCACATGAAACCCTTGAGTGCGCCGTGCGTATCTGTGACGGTTGCGCCAAAAGAAGAAACGTGGGGAGCCTATGGACGTTCTGACCAGCATAAAAGGCCAAACTGGCCTGCCGCGATACTTTGCTTCAACCTTTGATGTGTTGAAGAATATGGGACGGGGGCGGCTTGATTTCGTGATGCCGGACGGGCGGCGATTCCGGGTCGACGGGGCCAAGCCAGGACCGGTGGGCGAAGTGGTCGTTCACAACGCAGATACCTTTGCGCGCCTGGTGCGCGAAGGTGATTTGGGTTTTTGCGATGCCTATCTGGAAGGTTGGTGGTCGACACCGGATCTTCAGGCTTTGATGGACCTGGTGCAATTGCCCGAAAACGATCAGGTCAATGACGGCTTTCCGGGCATGGGATTGCTTCGGTTCTATGAACGGATGCGGTTCTGGTTGCAGTCGAACAGCAAGGCGCAGGCCCGGAAGAACATCAGCTATCATTATGATCTGGGAAATGACTTTTATCGGCTGTGGCTGGATGAAACGATGACTTATTCATCGGCCATCTTTCACACCGGGCAGGAAAGCCTTGAGGCGGCGCAGACCGAAAAATACAAATCGATGGTCGATCAGATGGGTGCCCAACCCGGAGACCATGTGTTGGAGATCGGCTGCGGCTGGGGTGGTTTTGCAGAATATGCTGCAAAAGTGCGTGGTTTGCGGGTTACGGCACTGACGATTTCGCAAGCGCAGTTCGACTATGCCGTCACTCGCATGGAAAAAGCGGGCCTTTCGGATAGGGTAGAAATTAAATTGCAGGATTACCGTGATGAACGCGGAACCTATGATGGGATTGCGTCGATCGAGATGTTCGAAGCCGTGGGAGAGAAGTATTGGCCGGTCTATTTTGACACTGTTCGGGAACGGCTGAAACCCGGACGGCATGCCACGTTGCAGATCATCACAATCGCCGACAAACGGTGGGATGTTTACCGGCGTGGCGTTGATTTCATTCAGAAATACATCTTCCCCGGTGGCATGCTGCCATCTCCTTCCGCGTTGCGGGCCGAGGTGGAAAGGGCCGGGCTGAAGGTGAAAGGGTCGATCGAGTTTGGAGACAGCTACAGCCAGACGCTGCGCCGTTGGCATGAGACGTTCAATGCCCGATGGGATGACGTGGCGCGGATCGGATTTGATGAAAGGTTCCGCCGGATGTGGAACTTTTACCTGACCTCTTGCGCTGGGGCGTTTCAGGGGGGAAACTGCGACGTAACACAGATTACCGTCACCCGACCAAGTTGAGGCCCGCCCATGCCCACCGCCGCAAAGCTGGTTGCCGCACTATGCTTTGCCTTTCTAGCGTGGGTCGTTTGTATCGTGATTGAATCCGTGATGCCTGCGGACCAGCGGGTCGGACAGATGTATCCGGTTTCTATCGTGGCGGGTGGGTTGTGCGGGTGGTTCATTGCGGGTGCGGCAAAGCGTGCCAGACATATTGAGGCGTCGTTCACCGGGATCAGGACGGCGATCATTGCGGTGCTGGTGTCGTTGCTGGCTTTTTCCGTGGGAACCATGCTTGAGATTTCAATGCGCGGCCGTTACCGCGGGCCGATGGAGGCGCTGCTCGACATCGTCAATCAGTTTGTCGACTATGCCTCGCTTTTGGTGTCGGTCGAGGTGGCCGTGGTATTGCTTGCTGGCGGGGCGATTGCCGGGATGATCACGGAATCCGCCGGGCGGCGCTGGCGCTGAGCCGGTCGCGCTGGGGTGGAGTGTTCATGAATTTCTTCTTTTATGGCACGCTGTGCCACGCGCCTTTGCGGGAATTGGTGATGGCGCGGGTGGGGCAGGGTGTCGATGCGGTGCTGCGGGACCATGCGGTGCAATGGGCGCAAGATGGGGCATACCCCGTGGTTCGCGCCGTGGAAGGGTCTGATGCCTGTGGCATTCTGCTGCGGGATGTGACCGGGGCCGAGGCGGAGCGACTGGATTTCTATGAAGGTGGGTTTGGATATAGCCCGCGCGAAGTTAAGGTATTGGCCGAAGGCCAGGAGGTTCTGGCACGGGTCTATTTTCCCGATCGTAAGACAGGCCCATCGGGGGCGCCGTGGAACCTGGCGGATTGGGTTGCGCGATACGGGCCGGCGGCGGTGGCCACGGCTGCGGATTTCATGGCGTTGATGGGCAGGGTGTCAGCCGCAGAGGTGGCCGCGCGCTATGGTGCGATGTTGGTGCGCGGTGCCAGCACTGTGCGGGCGCAGGGTCCGCAGAAGGCAAGTCTGCGGCGGCAAGCGCGACCCGATGACATCAAGGTTGTGGCGCGCGATCTGCCTTATGCCGGTTTCTTTTCGGTCGAGGAATGGCAGGTGGGCTGGCGTCAGTTTGACGGTGGGATGAATGCACCGGTGATGCGGGCGGTTTTTGTATCCTGTGATGCGGTGACGGTTTTGCCTTATGATCCTGTGCGGGACCGGGTGCTGCTGATTGAACAGTTTCGTGCTGGGCCGATGGCGCGGGGGGATGTCGGAGCTTGGCTTCTGGAGGCGGTGGCAGGGCGGATCGATCCGGGCGAGACGCCGGAAGAGGCCGCGCGGCGAGAGGCGGTGGAAGAGGCGGGTCTGACGCTGGGCACGCTGCTACCGGTGGCAGAATATTATCCAAGCCCCGGTATCCTGACCGAGTTTCTGTATTCCTATGTCGGGCTGGCTGATCTGCCTGATGGCGTGGCGGGGGTGTTTGGTCAGGAGGAGGAGGCCGAGGATATTCGCGGCCACCTGATAGGCTTTGAGCGGATGATGGATTTGGTGGCCAGCGGCGAAATAGCCAATTCGCCGCTGATATTGACCGCGCTTTGGTTGCAGCGCGAGCGGGGGCGGATCAGGGCCGCCGCCCTATCGAACCCCGTCTCACGCCGCAATGATTAAAGCGCGAGATTGACCCAGGCGCCATTGCGTTTGGTTGACCGGACGCAGGCATCGACGAAGGCCACGCCTTCTAGCCCTTCCTTCAAGCCCGGAAAGGTGACGGCGGCATCGGGCGTTGTGCCATCGCGGCGGGCGATGATCGCACGGGCGGCTTCGGCGTAGATGTTGGCAAAACCCTCCAGATAGCCTTCGGGATGGCCTGGCGGCACACGCGTGACGCGCGCCGCGTCCGGCCCTGACCCCGCACCGCCGCGTGTCAGGCGATACTTCGGCTGGCCCAGTGGACCGACCCACAGGTAGTTTGGGTCTTCCTGCGCCCATTCGATGCCTGCTTTTGTGCCATAGACGCGCAGGCGCAGGCCGTTTTCGCAGCCGGACGCGACCTGAGAGCACCACAGCATCCCGCGCGCACCACCCTTGTAACGCAGCAGGACATGGCCATTGTCATCGACACGGCGACCGGGGACAAAGGTTTGCAGGTCGGCGGCCAGACTGTCGAGTTCCAGACCGGTCACAAAGGCCGCGAGGTTGAAGGCGTGGGTACCGATGTCGCCGGTCGATCCACCGGCGCCCGTGCGGGCCGGATCGGTGCGCCAGTCGGCCTGCTTCTGGCCGGTCTGTTCAATGGGTTCGGCCAGCCAGTCCTGTGCATATTCCACCTGCACCACGCGGATGTCACCCAGATCGCCATTGCGGACCATCGCTGCGGCCTGACGGATCATCGGATAGCCGGTGTAGTTGTGGGTCAGCGCAAAGACCACACCCGAGGCCTCGGCCGCCTTGGCCAGACGCTTGGCTTCGGGCAGGGTGGCAGTCAGGGGTTTGTCGCAGATGACATGGATACCACGGCGCAGGAATTGCATCGCCACGGGGGCATGCATGTGATTTGGGGTGACGATGGCCACCGCCTCGATCCCGTCTTTGCGGCGGGCTTCACGGGCGGCCATGTCGGCGAAACTGGCATAGGTGCGGCGTGGGTCGACACCAAGATCGGCCCCGGAGGCGGCGCTTTTATCCGGGCTTGAAGAAAAGCAACCGGCAACGAGTTCGTATTGGTCATCCAGCCGTGCCGCGATGCGGTGGACCGCGCCGATGAACGCGTCGCGCCCGCCCCCAACCATGCCCAGACGGATGCGCGGTGCGCGGGCGACATGTGCTCCTGTGATGGCCATGAAAGAGCCTCCTCTTTATTGTATAAGTGGTGTTCAAGGTGGGGGCCAGGGGACGCCCCGGCCCCGCAAGGTCAATCAAGCCCCAGCATCCGGCGGTTTGCGGCGCGGTCGGTGCCCGCACCGGCGAAATCGTCAAAGGCCTTTTCGGTGATGCGGATGATGTGGTTGCGGACGAACTCTGCCCCTTCGCGCGCGCCATCTTCGGGGTGCTTCAGGCAGCATTCCCATTCGACAACGGCCCATCCGTCAAAGCCGTATTGGGTGAGTTTCGAGAAGATACCCGCGAAATCCACCTGCCCATCACCGGGGCTGCGGAAGCGGCCAGCGCGGTTGACCCAAGGTTGATAGCCGCCATAGACACCCTGCCGCCCGGTCGGGTTCAGTTCGGCGTCCTTGACGTGGAACATGCGGATACGGTCGTGATAGATGTCGATATGGTCCAGGTAGTTCAGGTGTTGCAGCACGTAATGTGACGGATCGTAGAGCATGCAGGCCCGTGCATGGCCTTGCACGCGGTCGAGGAACATTTCAAAGCTGATGCCGTCGTGCAGGTCTTCGCCGGGGTGAATTTCGTAGCAGACATCAACCCCCATGTCGTCTGCGTGATTCAGGATCGGTGTCCAGCGGCGGGCGAGTTCGTCGAAGGCTTCCTCGACCAAGCCAGCCGGGCGCTGGGGCCAAGGGTAGATATAGGGCCAGGCCAAAGCGCCGGAAAAGGTGGCATGGGCCGAAAGGCCAAGGTTGCGGCTTGCGGTCATGGCCTTCTTGACCTGTTCCACCGCCCATTCGGCGCGCGCCTTCGGGTTGCCGCGCACGGATGGGGCGGCGAAGCCATCAAAGGCGGTGTCATAGGCCGGGTGGACGGCGACCAACTGCCCTTGCAGGTGGGTCGACAATTCCGTGACCACGATGCCCGCTTCTGCGGCGATGCCCTTGAATTCGTCGCAATAGTCCTTGGACGTTGCGGCCTTGTCGAGGTCGAAAAGACGGCCGTCCCAGGATGGCACCTGCACCCCGGCATAGCCGCAATCGGCGGCCCATCTGGTGATGGATGGCCATGAATTGAACGGGGCGGCATCGCCCGCGAACTGAGCCAGAAAAAGCGCGGGCCCCTTGATCGTTTTCATCATCTCCTCCCTTGTGGTTTCACTCTTTGTCCCGAATGGCCCATCGGGCCTGTCCGGTTTGGGAAACCTGCGACATCTGACTGCGCGGAGGGGCCGTGTTCAAGCAAAATGAACAGGGCGGGATCGGGGGGATGTTGCATTGCAACTTGATCAAATCATTTGCCGAGGGTTAGGTGTCGCAGATAAGGCAAGGCGGGACGGATGGACGACGAGACGCGCAAGATACCCTCGCATGAGGTGACCTATGGCAAGCTGCGCGACATGATCTTGTTCGGGCATCTGCAACCTGGGCAGCCTGTCACGATTCAAGGGCTGATCCGCGATCTGGACGCAGGCATGACCCCGGTGCGGGAAGCGATCCGCAGGTTGACCGCCGAAGGAGCGTTGCTGCCGCAAGGCAACCGCCGGGTTGCGGTGCCCGAACTGACGCCCGCTCTTCTGGACCAGTTGGCCTTTGTGCGCCTGACAGTGGAGCCGAAGCTGGCGGAACTGGCGGGGGCGTATCTGACGCCTGATCTGATCGATCGGCTGGAAGCGATCGACGATCAGGTGGACCGGGCCATTCGGTCCGGGGCGGTGAACGAGTATTTGCAATCCAATCATCTGTTCCACTTTGTCCTTTACGAAGCCTCGCAGGCGCCGATCCTGGTGGATATTGCGCGGTCGCTCTGGCTGCGGTTTGGGCCGTCGCTGCGTGTGGTTTGCGCGCGCTATGGGGCCTCTGCCTTGCCGGACCGGCATGAAGAGGCGTTGGCGGCCATGCGTGCCGGGGACCGTGCAGGGTTGGCGCGGGCTGTGGAGAATGACATCCAGCAGGGGATTGACCAGATCCGCCAGGCACAGATGCTGGGCGAGATTTGAGGCGAGATGACCCGGCCCCGGCATCCGGGGCTTTGCCCCGGACCCCAGGGTATTTTGCGCCAAGATGAAATCCGGATGCGGATGGTTTGATCACGGGCGTGCGGCTGAAATAATTTGATCAAATTTCTTGAACGGGCTGGATTTTGATCATATGCTTGGGCATCGCCTGCCAGTTTGGCGGGCCGTTGATTCCGCGAGGGCCCATCCATGAACATGATCACCAACCATATGCCGACAGCCGAATTGCAGGCTTTGGATGCGGCGCATCACATGCACCCGTTCACCGATTCGACCGGTTTGGCCAAGAAGGGCGCGCGGGTCATCACGCGGGGCAAGGGCGTCTGGCTTACCGATAGCGAGGGGCAGCAGATCCTTGATGGGATGGCGGGCCTGTGGTGCGTGAACATCGGCTATGGCCGTCGTGAGTTGGCCGAGGTGGCGGCGCGGCAAATGGAAGAATTGGCCTATTACAACACCTTCTTTCAGACAACGCATGTGCCGGCCATCGCGCTGGCCGCAAAGATTGCGGAACTGGCGCCGGGCGATTTGAACCATGTGTTCTTTGCCGGGTCCGGGTCAGAAGCGAATGATACCAATATCCGGCTGGTGCGGCGGTATTGGCAGGTCAAGGGACAGCCGGAGAAGCGCGTGATCATTGCGCGCAAGAATGGCTATCACGGGTCCACGATGGGGGGCGGCAGCCTTGGCGGGATGGCCCCGATCCACGCGCATGGCGGTATGATCGACGGGATCGTGCATATCGACCAACCCTATTGGTGGGGTGAAGGCGGCGAGATGACCGAAGCGGATTTCGGTTTGGCGCGTGCAAAGCAGCTTGAGGACAAGATCCTTGAGTTGGGCGTCGACAAGGTCGCGGCATTCATCGGTGAACCGGTGCAGGGCGCGGGTGGCGTGATCATTCCGCCGGCAACCTATTGGCCGGAAATTCAGCGGATCTGCGACAAATACGGCATCCTGCTGATCGCGGATGAGGTGATCACCGGGTTTGGCCGCACCGGAAATTGGTTCGGCAGCCAGACATTCGGTATCAAGCCGCATATCATGACCATCGCAAAGGGCTTGTCTTCCGGCTATCAGCCCATCGGCGGGTCTATTGTCTGTGACGATGTGGCGGCGGTGGTGGCCGAAGGCGGCGAATTCTTCCACGGCTACACCTATTCCGGGCATCCGGTGGCGGCGGCTGTGGCGCTGAAAAACCTGCGGATCATCCAGGAGGAAGGCATTGTCGAGCATGTGCGCGACGTGGCCCGCCCGTATCTGGCCGAACGCTGGGCCGCGCTGGCCGATCACCCGCTGGTGGGTGAGGCAAAGCTGGTGGGGCTGATGGGGTCTATCGCGCTGACGCCGGACAAGGCCAAGCGGGCGAAGTTTGAGTCGGAATCGGGAACGGTCGGGCTGCGCACGCGCGAGCGGTGCTTTGCCAACAACCTGATCATGCGGCATGTGGGTGACCGGATGATCATTGCGCCACCACTGGTGATCACGACGGATGAAATTGACACGCTGATCGCGCGGGCCACAAAATCGCTCGATGAAAGCTATGCCGGTTTGAAGGCAGACGGGATGCTGGTTGCCAAGGCAGAGTGATGCCGTCATCAGATTGAAAAGGGCGGCGGTCAGTGGACCGCCGCCCTTTTGCGTGGTGGCGATGTGTCAGTGATCGGCTGCGGCTGCAGCGGCCTTTATGTCACTTTCGTTCAATGTTGCGCCATTGAAGAAAGCATTGAGCGTAACCGCAGCGACGGAGGCGAGCAGGATGCCGCTTTCGATCAGCGGGTGGAGTTCATGCGGCATCCACATTTTGAAGTTGGGTGCAATGAGCGGGATCATCCCAAAGCCCAGGCTGACCGCGACGACGAAAAGGTTGTTGCGGTTCCGTGCGAAATCGACGCCCGCAAGGATGCGGATGCCGGTGGCCGCGACCATGCCGAACATCACGATGCCCGCGCCGCCCAGAACCATCGTCGGGATGGATTCGATCAAGGCGCCCATCTTTGGCACAAGCCCCAGAAGGATCAGGATGATACCGCCCGCCACGCAGACAAAGCGCGACCGTACGCCTGTCACGCCCACAAGACCGACATTCTGCGAGAATGAGGTGTAGGGGAAGGTGTTGAAAATGCCGCCGATCAGCGTGCCAAGGCCATCGGTGCGCAATCCGGCAGAGAGCATCGGTTGATCAACCTTGCGTCCCGTCATGTCACCCAAGGCGAGGAACATGCCGGTGGATTCGATCATCACCACGATCATGACCAGCGTCATGGTAACGATCATGATGGGATCAAAGGTTGGCATGCCGAAATGAAATGGGGTGATCAGGCCGAACCATGCGGCCTCGCCCACTTTGGAGAAAGACATCGCGCCAATGGCTATGGCGATGCCTGCACCGATCACGATGCCAAGAAGAACCGAGATATTGGCGATGAAGCCGCGACCAAACCGTGCGATCAGCAGGATGGAGGCCAGCACGATGGCCGAGACCAGCACATTGCCCAGCGGAGCATAGGCGGGGTTGTTCATCTTTGCGGCCAGGGCCAATCCCTCTGGCAGGGCAGGCAGGCCGGTGATGGCCCCGGATGTGGCCCCTTCGGTGACGGTGGTCAGCCAGGCGGCATGGGCGGGGTCAATGATCTGGGGGGCGGTGGGACCAACCGGGTTGCCAAAGATCCAGTTGATGCCGATCCGCATCAGGCTGACACCGATGACCAGGATGATGGTGCCGGTGACCACCGGCGGGAAAAAGCGGAGCATTCGACTTATGATGGGGGCGATCAGCATGGAAATGATCCCTGCCGCCATGATCGCGCCAAAGATTGCACGCGCACCTTCCGAACCGCCCTGCACATTTGCCATAGCGACCATCGGACCCACGGCCGCAAAGGTGACGCCCATCATCACCGGCAGGCGGATGCCGAACCATTGGGTTGCGCCCAGCGACTGGATCAGCGTGACAAGCCCGCAGACAAATAGATCGGCCGAAATGAGAAAGGCCACGTCGGCCGGTTCCAGCTTTAGCGCACGCCCGATGATCAGGGGGACGGCCACGGCCCCTGCATACATCACCAGCACATGCTGGAGGCCAAGAGTAAAGAGTTTCGGTGTTGGCAGAATTTCATCCACCGGATGGACCGCTTGGTTCATGTCACTCATTCCTTTCCCTGAGGGGTGTTGTTTTTCGCGCCGTCTCTGCATCCCCCTCGGGCTTGCAGTCCGGTTAGGCACCGGGGACGTTTGCCCCGGAGGTGAGAGCCGGCCGGATTGGACGGACCCAAGAGGCAATAGGGCACCTCTGTGGGCGAGTCGGGCCGGGCAGCAGGCCGAGAGGATAGGCCAAGGTGTGAGTTTCCGGCCTCTGGGATTATTTGAAACTGTTTGCAGCCCGCGCAGAGGATGAAACCGCTTGTTTGCCCTGCATGGCTTGAGATTTCCGCCGCCCGCGCCTACACGTTGGGCAAAGAATGAAGGACAGCCCCATGCGGATTTACAGCGATCTGGCCGAGACGATTGGCAATACCCCCCTGATCAAGCTGAAACATGCCAGCGAAATGACGGGCTGCACGATCCTCGGGAAGTGCGAATTCCTGAATCCGGGGCAGTCGGTCAAGGACCGGGCGGCGCTTTACATCATCCGTGATGCGGTGGCGCGGGGAGCGTTGAAGCCGGGTGGCACGATTGTCGAAGGGACAGCGGGCAATACCGGCATCGGGTTGGCGCTGGTGGGGGCTTCGATGGGGTTCCGCACCGTAATCGTGATCCCGGAAACGCAGAGCCAGGAAAAGAAGGACATGCTGCGTCTGGCCGGGGCGGAACTGGTGCAGGTGCCCGCCGCGCCTTACAAGAACCCGAACAACTATGTGCGCTATTCCGGCCGACTGGCAGAGGCGTTGGCGCGGACAGAACCCAACGGGGCGGTCTGGGCGAACCAGTTTGACAATATCGCAAACCGACAGGCGCATATTGAAACCACCGCGCCCGAGATTTGGGAACAGACTGATGGCAAGGTGGATGGGTTCATCTGTGCCGTCGGATCGGGTGGCACGCTGGCCGGTGTTGGCCTTGCGCTTCAGCCGAAGGGGGTAAAGATCGGGTTAGCCGATCCCGAAGGCGCGGCCTTGCATTCCTTTTACACCACGGGGGTGCTGGACAGCCCTGGCACGTCAATTACCGAAGGTATCGGGCAGGGGCGGATCACCGCAAATCTGGAAGGCTTTACCCCCGATTACAGCTATCGCATCCCGGATGCCGAGGCGCTGCCGTTGGTGTTTGACATGTTGCAAGATGAAGGCATCTGCCTTGGCGGATCGTCGGGGATCAATATCGCGGGTGCGATCCGCATGGCCAAGGATATGGGGCCGGGGCACACGATCGTGACGATCCTGTGCGACTACGGCAACCGCTATCAGTCAAAGCTGTATAACCCGGCCTTCCTGAAGGAAAAGGGTTTGCCGGTTCCGGCCTGGCTTGACCGTGCGCCGCACGCGATTCCCACGGTATTCGAAGACGCATGACGGGTGTCGTGCCACGTAGTGCCGAAGTGCTGAAGGGGTTTGCGGCAGCGTTACTTGCGGCTGCAATTATCTGTGCGCCGGCGGTACAGGCGCAGGAGGCAGCCCCGCCACAACCGCCTGTTCAGGCGCAAGAGGGCATGTCGGTTGGTCCGGTCGTCACGACCACGACAACACCTTCTGCCCCGACCGCCCAAGGCACGACGACCGTTGTCGTTTCAAAAGGATCGGGCAAAGGGTCGACACTGGATTACGTCGCGTGGGAGCGTGCGGCGGAACGGGCCGAGGCGACGCTGGCCAACCCCGACACGGACAGCACCGTTCTGGAAACATTGCGGACGTCGATCGTGGATTGGCGGGCGGCCTTTCTGGTGGCTCAGAACACGAATTCCACCCGCATCGCCACGCTGCGCGACCAGATCGCGGCGCTTGGCCCTGCCCCGGCAGAAGGCGAAACCGAAGCGGACGAGATTGCCGAGCGGAGGCGGCAGCTTTCCGACCAACTCGTTCGCCTGCAAGCGCCCGGGATTGCGGCAGAAGAGGCGTATCGTCGGGCCGACGGGTTGATCGGTGAAGTCGACCGTGTGCTGCGTGAACGGCAAGCCAGCCAATTGCTGCAACTTTGGCCGTCTCCGATCAACCCGGCCAACTGGCCAGAGGGGTTGGTCCTGCTGCGTGATGTGACGGTATCGCTTTGGACCGAAACCACGACCCGCTGGACGCGCGGTGATGGGCGTAGCGCCCTGTTTGACAACCTACCCTTGATCCTTTTGCTGGCAGTCATCGGCATCGCCCTGATGACCCTTTATAGGCGCATTCTCAGCCCGATCCAGAAACGCCTGCCCAAGCCACGCACGGCGCGGGGCCGAAGGGTAGTCACGCTGCTGATTTCGCTGACGCAGATCGTGCTGCCAACGCTTGGGGCGATTGCCGTCACCGAAGCCGTTATCCTGACCGGACTCGTTGGGCCGGTTGGGGCAGGATTGATGCTGATCCTGCCCGTTGCGGTGTTTACCATTTGCGCCGCGAACTGGTTGGGGACGACGATCTTCCCGTTTGATGAGGGCAATGAGGCGACCGATTTGCCGCTGCCGGAACGGCGGGCAGAAGGGCGGTTCCTTGCACGCAGCATCGGGGTTGTGCTTGGGGTCGAGGCGCTGCGTCAAGCCATCATGCTGGAGGTGGGTGCCAGCGATACTGCCAATGCCGTTTTGGGATTCCCGGTTCTGGCCACAATGGCCGTGCTGATATTCCGCATGGGGCAATTGCTGCGTCGCCACGCGCGTAGCGTGGAAGGTCGTGAAGGGGGGCTGACCGTCAGCATTCGGGTGCTGGGCCTTTTGGCACGCGGAGTGATGCTGACAGGGCTGGCCGGGGTGGTGTTGGGTGCGGTGGGCTATATCGCCGCTGCAACGGCGCTGGTGTTTCCTTCCGTCATTTCACTTGGGCTGGTGGCTGTGCTGTTCATCGTGCAGCGGCTGGTGGGTGATTTATACGGGTTGATCACCAAGTCAGACGCCGCCGATCAGGAAGGGCTGATCCCGGTTCTGATCGGATTTGCGATGATACTGGCGTCAATTCCGCTGTTCGCTTTGGTCTGGGGGGCGCGACTGGCGGATATCACGGAACTGTGGCAGCGGTTCCTGAACGGGTTCCAGATTGGGGCCACGCGGGTATCACCGACAGATTTCCTATTTTTTGCGATCATCTTTGCCGTCGGTTATATGGTTACACGGCTGTTTCAGGGCGCATTGCGCGGATCTGTCCTGCCGCGCACAACGCTGGATCAGGGCGGTCAGAATGCCATCGTTTCGGGCGTTGGCTATATTGGCATCTTCCTTGCGGCGTTGTTGGCCATCAATTTCGCCGGGATCGACCTTTCGGGCCTGGCGATTGTCGCCGGTGCGCTGTCTGTGGGCATCGGTTTCGGCCTTCAGAACATCGTATCGAACTTTGTGTCCGGCATCATCTTGCTGATCGAACGACCGGTCAGCGAGGGGGACTGGATCGAAGTGGGCCAGGTGCAGGGAACGGTGAAATCCATCTCTGTCCGGTCAACGCGCATTCAGACCTTTGACCGTTCAGATGTGATCGTGCCCAATGCCGATCTGGTGACCCAGCAGGTGACGAACTGGACCAGGTTCAACCTGTCTGGGCGGCTGATCGTGCCGGTGACAGTGGCCTATGGTACGGACACGCGGAAGGTAGAACGGGTGCTGCGCGAAATCGCCGAAGCCCAGCCTTTGGCCGTGTTGAACCCGCCCCCGATGGTCGCCTTCATGGGATTTGGCGCGGATGCGATGAGCTTTGAGATCCGCATGATCCTGCGGGATGTGAACTTTTCTCTTGGCGTTCGGACAGAGGTCAACCACCAGATCGTGGAACGCTTTGCGAAAGAAGGCATCGAGATTCCCTTTGCACAGACCGAGGTTTATCTCCGCAATGTCGATGCACTGGGCCGTGCGCTGCGTGGGTTGACTGCTACGGATAGCACGCCAGAGACAGATCCAGCGATGCCCCGCACCAGCAACCGGGCCCGTGATGAGCAAGGCAAGGGAGATGTCGGATGACCGAACTGCTCTTTCGGGAAGATGCCTATCTGCGCATGATTGATGCCGTGGTTGTCGCGCATACGGCTGAAGGTGGCGTCATATGTGACCGCAGTCTTTTCTATCCCACTGGTGGTGGCCAACCGGGAGATTCAGGTCAGTTGGTCTGGAATGAGGGTCGGTTGCAGATCGCTACAGCGGTCAAGGCAGAAGGTGGGCAAATCGCGCTGGTTCCCGCCGAACCGATGGCGATGCCACCGATTGGCACGATCGTGACCCAACAACTGGACTGGGACCGCCGCCACCGGCACATGCGGGTGCATACCGCGCTGCATCTGTTGTCGGTGGTGATCCCGTTGCCGGTCACCGGCGGACAGATCGGCGCAGAACGCGGGCGGCTGGATTTCGACATGCCCGATCCGCCAGAAGACGTGCAGATGCTTGAAGATCGGTTGAACGCGTTGATCGGGCTGGACCTGCCGGTCACGGACAGTTGGATCAGTGATGCAGACCTTCTGGCAAACCCCGGATTGATCAAGACGATGTCGGTGCAACCGCCGATGGGGCAGGGCAGGGTCAGGCTTGTCCGGATCGGCGAAGGGGCGACGCAGGTAGATTTGCAGCCCTGTGGTGGCACACATGTCGCGCGCACAGCCGAAATTGGCCGGGTGGAAATCGGCAAGATCGAAAAGAAGGGTCGGCAGAACCGCCGCGTCTCCATCACCCTGATGGATTGACCCGCGCAGCCCCCTTGCGCCCCCTGTTTCCAACGCTTATGGAATGCCCGACGGACAGTTGGCCGAGTGGTCGAAGGCGCACGCCTGGAAAGTGTGTAGGCGGGGAACCGTCTCGAGGGTTCGAATCCCTCACTGTCCGCCAATACCCAATGAAATAAAAAAGAAATTTTGTTGAATGGCGGTAGTATCCATCAAACAGCCCAACATCTGTTTGGCGCTAGCCGGTGGCTAGTTAGGACAGAACTGGGCTTCTTCGAATGTGGAAGCATAGGCCAAGCAGTATTTGAGTTCCATTAACTCACGCTGCAACTTTTCATGCGACTCGGCCAGTTTCCCGCCTGCCGTTCGCAGGGTTTCGTAGTCTGCAAAAAGCGTGTTGTAGTCTTCGACGATGCTGTCATGCGCCTTTACGCATTCGTCTACGGCGGACTTGCAGGCAAACCCCTTGTAGTCGCACTGATAGGTGTCAAAACATGCCGAGTTCTTGTCGACACACATTCCTTGATTTGAGCAGACTGTTTCGCCCCAATCAAGACAGGCGGCATCTTGGCCCATCCTGCATTCGAACACTTGGCCCGATGCCGGGCTAGCAGTGAAAACCACTGCTACAAGAAGAAAGTGGCGCATCAATTGGCCTCCAGCGTCATAGTGATCGACTGCATTATTCGTTCCGTTTCAGCGAGAATTTTCAGGATGCGCTGGTCGTGCCTAACATCATCGAGGTTAAGCACCCGACCCTTACGGTCTTTTGGCCATTTTTGGGCAAGTTGGTAGCCGCCGATGTCGAAGGTCCACCACACCGCCGGGGCGGCGCCGAAGTATTGGGTGGCCTTGATCCAGACCTTACTATTGTCGAACAGGGGCTTGTCCACCACAGCGTTGCCTACACCCTTTAAGGGGTAAGGAGTGGGGCCGACGATGGCAGGGTCCGTCAGATGCAGCTTGCGCTCGTGTGTGCCGCTGGCGGAGGCGTCCCAAAATTCATCCGGGCTGGCGGACCAAGGGATGCGGGGGAAGTCGATCTTGAGGAATTTTGCATTGGTGGCGCGATAGGCCGGGCAGTGCAGAACGACGTAGATGTAGTCGAAGACCACCACCTCATCCGGGGTGCCGTGAGTGGGATGCTGGGCGAGGGCCTGCAGGCGGGCGTAGAGCTTTGGCTCAAAGTTGATGCGGCGGGGTTGGTCGAGGTCTTGTTCGGTGGGGTAGAGGTTGAGAGGGAAGTTCATCGCATTGGAACCGGTCGTCGCCGAGAAGTGGATCGCTTCTGTTGACTTGTCGGTAATGAACGCATGACCGTTCTCCCGGTATGCTCTGCACCAACCGCAGAGATCAAACGCCAGGTTTGTTCGGTGAAAGGCGAGATCCGGTCATCAGCCGATTCGTGTTGAATGGCTTAAGAATGCGTCGGGCGTTCTTGCTCAGAAGCACACCAAAACGCTGATAAAACGCGGGAGTAACAGGTGTAAAAAAATGCACAATCATGGTGCGGGTCGCACTGCAATGCGACTTAGCGAGAGTAAGCCACAATCATTTGACGAGATTGAAATGAAACTCGGGCTTTTTTGCCAGTCGTGAGCGGGCTTGAGACGCTCAACGAGGAAAAAGTGCAGAAGTTACAATAACTCGCAAACATTTTCGAGTGATCGGGCGCGATCAATCAGTGATTTCCCAGCCAAACGAATTTGGCGTCAATCTTCGTTTATCCGATCAAACGATCCGATCAAAAAGCTACTGAATTTTGAACGAAGGAAACCACCATGAAAAATGTCATCGCAACATCCGCCCTTCTTATCCTTGTTGCTGGCGCTGCCTCTGCTGCTGGCAATCAGACCCGCGAGCGTCCCGATCCGAACGCTGTGCCGGCAAGTGCCGCCCAGACGATCGAGGTCAAGGCCAGCACCGTCTACTCCAACAGCAAGGAACTGGCGCGCGCCGGCCTGATGTCGGATGACAGTGTCGAAGTCACTGTCGTCCCGAGCACCGGCGTGGTTGACATGCGCAGCCGCGACAATTGATCTGCGTCTAGACTGTCAGATTGGGGGTGTCCGCGTTGTGCGGGCGCCCCCAAATTGATTTCTAGGCCGACATGACGCATGAACCGATTTCAGGTTGTGGCGGCGTTCTCCGGAATGGTCTGCAGATCGCTGGTGAGTAGCTGTCGCGTGATCAGAAAAGTTTGCTGTGCCGTGGGTCAGGTTAGTGCTTTGGCCTGAAAACATGCCGAATGGTTCCTCAATCCGCCCCTTCTTGCATCGCCGTGAGCGTATCTGTCTGGCAGCAATGCTGATCTCATCTTCTGGGCAATTTTAGAAGTCACGCATCGGGAGAACAGTACCCGCCCTACGGTGCTGTGGACGAGCGGGACGGGGCTAGTGGGGGAGCGTCCGGCACAGGCAAAAGCTGCAGTTTGCAACTTAACCTTTGTATCGTATCGTGGCGGCACTGTTGGATGCACGCCAGATGTCAGACAGAACATTGCACATCACGAAACGAGTGCCATCGCCGTTTCAGGCGGCAGGGCCAATCGTCCTGCCTGCCGAGGTGGTAGAGTTCATCCACAGCGGTGTCAGTGTCATTGTCGGGGTGGTGGGGCCGGATGGGCGTGCGCGGGCAGGGCGGGCGCTGGCGACACGGGTTCTGCCAAGTGGCGTCATTAGATTGATGTATCCGACCGAAGGGAACGCCGCGATCACGGCGGCAGCGCAGCAAGGTGGCCCGATTGCAGCCACCTTCAGCGCGCCAATTTCGCATCGAACGATCCAGCTCAAGGCCCCGTCAAGCCGGGCCGCGCAGCTGGAACCTGATGACCGGGTCTGCGTGGATCAACAGATGGATGCCTTTGCCGACGTGCTGCGGATGCTGGGTTTTCCGCCCTACTTTCTGAAGGCCTTTTGTGACAACCGATCCCAGAGCATCAGCGTTCTGAGTTTTGTGCCGCAATGCGCCTTTGAGCAGACACCGGGGCCAGGTGCGGGGTGCGAATTGTGATGGAACACGGCGCATTGTCGGACCAGAGTGACGGATCTGCCCCGACACTTGATGCGCTGCGCGACTGCTTTGAAGGCACGGTGCCGGCTGTTCTGGCTACGGTTGATCCAAGCGGCATGCCGAACGTGTCCTATATCAGTCAGATCCACTATGTCGATCCCGACCGCGTTGCCCTAAGTTATCAGTTCTTCAACAAGACGCGGCGCAACATCCTGTCCACGCGCACGGCTGCCGTCGAGGTTGTCGATCCTCTGACCACCGCGTTCTATCAACTCGATCTGGATTTCGAGACGACTCAGACCGAAGGCCCGTTGTTCGAGTCGATGAAGGCGAGGCTGGCAGGGATCGCCTCGCATACTGGTATGGCGGGGGTTTTCCGTCTTATGGGGGCGGACATCTTTCGGGTCCGGGCGATCCGGCAGGTGGTGACACCAAAGATTGCGCGGGCGGTTTCGCAGGTTGCCGCGCTGCCGGCACTGCGGCGCGTTCTGACAGATATGGCGCGGGCTGGCACGCTGGGCGATCTTTTTGACCGAACGCTTGATTCTATTGCCCGGCATCTGGGGATCACCAATCTGATGATCCTTGTTCCAGATGATACCCGTTCCGCGCTGGTTGCTGTTGCGACATGGGGCTATCCCGCATCCGGCATCGGTTCGGAGGTTCGGCTTGGTGATGGTGTAATTGGTGTCGCGGCCCGCGAAAAGGTGGCGATTCGGATCGATCATATGTCAACCGAATATCTTTATGGCAGTGCCGTGCGCGACCGTCTGCTGGCTGATGCCGGGCCAGATGCGCCCGAAGCGCCGGGGATCGCCTTTCCCGGCCTGACGCGACCAGAAAGTCAGATCGCCTTGCCGATCATATGGCAGGGCATGCTTGTCGGTGTGCTGTTTGCGGAAAGCCCGATGCCCATGCGGTTCACGCATGAAGAGGAAGACACGCTGGGCTGTATCGCGGCTGCGCTTGCGGCCCATATTTCCGCCTTGAATGCCGAGGAAGATGCCGAAGAACAGCACGCTCCAACCCGGGCCTCTGCCTTTGATGCAACCCTTGCGATCCGTCATTTCGCTGCCGATGACAGCATCTTTGCCGATGGCGAGTATCTGATCAAAGGCGTGGCGGGCGCGATCCTTTGGAAACTTGTCCGCGCCTATGTGGCAACTGGTGCGAGTGAGTTTACCAACCGCGAGCTGCGGTTGTCGGCAGACCTGCGATTGCCCTCACATGCCGAAAACCTTGAGGCCCGACTGGTCCTCTTGGAACGGCGTCTGCGGGAAAAGGCACTGCCCATACAAATCGAAAAGACTGGACGGGGCCGGTTTCGTCTGGTCGTGAACGCGAAACTGGTGCTTCAGGACGCCTAATCTGCGGCCTTCCCTGATCAGGGGCGTAGCTTAAGAAGTTTTTAGCGTTTCGAGAGGAAACACTTAGCGAGCATATCGCATCAACGCGCAGTAGATGTGCGTTCGTTCACAAGAACAGCGCAATGCGAATGGTATCAGGCCAGATGGGGGAAAACCCCAAGGGCCGCTTCCATCGTTTCCGACATCCAATCCCCGCAAGGCGGACGAGGGCGGCAATCATCTGACACCCCCGAACGGGGGCATCAGGACATTCGGACATTGCTCCGGGCTTTTGGACCTGAGGCCGACAGACGGCTTCGGATCGGCAAGGCTTGTCTGATCCCAAGTGGGCGGACAGAAGAATTTAAAAAAAGGGACAGAACCATGCATATCGAAGATCTTCGCATTCAGGTCAGCGGCCAGGTCATCGCTGAGGGAGAGGTGGGTTTCACCGCCGCGCGCGAGGAGCTTGTCTGGAATGGGCGCAAGCCGCAGGCAACTCCTCGCGTGATCGTAAAGGCGACGTCAACCGCCGATGTTCAGGCCGCCGTCCGCTATGCGGCTGCCAATGGCTATCGCGCTTCGGCGCGGTCCAGCGGTCATAACTGGTCGGGCATCGCCCTTCAGGACGGGGTCGCAATTGATCTGGGGGCGCTGAATGGCATTGCAATCGATCGGCTGGCCCGCATCGCCGAGGTGGGGCCTGCCGCAAAGAACCTGGCCCTCGCGGTTGCGTTGACAGCAAAGGAGCTGGCCTTTCCCGTCGGCCATTGTGGTGATGTGGCGATGGGCGGTTATCTTCTGGGTGGCGGCTTTGGCTGGAACGAAGGAACATGGGGGCCAGCATGCCACCTGATCGACCGGGCCGAAGTGGTGCTGGCGGATGGGCGCGTGGTGATGGTCAGCGAAACCGAATTTCCGGATATCTTTTGGGCGCTTCGCGGGGCTGGTCCTTTGTTCTTTGGTATCGTGACGCGCTACTGGCTCCGGCTCATGCCGCTGCCTGCGGCGATGGCTGTTGCGACCTGGACCTATCCCCTTGCGCAAGTGGCCGAGGTGACGACCAGCATGAAGCGTCTGGCCAATGTCCTGCCCAGCTTTGCCGAAGTGTCGCTGTCGTTTGCTGCCGCACCGCCCGCAGCGGGCATGGGGGACGCCAAGTTCGCCACCGTGATCCTGACGGCCTATGGTGGGTCGATGATTGAACTCGGCGGTTTGGCCATGAACGTCGGGAATATCCTGCCCGACGGGGCGTTGGCCCATACGCCAGTGACACCGATCGACTTTGCAAAGCTCTATGCCCTTGTGGACCAGAGTTTCCCGGATGGTGCCCGCTACGGGGTTGATTGCCTGTGGAGCGAGGATGCCGATGCAACCTTTGCCGGGCTTGCCCAAATGATTGCTACCGCCCCCTCGGCCAGATCCAACGCAATCGGGGTTATCTATGGTCGCAATTCGGCCCTGCATCGGCGGTTGCCGGATGCCGCGCTGTCGATGATCGGCTCTGTCTGCGGGATCATGCACGGCACATGGGAAACACCTGACGAGGATGCTGCGAACCTGGCTTGGCTGCGCTCTGGCATGGACACGCTCGATCCCGTAACCACCGGGCGCTACGTGGGTCATGCCGATCTGGCACGTCCCCACCGGATGGAGGCCTGCCACAGCGACATGGCGCGCCAGCGGATCAATGACCTAGCTGCAACCTACGATCCCCAAGGTGTCTTTGCTGGCCGCCATCTGCCGGAGGGCGGGGCCGTCCTGCAAAGCCCTGCTGCAATCGCGGCGGAATGACTGGGATAAGAAAGGAAACGATATGAAAATGAAACGGAATGCGCGCCGCCTTTCCCATCGCGGGCATGCCACGCTGGTTGCGATCGCCACCTTCGCCGCAACCCTATCCAGCGCGGCACAGGCCGATGAGGCGCAGGTCGAACGCGGCCGTTATCTGGCGCAGATCGCTGGCTGTGGTGACTGCCACACGCCGGGTCATTTCCTGGGCAATCCGGACATGACCCGCTTTCTTGGCGGGTCTGATGTGGGGTTCGAGGTGCCGGGTTTCGGCACGGTCTACGGGCCGAACCTGACCCCGGATGACGAAACCGGGCTTGGCACATGGACCCCCGATCAGATCGTCGCCGCGATCCGCACCGGAGTAACGCCAGAGGGGCGGGTGCTTTTGCCCGTGATGCCGTGGCCCAACCTTGCTGCCCTCAGCGACGAGGATGCCTTTGCCATCGCGGCGTTCCTTAAGTCGGTCGATCCGGTGTCACATGATGTGCCGGGGCCGGTTCCTGATGGCGAACCTGCACCGTCCTTTGTGATGCGTGTTATCCCGCCGGGGGGGTGAAGGCAGGTGCCTGTCCCTTCCTTGGGTATTGGGGTGTGACCCGTTTCCCATCTTTATCGGGTTGAAGTGCGCCTTGCCGTTCAAACCCGTCCACAGCTTTCCTGTGAGATTTAGGTTTGGCACCTGTTGTCGAGTGGCACAGCCAAGGCCTTGCTTTTCTTCTGACGGGAACGGGTATGTAATGGCCCTTGCGCCGATCCGTCTGGTGGATTGGCACAAGGTCCGTCTTCAGTCATCATACCCCGTCATTTCCAGATAGCCGACGCCAGTATGGCTGCCTGAAATGGTGATCGGCCCCTCCCAATAGGGGACCGACGTGGCCATCCATGCATCGGGGTTCAGGGCGGTGACGGTGGCGTCGATACCACGGGCCGGAAACCGAATTTTCCAGGTGGTTGGCACCCGCCGCCCGGCGATGCTGTGGCGGGCCAGTGCGGTTGCCGTAAACGCGCCATCTGCAAAGGGCGTGGCTTGCCCATCCGCCGAAATCCAGGTCGCTGCGGTGTAATCCTGACTTCCGCGCAGCACAAAACCCATGAGTTTGTCACCACTGTCGAAGGACAGGGAGAACCAATCCCACCCTGTCTGATCTGCGGCCAAGGGTTGGGAAGACCACTCCCTGTCCAGCCAAGCGGTTCCCGTGACGGGGATTTGCCCGTCAGGAAGGGTCAAGGTGCCTGACAGTTCGTAGAATGGCTGTGAATAGTAATAACTGGCCTGTCCTGCGGCAGATTTCACAGAATACCCGTCCTGGCCGTGTTTGACCAATGGCCCGGTGGCCTGCAGATTTACATCATAGGCAAAATCACTGCCTGATGCGGTGAGGCGCAGGATGTTGATATCCGGCCCCTCCATCCCCCAATTGTCGATCCAGGCTGAAAACGGGCTGGCCACCACGCCGGCCTGCCCGATCCCCCCGCGTGCAAGACGTTCCGCAACATGGTGGGCATCGGGTGTGGTGATCGCGGCGTGACCCATCCAAAGCTGTGGCGTGTCCCAGCCCTGGCCATCCTGTGGGGCAAGGGCAGACCGGAACAACGTCCATTGCAGCCCATAGGGCGTGCCGTCGGGGCCGGTCATATTGGCCGTCAGATACCACCATTCAATCCGATAGTCGGGATGTGCGCCGTGGTCAGCCGGAAAATTCAGCGCGCGCCCTGGCACCGGCTGGCTGAAATTGTCGGCGTCGGTTCCCAGACCTGCAAAACCCTGTGCCATCGCTGCCAATGGAAGCAACAGAAGGGCGACGAATGCCTTAACGTTCATGACGAAACACCCCAAGAAGCTGCGCAGGCGGGATGCGCGACAGCCGCCAGGCTGGCCAAGCGGCCGCAAAAGCCGCCGCCATCAGCGCCAATCCCACAAGGCGCAGGTAATCCAGTGGGAAAAAATACATAGGCAGGCGCCAGCCAAATGCCTCTACATTCACGACGGCCAACAAAGCCCAGGCCAGCGCCAGCCCCAAAGGCAACGCCATCACGGCTGTCAACAAGGCAAGCACAACCGCACGCAACAGATCCATCACTGCCAGCCCGCGGCGTGTAAGGCCAAGCGCCCAGACTGGTGCAAGCTGCGGCAGGCGCATCGCAGCCAGGGTAAGAAGACTCATCAAAATGGCAAAACCTGCGACAGCGAGGGTCAGGACGTTCAGCGCCGCAGTCACCGCGAAGGTCCGTTCAAAAACCGACAGGGAAAGAGCCTTGATTGACGCTTGATCAATCATTGCACTCTCTGCCACGCCAGCCATTTCGCGCAGGTTGATCCGCAAGGCTTCGATCTGATCCGGGTCAACGCGTAAACCAAAGCGCAAGGCGATCACATCGGGGAACAAGGAACGAAACAGCGATTCCGTCACGATGACCTGACCCAGCGGGTTGCCGTAATCCCCATAGACGCCCAGAACGGGCAAGGTGATGCCCGTGCCAAGGCGGACAGGTGAACCCAAATCCAGCTTTGCGCGCCGAAAAAGCTGTTCATTGATCAATACACCTTCGCCTTGTGCGAGCCTTTGCCAAACATCCGGCACAGAGCGCAGAAAACGCCAATTGTCACGGTAGGTGGCATGGTCGCGCGCGGCATATATCTGGGCGGGCAGGGCGGCGATGGTCCGGTCCACATTCATCAATGGCAGAACGGCATCAGCTTGACTTGATGCAACCGCAAGAATTGCGTCCGCCTGTGCGCTGTCGGCCGCCGTGACGTAAAGCTCCGAGGCGAGGCGTTGATCAAGAAACCCGGTGAATGTCAGCCGGAAGGACGACACCATGGTTGAAACACCCACGTTCGCCGCCATTGCAAGCAGCAGTGCCATAAGGGCCAGCGACAAACCGGGCACCTGTTGGCGTGTGTCCGCCCAGAACCACTGGGGAACAGGGGTCTTGGCGCGGGTGGCGACCGCTGCAATCAACGCCACCAGAAGGGGGGGCAGGGCCAATGCACCGCCCACCAAAAGCGCGCCCAGCATCCCGAAGCCTGCCAAGAGCCCTTTGCCCCAGATGACAAAAGCCCCTGAAAGCACCAAGAGGGTCAGGGACAGCGCGGCTTGAACGGTCCACCGACGCGACATGCCCGCCGCCCAAGCCTGACCACCTGCAAGCAGGGGCATACGCGCCAAAGACCACAAGGCACCACCAGCCGCGACCGCCGTGCCGCCCAGCGCGATTGCAAATCCAGACAGCCACCATGCGGGTCGCAGCGTTAACTGGCCCGACACATCCGCGCCATACAGACCGCGCAGCGATGCGGCCACGTCAGGCATCAGCGCCGCTGCCATCACATATCCCAGTGCAACGCCGATCCCCCCGGCCATCAGCGCCAGAAGCCCCAATTCAACTGCCATCAAGGCAATCAGCCGGGCCAATGGTGCCCCCAACGCGCGAAGCGTGCGCACCACCGATCGGCGCTGTTCAAAAGCCAGTCCAATGGCACCATGCACGATGAAAAGACCCACTGCAAAGGACAGCAGGCCAAAGGCGGTCAGGTTCAGGTGGAAACTGTCAGTCAACCGGGCGACATCGCTGCCGTCCTGTGGGGCGATCTGCATAAGGTCGGGGGCGACCTCTTCCAGCGGACGGCGGTTCAGGGGTTGGTCCGGGGACAGGATCAATTGGTCGATTTCGTCCCCGCGGCCCAAAATACGCTGTGCCAGCCCGATGTCCGTGATTGCGGTATTCGGCGCAACATCGGGGTTTTCCACGTGCTGCGCGCCGGTGGTGGGCAACTGGACCAGAGTTTCTGCACGGGCAAATATCTGACCTTCACCCGCCAGAAAACGCCCCAGATCGGCGCCACCCTGCGGATCGACCGGCCCAATTCCACCAGGAGCGGTAAGCGGCTCCAATCCTACGAGCCGGACCTGACCAAGTCGTCCCTCTATTACCGGGGAGACCAGCCAACCCGCCCGTCGGAGCGCCACATAGGTTGCGTGATCAATTACCGCACCATCGCGCGGTGCAAGTTGCAGGAACTGCCCCTCGCCCAATGTGGCAGCGGCAGCGTCATAGCTGGCACGTGCCTCTGCGTTGATGGCCTGCACACCCGACCACAGCGCCGTCGCCAAAGTGAGCCCAGCCAGAAGCGTGATCAATTGCAACGGGTTGCGCCACCAATGTGATGCAAGTGCATGCAGGATGGCGGCCGTCACACAAGTTTCCCCGATTGCAGATGCAGCCTGCGGGGCAATCTGGCGGCAAGACGTTCGGAGTGGGTGACCATGATCAAGCCAGCCCCCGTTTCTGCCACCAGTTCCTGTAGCATGGCCAGCACAGTATCTGCCGTCGCTTCATCCAGATTGCCGGTCGGTTCATCGGCAAGCACCAGATCGGGTTGAGGCGACAGGGTCCGCGCAATGGCCACCCGCTGCTGCTGCCCGCCTGATAATTGTTCGGGGTATTTCTTCAGGTGGTCCATCAGGCCAAGCCGTCGGGCAAGTTCCCGATCTCGTTCCGGTTGGTGACGATTGGCCAGCCGGGCCTGAAACGCGATGTTTGCCGCGACAGTCAGCGAAGGGATCAGGTTGAACTGTTGAAAGATCACACCGACCGTGCCCCGCCGCAATACTGCGCGCCCGGCATCATCCAACGGCGTAATGTCCTTGCCGTTTATTTCGATCGCCCCGCTATCGGCTGTATCCAGCCCGCCGATCAGATGCAGAAGCGTGCTTTTGCCTGAACCTGACTCGCCCGTCAGGGCCAGCATCTGGCCTTGTTCAAGATCAAAAGACACGCCGTTCAACACAGGCGTGGCCGTTCCTTCGTATGCTTTCCGGACAGCGCTAAGTTTCAGCAGCATTTTTCCCCCCAACAATCGCAAGATAAGGCGCTGTCTGGGAACGGAAAGGCATTTGGACATCAAGCGATGCTGCATTGGCAACATGCCACTGAATGCAGGTTGGGTATTTGCGTCAATTGACGTGCGTGCAGGGCTGCAGGACGGGTGTGCCTGGCAATGATGGACAAAGCGATGCGGGAGGACAGTCCTTCGGTATTTGAAACCGTCGCTTTCTGGAACGTCATTCCCGGCAGGCGGACACCAGATCAAGCGCGCTGTCGTGAACAGAGGTCAGCACATCCATCAGGCCAAGGACCGTATGAAACACCGCATCTTGCGACAGGCTATCCTTTTCCCGTTTGGCAAGGCAGGACTGATCCACCTTGAGAGCAGACTGATAGGCCGGTGACAACCACATCAGCATGGGAACATGGGTCTGCGCCTCGGGAGCCAGGAAATAAGGTGCGGCATGAAGATAAAGGCCGTCTTCACCAAGGGATTCGCCGTGGTCGGACAGGAAGAAAACGGCAGGGATGACGTCGGACTGGGCAGCCAGAATGTCGATGGTCTCTGAGATGACCTTGTCGGTAAAGTGGATGGAGTTGTCATAAGCATTGACGATTTCTTCATTGGTGCAATCGGCAAACTCTGCTGTGCGACAGGCCGGTGAAAACACCTCGGCTTCGGGCGGATAACGCATGAAGTAGGCAGGGCCGTGGCTGCCGATCATATGGATGAATAGGACCGTGTCGCGCGTCAGTCCGGGCAGCGCCTTCTTGATCGGCTCAAGGAAAACGGCATCGGTGCATTCACCTTGGACACAGGCCGTGGGATCATCTGCCGCGGTCATGCGGCGGGCTTGGGTTACCCGCCCTGCTGTGCCTTGATCGCCGGTGTTATTGTCCCACCAAAGGACATCAATATCGGCATGGGTCAGGACGTCGGTCAGGTTTTCCTGACGGATGGCGCGATCATAGGAATAGCCGTTCCTTGTAAGGTTCGACATCATGCAGGGCACCGAAACAGCGGTTGACGTTCCACAGGACGAGACATTCGTGAAATTGACGATGTCGCGCTGTGCAAGTTGCGGGGTCGTCGGACGGGCATACCCATTCAGGCCAAAATTCTGCGCCCGCGCCGTTTCGCCAACGAATACGACGGTTAGAACCGGCTTCGGAGCAGACGCTATCAGCTTGCCTTTACGGGCATCAGTGCCCAGCGGCGCGACGACCACATCCTTTGCCCGCAGCATCATTTTGGCATACCGCGCCGCCCCGCCGATGGCGGCACCGGGCTGATAGCTTGCCAACACCTCTTTGCGCTCGCGCGCTACGGCAGAATAGGCCTTGAAATCACTGAACAGCGCGCCTGCGAAGATGGCCACGACCAGGACGGCGGTTAAGACCCAGCGCCAGAGGTATGAGAAGAATTGCGTCGGGCGGATGCGCACCCAAAACACCGCAGCAGCAGGCAACAATCCCCAGATAAACACGTGAACAAGGAAACCGACAGTGATCAAGTGTTTGGATTCCGTCACGGTCGTAAGCATGGCGTTCTGGATCATCTCGCGGTCAATGACGATGCCGAGGTTGTCCATGTAATAGGATGTTACCGCAGACAAGATCAGCAGGGCTGCGGCAACGGGTTTCAGCAGCCAGCGAAAGCCAAGGATCACGAACATCAGCAAAGTCAGCATCCAGACAGCAATGCCCCATCCGGCCACTTGCCGGATGTTGCCGTCAAACACATCCCAGGCGCGTTGCCAGAAAGTGAAGTTATGCGCCGCCATGATGAAAACTGACGCCGCCAGAGCAAGTCCAACCGCTGGAATTTCAGGTCGCGCGGGGCGGAAATGTGCAATCGGCGCTGTCTGCACCGGGGCTTTCGTAGCTGTGTTCTGCAAGTTGTAAAGTCCTGTGCCTTTGCGCGTCGCTGCTATCGCTTGGTGACGCTGTCTGGCTTGGGCTTACTGCCGCGAATAGCATCGGGCTATTGGACCCCTGTCGCGGATGGTTGGTCTGTAACCTTAGTCATAGGGATGAAATGGAACCGTCAGCGCGTTCCGTGACGGTTGTGCAAAAACACGCGATTTGGCCGCAGTTCGCCATGGCCGCCGCAGCCAGGACAGACTTCATCCGTGGCATTTCGCCGGATCTGACATGATTGTCTGACATCCGAATGGCTCGCGCCGATAAGTTTCAATCGCGTTTTGTATTCCTGCCCGCAAATGCCATGCACCAAAAACGAACATTTAATGAGAGGAATTTAGCGGATTTAAAGCCAATCATTCCCATATTCGAACTATGGCGTCAAAAGAGGCGCGTCTGACAAACCCGCGATCTCTCGTCTGAAGGACAGGGCGTCACCCCTGTCGGGCTGATCCAGTTCCTCGGCGTAACGACGACCGGCATAGGTGGCCCAGGCAATGGGGCCAGGGGAAGCCGCGTCGCCCATCAGGTGCAGTGACACCATACCTGCTGCGCGCCAATTCCGCTGCCTGAGATCATGGAACAGCCCGTTTTCGGGGCTGCGCGCGGTGACCATCACAACGGCATCACAGGCAATACTGCTGGATTGATCGGACCAAGTGCAGGTGATGTCGACCGCCTTGTCATGTATTCGGTCTGGGGCGTGGGACAGATGGATGCGCACCCCAAGCGACGCGAGCCGGCGCTGGATGGTGGCCTGTTCCAAAGTATTATCCGTCCATTCCGCAACCTTGACGGCGGGGGTCACGAAATCCACCCTACAGCCACGGGCGACCAGCAGTTCTGCCATGACCGATCCCATGTAGAAATGGTCATCATCATAGACCAGCACCGCCCCGTTTTGGGGTCCGTGTCCGGCCATAAGATCATCGGGTGAGAAAATCGGCATGGCTGGATCGGTAGGGATCGGGTGCAGATGAAACCGCGCCACGGCATCGCGCCGCCAATGGCAACCGGTGGCAATGGCCACGTGTTCCACACCAAAGGACAGGATGTCATCCGCTGTCAGGCGGCTGTCCAGATAGGTTTGCACATTTGGCATCGGCGCAATCTGGCCCACGCGGTAATCGGCTACCCGTCCCCAAGCTGCCAGACCCGGCAGCAGGCGTTCACGCGCAACACGGCCGCCCAGGGTGGTGGTCGCTTCGGCCAGCGTCACCTGATAGCCGCGTTTCCCAAGGATATGCGCGGCCTCCAGCCCCGCAGGGCCAGCACCGACGATGAGCACGCTTTCCGATTTTCCCTTGGGGTGCATCCGTTCGGGATGCCATCCCTTGCGCCATTCTTCCATGAAAGCGGTGTTCTGGGTGCAGCGGCTGATGCCTTGGGTCATGTCGCCCGAAACGCAGATATTGCAGCCGATACATTCGCGGATGTCATCAAAGCGGCCTTCCTCGATCTTTTTCGGAAGGAAGGGATCGGCAATGGATGGTCGGGCCGCCCCGATGAAATCCAAAACACCGGACCGGATCTGCCTGACCATCGCATCCGCGCTGGTGAAACGGCCCACACCGACGACAGGTTTCGAGGTGAGCGCCTTGATCCCACGGACAAGATCTTCTTGTGCGCCTTCGGGTTTAAAGCGGGAAGTGCCAGAGCACGCCTCCCACGTGCCATGCGCCAGATCCCAGATATCGGGCAGATCGCCATGCATCTCGATGAAGTCACGCAGTTCGGTATTTGAAAAACCCATCTCTCCCGCCTCGTGCAAGGACAGGCGCAGGGAAATGGCCAACTCCCCCTTGGTTTCCTCACGCGCCTCTTCCACGATCTCGCGGATGAAGCGGGCGCGGTTTTCCAGACTGCCGCCATATTCGTCGCTGCGGTGATTGGTGTTGCGCGACAGGAAATGCTGCAGGATGCCAAAGCCGTGCGCCCCGTAAAGGCAGATCAGGTCAAAGCCGGCGGTCTGGCTGCGTCGAAAGGCGTTGCGGAACCATCGGCGCAGGTCGCGGATATCATCACGGTCCATCGTGCGGGCCTGCACAGGATCGGACGTGAAGGTCAAGATCGGACCGCCAGAAACAGCCAGCGGCACCTCGCGCGAGTAAAGGTTGGGGCCATTTATGCCGGAATAGGCGAGCTGGATTCCCGCCAGCGCGCCGTGGGATTTCATCGCCTCGGCCATGCGGGCCAGGGCCGGGATGTCGCGGTCATCCCAGAGGTGTTGTTCGATGAAGGGCGTAATCTCGGACGTCGGATGAATTTCTGTCTGCTCGGTGAAGATCACACCCCAGCCGCCTTCGGCCTTGGTGCGCCGCATTTCGACAACGGCCGATGGGTCACGATACCCGCCACCATTGCAATGCGGCACTTGATAGAAGCGGTTCTTCGCAATTTTTGGGCCGATCCGAACCGGTTCGAACAGGACGTCATAACGGCTGTCGCGGGTGTCCTTGGGCATGGGAACCTCAGATCTTGCGATAATCGTGGAGCTGGGTCTGCAACAGGGCGGGGTCTGGTTGCCGTTCGATATCGGCGATCAAGAGGGCAGGGCCGGGGCCGGCGGCGGCAAGGATGGCCGCGTCGGGAGCGGCGATGACAGAGCCACCACAATAGGTGATATCGCCCTCTGTGCCGCAGTAATTGGCATAGACGATGGTCACGGAATGGTTGATCGCATGGGCCGGCACCACAATCCTGCTGACATGGGTATTCGGTTCGGGGTTTGCTGTGGGGACCAGAACAAGATGCACCCCCGCCTCGGCCAATGATCGAACAAGCGGGGCAAATTCAACGTCATAGCAGATCAGCATTGCGGTCCGCAGGCCAGCCATATCAAAGGTCGACACGGCGTTCCCCGGCGCATAGATGGATTTTTCGCGCGGTCCAAAAAGTTGGACCTTTCTGTAATGCCCGATCTCACGCCCCTTTGTGTCCAGTGCGACGGCAGAGTTATAGACACTGTCGCCGTCGCGTTCGGCATAGCCGATCACGATGCCACACCGTTTGTCGCGGCATAGGGCGGCCAACCGTTCGTGCCAGGGTCCGCCCCTTTGCTGGGCGCGGGCGGAGATGTCGGGTTGGTTGTAGCCGGGCAAGAACACCTCTGGCGCAACAAGGGTGATGGCCCCCATCGCAGACGCGGCGGTCATTGCTGCATCAAGGGCGGCAAAGGCGACATCGTCCGAAGATTCCGGCGATGGACCTTGCCAAAGGGCGATCACAAAGGACATGGGCGCTCCATCCGTTTGGGGCTGGGGGCGGGCAATTCCGCCCCCAGCCAAAGGATCACTTCTTCAGATTGGTCCAGATCGCATCATAGAGTTTCTGGGTTTCCGCATCGCAAGCTTGGGCAAAAACACCCGGCGTGGCATCAGCAGGTGGATTGTTTTCCGGGCTGTTCTTGATGGCATCGTCAAGAAATGGTTCTACCCCGGTGACGCCAGATGTATAGGCGGCATAGTTTGTCACGGCGGCTGCGTTCTCTGGCTCAAGCAGGAAATTCATGAATTTCAGGGCATTGTCCCGGTTGGGGGCATCCTTGAGCAGGACCATGTTGTCCATCCAAAGAACGTGGCCTTCCTTGGGGTAGGAGTATTCGACATTCGCGCCTTCGGCACGGGCCTTGGCCGAAAAACCGTTATAGATCATCCCCGCCGCCGCATCGCCCGACACCAGCACATCCTTGGCCGTGTCTGACCCAAAGGATGCCCAGTGCTGTTTGGCGTTCAGAAGCATGTCATTCAGCGCCTGCAATTGCGCACGGTCGGTGGAACATTGCGGAATGCCAAGGTAGAGTGACCCAAGGATCAGCACCTCGTTCTGGCTGTCCAGCACATTGATCTTGCCCTGCAATTCGGCGGGCGGATCGAAAATGATGCCGAGCGAGGAAATGTCCCCGGCATAGACATCACGATTCACCGAAAATGAGGTTGAGCCCCACTGATAGGGGATTGATGATTTGCGGCCCGCGTCAAATGGAACGTCCACCCACTGTGGGGCGATGTTGCCGAAGTTGGGCATTTCCTCGGGGGTGAACGTGTCAAGCATCCCTTCCTGGCCCATGATCTGCACCATGAAATCGGCAGGGACGGCCACGTCATACTGACCCAGTTTTCCGGCCTTCAGCGAGGCGAGCATGGATTCGTTGCTGTCATAGGTGTCGATCGTCACCGCGATGCCGGTTTCAGCGGTGAACTTGTCGACCAACTCCTGCGGGATATATTCGAACCAGTGGTAGACCGACAGGGTTCCTTCAGCCTGCGCCGCGCCGGCAAGCAGGGCAAAGGCCGTGCTGGAGGTGAGAAATATCTTCATTTTGGGACTCCCGTTGGGTTCAGGATCGGGTTCTTTGCCCGATGCGGTTGGCAAGATAGGACAGCGTGACAAACAGAACTGAAACAGCCAGCATCATGGTGGATATTGCCATGATGTTGGGTTTGATCCCCTGCTTGACCGATCCGAAGATGGCGGTCGGCAAGGTTTCCATTCCTGCACCTTTGACGAAGTTCGTGATGATGAAATCGTCAAGCGAGATGATGAAGGCCAAAAGGAAACCCGACAAGATGCCCGGCAACATCAAGGGCAGCAGGATCAGTCGGAACGCCTGCGCGCGGGTCGCATAAAGATCGCGGGCGGCCTGTTCGTAGACATCTTCGATGCCTGTCAGCCGTGCGGCTATGGGCAGATAGGCGAAGGGGATGCAAAAGGTGATGTGTGCTATCAGGATGGTCATGTAGCCGGTGGTCAGACCGATAGTAGAGAAGAAAATCAAGCATGCGACGGCAGTCACGATTTCCGGCACCATCAGCGGAAGATTGATCAAGGCAAAGGTGGCCGATTTACCCCGGAAGCGACCACCCCGGACCATGGCCACGGCGGCTGCAATGGCAATTGCCGTGGCCGTGGTTGCTGCAAGCATTGCGATCGTGATGGAATTCCAGGCAGCCGCCTTGAAGCGCGGTGCCTCTGGCCCGGTGAAGACATCGGCATACCAGCGCCACGAAAAGCCGCCCCATGTCGTAATGGAAGCGGAGTCGTTGAAGCTGTAGATCGTGACGACGATCAGGGGCGCGTAAAGGATGACCAAGCAGCCCACCGCCATTGCGAGAAAGCCGGGATAGTGGCGCACTCCCTTCATCGCGCCTCGCTTTTGGCTTGAGCGCGGGCATAGGCCAGCAGCACAATCATGACCAGCGTCATCAAGATCATAGCCGCCGCTGCACCAAAGGGCCAGTTGCCCTGCGACCCGCGAAACTGTTCGTCAATCAGCGACCCGATCATGAAGGTCTTCGCGCCGCCCAGCAGGTCGGGCGCAAGAAAGGCCCCAAGCGACGGGACAAACACCAGAATGCACCCAGCAATAATGCCGGGTTTAACAATAGGAAGAACGATTTCCCATAGCGTCACCCAGCGGCTGGCATAAAGATCGGCCGCCGCCTCGGACAGGGCAAAGTTATAGCGTTCCACGGCCGCATAGATCGGCAAGACCATGAACGGCAGATAGCTGTAGAATAGGCCAAGTTGAACCGCGAGGTTGGTGTTTACCAGGGGCAAGGGGCCGTCGATCAGCCCGATGGACATCAGGCTTTCGTTCAACGGGCCATTGTCGCGGATCAGGAATTTCAGGCTGACGGTGCGGATCAACAAGTTCACCCAATAGGGAACGGTGATCAGGAACAGCCAGACCGCACGGCTTCGCGCCGGGCGCGTGGCGATGAACCATGCGGTAGGAAAACCGACGATCAGACAAACCAGCGTGGCCAAGGCCGCCTGCCAGATCGACCGCCAGAAAATGCTTATATAGGTCCATTCAATGCGGGGTGGTTCATCCCCGAACAGACCTCGAGAAAGGAAGAACTGGTCATAGGCCGCAAGGGTGAAATCCCAGATCACGCCGCCCCTGAATTCCTTTGTCAGAAAGGAATAAACGGCCATCAACAGAACAGGGATCACCATGAATACACCAACCATGACCCAGGTTGGCAAAAGTAGGGGTCCGACGATGCCGCGATAGCCGGTCCCGCCTTCCTTGCCAGCCTTTGGGGCGGTCCCTGCCATCAGTCAGACAAAAGGCGGGCGGCGCCTTCCTCCAGATGCAAGGACACACGGTTACCGGGCGCGGGCGGTTGCGTCCGGGCCGAGTTTTGCAGGCGGACGTGAAATTCTTCACCACCTGGCAAGCGAGTCAGAAGTTGCAGGTCCGTGCCAAGATAGACCACACGCTCCACCAAGACGTCCAAATCGCCATCAGCGACAATAGACAGCCGTTCGGGACGGATGGACACAAGATGCCGACCCAACCCATCGCCTGTGGTGGGGCAAAGGATGACATGGCCGCCGGGAAGGATCACGCGCGCCTGACCGCCACTTACTGACTCGACCGTGACGTCAAGAAGATTTGTCTCACCTATGAAATCGGCCACAAACCGGTTCACCGGTGCCTCATAGATATCGCGTGCGGTTCCAACTTGTTGGACGTGGCCCTGTGACATCACGGCAATGCGGTCCGACATTGTCAGCGCCTCTTCCTGATCGTGGGTCACGAAGATGAAGGTGATGCCGGTTTCCTCTTGCAGGGACTTCAATTCAACCCGCATCGCTTGCCGCAGTTTCAGGTCAAGCGCGGAAAGCGGTTCGTCCAACAACAGAACTTTCGGTTCCGGCGCCAGGGCGCGGGCGAGGGCGACGCGCTGTTGCTGACCGCCCGAAAGCTGTGCTGGCATACGGTCGGCGAAGGCGGAAAGATGCACCATTTCAAGCATTTTGCCGGCGCGGCGGCGGCGATCTTCTGGGCCTACACCCTTCATCTTCAATCCGAAGGCGACATTGTCGACCACCGACATATGCGGAAACAGCGCATACTGCTGAAACACGGTGTTGACGGGCCGTTGGTTGGGTTCCAACCCGGCGATGTTCTGCCCGAAAAGCTGGATATCTCCTTCGCTTACATCCTCAAACCCTGCAATGCAGCGCAACAATGTAGTCTTGCCGCAACCAGACGGCCCTAACAGGGTAAAGAATTCATTGTCGGCGATTGTAAGCGAAATGCCATGCAGTGCCGTTGTCAAACCATAGCGTTTGACGACATTTCGGATGTCGATGGCAGTTGACATGCGGCTCCATACCCCTTGGTCTTGGGCCAAAGGTTAAGTTTCACGGCGCAAGGGGGTATATACCCCCAGAGAGGTATGATGCAGCCCCTTCCGAACAGTGCAGAGGCACAACTCGCTCAGGTCATAAGGCGTATTGGTGTCGCCGGGTTTGAAACCGCCCTGATGGGGTGGTTCCACCGCTGCGTTGCCCCTGACAACGCAATCGTCTTGGCGTACCGCGATGTTGGCCCACCTCAAGTGCTGTTTCGGCAAAGCGAAAAACCACAGGTCTTTTCACATCTGGATGACACCTATCTGGCCGGGGCCTACCTGCTGGACCCGTATCACGATCTGCACATGTCGCGCGTTCCAACAGGGGCCTATCGGTTGCGCGACGTGGCGCCCGATGCGTTTCACCGCAGCAGATATTATAGTGAATACTATCAGCAGACGACGCTGCTGGATGAAATCACCTTCATGGCCTATCCTGCGCCGAGCGTGTCGTTGAACATTTGTCTGGGGCGCGATGCCGCGTCCGGGCAGATATTCACGGCCCGAGAGGTGGAAACCTGCCACCGCATTGCCCCCATCGTGATCGCCTTGGCCGAGGCGCATTGGCAGGGGCTGTCGGCCGATTCATCCGCGCCCGGAAATGTTGCGGCACAGCTGGTGCAGGCGCTTGATCGGGCGCATCGTATTCGGCTTTCGCCGCGGCAGGCCGAAGTGGCGCTGTTGATTTTGCGGGGCCATTCCACGGTGTCGATCGGGCTGCGGCTTGGCGTCAGCAGTCAGACTGTAAAGGTGTTCCGCAAGCAGCTTTATGCCCGGTGCCGAATTTCGTCGCAGGCTGAATTGTTTGCATTGATGTTGCCGCTTTTGAATGCAAGCAACAGCCAGTCGAAAACACAGGAAAGTCCGGCCCGCGCCAAAGCGTTGACGTAGGGGCAGCAATAGTCATTTCGCATTGCGCATGTCACGTGGTGTAGGATTGCGATGAGGTGATCCCAAGATTAGAGCTGTCAGGGAAACAATCCGTTCTTTGAAATTCGTTGCATTTGTGAAAGGGGCGATTGACGTGGCGTCAGTCCACCGTCACGCTCTGTCAAAGGCTACGGTTGGGGATAACCGGAAGCCTGGCGCTGCGGGGGGTGCCGATGACTGGGTTGAACCGTATCCTTCACGTTGAAGACGATGAGGATATCCTGATGATTGCGCGACTTGCGCTTGCCGATCTTGGCGGGTTCGAGGTCATGCAATGTTCTTCCGGCGCGCAGGCCGTAAACGAAGCGGCGTCCTTTGCGCCAGACCTGTTTCTTTTAGACTACATGATGCCCGAGATGAACGGGATGCAAACGCTTAAGGCGCTGCGCGAAAAACCCGAATTCGCAACCACACCCGCCATCTTCATGACTGCCAAGGCTATGGACCTTGTCGAGGCGGAATTTGCCGGAATGGGTGTGCTGGGACGGATCACGAAACCCTTTGATCCGGTTTCCTTACCTGCGGATATCCGGCGGATATGGACACAACGGACCACAACCTGATCCGATTTGTTTCAGGCTTTGGCGATGGTGGCTTCGATTTCCACCTGCAGCGCTGCAAGACTTTCAATCACCTGATCCGTCACCGGATGCGCCCCATCCGAAGCGTGCCAAGGATCCAGCAGTTCATCTGCAACCGCAGCCGCACGGCCCAGGTTTTCAAAACCAAGGGTCGGTGCAACCCCCCGAATTTTGTGAGCATCTTCCTGCAACTGACGCATCAGGGCAGGGGACACTTCTTCCGTTTCGGCAGCATCCAGAAATTCGGCAAGACGCGCTAGACGCGGTGGAAGCGTTCCGACGAAATGGGCGCGGATCGGTGCCAATCTGGCAGCCATATCAGCATGTTGCGGAACGTCGGCGTGAAACGTCATCTTCAGTCAGTCCTTCATCGGAAAATCAATAACGAAGGTGCTGCCTTCGCCGAGCTTGCTTGTGTAGGTCACGGTTCCGCCATGCGCGGCCATGATTTCCTGCGCGATGTTCAGCCCAAGGCCGGTTCCGCCATGGCTGCGGCGGTCTGACGAATCCACCTGGGTGAACCTGCCAAAGACCTTTTCACGCGAATCCGGTGGGATGCCGACACCGTGATCTTCCACCTCAACCAACACCCGGTCGCTTTCAGACACGATCCGGATGATCACCCGTTCCCCACGGCGCGAGAACTTTACCGCATTCGACATCAGGTTATCCAACACCTGATGAAGCCGGTCCCGATCAGCATGGACGGTGACCATTTCTTCGGGCTGGGTGAAGTCAAAGGTGATGCCATAGGTCTGGGCAAAGGTTTCCATCGACCCGATGCATTCTTCAACTATGGCCGCAAGGTCGATTTCGTCGAAGTTGTAGCTCATTTGCCCGGACTCGATCTTTTGCAGGTCGAGAAGGTCATTGATCAAGGATGACAGGCGGATGCTGTTCTTATGCGCAATTTCAAGGATGTTTCGGGCTTTTGCCGGATCGTTGTCATATGAACCGGTGCGCAACAGGCCAAGCGCCCCGTTGATCGAAGTGAGGGGCGTGCGCAGTTCATGACTGACCACGGAAACGAACTGGGACTTCACCTCGTAGGCGGCTTGTACCCTGTCCCGCTCAAGACGCAGCTCATCAAGCTGGTCAAGGCCCCGGCGATAGAGCCTTAAAAAGATGATGGAACATTCGACAACAAAGAACAGGACGAATACGACGGTAAACAGTTGCAGCCAAAGGAAACTTTGGATCGGCGGCATAACCTGCAACAGGTCTGAGATTGGGATGTACAAAAAGACTGCTGCATACATCACCAACCGCAACAGAAGGATCTGGGGGATCTGGTGATTGTTGACAGCCGCAAACAGACCCGCCGCGAACAGGAAAAACAGCGGCATGAAATGTGAAGAAATCCCCTCCATATGGGCGACGATCGCCGCCCAAAGGACGATGGCAGTGGTGCTTTGGACGGCGGATAACAGCAAAAGGTCACGATAGCGCCGCGCCTCGCGCAGGCTGCCGCCCTGCCACTTCACAATGCGCAGTGACAGCCAAGTATCGCAGAATTCGGTGAACTGAATGAACAGGTAACACAGAACCGCAACCTGAAGGTTGTAGTAGAAACCGCACAGCAAGGCCGCGGCGGCATAGATCGTCTGACGCTTCCAGAAAAGCTCCAGGCTGCCGCTCACATAGTCGCGCACTTGCTTTTCCAGCCGGGTCGCGCTGGTTTCCATGCGCAGCGCCGAACGCAAATAGCGGCGCACGCGCATTGCAACCGAAAGGCGGTTGTTGCGCTGCGTTGCAGGGGCTGCGGTATAGGGGGCCGATGTCATGCTCGGATCGAGCCTTTCCTTCAATGCAGGCGCATCCGGCGCAAGGCATCCTTGGCGAATTCCGCAGGTGCCGGGATCAATTGTTCCGGGTCCGCCAGACGGCGGAAATCAAGCAGCAGAAAGGTCGTGTCGATACAGGTCGTGCGGTGCGGGATATAGTCAGTCTGGGCAAATGTGCCCTCTGCATCAATGGCATCGCCAATAGAGAACTCGGACAGGAACCGTTCCATCAAGGCGGGGTCCGCAAGGCAGAATGTCGTGCGATGCGGATAGGGATTGCGGCCCGGAACATGCAGCGCTGGCTCAAGCGATATGTCCACCAGCAACCTCCGCTCGGGACGTTCCAACAGCAGCAGATCGGCCACCTCGCCATATACTTTGAACGACTGAAAATAGCGCGGCATCGCACACCCCCGTATCCTGATTGCCGCCGTTTCGCCCGTGATCGGGGAACCGGGGATGACTGTCCCGGACGGCATCACACAGCCATCCGAATGGACGTGCAGTTGGACCATTTTGTGGTGCTCTTGCGGTGATTTATGGCGGCAGCGCGAAACTGCGCCGGAAATCCCGCTTAAGGTGACTTATTGCTTGATCTTTCCCGCAGAGGGCGATTGTCTGTGGCTAAGCGACAATGCTGGTTAGGGGCGCGGCGATCCATGTTGGCAAAAGTCAAAGTTGCCTTCCATGCGGTGTCTGAGAAAACGACCACAAAATGTTGTAAGGTAAGGCTTTTTTCCGATTGCCGATTTGCCACAGTTTTGCCGGATTCCCGGATTTTGACTAAAACAGGTTGGATTTTTTGGCGCAGCGTGACTGTAGTTTCTTAATGATTGTTTACAATTGAGAACGCCATGGTCAGTCTTCCTCCGCACAGGCGGGATGCGCGGTTTGCAGAAATGCCCGTGAATGAAGGCCCAGAAGGGGGATTGACCCCCCAGATGACCGGCGTTGATGAGGCCAAGAGACCAGGACCGGCAATGCTGACGACGACGCTTTCCTTCCAGAACATGCATCAGCACGGCGACCTGTTCGTCAACTTGCTGCGCGCACGCCGCAAGTCATTTATCGTCAGGAATAATTGGCGATTGCCCGAAGCCGAGGGCATGGAATTCGACCAATATGACACCCCTGCCAGCCGCTGGATCGCGGTGCATGAGCAGGGCGAGGTTCTGGCAGGTGTGCGGCTTACGCCAACCACTGCGCGGGTTGGCATGTACACTTACATGATTCGGGATGCACAGCGGGGCATGCTTGATTCCATCCCATCGGACCTGATGGATTTTGAAGCGCCAGTTGATCCCAAGATTTGGGAGGCGTCGCGCATTTTCGTTTCAAACGCGGTGCCGGCGAACCTGCGAAAGAAGGTTCAGGGCGATTTGATGTACGAAATGATTCGGACTGCGCGGTCGCTTGGTGCCCAAAAGATAATCGCCTTCGGACCCGCCGTCTGGCCACGCTGGATCGGTCGCCTTGGCCTGCGGGCCGAACCCGCAGGGCCGATTATGGAACTTGACGGCGTGAAGGTTCAGGTCGCTGTGATGAACCTCGACCCCCGCCTGCATTAAGTTCTCCCCGCAGCCGGGCAAGGTCTTCGCTCAATACCTGACGCAGCAGCCCTTCATAGGCAGACCGTTCCTGTTCTCCGCGATAACGTGCCAGCGATCGTTGCGGCAAAGACCGGGGGAGGGCGGGTGTCTTGCCCACCGTTTCCAACTTGCGTTCAACCGCCGCCGCCGCCTTGTTGATGGATTGCAGCGATCCAAACCGCGTCAATGCGCCAAGCGATGTCCGCTCCCCGACCATGACGGAAACGCCCTGGCCGACCAGGATCGAATCGTTGATGTGGGTTTCGATGTCTTCGGGTGTCAGGCGGCTGCGATTATGGCTAACGCAAAGGAAGGTGCCATTACCGCGATAGGAAAGGATGCTGCCTTCGCCTTCGGTCGCTTCTGCCAAGGCCTGTGCAACAAGCCGCAAATGCGCCAGGAACTCTGCCGGGCGATTTTCGGCGTGGATGCGTTCGATGTCGACAATCTTCACCGCGATGACATTCGACGTGAACAATTTGGCGCGGGTCAGCGACAGAATGTAATTCTCGAAAGACAGATACGCGATCGTGCGCGGTATCTGGCCCAGATCCAGCGGATCAGTCAGCGACAGGGCAGGAAGGGTGCGCAATTCACGCTTCAGGCGCTCGATGGTCGTCAGACCATCCTCAACGCGGTTGCGTTCTTCGACCAAGCGATAGGCCATGCCGATTCTTGCGCTCAATTCCAGCAGGTCAAAGGGTTTGGTGACGTAATCCGTCGCGCCCGCCATGAAGGCGCGTTCTATGTAATCCCGCTGCGACATCGCCGTCAGCATAAGAATCGGTGTGTGCGTATATCCGGCCAGCCCGCGCACCTCGCGGCATAGCGCGATGCCGTCCATACCCGGCATCTGGATGTCCAGCAGCAGGCAATCAAACGGCGTAGTGGTTGCCGCAATCACCCCCAAGGCCTCATGCGCCGATCTGGCGCGTGCCATCCGTTCGTGGCCCGACAGGGCAAGCGCCTCTGCAAGCAGATCAAGGATTGTATCGTCGTCATCGACGGCTAGAATTTTCATGCTGCAACCAGCTGCCAAAGGGCGTCCGCCTGGTACTGGCACAAAACTCAAGACGCACGGCCGGACTTCCGCACGGTACATACTCAACCAACATCACGTAGCCCCTTGTCTTCGGGCAAATGATGGCCAGAGCGCGGCATAAATCCGGCGATCGGCAATTTGCGGTGCGAAATCCGTGTCCTTGGGCGGGTTTGTTTCCTTCGGGCAGCGAAAACAACAGCCACGATGCATCCACCGAAGTGGCCCTGCCGCGCAGATGAAGGTTGCCCTGCACCATTCGGGCCAACGTGAATCTGCGGGAAATAATTTCATACAAGGAAAATAATTTGACGGGCATTGCTTGCCGCGTTTAGCCTTTGGCGTAACCACACATAGAAGAACGCAGATGGAGGGTAGCTTGAAAAAACGTGTTGCGGTCATCGGTGCCGGACCATCCGGCCTTGCCCAGCTCAGGGCGTTTCAATCGGCCAAATCCAAGGGCGCCGACATCCCGGAAATCGTCTGCTTTGAAAAGCAATCGAACTGGGGCGGCCTTTGGAACTACACGTGGCGCACTGGCCTGGATGAACATGGCGAACCGGTCCACTGTTCGATGTACCGCTACCTCTGGTCGAACGGCCCGAAAGAAGGGTTGGAGTTCGCGGATTATTCCTTCGAGGAACATTTCGGCAAGCAGATCGCCAGCTATCCGCCTCGCGCGGTTCTTTTCGACTACATAGAGGGGCGGGTGAAAAAGGCGGGCGTACGCGACTGGATCCGCTTTTCAACCACGGTCCGATTTGTTCGATACGACACGGACACAGGCAAATTCACGGTGACCGTTCATGACCTGAAGAACGACCGCATATATGATGAGGAATTTGACAACGTCATCGTAGCATCCGGCCATTTTTCGGTGCCGAACGTGCCGGAGTATCCCGGGTTCGACAAATTCAACGGCCGCTTGCTGCATGCCCACGATTTCCGCGATGCGCGCGAATTCAGCGGCAAGGACATCCTGATCCTCGGCTCGTCCTACTCGGCTGAAGATATCGGATCGCAATGTTGGAAATACGGGGCAAAGTCGATCACGGTTGCCTTCCGCAATGCGCCGATGGGGCACAAGTGGCCGGACAACTGGAAGGAAGTTCCGAAGCTGGACCATGTGGACGAGGATACCGCTTACTTCATTGACGGCACGTCAAAGAAGGTCGACGCAATCATCCTTTGCACGGGCTACAAGCACCATTTCCCCTTCCTGCCGGATGATCTACGGCTGAAAACGGCGAACCGCCTGGCGACAGCCGACCTCTACAAAGGTGTGGTCTGGGTCCACAATCCCAAACTGTTCTTCCTGGGAATGCAGGATCAGTGGTTCACCTTCAACATGTTTGACGCGCAGGCCTGGTGGGTGCGCGACGCAATCCTGGGGCGGATCGCGATTCCGGCGGACAAGACCGTTTTGCTGAAGGATGTAGCAGATCGTGTGGCGGCGGAAGATGCCGGTCAGGATGCGCACGACGCCATCCACTATCAGGGTGATTATGTGAAGGAACTGATCGAAGAGACGGACTATCCGTCCTTTGATGTCGATGGCGCCTGCGAGGCGTTTTTCGAATGGAAAGAGCATAAGAAGAAGGACATCATGGGCTTCCGCAACAACGCGTACAAATCGGTGATCACCGGCACGATGGCACCGGTTCACCACACTCCGTGGAAGGATGCGTTGGAGGATTCGATGGAAAGCTACCTGCGGAACTGACTCGGGTTTGACGAAATGCTGCGAAGGCCCCGGCTGGTTCCGGGGTCTTTGCATTGTTGCGGCTTGCACAAGCTCTGATCAAAAACTGTGCGGGTTTGTCATTCCTTGGTCAGTTGCGGCCAAAGACTGCCTGTCATCTGCGTTTGTGGAAACAAATTTGCCCCTGAGGAAGGTTCTTCCGATCTGTCCTGAAAACCCTGTGGTTTACTTCAGGGCGCAAGCGGCCCGGCACGAAACGGAGCGGCAGCGACAACAGGGGAAAAGAACATGGAAGAACAGATCGCCGCCCTTACGGCGGAACTTGCGGCCATGAAGGACAGTATGGCCGGGACAAACCGGACGACAGCGGAAACCTTTTACTACCTGACCATCCCGTTAATGGTGCTGATCCATGCGGGATTTCTGTCCTACGAAATGGGCGCATCGCGTGCCAAGAACGCGCTGGCGTCGGGGATCAAGAACATCCTCGCCTTCGCATTCATCATCCCGACCTTCTATTATGCGGGTTGGTTCATCTATTGGGCATTCCCGACCGGCTTTACCATGTCGGCAGGACCGCTTGGCACATCCGGGTTGGCCTATGCCATCGGCGCTGCAAATCCGGCGGGTTCGGTGATGGGGCCAAACGTGGCCGACAGCGCGACCGGCGTTTTCTTTGGTGCATTTGCCATGTTCGCGGCGACGACGGCCTCGATCATGTCAGGATCGCTGATCGAGCGGATTCAGATCGTTGGCTTCACCATTCTGGCCATCGTGCTGGGTAGCTTTGTCTGGATCCTGGGTGCGGCCTGGGGGTGGCATGCGGATGGCTGGCTTGTCACGCAGTTGGGCTATCACGATTTTGGTGCTTCCGGGGTGGTTCATGCCATCGCCGGGTTCTTCACGCTTGGCGTGCTGATCAACCTTGGCGCGCGGGTGGGCAAGTTCAACCCGGACGGCACGGCCAACGCGATTGCTGGCCACTCAATGCCGGCGGCTTTGGTTGGCCTGATGTTGATCATCGCAGGTTTCTGGGGCTTTCTCATGGGGTGCGTGATCTTTCCGGGCGAGCCTTGGTCCTGGGGTTCGGGGATATTCGCCACGATTTACGGCACACCCGTCACCTTGTCGGCGATGACGTTCAATATTCTTATGGGTTTTGCAGGCGGTGCCATTGCCGCTTGGGTGATGACGCATGATCCGTTCTGGATGATGTCGGGTGCGCTTGGCGGGATCATTTCCGTCGCTGGCGGGTTGGATCTTTACTGGCCGCCAATGGCCTTTGTTATTGCCGCAATCGGTGGTGTGATCATGCCGCTGGTAGCACGCTACGTCGAGAAGATGAGGATTGACGATGCTGTGGGGGCGGTGGCCCTGCATGGTGTGGTGGGCATCTGGGGCGTGATCGCTGTGGGGATTTTTGCCAGCGGCTACCCGGCGCTTGCGGCAGAAGGGGCGCCGACAATCACACTCTATGGCCAGGTGATCGGGGCCGCTGTCATGATGGCCTTGGGTTTCATCCCCGGCTACGTCGTGTCGCTGATCCTTAAAAAGCTGGGGATGCTGCGGGTCCCGAAAGAGGCCGAGCTGCTTGGTCTGGACAAGGTCAAGGTGCCGATCGAGGCCTATCCCGAATTCTTCGCAGCAAGCCCAGCAGCCAAAACCCCGGCCGAATAAGCAGCACGAAAGGAACGATTATCATGCTGATTGGAACCAACATTACCGACTGGTCAACCGTAGACGGGGCCTATTACGCAGGCGCGGGCAGCGAACTGATCTGGCTGATCGTGTCGATCATCCTGTGTCTGGCGTTTCTTGTCGCGGGCGCGCGGCACGAAAAGGCGGCTTATAGCAAAGTCAGATAGAACGACCGCAACACAACGAACAAAAGCCGAAAGGAAAGGCCTGGGGTTAGCCCGGGCCTTTTCCGTTTTTGGGCCTTAGACGGCAAATCCAAGGAAACAATTTTTAGTCTGGATAAAATTCTTCTCGCCTTGGGCGCGGTGCCGTGCTTAATTTTGGGGCAGCGGCGCGCAGGGCTTGCGGCTGCACCTTGCCGATTTCGCGCGTCGCTTCCGGCCGCACACAGATGGCAAGTCTGTCCGTCTGCCACGTCATTGGGTCGGCGCGACGCACACATAGCCGCTCCGGTGCTGGGGATGCACCGGTGTGGCCATCGGAAAACGGCACAGAGGGTGGCTGAACACCCCATCGCCGAAACAACAGGGAACGAGGGAGAATTCGATGTCATCAACTGCAAATTCCGGCGAGCTTCATCGCGCGCTGGATTGGAAAGGCGCGTTCTGGGTCGCGGCCGGTGTGCCGCCGCTGGTCCTGTTTTCCATCGGCGGCATTGCCGGTGTGGCAGGGCAGGCGGCATTTGTCGTCTGGATCCTGTCCATGTGCATGGGGTTTCTGCAATCTTTTACCTATGCCGAGATGGCGGGGATGTTCGGAAACAAGTCGGGCGGCGCGTCAATCTATGGGGCGACAGCGTGGCTGCGTTATTCCAAATCCATCGCGCCCCTGTCGGTCTGGTGCAACTGGTTTGCGTGGTCGCCGGTTCTATCGCTGGGCTGTGCCATCGCGGCAGGCTATATCCTGAATGCGTTGTTTCCGATCCCCGCGGCAGAAAGCCAGATGGTGGCGGATTGGGTGGCGGCGAACCTTGGCAGCTTTACCGAAACCACGCCGGCAGTGGTTGATTATCTGGCGGCGAATGCAGGGACCACGGCCGCCGACGCAATCAACGCAGTCGCAACCTCTGCTGCGGTCGAGGCGCTGACCCCGACTATCCGTGTGTGGGAGGCATATGCCCTGACGATTCCCGGTCTGGGGACGCTTCACTTCAATTCGACCTTCGTGATCGGTGCGATCCTGATGCTGATCATCTTCGGCATCCAGCATCGCGGCATCGCGTCCACGGCCAGTGCGCAAAAGATTCTGGCCGTCATCGTTCTGATCCCGCTGTTCCTTGTGGGGATCGTGCCGATCCTGACCGGGTCCATCGATATGATGAATGTGACGCAGATCGTCCCGCCAACGGTGGCTTATGGCGGCGACGTCGGGTCGTGGAACATCGGCGGTTGGACCCTTTTCCTTGGGGCAATGTATATCGCGGCTTGGTCGACCTACGGGTTCGAGACGGCGGTATGCTACACCGCCGAAATGCGGAATCCGGCCACCGACACCTTTAAGGCCATCTTCTTTTCCGGCCTGCTGTGCATCGTCTTTTTCTTCATGATCCCGTTCTCGTTCCAGGGCGTTTTTGGCGCTGCAGGGATGCTGGAGCCGGGCATCGTGGATGGAACGGGTGTCGGGGCCGCCTTGTCGTCGATGGTCAGTTCGTCAAACGTCATCGTGCAAATCTTCATCGTCCTGATGATCATGGCGCTGTTTCTGGCCATCATGACGGCGATGGCGGGGTCATCTCGCACGCTGTATCAGGGGTCGCGTGACGGCTGGTTGCCCAAGTACCTGAGTCGGGTCAACGAACACGGCGCGCCGACCAACGCCATGTGGACCGATCTGGTGTTCAACCTGTTCCTGTTGGCGCTGGCGTCTGATGCGGGTGGCTACTTCTACGTGCTGGCCATTTCGAATGTCGGCTATCTGACCTTCAACTTCCTGAACCTGAACGCCGGTTGGATTCACCGGATCGATTCGGGCCATATCCACCGTCCGTGGAAGGCGCCGACATTCCTGATCGGGCTGAATACAGTGTTGGCCTTCGTGAACGCCCTGTTCCTTGGGGCGGGCGCAAAGGTCTGGGGGTATGAAAACGCGCTCTGGTCGGGAATCGTCTTTGCGGCGCTGATCCTGCCTGTCTTCTGGTTCCGGCATTATGTCCAGGATGGCGGCAAGTTCCCGCCAGAAGCGCTGGAGGATCTTGGCCTGACAAACGGCGATCTGGGTGAGCGGAAGGCGGGCATCAAACCCTATCTGGCGCTTGTTCTGGGCATTGCCATCGTGCTGTGGGCAAACTGGTTCTTTGTTTTGCCGACATGACGACTGACCAGATCATTTGAATTGAAAGGGCGATCCAAGGATCGCCCTTTCGCATTTGACGGGAATTCTACGCTTGCGCTGTCATGCGTGGCCGTGCAGCCGCTGCACGATGCGCGAAAAGATGCAGCAAAGTTTCCCTGACAGGAAAACTTTTTGCACATGAAGGTTGATTTCGTGGGGGGATGGTTGGACAGTAGGGGAAAGATATTGTCCAACGGGAGGGACAGGAATGACGAACTCTTGGCGCTTTTCTACACTGGCTGACCGGCATCGCGCGCTTGGCTCGCATCTCGAAGACTGGAGCGGGATGGGAACGGCGTGGTCCTATGACAGCGACCCGGATGCCGAATACATGGCCATTCGCACCAAGGCGGGCCTGATGGATGTGTCGGGGCTGAAAAAGGTGCATATCACCGGCCCCGCCGCCAGCCATGTAATCGAACGCGCCACGACGCGGAACATGGAAAAGCTGATGCCGGGACGGTCCGTCTATGCGACCATGTTGAATGATCAGGGCAAGTTTATCGACGATTGCGTGATATACCGCACGGCCCCCAACGCTTTCATGGTGGTGCATGGATCGGGCGGCGCGCATGAGCAGTTGACGATGGCGGCCACGGGCCGCGATGTTTCCATCCGATTTGATGATAACCTGCATGACCTTTCGTTGCAGGGTCCGTTGGCGGTTGATTATCTGGAAAAGCATGTGCCGGGCATCCGCCAACTGCCCTATTTCGCGCATATGCAGACCAGCCTGTTTGGCAAACCTGCGATGATCTCTCGCACCGGATATACCGGCGAGCGCGGGTATGAACTGTTCGTGCGTGGGCAGGATGCACCGATGATCTGGGATCGCATTCTCGACGAAGGCAAGGGCATGGGCATCATCCCCTGCCGCTTTACCACGCTGGATATGCTGCGCACGGAAAGCTATCTGCTGTTCTTCCCCTTCGACAATTCCGAGATGTACCCGTTCGAGGATGAGGGTCCGGGTGACACGCTTTGGGAACTGGGTCTCGATTTCACCGTCAGCCCCGGCAAAGTGGGTTTCCGCGGAGCCGAGGAACATTACCGCCTGAAGGGCAAGGAACGGTTCAAGATCTGGGGGTTGACGTTGGACGGAACCAAAGTTCCGGGCAACGGCGCCCCGGTATTCCGGGATGGCAAACAGGTGGGGCTGGTGACGCAGGCGATGTATTCGCCGCTGAACAAGCACAACATCGCCATCGCCCGCCTGCCGGTGGATTGTGCCAACAATGGCACCAAGCTGGTGGTGAACTGCGCCACACATGGCGAGATCGCTGCCGTCACCCATTCGATGCCCTTCTATGACCCGGAAAAGAAGCGGCGCACGGTAAAGGAATAAGTCAAACTGACATGGCGCGCGGTGGCCAAATCGCGCGCCCTTTTCGCAGCCGGGGCCAAACCGGGACAGACAGGACCATGACCAAGACCGTATTTGAAAAGTCGATCCGCAGCCGCCCTGTCTATGACGAGTTGCAGCCGCGCCCCGGCACCGCGCATCTGTGCGTGGCCGATGGTGAAGGGGCAGAGGCCGTGTGTGATCTGTTCGCCAAGGCGGGCACCGCAGCCGCCGAAATGCTGGCGCGCAGTCATATCATCTATGTTCCCGGTCCCACCGGAACCGACCTCTTTGCCAAGGTTCAGGCATTGGGTGCTGCCCAATGCCATCGCAGCCCTTCTTTCTGGGCGGCAGAGCCACGCTTGCGCAAGGTGCTGGCCGACGCGCACATGGGGTTACAGGTTTATCTGGCAGGCACCGAAACCCTGATCGGGCTGGCACAGCGCGATGTGATAGAGGCGGGTCTGCCGCATGACGCGGTGCAGACCGAACATCGCGGATCGCTGTCGCGCCGGGTGCAATGCGTTCATTGCAAGGGGATCACTGAAAATGTGACGACCGATCCCTTCACTTGTTCGCATTGCGGGCTGAACCTGTTTGTCCGCGATCACTACTCCCGCCGCCTTGCCGCGTTTCAGGGGGTAAACATCGACGCAGAAGATCCGGGCACCGTCCCCCCGGCCGTGGAGCGGTTCAAATGAGCGTTGGCGCACCCAGAATCGATGTCACCGTGGCCGAGGTGGTGCAGGTCAACGACCTGATCAAACGCTTCCGTTTCGTCCGCACCGATGGCGGGCCGATGCCCACCTTTTCGGGCGGCGCGCATGTCGTTGTGGACATGGACGATCACGGCACGCGGCGGATGAACCCCTATTCGCTGATGTCCGATCCCGGCGATGTGTCGGGCTACGAAATCTCGGTCCGGCGGGATGAGGCGGGGCGGGGCGGATCGCTTTACATGCACCGCCATGTAACGCCGGGCATGGCGATGCAGATCAGCTATCCGGTCAACCTGTTCCCGGCCGATGCTCGGGCGAAAAAACATCTGTTTCTGGCAGGTGGCATCGGGATTACGCCGTTCATGTCGTTGATGGCGCAGTTGCAGCCGATGGGGCAGCGGTTTGAACTGCACTATGCCGTGCGGTCGCTGGCTTTGGGGGCCTATGTCGACCGGCTGCGCGACGCCTATGCCGAACGGGTGCATATCTATGTCGATGAAAAGGGCGAAGCAATTGATCTGAAATCGCTTTTGTCCACACAACCACTTGGCACACATCTTTATGTCTGCGGGCCAAAAGGGATGATCGACTGGGTCAAAGCCACTGCCACAGGCATGGGCTGGCCCAAGAACACTGTCCATTCCGAAGAATTCCTCGCCCCACCCGTCGGCCAACCATTCCAGGTGGAACTGGCGGCATCGGGCAAATCCATCAAGGTGGGCGCGGCGCAGTCGATCCTTGAGGCGATGGAGGCGGCAGGCGTCGATGCCCCCTACCTGTGCCGGGGTGGGGCTTGCGGGCAATGCGAAACAGCGGTTGTCCGCTGCGACGGGCATATCCACCATCACGACCACTGGCTGTCGGATGACGAAAAGGCCAGCCAGACCAAGATCATGCCATGTGTGTCGCGGTTCGAGGGCAAGGCCCTCGTCCTTGACCGATAGGGAGACAGCGATGGGTTTCGAGTTCAACACCGAGACGTTCCGAAACGATTTCACCTTCCGCAATTCGCCCCGCGCGATTGCGCGGTTCCCGTTCCCCTTTGACCGCGATGACTACATGTATTCCGTCAACATGGAGCCACATGTGCCTGGCCGCCCCGGTTCGGTGTTTGAACATGCCTTTGATGTTGATGAACACTACTTGGCAGAAATGCGCGACCGCGATCTGGTGCTGAAGGAAGATCCGCTGCGCTGCCAATCCTTGCCGCACATGGAAATGGCGGGCTGGGATTTGCTGGAACTGATCATGGAAAGCAAGGCGCGGGATTATCCCGACTGGTTCGAACTGCACCGCCAGGGCAACAAGTGGCACTGGATCAACAAGCCGATGCAGATCGAGCAGAAGTTCACCTTCCTTGATTCCTCGACCCTACCCTATGGCCCGATGGAATACATCACCCGCCAGACACAGGGTGATTTCACGCTTCAAGATCAACGTGACGAAAACCTGTGGATCGAGGCCGGGATGGTCACCACACAGGCCGACTGGTCGCTGGATTTCGACATCGGGATGGGCTTTCACGAATGGCACGCCCCGGTGCCATTGGCGCATGAAAAGGGAGTATTCGACAGAGCGTTGAAATTCCTGCTGAAATTGCAGCACGGCGCCCCGGTGCGGCGGTTCAACTGGACGATGACGGTGGACCCGCTGTTGGATACCAGCCCGGAAAATTACCCCAAATGGGGTCCGACGCGGGCCGAGATCACGCCCGAAAACGTGGGCCAGCGCATGCATTTGCGGGTGGAGTTGCAGACGCTGTGGCGGCTTCCGCGGTCCAACGCCATCGCCTTTCCGATCCGCTGCTATCTGATCAAGTTCGATGAATTGGTCACGCAGCCGAAATGGGCGCGCCGCCTGCATCGCGTGGTGCGCGACCTTCATCCCGATCTTGCGGCCTATAAGGGGTTCTTGCGCAACCGCGACACGATGGTGGCCTATCTTTCGCAGTATGACGATGGCGCCCCGACCTCGCCGGGGTGGTGGCCAGAGGATTGATGGGCAGGGCAGAGGGCGGCGACATGGTTGATCCTGGCAATCCGACAACGCTGGGGTTTCTGCTCTTTCCCGGTTTTCCGATGGCCTGCCTGACATCAGCCATCGAACCGCTGCGCGCGGCCAATGAAATCGTCGGGCGACGCGAATTCGCCTGGCGTCTGGTCGCCGAAGAGGCGGGGCCGATCCGGTCCAGCGCCGAGGTGCGGTTTGATCCGGATGTGACCCTGACAGAGGCGCAGGGGTTGGATTACCTGTTCTTTCTGTCAATGCCGCAATCGCAATTCGTGCATCCCAAGCGGTCTAATGCGCAGGTGCGGTGGATGGAACGCTGTGGCGTGGTGCTGGGTGGCTTTTCCGGTGGCATCTTTCCGCTGGTGCGATCTGGCGTGATGGGGGGACATGTGTGTTCGGTCCATTGGTGCTATGACGCGGCCTTCAAGGGGGAATTCCCCGATATGTCGGCCAGCCAGTCGGTCATCATCCGCGACCGCCGCCGCCATACGGCCAGCGGGTCGGGCGCGGTGTTCGACATGATGCTGCGCATGATCGAGGATAAACTGGGCCGCGACACGATGACCGAAGTCGCCTGCTGGTTTCAGCACCCCTTCGTGCGGACCGAGGATGTCCTGCAAAAGGTGCCGGTGCAAAAGCAGGGCGGCACGGATGATTTGCTTCCCGACGCGATCCGCCGTGCGATCCGGGTATTTTCCGATCATATCGAAGATCCGGTGCAAATCTCGGATGTTGCTGAATCGCTTGGGATTTCCGAACGCCATCTGGAACGCAGCTTCAAGCAGGCGACGGGTCAAAGCCCGTTGAAATACTATCGGCTGATGCGGCTAAAGAAGGCCCGGCAGAAGGTGCTGTATTCCACCCAGTCAATCACAGAAATTGCCTTGTCGGTGGGGTATGCCAGTTCCACGCCGATGACCCGGCATTATGCCGAGGCGTTCGGCGTGAACCCGGCGGATGAACGGCGGCGGTTGGTGGGCGTGCGCGGGTTGACAGGGGCCTTGCCGCCGTCGGAATAGGCCGCCCGATAAAGGGTCAGGCCAGCCCCAGCGCCGCGATCCCGGCAAAGACCAGCGCCACGCCCGCCCATTGTGGCGGGCGCATGGGTTCGTTCAGGAACCGCCACGCCAGAAGGATAGTCACGATCCCGAAGATTGAAGAGGCGACAGCCGCGAATTCCGCATTTGGCAGACCGCCTGCCAGCGTGACCGCGCCAAGCGCACCGACATCCAGACATCCCATCAGGAACAGGGCAGGCCAAATGGCCGCGATGCCCCCCAAGCCGGGGCGGCGCTGGGCCAGCCAAAGCAGCGCAACGGCAAGGGCTGTCAGCCGGGTAATGGCCGCCGCGGGCATGTGCGCGCCGGTTTCAGCGGACCATTGCGCCAGGCTGAAGGTCAGGGCAAAGCTTACACTGGCCAGCGCGGCCCAGGCCATTGCGGCAAGGCGGCTGCCTGAGGAAGCACCGCCCTCGCCGCGTGCGACGATGGCGATGCCTGCAACGATGGCCAGGACAGCCAGCCATTCCTGCGCGCCAATCGCCTCGCCCCGCGCGACGGCAATCAGGACAGACAGGACCGGATAGGCCCCGCAGATCGGGGCAACGAGGCTGACAGGTCCAATGGTAAACGCCCGGTAAAGGCCGACATTTGCGACCACCGCCATCACGCCTGCCGCGATGGCCAGCCCTGCCTGTTGCGGACCAATGGCACCCCAACCGCCCATCCACAGCGCGGCCGGGATCAGTGGGATCAGGCCGAAGCCGGTGACAACCGCGACCATCGCCGCCACATCCGCCCGCCCACCGATGCGGCGCACGGTAAAATCATGCAGGCCCCAGAACAGCGCCGCCAACAAGCCAAGCGACAGCGAAATCATGCCGGGGTTCCGTAACTCTGCATAGGATGCACCATGATCGCGCTTGCCGGAATTGGCTTGGGTCGATATTCTTTTTGTGAAACAGTTTTTACACTGATGCAACTCTGTTGCGGGAGAGGGCGATGCTTGAACTTTATCCCAAGGTTGTTCCCGGCCCTCCGCGCCCCAGCCGTATCCTTACGCCGACATCCTTACAGCCCTATTCCGGCACCGAACGCTATGAGGTGCAGGGAAATGGCGCGATTCTGCTGCGTCTGGGGGCGGGGGATCGGGTGACGATCCGCAATCTTGAAGGCGGGCAGCGGGCCGAGGTGGTGGCGGCCGATGCGGCAGGGCGGATCGACGCCGCTATTCTTGGGGTGGCGGCAAATAGCGATGCGGCGGGGTTGAAGGCGTTGCTGACTGCCGGGCCGCGGCTGGGCAGCGGCATGGGGGGGCTGCGGCTGGGGCTGGAACGGCGTGGCATTGATCTGGCCAAGGCCGGGGCTTCGGCGCTGTTTTCGGGTGAAACCCCTGCCGGAGCAGAAGAAAGCTTTACCGCCATCTGCGATGGCGTGCTGATCGTGGCGGCACCTGGTGCCGAAATGGCCCCCGACGCGCAGGATACGGCCACGCCCATCGGTGTTGTGATACAACGTTCAGGCCTGCTGACGGCGCGACAGTTCGACCTGCCTGATCCCTTGGCCGATCCGGTGCTGGACCTGCGGGTGAAATCGGCCACGGCGCAGGCCTATTTCGTCAAGGCTGGGGACTACATCCAGATCCTTGATGTGGACGGCCGCCAATGCACGGATTTTCAGGCCTTTGCCGCCCGCAAGCTGGACCGTGGGATCGAGCATGCACTGGACGTGACCACATCCCGCACGCTTATGGGCCATGCCTATTCAATGCCGGGGTTACATTCCAAATACTTTGACCATGACATGCTGCCGCTGCTTGAGGTGGTGCAGGACACCGTCGGGCGGCATGATGCGTTTGCTATGGCCTGCACGGCGAAATACTACGATGACATCGGCTATCCCGGCCATGCCAACTGTTCGGAAAACTTCAACGGCGCGCTGGCCCCTTATGGCGTGACGGCGCGGCCCGGCTGGATGGCGGTGAACCTGTTCTTCAACACAGGCATTGATGCGCATGGTGTGATGTATGCCGATGAGCCGTGGTCGCGGCCCGGCGATTATGTGCTGATGCGGGCGCTGACCGATCTGGTCTGTGTGTCATCAGCCTGCCCGGATGACACGACGCCAGCGAATGGCTGGTATCTGAGCGATATTCACGTGCGCACCTATTCCGGCGCGGAAAAGTTCAGCCGTGCCATTGCCTGGCGGGCCACCCCAAATTCGGAGCCAAAGATGACCAAGGACACCGCCTTTTCCGAAAAGACCGGGGCGCTGACCCGGAACGTGGTGGAATACAAGGGATACTGGCTGCCGCAGGTCTATTCGTCGAACGGCGCGATCGAGGAATACTGGGCCTGCCGCGAAAAGGCCGTGGTGCTGGACCTGTCGCCCCTGCGGAAGTTTGAGGTGACGGGGCCAGATGCAGAGGCGTTGATGCAATACACGCTGACCCGCGATGTGAAGAAGCTGTCGCTGGGGCAGGTGGTCTATTCCGCCATGTGCTATGAACACGGCGGCATGATCGACGACGGCACGCTGTTCCGTCTGGGGAAGGATAACTTTCGCTGGATCGGGGGCGATGATTACGGCGGCATCTGGCTGCGCGAGCAGGCGGAAAAGCTGGGGCTGAAGGTGTTGGTGCGGTCTTCGACCGATCAATTGCATAACCTTGCCGTCCAAGGGCCGAACAGCCGCGAGATCATGCGCCGCACGATCTGGACCGCGCCGCACCAGCCCACCATCGACGAATTGGGATGGTTCCGCTTTACCATCGGTCGCGTGGGTGGCCCGACCGGGGCACCCGTGGTGGTGTCGCGCACCGGATATACCGGCGAGTTGGGATTCGAGGTGTTCTGTCATCCAAAGGACGGTTCCGCACTATATGATGCGATATGGAACCATGGAGGCGACCTTGGCCTGCGGCCGATGGGCCTTGCCGCGCTGGACATGGTGCGGATCGAGGCGGGGCTGATCTTTGCGGGATATGATTTCAGTGACCAGACCGATCCGTTCGAGGCGGGTATCGGGTTTACCGTGCCGCTGAAATCCAAGACCGACGATTTCATCGGGCGCGATGCGTTGATCCGGCGCAAGGAAAACCCGCGCTGGAAATTTGTCGGGCTGGACATCGACAGCAATGTCGATGTTGGCCACGGCGATTGCATCCACATCGGACGGGCGCAGGTTGGGGTTGTCACCTCGGCCATGCGGTCGCCGCTGCTGGGCAAGAACATCGCGCTGGCGCGGGTGGATGTGGCCCATGCGGATGTGGGAACAGAGGTCGAGGTGGGCAAGCTGGACGGGCATCAGAAACGACTGCCAGCCGTGATCGTTCCGCTTTCGCATTACGACCCGAAAAAGACCCGCCCACAAAGCTGACCTCGCGGCTTTTCCAGTGGCGGGGCAGCGGGGTTTGCGCTAATCCGCGCCTATTCCGCCGCCATTTCCGAAAGGATGCATGATGAAGGCTGCTGTCGTTACTTTTCCCGGTTCGAATTGCGACCGTGATCTGGCCGTGGCTTTTGAACGGGCGGGGTGGGATGTGGTCCGCGTCTGGCACAAGGATGCCGATCTTCCGCGTGGTGTGGACGTGGTGGGTGTGCCGGGCGGGTTCTCTTTTGGCGACTATCTGCGCTGCGGCGCGATCGCTGCGCAATCGCCCATCGGGTCCGCGATCAAGGCCCATGCCGGGCGTGGTGGCTATGTACTGGGCATTTGCAACGGCTTTCAGGTGCTGACGGAAATGCAATTGCTGCCGGGCGCCCTGATGCGCAATGCAGGGCTGAAATTCGTGTGCCGCATGGTAAAGCTGCGCGTTGAAACCACCGATAGCGCCTTTACCGCAGAATATGCGCGCGGGTTGGAGATCACGCTTCCCGTCGCGCATCATGACGGCAATTTCACCATTGATGCCGATGGGTTGAAGGCATTGCAGGATCAGGACCGCATCGCCCTGACCTATGCCGATAACCCCAACGGGTCGATGGCAGACATCGCCGGCATCCTGTCCGAGAATCGCCGTGTGCTGGGGATGATGCCGCATCCCGAACGGGTGGTGGACCCGGTTCAGGGTGGAACCGATGGTGCAGCGATGTTCAAATCGCTTTTGGGCGGGTTGGCGCTTGCCTGATGGGGGCTTTTGGCACCCCTGCTTGATGGCGGGGGTGGGGCGGGCCTAGATTGCCGCCATGAGTGACGCGATCAACCCGAACAGTGACGGCGATACCGCGCAGGGCATGTCCTGGCGCGTGAAACTGGCGATTGCCTTGATGGTGATTGTAGCAGTTGTCATCGTGCTGGTGACCAATCGGTGGTTGTCTGACCGTTTCACCGAAACCACCCGCAACCGGGCCGAATTGCGCATCGCGCTCTATTCCGGGAACATGGTGTCTGAGTTGCAGCGCACGTCGGTTGTGCCGCTGCTGCTGGCGGGCGACCCTGCGTTGGTCGAGGCGTTGCGCAGCCGCAATTACCCGGACACATCACAAAAGCTGATCCGGGTGCAGGCCGAAATTGGCGTCGCGTCGATCATGTTGATTGATGCCGATGGACGGACTGTCGCCGCAACGAACCGCAACCAATTGGGGACAAGCCACAGATCCAGCGCCTATTTTGTAGAAGCGGTGCGCAACAAGGATACGGTGTTCACCGCGCAGGCGCGGGAGGGTGGGGGGTTTGATTTCACCTATTCGCGGTCCGTCATTATGGATGGCAGGGCGGGTGGCGTGATCGTCGTCGCGGTTGATCTGATGAAATACGAACGGGCCTGGGCGGGGTTGCAGGATGCCGTGATGGTCACCGACAGCGAAGGCACGGTGATCCTGGCCACCGAACCGCGCTGGCGTGGGCTGCCGATGGCTGATGCCTTGGCGGTGCGGGATGCGCCATCGGCCCTGAGTCGGGCCATTCAGGCCACAGCGGATTGGGCGCAGTCGCCGCCCGATGCCTATGTCCGCGGCGAGGCAGTGATGAAGACCGAGGCGCGGGTGCCGTTCCGTGGGTGGCGCATGGTGACGTTCACGGCCTATGACTCGGTCCGGGAACGGGTGAACGGCATTCTGGCGCTGGAGATCATGGGCTTTGCCATTCTGATGGCGCTGACCTTCTATTTCCTGTCGCGCAAGGCCTGGTCGCAAAGCATGAGCTTTCAGCGGGAATCGGCAGAATTGCGAATGTTGAACGCGCGGTTGCAGCGCGAGATTGCCGAACGCGAAAAGGTGCAAAAGGATTTGGCCGTGGCAGAACTGACGCTGGCGCAATCGTCCAAGCTGGCGGCGCTGGGCGAGATGTCGGCGGCGGTAAGTCATGAATTGAATCAACCGCTTGCGGCGATGAAAACCTACCTGGCGGGGGCGCGGTTGTTGTTGCAGCGCAAGCGCCCCGAAGAGGCGCTGTCGTCGTTCCAGCGGATCGACGACCTGATCGAACGCATGGGCGCAATCACACGGCAGTTGAAATCCTATGCCCGCAAGGGCGGCGAGGCGTTCGAGCCTGTCGATCTGCGCGCCTGCCTGTCCAGCGCCCTGTCGATGATGGAACCGCAACTGAAGTTGCGGGTGGTCAAGATCACGCGGACCCTGCCACGCACACCGGTGATGGTGATGGCAGATCGGTTGCGGTTGGAACAGGTGATCATCAACCTGTTGCGCAACGCGCTGGATGCGACACGGGACCGGACGGATGCGCAGATCGACCTGATCCTGTCATCCGGGGATGTGGCGCTTTTGGCGGTGCGCGATAACGGCACCGGGATCGTGGATTTGGATAACCTGTTTGAGCCGTTCTACACGACCAAGAAACCGGGCGAGGGGGTGGGGCTTGGCCTTGCCATATCCTCGGGGATCGTGACCGACCTTGGCGGCCGCCTGATGGCGCGCAATGCCGAAGGCGGTGGTGCGGTATTTGAAATGCAATTGCCCCTTTTGGGCAGAGAAGTGGAAGCAGCGGAATGAGGTTTGCATGGCGCGGGCAATGAAGGTGGCGATCGTCGATGACGAGGCGGACATGCGGCAATCCATCAGCCAGTGGCTGGCGCTTTCTGGTTTTGATACAGAGACTTATGCCAGCGCCGAAGATGCGCTGCGCGGCATCGGGCCGGAGTTTCCGGGCGTTGTTGTGAGCGACATCAAGATGCCCGGCATGGACGGGATGGCCTTTCTGAAGCGGTTGATGGGCATGGATTCCGGACTGCCCGTGATCATGATCACGGGTCACGGCGATGTGCCGATGGCGGTGGAGGCGATGCGGGTGGGGGCCTATGATTTTCTGGAAAAGCCATTCAACCCGGACCGGATGACGGAATTGGCCAAGCGTGCCACGCAGGCGCGGCGGTTGACGCTGGATAACCGGGCGCTGCGCAAAGAACTGTCGGACGGGTCGGTTCTGATGAAGAAGCTGATCGGGTCAAGCCCCGTGATGGAACGACTGCGCGAGGATATTCTTGATTTGGGTCAAGCAGATAGCCATGTCCTGATCGACGGCGAAACCGGCACGGGCAAGACTTTGGTGGCCCATGCGCTTCATGCTGTGGGGCCGCGCGCATCGAAGAAATTTGTCACCATCACCTGTGCCGCCTGGTCCGAAGATCAGTTGGCGGCCAAGCTGTTCGGGCCAAGTGAGGACGGCCAGATCCCGCTGGTGGAAGAGGCGCGGGGGGGAACCCTGTGCCTTGAGGACATCGAGGCGTTGAGCCAGCCCTTGCAGGCGCGGCTTCTGACGCTGATCAATGAGGATGGCACGCCGCCCGAAACCCGCATCATAGCGATCTGCAACGAACATGCGCCGGACAAGACGTTGGAAGATGTTCTGCGGTCGGATCTATACTATCGGTTGGGGGCGATGACGATCCTGTGCCCACCCCTTAGGGTGCGGGGCGAGGATATCCTGACGCTGTTCACGCGGATGTCGGAACAGTTTGCCGAAGAATATGGCTGTGATGCGCCGCAGGTGACGGCGCAGGAGGCGGCGCAATTGTTGCAGGCGCCCTGGCCCGGAAATGTGCGGCAGTTGGTCAATATCGCGGAACGGGCGGTGTTGCAGAACCGGCGTGGCTCGGGTTCCATTGCCAGCTTGTTGATGGCCGACAACGAGGCGACGGGGCCTGCGATGACGACGGAAGGCAAGCCTTTGAAAGAGTATGTCGAAGCCTTTGAACGGATGCTGATCGACAATACGATGCGCCGCCATAAAGGCAGTATTGTTGCCGTGATGGATGAGCTGTGTCTGCCTCGCCGGACGTTGAATGAGAAGATGGCCAAGTATGGGCTGAGCCGGGCGGAATATACCTGAACCGCCCTTAATCATTGAAGAAATTAAAAAAGGGCTGTGCAGCGCATGGTGCAGTGCGCTGTGCAGCCGGGTGTATGCACGCAGCGCACGCGGGCAGCGCGTTAGGGTTAATCAGAGGTTGAAAATTTAGCGCCAGTTTCAGCCGGGGGTGTCCAGATGTCGGTTTGGGCGAAATTCCCCCATTGTGTTTTGCGCTGCTTTGCCGCTAGGGTCGGCGGGCACGGGGTTTGCCCCGCCGTAGAATTCTCTGCCACACCCGCCGGCGCCTGTTAGCGCTGCCGTGAAGGGGAAGCAGTCGGATCGGCCGAGAGGTCGTCAATTTGCCCGTCAGGTCGCACGACGCAGCGGGCTTAATCAGGTGGGTGCCGCGAGGCGCCCGAAAGAGAACCGCGATGATGCGCGCGAATTTGATGACGAAAGCCGAGGGATGCCCACAGGGCATGGCCCGGCTTTTCGCCCCGCGCCGTCTTGCCCAGACAAGCCGCCCCATCCCGTCCGACCCCGATCCTGGAGCTTGCTCCGGGGCGGATCGGCCGCGTCGGGGCGCCACAGGAAATCATGGCAAAGAAAATGCTTATCGACGCCACCCATGCGGAAGAGACCCGCGTTGTGGTGGTGGATGGAAACAAGGTCGAAGAGTTTGACTTTGAAACAGTAAACAAGCGGCAACTGGCGGGGAATATATACCTTGCAAAAGTGACGCGGGTCGAACCTTCGTTGCAGGCGGCCTTTGTGGATTACGGCGGGAACCGGCACGGGTTCCTGGCCTTTGCCGAAATTCACCCGGATTACTATCAGATCCCCGTCGCAGACCGTAAGGCGCTGCTGGATGAGGAACGCGCCTATAACCGCGCGCAGGATGAGGAAGACAACCGCCGGTCGCGCCCCAAACCGCGCCCACGCCCCGAAGCGGCACGGGCCGAGGCGGTGAAGGTATCCGAGATTGGCGGCATGGATGTCGTCGATCTGGATGAGGATGAGGGCGAAGCCAGCGCGGCGCTGGTCGATGATGCCCCGGCAAATTCCGCACCGCAGGATCACGACCACGATCACGATCATGGGCACGATAATGGGCACGGTGACGGCCATACGCATTCCCACGATCACGACCATGATCGTTCCGGGAGCAATGCTGGCGAGAACGGCAGCGGCGATAATGGCGGCGAGAATGGCGAACGCCCCTATCGCGCGATGGATCATGCCAGCGAAACCGATGACGAAATCGAGTCGGTCGCGGATGAGGATGTGTCTGAGGAAATCAGCGCACCGCGCAAGCCGCGCCCGCGCCGATACAAGATTCAGGAAGTGATCAAGGTCCGGCAGATCATGCTGGTTCAGGTGGTCAAGGAAGAACGCGGCAACAAGGGCGCGGCGCTGACCACCTATCTGTCGCTGGCTGGGCGCTATTGCGTGCTGATGCCCAACACGGCACGGGGCGGCGGCATTTCCCGCAAGATCACTGTGGCGGCGGACAGAAAGAAGCTGAAGGAAATCGCGGGCGAGATCGAGGTGCCGGAAGGTGCCGGCCTGATCATCCGCACGGCCGGGGCCAAGCGGACCAAGCCGGAAATCAAGCGCGATTATGAATATCTGATGCGGCTGTGGGAACAGGTCCGCGAATTGACGCTGAAATCCATCGCGCCGGCGGCGATCTATGAGGAAGGCGATCTGATCAAGCGGTCGATCCGCGATCTGTATAGCCGCGAGATCGACGAGGTGCTGGTTGAAGGCGAGGCCGGGTATCGGACCGCCAAGGATTTCATGCGCATGATCATGCCCAGCCACGCCAAACAGGTGAAGCGGTATGATGAACAGATGCCGCTGTTCGCCCGGTTCCAGGTGGAAAGCTATCTGGGCGGCATGTTCAACCCGACGGTGCAGTTGAAATCGGGTGGCTATATCGTCATCGGGATCACCGAGGCGCTGGTGGCAATCGACGTGAACTCGGGTCGGTCGACGCGGGAAGGGTCGATCGAGGATACCGCCCTGAAGACCAACCTGGAGGCCGCCGATGAGGTGGCGCGCCAGTTGCGCCTGCGCGACCTTGCCGGGTTGATTGTGATCGACTTTATCGACATGGAAGAGCGTAAGAACAACGCCGCCGTCGAGAAGCGGTTGAAAGACAAGCTGAAAACCGACAGGGCACGGATTCAGGTGGGCCGGATTTCCGGCTTTGGCCTGATGGAAATGAGCCGTCAGCGGCTGCGTCCGGGGATGTTGGAATCCACGACCCAGCCCTGTGCGCATTGCCACGGGACCGGGTTGATCCGGTCGGATGACAGCCTTGGCCTGCAAATTCTGCGGGCGCTGGAAGAGGAAGGAACGCGGAAACGGTCCAAGGAAGTGCTGTTGAAGGCACCGTTTGGGATCGTGAATTTCCTGATCAACCAGAAGCGCGAACATATCGCCTTGATCGAGGCGCGCTATGGCATGAGCGTGCGGATCGAGGGTGATCCGTCGCTGGTTAGCCCCGATTTCCTGATCGAGAAGTTCAAGACCGCGACGCGCGTGGTGCCGGAAATTTCGTCGGTGATTTCCGGCCATGCCGGGTTGATGGGCGCGCCGGTCGACGAGGAAGAGGACGACGATCTGCCGCTGGACGAGGAACTGGACGAGGCCGAGGAGGCCGAGGCCAGCGAGGCGAAGGCAACCACAGCCCGGACGGATGGCCGGGGTGAAGGTGGTGGCGACGGGACCGGCAAGAAAAAGCGCCGTCGGCGTCGGCGCAAAAAGGGCGGATCGCAGGGCGCCTTTGGCGCGGCTGGCGGTGAGGAAGAAGCCAGTGACGGTGGCGAAAGCGGCGAGGACGGCGACGAGGACGAGGATGACGTCAGCGAAGCCCCCGCCGCAGTGCCCGCAGAGGCCGCGGTCGAGGTTGATGCTGTGGCCGTGGTTGCCGATGAGGCCGAGCCGAAGAAAAAGCTGACACGGACACGGGGCGGGGCTTCCGCGACGCGCGAGGGAACGTCGCAGGCGAAGAAGCCCGCGGCAGAGGCCAAGCCAAAGACGACTGCGGCCAAGCCGAAGGCGTCTGGTTCCAAGGCTGCGTCTGCGAAAGCCGCGGCTGCCGAGGCGGTGGTGGCTGGTGCTGAAGCCGGGGCTGTGACGGAAGCGGCCGCGGTGCCGGTGGAAGAGGACGCGCCGAAGCCGAAGAAGGCGCCGACCAGTCGTTCGCGCAGCACCAAGGCCAAAGTGGCGGAAGCCGAAGCGGTGGCCGAGGTTGCCGTCAGCTTCCCGGCTGATCCCGGCATTGCGCCGGTTCAGGAAACCGGGCCGGTTGTCGATCCGGGTGAGGCGGCGCAATTGGCCTTGGCGGAAACGGCGGCCAAGGCTGTGGAACCCGCCGATGACCCGGCCAAGCCGCGCAAAAAGGGCTGGTGGTCGCTGGGCCGTTAAGCCGGTGGCAGGATACAGGCAGGCCGGGGGGAAACCTTCGGCCTGTTTTCTTTTGCGCAGATCTAGCCACCCCGGCGGATGCGATAGGCGGTAACGGGGCCAGTTTCGGTGGCGTCCAGAAAATCATGCCCGGCTTGCGTGCAGAAATGCGGAAGGTCGATGGCGGCCATCCGGTCCGTGGCGCGGATGTGCAGGATCTGGCCCGGCTGCATGGTGGCAAGCCGTTTGCGCGCCCGCAGAACGGGCAGGGGGCAAAGCAGCCCTTCGCAATCAAGGTCGATGTCCCAAGTTTGTGTCATATGGTTTTGATAGCCGAAGCGTTGCAAGTGGGCCACGGCAATGTGACATCCGGGTGAGGTGACGGGGCGCGGCGAAGCGGGTATCACGGGAGCAATGTTCGGCTTTGACATCATAGATGCGGGATTGATCCCGGCCATGCTGGTGGCGCTTGTGGCGGGGGTTTTGTCCTTTCTCAGCCCCTGCGTGCTGCCCATTGTGCCGCCCTATCTGGCCTATATGGGCGGGATCAGCATGAGCGACATGAAAGACGGCGCAGTGTCGGCGCGGCGGCGGGTGATGTTGCCGGCGCTGTTCTTTGTGCTGGGGCTGTCGACGGTGTTCTTGCTTTTGGGGTTCACCGCCAGCGCCTTTGGGGCGTTTTTCCTGACCAACCAGGAATTGTTCGCGCAGATTGCCGGGGTGGTTGTGCTGGTGTTTGGCCTGCATTTCCTGGGTGTGTTCCGCATCGGGATGCTGGACCGCGAGGCGCGGCTGGATGCGGGCGACCGGGGCGGTTCGGCCTTTGGGGCCTATGTCTTGGGCCTTGCCTTTGCCTTTGGCTGGACGCCCTGCATCGGGCCGCAGTTGGGCACCATCCTGTCGCTGGCGGCACAGGAGGGATCGGTGCAGCGCGGGACGGTTCTGTTGGGGGTCTATGCGGCGGGGCTGGGGTTGCCGTTCCTTCTCGCGGCGCTGTTCATTGAACGCGCAATGGGCCTGATGCAGCGCTTGAAGCCCTATATGAAGTGGATCGAGCGCGCGATGGGCGTGCTGCTGGTCATCGTGGGGTTGGCCTTGCTGACCGGGGCATTTACGGATTTCAGCTGGTGGCTGTTGGAAACCTTTGATCGATTTGGCATTCCCCTCTTGGGCTGATGCAACCGACGCGCCATAGTGGCGGTGTAACGGGTGCGGGGTGTGCAATGATGGGGCTGACGGCACGGGATACGGGGCAGGTGCGCACGCGGCGCGTGTTCTATATCCCCGGTTTTGACCCGATGCAGACCCGGCGCTATCGCAACTTCTATCGCAGCGAAGGTCCGGCGCAGGCCGCCATTTCCGGCTATGGGCTGGAGGTGGGCCGCAAGCGCAGCGATGCGGCGCATGGCTGGTCGGTGACCGCGCAGATTGACGGCGAAGATGTGGTGGCGGACGTCGAGGTGATGGCCTGGGCCGATATCATCGGTGGGTCGATGCGACGGACGATCCCGGCGACCTATGGCCAGATGCTGCGGACGGCCTGGATTTATGTGGCGTCGGGTGCGCTGTTCCGGCTGGGCCGGTTGCGCAAAGGGCCGACGCTGGCCGCGATTTATCCGGTGGTGATGCTGACTGTGCAGGCCGGGTTGGCGGCGCTGGCGGCGTGGGGCATCGGGATGGGTGTCGGCCTTGTGGTGCCTGGCTGGCCGGGGGTGGCGCTGGGCTGGATGGCGGGGATGGCCCTGGCCTGGGGCGTGCTGCGGTTGTTTCAGCGGGCGGATCGCCGGTTCCTGGCCTATTACCTGATGCATGACTATGCCTTTTCGGCGCAGGGCTGGGGGGCCTATCCACCGGTGCTGGAGGCGCGGATGGCGGCGTTTGGCGCACGGATCCGCGCGGCGTTGGAGGCGGAGGTGGATGAGGTGCTGGTGGTGGGCCATTCATCGGGTGCCATTCTGGGCGTGTCGATCCTTGCCGATCTGATCCGTGCGGGGGTGCCGGAGCGGGGACCGGTGCTGTCGCTTTTGACTTTGGGGCAGGTGGTGCCGATGGTTTCCTTCCTGCCCGAGGCCAAGCGGCTGCGGGCCGATCTGGCCTATCTTTCGGCACGGGATGAGGTGACGTGGGTTGATGTGACCGCGCCGGGGGATGGTTGCGCCTTTGCGTTGTGCGATCCGGTGGCGGTGACGGGGGTCGCACCTGCGGGCAAACGCTGGCCCTTGGTGATTTCCTGCGCCTTTACCCAGACCTTCAGCCCGGAGCGGTGGCGCAAGATGCGGTTTCGCTGGTTCCGGCTGCATTTTCAATACATGTGCGCCTTCGACCGGCCGGGGGATTACGATTACTTTCGCATCACGGCGGGGCCTTTGACGCTGCGCGCGCGTTATGCCGGACGGAGCGCATCGAAAAGCCGGATCGAGCGCGCGCTTTCCGGCCATCGGAGCCTGGCATGAAAGCGCCAAAGCCAGAGGCGCGGCCAGACCGCGTGTCGCTGTGGCGCTATTTGCGGCTGTTCCGGGCGGATATATTGTCGGCGCAACCGGCGCGGCTGTATCGGGCGTGGATGGCCGAATTCCGCACGCCGTTCTTTCGCAGCTATCTGTGTAACGATCCGGCGCTGGTGCGGCGGGTGTTGCAGGAACGGCCTGATGATTTCCCGAAATCCGACCGCATCCGCGAAGGGTTGGCCCCGCTTTTGGGGCAGTCGGTCTTTGTCACCAATGGAGAAACATGGAAGCGGCAGCGCCGGATCATCGACCCGGCCTTTGAAGGCGGGCGGTTGAAGGACACCTTCCCCGCCATGTGGGCGGCGGGTGAGGCGGCGGTGGCGCGCATGGGCGAGGGCGTGGTGGAGGTGGAGGAGTTCGCCAGCCACGCAGCGGCGGATGTGATCTTTCGCACGCTGTTTTCGCTGCCGATCGAAAGCCGCGATGCCAGCGCGGTGTTCCACGCCTTTCGCGCCTATCAGCGCACCCAGCCCATCCTGAACCTTGCGGCCTTTCTGCCCCTGCCGCGCTGGATGCCGCGTCTGCACAAGGGCCGCACCTTGCGAGCGGCGGCCGAGATCCGGCGGCTGATCACCCGGATGACCGAACGGCGGGCGGGGGAGATTGCGGCAGGCACCGCCCCCGACGACCTGGCGACCAAGATGATGGTCACAGCGGACCCGGTGACGGGGGAACGGTTCGGCACCGAGGAGATGGTCGATCAGGTGGCGATCTTCTTTCTGGCGGGGCATGAGACCAGCGCCAGCGCGCTGGGTTGGGCGCTGTGGTTGCTGGCGGCGCATCCGGAGGTGCAGGATCGGGTGGCGGAAGAGGTGGCGGGGCTGGAGCCGGAGTTCGGCGCGGTGGCGCGGCTGCGCCTGACCCGCGACGTTTTCCGCGAGGTGCTGCGCCTGTATCCGCCCGTGCCGATGATGGTGCGCGAGACGACCTGCCCGGAGGAGTTCCGGGGCCGTGCGGTGGGACCGGGCGCGCAGGTGGTGCTGTCGCCCTGGCATCTGGGGCGGCATGAGCGGATCTGGGGTGACCCGGATGGCTTTGACCCCGACAGATGGGCGCGGGAGGAAACGAAGGCCGCGGCGCGTGACGGATGGCTGCCATTTTCCAGCGGGCCGCGGGTCTGCACCGGGGCGGGATTTGCGATGGTGGAAGGGGTTCTTTTGTTGGCGCTGCTGGTGCGGGCCTTTCGGTTTGAGGTGGTGGAGGGGCGGGTGCCGGTGCCGGTGGCGCATCTGACGGTGCGGGCGCGGGATGGGGTGTGGCTGCGCGTGGTGCGGCGGTAGTCGACCGGTGACACCGGTTGCGAAAACTTTTCTGAAAAGTTTTCGCAAATTCCTTTTGAAGGAATTTGCTAGCAGAGCATTCGGATGGGTTCGTTGTTGCAGAAGATGATGAACTGGCCGGCATTCTCCACGGCATGATAGCCGCGTCGGCGCAGTTCGCGCTCAAAGGCGCTGCGGCCAAGGATGCGTTCAACATCGCGCACTTGGCGACGGACGATTCCCCCTTCGCGCGCAGATTTTGCTGTGAAGAGTTGCAGCATCCAGATATCGGCTGGCACGAGGGCATAATGTTCGGGCATGGCTTCCTCCGTTTTCTCGAAGGCTGCCATCTGCCGGTAAACGCCCAGTTAACCGCGATAGCGGTTCAGCACGAATACCCGGATTGCCGAGGCGAGGCCGACATCGCCGCTGCGGCCTTCATCGACCTCGATCGCCAACTGGTTCAGCGTGACTCCGCGTTCGGTGGCGATGGTGCGGAAGGCCTGCCAGAATTCATCCTCCAGCGACACGCTGGTACGGTGGCCGCGTAGGGTAAGGGAATGTTTGACGGGGCGCGCGGTCATTCGTCCCTCTTGTGACCGTCCAGATCGCGGGCGGTTTTGTCCGCCCGCGCTTTCGCCAGATCCCGTTCGGCCCTTGTCTGGCCGTACTTTGCTGCATTGGCGCCAGCCTGCGCGCGGGCGGCCTTGCGGGCCACCTCTTTCCGTTTTGCGCGCAGGTTTACGATTTCTGCCATCAGCCCTTTGGTCCGATCATATCTTCGGGCCGGACCACCCGGTCGAAGGTTTCGGCGTCGACGAAGCCCAGGGCAATCGCCTCTTCCTTCAGGGTCGTGCCGTTCTTGTGCGCGGTCTTGGCAACCTTGGTGGCGTTGTCATAGCCGATGGTGGGGGCCAATGCCGTGACCAGCATCAGCGATTCCTTCATCAGCTTGTCGATGCGGGGGATATTGGCCTGGGTGCCCACGACCATGTTGTCGGTGAAGCTGCCCGCCGCGTCGCCCAGAAGTTGCATGGATTGCAACACGTTGTAGGACATCATCGGGTTATAGACGTTCAGCTCGAAATGTCCCTGCGATCCGGCAAAGCCCACGGCGGCGTCATTGCCCATGACATGGGCGCAGACCATGGTCAGCGCCTCGGCCTGGGTGGGGTTCACCTTGCCGGGCATGATGGATGATCCGGGTTCGTTTTCCGGCAGGATCAGTTCGCCAAGGCCCGACCGGGGGCCAGAGCCGAGGAGGCGCAGGTCGTTGGCGATCTTGAACAAGCTGGCGGCGACGGTTTTCAGCGCACCGGAGAACATGACCATCGCGTCATGGGCGGCGAGCGCCTCGAATTTGTTGGGGGCGGTGACGAAGGGCAGGTTGGTGATTTCGGCGATGCGCGCGGCCACGCGGCTATCCCAGCCGACCCGCGTGTTCAGGCCGGTGCCGACGGCGGTGCCGCCTTGCGCCAGTTCATAGATATCCGGCAGGCAGGATTTCACGCGGGCGATGCCCTTTTCCACCTGCTTGGCGTAGCCGCCGAATTCCTGGCCCAGCGTCAGGGGCGTGGCATCCTGCGTGTGGGTGCGGCCGATCTTGATGATGTCCTTGAATTCTTCGGATTTTGCGGCAAGTGCCGCGTGGAGTTTTTCCAACCCCGGCAGCAGCACATCGCGGGCCATCATGCCGATGGCCACATGCATTGCGGTGGGGAAGGTGTCGTTCGACGATTGGCCCATGTTGACGTGATCATTGGGGTGGACGGGTTTCTTTGACCCCATCACGCCGCCCAGCATTTCGATCGCGCGGTTCGAGATCACCTCGTTCGCGTTCATGTTGGATTGGGTGCCTGATCCGGTTTGCCAGACGACCAGTGGGAAGTTGTCGTCAAAGCGACCGTCGATCACCTCTTGCGCGGCGGTGGCGATGGCCTGGCCCAGGTCGGGGGTGATGTCGCCCTGGTCGATGTTGACTAGGGCGCAGGCTTTTTTGATCACGCCCAGGGCGCGGATGATGGCCACCGGCTGGCGTTCCCATCCGATGGGGAAGTTGATGATCGACCGCTGGGTCTGTGCGCCCCAGTATTTATCGGCGGGAACCTCAAGCGGGCCAAAGCTGTCGGTCTCGGTGCGGGTCGCGGACATGGGCCAAGTCTCCTGATTTCGCTGGCTAGGCCATAGCGTCAGAGGGGCGTGAAATCAATTGGCATACCGTCGCATACCGGCCAAATCCGCCCGGACGGTGGCCAGAGCGGGCCGCGTCAGTGTTTGCGGAATTTGTCGAGGCTGACGATCTCGGCGTCTTGCTGCGGGGGGGGATCGTCGTCGCCGTCGTCATCGTCTTCGTCTGTGTCTTCGCCGTCGTCGTCTTCGCTGTGGGTTTCAAACCGCAGGCCAAATTCGACGGATGGGTCTACGAAGGTGCGCACGGCATCGAAGGGGATGACCAGCGGTTCGGGTTGATTGCCGAAGTTCAGGGTCACGGAGAAACCTTCATCCGTGACGGTGAGGTTTTCGAACCAGTGCTGGATGACCACCGTCATTTCCGACGGGTAACGCGCATGAAGCCAGTCTGCGATGGCCACGTCGGGATGCGTGGTGTCAAAGGTGATGAAGAAATGATGCGCGCCGGGCAGGCCGTCGCGGGCCACGTCTTGCAGGACGTTCTGGATCAATCCGCGCATCGCGCGATGCATCAGATTGCCATAGTCGATGGATCGGGCCATGCGCTGTCCTTTCCGGTGCGTGTCACCATTTATGTGGGATTCGCGCCCAAAGGGAAGGGGGGCGATCTGGACAAGGCGTGGTTTGCGTCAAGACGCCACTGTTGGCAGCAATCCCGCCCAGTGCAGGGCAAGTCCGCCAAGGGCGGATATGGCCAAGACGAGCGGCAGCGGCATGTGGCGGCGCAGCAGCAGCCAGCCGGCCAGCAGGGCCAGCGCGGCCAGTGCTGGGCGGAAGCTGGCAAGATCGGGGTTCAGCAGGTTGATGGGGCCAAAAGTGCTGCGCCCGACTGTGGCAAAGAACACATGTGCCGCAAACCAGACCGACAGGTTGGCGATCACGCCCACCACGGCGGCCATGATGCCCGACAGCGCCCCGGCAAGGCGTGGGTCGGCGGTGATGCGGGCGATCCAGGGGGCACCGGCAAAGATCATCATGAAGCTGGGCACGAAGGTGACCCAGAGCGTGATGCCTGCCGCGGCAAGGCCCATTGGCCAGCCGCCCTGACGGTGGCCCGCCATATAGCCCACGAATTCGGTGACAAGGATCAGCGGGCCGGGGGTGGTTTCGGCAAGGCCCAACCCATCCATCATCTGGCGCAGGGTCAGCCAGCCCTGATCTTCGACCACGGCCTGCGCCATCCAGGCCAGCACGGCATAGGCGCCGCCAAAGGTGAGGATGGCGAGTTTTGCGAAGAACAGGCCGATTTCGGTGAGCAAGTCGCCATCGAAAAGCGCCAGCGCGCCCAGCGGAAGCAGCCAGATGGCAAGCCAGAGGATCAGGGTACGCAGGGTTTGTGCTGCAAGGGGGGGGTGATCGGGGCGGTCTGCGGTGGGGGGGGATTTGTTGGCAGCGATCCAGCCCCAAAGGCCCGCAGCAAGGATGACCAGCGGGAACGGGGCATTGAAGAAGAACAGTGCGCAGAAGGCAAGCACCGCCACGATCAGGGCGGCGCGGCCTTTCAAGGCGCGTTTTGACACGCGCAAAAGTGCCTCGATCACGATCACCGCGACGGCGGCCTGCACGCCCATGAACACGGCCTGCATCAGCGGGACGGTGCCGTAGGCGGCATAAAGCGCGGCAAGCGCAAGCACGACCAGCGCACCGGGGGCGACGAACAAGCCCCCTGCGATCAGCCCGCCCAGGGTGCCGCGCAGCCGCCAGCCAGACCATGTGGCAAGCTGCATCGCCTCTGGCCCCGGCAGGAGCATGCAGAAGGAAAAGGGCCAAGAGGTAATCCTTTTCGGTCAGCCAGCGTTTTTCATCGACCAGAACGCGGTGCATCAGCGCGATCTGGGCGGCGGGACCGCCAAAGGACATGAGGCCGATGTGGCCGAAGGTGCGGATGAGATCGGAAAGCGGTGTCATGGGGACGCAGGTAGCCCGGCCTGTGCAACAGGACAATGACATTGAGGCATTGGCGGTTGAGTTTGGGCCAGTGGTGTGGACCAGGCGCATGAAGAACCCCGCCGGGGTGAACCGGCGGGGTGGGTTGGGGTGTGTGTGGTCTTTGCAAGCAGCGCCGGGGTGGGTTACCCCGACACGACTCATCAATAGGCGGCAAGGGTTAAGGAACCGTTACCGGGGCTGGCGGATCACAGACCTTCGAAGGCGCAAAGGGCGTGGACTTCCATCCCCATCGCCTGAAGCCGCTTGCGGCCGCCCAGATCGGGCAGGTCGACCACGAAGGCGCAGCCCACCACCTGTGCGCCCAGCCGTTCGATCAGGCGGATGCCCGCCTCGGCGGTGCCGCCCGTGGCCAGCAGATCATCGACCAGCAGCACCTTTTCACCGGGTTGCATGGCATCGTCATGCACCTCGACCACCGCTTCGCCATATTCCAGCGTGTAGCTTTGGCTGATTGTCGCGCCGGGGAGTTTGCCCTTTTTGCGGATCGGGATGAAGCCGGTGGACAGTTGGTGTGCGACGGCACCGCCCAGGATGAAACCCCGCGCCTCTAGCCCGGCCACCTTGTCGATTCGCAGCCCGGCATAGGGGGCGAGGAGCTGATCCACGCACATCCGAAAGCCGCGCGGATCGGCGAAGAGGGTGGTTACGTCGCGGAAGAGGATGCCTTCATGCGGGAAATCGACGATGGTGCGGATGTAGTCCTTGACGGTTTTGGCCATGTTTTGCCCTGCGGGAATGGGGGTTTGTCTTGGTCTAGCCTTCGGGGGCCGGGGCGTCGAGGGGGCGGAGCCTTGAATTGGATGGGTTTTTTGCCATCCGACAATCGGGTGCCCTGCGGCACGGGTGTGCAGCAGAGCGTGCAGCATACTGTGCAGCACGGTGTGCATACAAATTTCAGCAGGGTGGAGCGGTTGGGCGTGGTTAAAGGTGCGAAATTGCAAAGGTGGATGTCGGTTCGGTGATGCTTGCCCATCGTGGAGGATCAGTCGAGGCGGGCGGCCTGCACATGCATCCAGTCACGGTTCCTTGTGCGGCCGAGGGACACCCAGCCTTCGGCTTCCCATATCCCCCAGAATGGGAGGTATTCGGGGCGGGCAAGGCGGGCGCGGTCGGCGCCCCAATGCAGGCGGTTTTCCGTGTCGTCAAAATCATAGGCGATGCCCCAGGCATGCATGGACCAGCGCGACGGACTGCCGCGCATCAGGCGGGGGGCATAATCGCCGGAGAAGATGTCGAGCCGCAGGTCATGCAGGCGTTGCGGGCCGTAGTGGTGATGGATGCGGTGCAGGATGCGGGTCAGGCTGGGGGCGGTTTTTCATGTGCCCAAAGGAAGCTGCGGGTCTGCGACAGGTTCCAGGCGATGCGGAAGGTCCAGGGGCAGGGCACCTTGACCAGCGGCGGGCGGCGGCCTTCGGGCGTGCCATGCGGGCCGTAGAAGGCGGGGACGTCGGATTCCTTTGGCCAGATAAGCGGGGTGTCGGGCACAGAGGATGGAGAAGGGGCGGCGTCGGGCCAAGCCGGCGGGTTGCTGGTCGTGGTGCGGGTGATCAGGGCGGTGACGGCCTGCTCCGTCTGTGGTCCCCACCAGCCATCGATGGGGCCGGGGGGGTGGCCATCGCGCTGGGCGATGGCCTGCAATGTAGCGATTGCCCGACGTTCCGCCGCCCAATCCTGCCAGCCGGTGGGAAGGGAAGGGCTGAGTGCGGGCAAGGCGCTGCGGATGGCGGCATCGGTGCGGGAACCGCGCAGGCCATCGGCGGGACCGGGATCATGGTCGAGCGCGGCAAGGCGGGATTGCAGGAAGCGGATATGGGGGGCGCGCATGGCGTGGCTCCACGGATGACCGGGGGGCGGGCGTGCCCCCGTTCGGGCGGCCATTGCGCGCCCGGCCCGGTTTACCGGTGGTGAAAGCAGCGCGCGGTCAGCCCTTCAGGACGCGCCCGGCCACGGCGTCAAGCATGGACAAAAGGGCAGGATCACGCTTGTCGGGCGCGGTCATCAGCGCGGTGTCAAGTGCGCGGTCACAGCCATGCGGGCAGGGCGCGCGGTCGGGGCCAAGAAGGGCGGGCAGGGCCGCCACCAGCGCGCGGGCATTTCCGGCATTGGCGGTCAGCGTGCGGATCACGGCGGCGACATCCACTGCGTCATGGCCGGGATGCCAGCAATCGTAATCGGTGACCATTGCGACTGAGGCGTAGCAAAGTTCGGCCTCGCGGGCCAATTTCGCCTCGGGCATCCCGGTCATGCCGATGACATCCGCGCCCCAGGAGCGGTAGAGGCGGGATTCGGCGAGGGTGGAAAACTGCGGACCTTCCATCGTGATATAGGTGGCGCCGTGATGGATGGTGACACCTGCGCGGCGGGCGGCTTCGGCGCAATGGGCCGACAAGCGGGGACAGGTGGGATGGGAAAAGCCCACATGCGCCACGCACCCGGCGCCGAAAAAGGATTTGGGGCGGGCGAAGGTGCGGTCGATATATTGATCCACGACGACGAAATCGCCGGGGCGATAATCTTCGCGCAGGGAGCCTACGGCGGATACGGCGATGACATCCGTGCAGCCCAGCCGTTTGAGCGCGTCGATATTGGCGCGGTAGGGCACGTCTGACGGGGCATGGACATGACCGCGCCCGTGGCGGGGCAGGAAGGCCATCGGGGTGCCATCAAGGCGGCCGACAAGAAGTTCGTCGGACGGTTTGCCCCAGGGAGATTTCACCTTGACCCAGCTTGCGCCTTCCAGACCGTCGATCTGATAGACGCCGGACCCGCCGATGACGCCGATCATGGTTTGCATGGATGTTCCCCGTGGTTGTTTTGCGGCGCTGCTGTGCGTTGGCTCTGGCCGCAGCTTAGGTGGCGGGTGCGGCGGCGGAAAGGGGGGATGCGCAACACCGCCGGATGTGCTGGATTGTGGAGGCAAAAGGGGGGGGGCGCGATGGAGGCAGTGGCTTTGGCGCATGACCTGCGCGCGGTGTTTGCGCGGCTGGGGGTGGATGCGTTCCTGTCGGATTGGCCGGATCTGGTGCCGGGGCGTGCGGTTGCGGCGCGTGTCCTGCCGGTCTGTCGCTGGCTGGAGCAGGCTGTAGCGGGTGCGCCACCGGATTTGGTGCCATTGGTGCGGGGCTTGCGGGAGGGGGCGGCCGATTTGCCCTGGGGGCAGACCTATGGGGCGCAGGATTTCGGCGCGGCGTTTCTGGACGGTTACGGATGGACCGAACTGATCGGGCTGCGCGGGCCGATGGCATCATGCCGGGTGGCGGTGGGGTTTCTGGTGTTGGGGCCGGGGGTGGATTATCCGTCCCATGCCCATGAGGCAGAGGAGATTTATCTGCCGTTGTCGGGCGCGGCGTTGTGGCAAAGGGGCGATGCGGACTATGCGGAGGTGCAGCCGGGGGCGTGCATCCACCATGAAAGCTGGGTTCCCCATGCCATGCGGACAGGGGCAGAGCCGCTGGTTGCGGCCTATGTCTGGCGCGGCGGGGATCTGGCCGCGAAATCACGGATCGTGGCCTAGTCTTCGGTGCCCGGCGTTATGGGCCTAGCGTTATGGGCCTAGCGTTCGTCGGGGCGGGGCAGGGTGATGAGTTCACGCACAACGGTGTAGTCACGATAGCCCAGCCGGGCCACGGGGTTGAAGCGGGTCACGTCGAACCGCCCGTTGACCAGACAGTCATCGCGCAGGTGGACGCCCGTCACCTCGCCCAGGATCAGGAAATTGTCGCGGCCGCGCATCTGGATGATGTCGATCAGCGTGCATTCCAGCGTGGCGGGGGCATCGGCCACGCGGGGGCAGGGGATGGTCGTGCATTCGGCGCGGGCGATGTTGGCATGGGCGAATTCGTCCACCTCGGGCGGGAGTTCGGCCGAGGTTTCGGACATTGTGTGGAACATCGCCTCTTCCACCACATTCACCGCGAAAACGCCGGTTTCGCGGATGTTGATGAGCGAATCCTTTATCCCGGTTGAGGCGAAGGTGACCTGTGGCGGGCTGTAGGCGGCGGCGTTGAAGAAGGAATAGGGGGCGAGGTTGTCGCCCTGTGATCCGCGAGTGGAAATCCATCCGATGGGGCGTGGTGTCACGATGGCGTTGAACGGGTTGTGCGGCAGGCCGTGGCCATCGGTGGGGCGGTAGAACATCGCGGGGCGGTTTCCGGGCTTTGGGTGATTTGATCCTGACGTAATCGCATGTTACGCGCCAATCCAGCAGATTCGGAGGCCCCACTTGTACCGTCTGGAAGAGGAGACCGAGGACGACTGGTGGGAGGTCGAGGCGTTGTATGACCTGTGCTTTTCGCCGGGGCGGACGGCGTTGTCATCCTATCGGTTGCGCGATGGGGTGCCGACGGTGGCGGCGCTGTGCCTGACGCTGCGGGATGGCGATGGCACGATGGCGGCGGCGATCCGCTATTGGCCGGTCGAGGTGGGGGGGCAGGATGCGCTGCTGCTTGGCCCCGTGGCCGTGCATCCGACCCGGCAGGGTGAAGGGCTGGGGGGGTTGCTGATCAACGAAAGCCTGGCCGAGGCCCGGCGGTTGGGGTGGGAGCGGGTGATGCTGGTGGGGGATGCGCCGTATTATTCGCGCTTTGGGTTTCACAAGCTGGAGGGGGTGGACATGCCGCCCCCCACCAACCCGGACCGGGTGTTGGGATTTGCGTTGAAGACCGGGGCCTGGGATGGGGTGCGGGGCGCGGTGACGAAGGCGACCTGAGCCTTGCGGCGGGGCGCATTCGGCCCCACATTGACGGGATGGAAAATGTGCCTGTCGTCAATTTGCCCGCCATTGCCGCACCTGACCGCCGAGCCGAGATCAAGGCTTTGGCGCGGCGCTATCGCCGGGCCAACGGGCCGGTCATGACCTTGGTCAACCGGCTTGGCGGCACGTTGGAGGGGCGGCTGGGCGCTTTGCCCGATGGGGTGAAGGCGCAGATTGGGGCGGTGACGGAGCGTGCGCTGCTGGCGGCGCATGGTCTGGCGGGGGCGGGGGACCGTGCGCCGGACCTTGGGCGGCAGGGACCGTTGGCGGCGGCGATGCTGACCGGGGCGATGGGCGGGGCCGGGGGGCTGGCCACATCGGTGGCGGAACTGCCGGTGACCATCACGGTGATCCTGCATGCCATCCGCCGCGCGGCGCGCGAGGCGGGATATGACCCGGATGATCCGGCGATCCGGGCGGAATGTCTGCGGGTGTTTTCCGCCGGCAGCCCGCTGGCATCGGATGATGGGGTGAACACGTCGTTCCTGTCGGCACGGCTGACGGTGACGGGGCCGGCTATTGCGCAGGTCGCCCGCAGCGTCGCGCCGCGACTGGCAGCGGCGTTGGGGCAGAAGCTGGCGACACAGGCGGTGCCGGTTCTGGGCGCGGTGGCGGGGGCCACGCTGAACGCGGCTTTCCTGCGCTATTACCGTGAGATGGCCGAGATCCGCTTTGCCCTGCTGCGGCTGGCGGAACAGCATGGGGCGGAACCGATCCTTGCGGCCTTTGCCGATGCTGTGACGCCACCCAAGGTGACAAAGGTCTGATCTTTTTACGGGCCTGATCCCGGCAAAAGCCTGATCGTGCCGTGGATCGGGCATCGGACTTGGCAGCCGCATTCTTTGGCGGGCGCATGAGGGCGGATTTTCGGGCCTGGGCGGACCGTCCCTGTTCGGTCATTCCGGCTGGTTGGACAGCCATTCCATCAGCGCGGGGCGCACGCTTTCGGCGCCGTCGGCGATGGCACGGTCGATGACCGCGCGGGCCTCGGTCAGGTCGACCCGGCGCAGCAGGGCCTTGACCGGGCCGACGGAGGCCGGGCGCATGGACAGGGCGCGCAGACCCAGGGCGGCGAAGGCCAGCGCCTCGATCGGGCGGCCGGCATCTTCGCCGCAGAAGGACAGGGGCGTGCCGGTTTCCGCGCAGCGGGCGATGATGTGGGACAGGAAGTGCAGGAAGGACACGTTCAGCGTGTCATACCGGCGGCGGACCCGTTCGTTTTCACGATCCGCCGCAAAGAAGAACTGCTTCAGGTCATTGCCACCGATGGAGACGAAATCCGTCAATTCGAAAAACGCGCGCGGGGCGTAGGCGAGGCTGGGGGTTTCCAGCATTGCGCCCACCTCGACCCGTTCGGGGACGGTGTGGCCCAGACTGCGTTCGCGGTGCAATTCGCTGATCACCTGGGCGCGGGCGGTCTGGAATTCGGACAGTTCGGTGATGAAGGGGAACATCACGGTCAGCGGGCGGCCTTTGGCGGCGCGGATCAGCGCCTGCAACTGCATGCGCAACACGCCGGGTTTGTCCAGCCCCACACGGATGGCGCGCCAGCCCATCGCAGGGTTGGGTTCATCCTGCGGTTTCATGTAGGGCAGCACCTTGTCGGACCCGATGTCAAGCGTGCGGAAGGCCACGCGCTTGCCCTGCGCGGCATCCATGACGCGGGCGTAAAGTGCTGCCAGTTCGGCGCGTTGGGGCATCTTGTTGCGGACAAGGAATTGCAATTCGGTGCGGAAGAGGCCGACACCTTCGGCACCCGACCCATCCAGACTGGGCAGGTCGGCCATCAGGCCCGCGTTCATCATCAGGCTGGTGACGGTGCCGCATTTCGACAGGGCGGGCAGGCCCCGCAGGCTGCTGTAGCGTTGCTGGGCGGCGGCCTGCATGGCGATCTTGTCGCGGAAGGCGCGGGCGACGGTTTCTTCGGGGCGCAGGTGGACGATGCCTTGATCACCATCGACAAGGATTTGGTCGCCGTTCAGCGCCTCATTGGTGATGCGGTCGGCATGGATCACCAGCGGGATGGCGAGCGCACGGGCGACGATGGCGGCATGGCTGCCGACAGAGCCTTCCTCCAGCACCACGCCCTTGAGCTTGCGGCCATATTCCAGCAGCTCTGCCGGGCCGATATTGCGCGCCACAAGGACCGGATTGTCGGGCATTTCGGCGCCCGTGTCCTGGCCCTGGCCGGTCAGGATGCGCAAAAGGCGGTTCGACAGATCGTCCAGATCGTGCAGGCGTTCGCGCAGATAGGCATCCGGCACCTGTTCCAGACGCGCGCGGGTGGCGGATTGTTCCTTTTCCACCGCTGCTTCGGCCGACAGACCGCGGGCGATGTCATCCTCCATCCGGCGCAGCCAGCCGCGCGAATGGGCAAACATGCGATAGGCTTCCAGCACCGCCTTCTGATCCTTGTCGAGGCTTTCGGCTGACAGCAGGTCATCGACCGAGACGCGCAGTTTGCCGACCGCTTCGCGGATGCGGTCAATTTCGGTCAGCGGGTCATCGGCGACGGGGTTTGTTACCACAACGCGGGGTTCGTGCAGCCAGACGCGGCCTTCGGCGGCGCCTTCCTGGCCTGTGCCGCCCCGGATCATCACCGATTGCTTGTGCAGGGCGCGCATCCCATCGACATCGCCGTTGAACACGCCGAGTTCGGTCATTTCGGCCAGAACCATGGCCACCACTTCCAGCGCGTAAATCTCATCCTCGGAGAATTCGCGCGCGGTCTTTGACTGCACGACCAGCACGCCCAGCTTTTCGCCAACCCGCTGAATCGGCACGCCAAGGAACGAGGAATACAGTTCCTCGCCCGTTTCGGGCATGTAGCGAAACCCTTTTTCGCCGGGGGCATTGGCGCTGTTGATGGGAAGGCCGCTGCGGGCGACGCGGCCCACCAGCCCTTCGCCCAGTTTCATCCGGGTCTGGTGGACGGCTTCCTTTTTCAGCCCTTGGGTGGCGCAAAGTTCCAGCGTTTCCGGGTCGCGGAACAGGTAGATGGAACACACCTCGCTGCCCATCGAATCCGCGATAAGATGGGTGATGCGGTCAAGCCGGTCTTGGCCGTCGCCCGGAGTGGCGAGCGTGTCGCGCAACCGGCGCAGGAGCTTGCGGCTTTCGCTTTCGGTCCGTTCTGGCATTCGCGGGGTGTTCCTCTTGCCCCTTATAGAGCACAGGGCCGGGGGAAATGAAAAGCCCCGGCTGTTCGGGCCGGGGCTTGTGTCTGGTGCGCGGTGCGTTTGCCGCGGGACTGCCTGAAAAACAGGCGCAGTTTCGGGTTCGGTTTCAGGCCTTGTCGAGGTCGAAAACGTCGTGCAGCGCCTGCACGGCGAGTTCCATGTATTTGCGGTCGATCAGGACAGAAATCTTGATCTCAGACGTGGAGATCACCTTGATGTTCACGTTTTCCTTTGAAAGTGCCTCGAACATCCGCGCGGCCACGCCGGTGTGGGACCGCATGCCGATGCCGACGACCGAGACTTTGGCAACATCGGTATCGACGATCAGTTCGTCATAGTTGATCTTGCCTTCGGCCTTGGCGTCTTCCATCGCCTTGCGGGCGCGTTCGACCTGGTTGATCGGGCAGGAAAAGGTCATGTCGGTGACGGCACCGGGATGGGCATCGTCATAGTCTTTTTCGCTGATGTTCTGGACGATCATGTCCACGTTCACCCCGGCATCGGCCAGCGGGCCGAAGATGGCGCTGGCCACGCCGGGGCGGTCTTCGATGGTGAAGAGGGTGATCTTTGCCTCTTCGCGGGAAAAGGCGACGCCAGAGACGACTTTCGATTCCATGATTTCCTCCTCGTCGCAGACCAGGGTTCCCGAGGTCTCGTCGGTATCTTCAAAGGATGACAGCACGCGCAGGCGCACCTTGTAGCGCATGGCCAGTTCGACCGACCGGGTTTGCAGAACCTTGGCCCCCAGCGAGGCGAGTTCCAGCATTTCCTCAAACGCGATCTTGTCGAGTTTGCGCGCCTTGCGCACGACGCGGGGGTCGGTGGTGTAGACGCCGTCCACATCGGTGTAGATGTCGCAGCGTTCCGCGCCAAAGGCGGCGGCGAAGGCTACGGCGGTGGTGTCGCTGCCGCCCCGACCAAGGGTGGTGATGCGGCCTTCGGGCGAAAGGCCCTGGAAGCCCGCCACCACGGCGACCTTGAAGCCTTCGGCGAATTTCGCGTCGATATTGGCACGGGGGATGTCGACGAAGCGGGCGGCACCGTGCTGGGCGGTGGTCTGGATCGGCACCTGCCAGCCCTGCCAGGACCGCGCGGGGATGCCCATTTCCTGCAAGCGCAGGGCCATCAGGCCAGCGGTGACGTTTTCGCCCGCTGCGACAACGGCATCGTATTCGCGGGCGTCATAGAGTTTGGACGTGCCTTCGACATAGCCGACAAGGCGGTTCGTCTCGCCCGACATGGCCGAGACGATGACGATCACGTCGTAACCGCGGGCGACCTCACGTTCGACCTTTTTCGCGGCGTTTTCGATGCGCGCGAGATCAGCCACCGAGGTGCCGCCGAATTTCATCACGAGAAGCGGCATGGTTCCCCCCGCAAGCCCCGATTTCCGCGCGCTTCTTATGCGGCGGCGGGGCGGGGTGCAAGTGTTGTCGGGAAATGCAAAAGGGGGACGCGGGGGGGCTGTTGCACCCCCCGCCCTTTGGATCAGCCGCGCCGTCCGCCCCGGCGTTCGCGGCGGGGGGCATTGGCATCGTCGCCTGTGCCGTCGGAGGTGGAGGAAAACCCGCCCAGCTTTTCCGAAATCAGATCCAGCGTCGGGTGCGGGCCGCGCGGGCGGCTTTCCAGCGCGTTGCGCATGGCGCGCAGGTGTTCGGGCATGGTGCCGCAGCAGCCGCCGATGATGCGCACGCCCGCATCACGCGCCAGCACGGCATATTCGGCCATCAGTTCCGGCGTGCCGTCGTAATGGATATGCCCGTCATGGTATTTCGGGATGCCGGCATTGCCCTTGGCGATCACCGGGCGTTCCGTGCCGGTTGAGGCAAAGCCAAGCACCGTGCGCATCAGATCGGATGCGCCCACGCCGCAATTGGCGCCAAAGGCAATGGGCGGGTTGGGCAGTTTTTCCACCAGTTCCGCCAGCGCGGCCGAGGTGACGCCCATCATGGTGCGACCAGCGGTGTCAAAGCTCATGGTGCCGCACCAGGGCAGACCAGCGAGTTTTGCCGCCTCGGCCGCGGCCTTGTATTCTTCGGGGGCAGAGATGGTTTCGATCCAGAGGACATCGACGCCGCCCTCTTTCATCCCCTCCATCTGTTCGTGAAACATTTCCACCGCGCTGCTGTGCGTCAGCGTGCCCATCGGTTCAAAAATCTCACCCGTTGGCCCGACCGATCCGGCGACCACGACCTTGCGGCCAGAGGCATCCGCGATTTCGCGGCCCAGTTCCACGCCGATGCGGTTGAGTTCCCGCACCCGGCCCTGGGCGTTGTGCAGCTTCAGGCGTGAGGCGTTGCCGCCGAAGGTGTTGGTCAGAAAGATGTCGGACCCTGCCTCGACCGCGCCGCGATAGAGTTTGCGGATGTTGTCGGGTTGATCGACATTCCAGAATTCCGGCGGCTCGCCCGAGGACAGGCCCATGTTGAACAGGTTGGTTCCCGTGGCCCCATCGGCCAGAAGCCAGTCGCGGGTGGCAAGCAGGTCGGTCAGCGCGTCGGCCATGAAGGGCACCTCGTTGAGTTCGTATCGGCGGGTTCTGGTCTTATGCCCCGTCTGCCATGCGGTCATGCATGAGGCAATTCGATATTGCGCATGATGATCTTGAAGTCAGGGCCAAGATCAAGGACGGCGAAAGCAAAAGGCACCCCGCGGGGTGCCTTTTGGCGTTGGCCGGGATGGGATCAGATTTCTTCCATCAATTGCGCCTTGGCCACCGGCAGCAATTCAGCCATCTTCGCGCGGATGTCGTCGGCGCTGGCCTTGCCTGCCAGATCAGCGGCGACCTTGCGGACCACATCCTCGATCCCGGCTTCTTCGAAATCGGCAGAGACGACGCTCATGGCGTATTCGGCGGCTTCGGCTTCGGACTTGCCCAAGAGACCGGCGGCCCAAAGACCGACCAGCTTGTTGCGGCGGGCCTCGGCGCGGAATTGCATGTCGGCGTCATGGGCGAATTTGGTTTCGAATGCGCGTTCGCGGTCGTCGAAGCTGGTCATGATTGGCCCCTTGATCCAGAGTTGGTTGCCCTTTCATATGCCCGCAGCCCGCTCGCGCTGCAAGGGGGAGGGGTGGGTTTGCACCCTGCGCCGAAACCGTGCCGCACCGCGCGGGACGATGCGCCCAACCTTGCAGCCGGGCACGGCTTGGCTTATAGCGCCGGGAAGCGGGCGGGGAACCATGGGGTCACCCCGCCATCTGCATTTACGGCGGAGAATTCATGGCGCGTCGCAAGAAGGTTTACGAGGGCAAGGCAAAGATCCTGTATGAAGGGCCGGAGCCGGGCACTCTGATCCAGTATTTCAAGGATGACAGCGCCCCTACCGCCACCGTTCCTGCACCTGCGGCTGTCGAAGGGAAGGGCGTGCTGAATAACCGTCTTTCGGAATTCTTCATGACCGGGCTGAATTCCATCGGGGTGCCGACGCATTTCATCCGCCGCCTGAACATGCGCGAGCAGTTGGTGCGCATGGCCGAGATCATCCCTTTGGAGGTGGTCGTGCGCAACTTTGCCGCCGGGGCGCTTTCGGAACGGCTGGGCATCCCGGAAGGCACGCCGTTGCCGCGCCCGATTGTCGAGTATTATTACAAGGACGAACGGCTGGGCACGCCGATGGTGAGCGAAGAGCATATCATCGCGTTTAACTGGGCCAGCCAGCAGGATCTGGATGACATGGTGGCGCTGGCCCTGCGGGTGAACGATTTCCTGGCCGGCGTGATGATGGGTGTGGGTATCCGGCTGGCGGATTTCCGCATCGAAGTGGGCCGGGTCTGGGAAGGTGATTATATGCGCCTGATCGTTGCCGATGAGATCAGTCCCGATTCCTGCCGTCTGTGGGATGTCCGGTCGGCGTCCGAGGCGATGGAGCGCGAGGGGCTGGTGCGGGAACCCGGCCCGCTGGCCGATGTTTATACGGAACTGGCGCGGCGGTTGGGTGTGCTGCCATCGAATGTGACGCACAAGCCGAAGCCCACGTTGATAAACTGATCGGGGTAAACCGATCGGGTAAGAATCGATTGGGGGATAAACTGATCGGGGATCAACAGGCTGGCGACCCGCCTGTTGTGCATCTGATGCCTTGCCCCGGACAAGGCGGGGCGTTAGGACACGGCCAAGGATGTATGCTCCGGGGGACGATATGAAAGCGCGCGTGACCGTCATGCTGAAGACCGGCGTTCTGGACCCGCAGGGCGAGGCGGTGCGCCACGCGCTGGGCAGCATGGGCTTTGCCGGTGTGAACGGCGTGCGGCAGGGCAAGGTCATCGAACTGGATCTGGCCGAGACGGACCGCAGCAAGGCCGAGGCCGAGGTCAAGGCGATGTGTGAAAAGCTGCTCGCCAATACCGTGATCGAAGGGTATCGGGTCGAGCTTCTCTGATCCTACCCAAGCCGTGCGGCCATTGCGGGCGGATCACGACAGCGGATGTCGGGTTCTGTATTGACCGCAGTGCAAGCCTGCCTTCCCCTTGGGTCGAAACAAGGGGACTGTGATGCGCGCGGCAGTATTGAAAGCCTTTAACAGCGATCTGGTGATCGAGACGGTTGCCGATCCGGTATGTGAGCCAGATGGCGTGGTGCTGCGGGTTCTGGCCTGTGGCATCTGCCGCAGCGATTGGCATGGCTGGGTGGGCGAACATCCGAAGGTGAAGCCGGGCGCCATTCCGGGCCATGAATATTGCGGCGAGGTGATCGAGGCCGGGCCTTTGGCCCGTTGGCAGGTGGGGGACCGGGTGATCGCCCCGTTTATCCTGGCCTGTGGGGATTGCCCTGACTGCCGATCGGGGCATTCCAACACCTGCAAGACGCAGAGGGTGCCGGGTTTTGGCGAGCCGGGGGCCTATGCCGAATATATTTCCGTGCCGCATGCCCATAACCTTGCACGGCTGCCGGAAAGCATCACTCCGGTTCTGGCGGCGGGTTTGGGGTGCCGGGTCACTACGGCGTGGCACGCGTTGACGGGCCGCGCCGACCTGCGGGCCGGGGAATGGCTGGCGGTGCATGGGACGGGCGGGATCGGATTGTCGGCGCTGATCCTGGGGCGGGCCTTGGGCGCGCGGGTGGTGGTGGTCGATGTGGTGCCGGAAAAGTTGAGCCATGCGCTGGATCTGGGGGCCGAGGCGGCGATTGATGCGCGGGGCGGTGATGTCGCCGCGCAGATCATCGAGGTTACAGGCGGTGGCGCCCATGTGTCGATCGAGGCGCTGGGGATCGCGGCCACGGCCAATGCGTCGATCGAAGGGCTGCGCACCTTGGGGCGGCATGTGCAGGTTGGCCTTCCTGTGGGGCATACGGCACGAATGGAGATCAACATGAATGCAGTCTATATGAAGCAGCTTGCCCTTTACGGCACACGCGGGATGCCGGCGTGGAAGTATCCGTCGCTGCTGGACATGATCACCCGCGGCGCGGTGGACATGACGCCGCTGATCGCCCGCACCGTCGCGCTTTCAGGTGCGTCGGCAGAATTGCGGGCCTTCAATGGCCCGATGCCCCCCGGCGTTGCCGTCATCGACGATTTCACGGGGTGACATGATTTGCCGGAGCGGCGCATTTTTATGTGCAAGGGGGCTACACACCGCCACGGAGGGGTGCTAATAGCCCGCGATCAATCCGTTCCGCCCCGCGGGCCGAGCGCGTCTTTGACAAGCCGCCTGTCGCTTGTGAAAGATGTGTGAAGCCAAGGGGTTAGGCAGGGGGTTGAATTGTTGTCGGGGCCATAGTAGGGCCGTGGCAGAGAAGGATGCCGCTGTAGCTCAGCTGGTAGAGCACGTCATTCGTAAGCAGTGGGTCCGCCCACGAAAGATGTGTGAAGCCAACGGGTTAGGCAGGGGGTTGAATTGTTAGTAGGGCCATAGTAGGGCCTACGCGGAGAAGGATGCCGCTGTAGCTCAGCTGGTAGAGCACGTCATTCGTAATGATGGGGTCGGGGGTTCGAGTCCCTTCAGCGGCACCATCCTTCTCATAGAAAGCCTTTGGGAACCCCGAACTTAGGCTGGCTACCGCACTTTTTCTAGAGTTTTGGCGTCATAGATCTCGCACAAGCACTCAGTTGCGCGGAACCAATACCATTTATGTCTACGCGGATTAAGCCGCAAGCAGCGCCTCAATCCAAGGTTTGTCGCGGTGAGACCCAATCGCCGCCCGGAAAAACTCAGAATACTCGGCTTCCGGGGACAAATATTTCCGAAGCTCGCTAACTATCTCAGGTCTATCTCCGCCGAATCTTATGAGTAGGTCTATTCTGGCCCAGCTACTCCTCTTAAACTCAGGGGTTCCGAAAGCATTGAAGCCAAGCTGCTTTCTAGTAAAGTCTGCCCGAGCGTACTCCCAAGTTCCTTTTTCTGCATTTGGGAATACCTCGCCACTAATGGCGTGACCCAAGAGCTTGCAATCATCCGCGCAGCACGGGTCAAGGAGCCGAGGCTCTTCACTCTGCAGCAAGCCAGTCGGAACTGAACACCGTTGTGCTTCATCTTTGATCGGAAACTCATTGCGTTTTCCATAACTATCCTCCGGTCTATTACACCTTTGGCAGCTCAACCGCAAATTCCACCACTCGTAGGCAAGCCAATAGTACCCAGTATGCCCATCAAGCTCGGCACCATCGACCGTAATTCTCAGCTTTGGCCGAAAATGGTCAACATCAAAGGTCGCTCGAATGCTCTTTGCCTCACAATACCAGCACTTATCGTGGCTAAAAATTGAAAGCCAAACCTTGAGGACGGTCCAACTTTTTTTATCTCTAAGATATTTAGAACGCTGTGATTGATGCACGAGTGCCATCAGGCCACTGAACCGACCGGGATAGATCTTGATCCACCTTTTGGGAAGGTTGGGTGGCTGTGGGGAGAATATGTGCCGCATTACGCTTGATGCTCGTCAGAAGAATTCAAAAGCCCCCTGATAAGTGCCTCAAGTGCCCGCTCCTTGTTCTCCGGTGTAACAATGGCTCCCGATGCCACCTCATCCGATGCTAAGTCAAACCTAGCTCTCAAATATTCCTGCTCGAATCTATCACGGGCCGCAAAATTGAAATCAAGCTTGGAGAGTTTCTCGCGCAGACTGGCCAATGAGTTACGCTCATCGTCAGTAAGCTCCTGAAGTGTAGATAGGCGGTGCAACTCGACCAAGTCTTTGTTGGTAGACGCATCCAAACTAGACCCTAGACCAAACATATCACTGGTTACAATTCCCGAAAACCCCATACCTCTTGGGTCAATGGCAGGGTTTTCCGAATGAACTTTTCTAGCGCCGGGAGCCCGATACAATATCTGAACCTGCTCTTTGACAAGTTCAGCGATCGCTAGTGGGTTGTGAGTTGTCAACAAAATATGGCTACTTTGCGCAGCGTCATCTCCCTGTCTGGCGAAACGCTGTAGATAGGTCAAATAATCCACACACCAACGCGGGTTGAGGTGAGTGTCAGGCTCATCCAACAGAAACAGGCTTTCACTCTCAGAAGTGAATCGCAGTAGTCCCAACACGGTAAGGAGTTGCTGCTCACCTTCGCTGAGTTCTCGAAACGTTACGCTGCCATCATTCTTCTGCAAACGAATGCGTATTCGCACTTCATCAATAAGTTGGGAAACATATGTACTTTCCAGGTCCCGAAAGAATTTCGCCGGCGATTGAGATCCAACAAGTTGCCGAAGCGCCTTTACGTCTTTTACAAAAAGGTACTTAAACTCCAACTTCTTCGCGTTCCAAAGAGATGTGGCTACCTGGCGACTGATTTGGATCGGCGCCAGTGCAATATCGTAGAGTCTGCTCAGGTATTCTCGAACCACGCCACGCGCATACCAAAATCGAGAGTCCCCCTCCTTTGACTTCCATGGAGGCTGACGTAGGACGAAAAGAACAGATTCGATTCCCTCATCAGGATCAATACCAAGGTGATCCAGCAAGAAGGCACGGACATCATCTGATTGTTGGATCAGAAACGCCAGTAGTACAAACTGGCTGTGAACTGGTAGAGCGTAGAACAGGCGTTTCAATCCTGGGTCTTTGCCGCTGCGCAATCGTTTGTCGAAGCGTTCCAAATATGGAAGAAAGACGTCATGCATCCTTTGACTTTCGCCAGAGTAATAGCAGAAGACATAGCGAGGCAGATGCTTTGCATCGTCTTTCAGGAAAGCAGAAACGCTAATTCTTTTTCCGCGGCGGGCTGATACTTGAGGCTCGCCTTCAATGAACGGGGTAAGAGTTCCTACCCCATCTGCTTCATCTTGGGTGGCGGTGTGTATGATGAAGACCTCGTCCTTGCGATCTGGGTCGGCATCTACCTCAATATGGAGCGTATCTTTGCCACTTCCCATACGGTATCGTAAGACGAAGGCAAACGCGGGGGTTTTTTCCCCCATAATGAAGTCCCGAAAAATGATTGCCAAAGCCTCAAGGACATTCGATTTACCTGTGCCGTTCCATCCGATAACCACTGTCACCCAATGCTCCTCATCGAAGTCTATCGTGACATCTTTGAGGTTCTTGAACTGATGCGACGGGCTATCTTTAGAACTGCCGATTGTTATTCTGTCCAAGCGCATCGGAGTACTAGGCCTTGAGCTTCAGGTGATCAGATAGCTTCCTGCCTTGGTCGTCGGTTATTGACTTGACTTCGAGACGACCCGCCTTGTCCAGTATACGTAACTCCGAATACAGGTCTTCAATTGTGTTGGTATCCGCGTTTTCCGGCATTCCGCAGCGCTGAAATGCTTCTTGGGCAGGAAGCCAATCGGATGCTTCGCTCAAAACGTCTTCAAGAGTTCGCCGCATGGCAGCATGTTCCTTTCTTGCGAGCAGCTTACGTACCTGCTTCGCTTTCGGCACTATCTCGCGTGTGGCTTGGATGCGCTTGAGTAATGCGTCGGCCGGTTCGTCGATCGGATCTTGTGGGACAAGTTCGCCATGGAAGGCTTTGCCAAGGATGGCGGCATCGAGTTTGGGGATGAGTTTGGTGGCAGCTGTGTGGTCGGCTGACATACGTTCCAGCCAGGCGAAGGCGGAAGCGATGCGGCAAGTGATTTCAGTTTGTTCCTGAAGATGAAAGATCGGTATCTGGAGATCGCCAAGTTCCTTGGCATTCACGTTATTAACGCCACTAGTTGAACGAGCGCCCTCCTCAATGACACGGCGAATTGCCGGTGCTTCAAGCATGAACGTTAGGAACTGAGGAGAGACGAGGTTCCGGTTGGGCCGAATGCGGATCAGGTAGCCCGCGTATGCCATCCCGACAGCCTCGCCTGAAACAAGGGCTGGGCGACCAACAAGGTCTACGCTTCCGTTTGACCGCACGACAAGGATATCACCGTCGCGAAGGGTGAGCTTTTCAATCTCTTTGCTGTCGAGTTCGGCGTACTTTAGATCGTCCAGCCGGATCCGCCCGAATGCCACGTTCGGGATACGAAGCACCGCAATTCCCTTAGGCTCTTCGTAGCTCTTTTGCGCTGTCCCGTATCGTAGGCCGTCACTCAGCTTGGCGAGCGACATCGGTTTAGGATCGGGTAGGTTCCGTTCTACTCGCCAACCTGCCGTCAACTCACCCGAGAACGCGAGAGCGAGGAGGCGTTGTTTGTAGCGGGCAATGAGGGTGGGGATGCGGTCAAGGTGGGCACGGGCGCGGGCGGTGCGGGCATTCAACCCATCTACCTTTGCCACTAATCGTTCTTGTTCTGGTAGAGGAGGTACCGGTAGGCTTAGATTCTTGATCTTCCCGCCGGAAACTCGTTGCCGGGTGGTTCCACCAGCTTCGTTATGCAGAAGCGCGCGAACATAGGGACTATTAATCGTATGCATTAGCCAGCGTGGTCGTGCTCCAGCGAGGGCGTTATCTGGCCGCCAGACGAACACGTCAACTGCCGTTACAGCTTCCTGGCCTATATCAGGGAAGATACACGCGCGGCCCAGTGGGTCGGGCATCCGAGCGATAAGGACATCACCTGGACGAAGAAAAGTACAATTGAGCCTTCGGGCCGCTTCCAAGTTCATGTAGCGATTTGACTTGTCTACGAAGTAGCCGTCCCCGATATCTGCCAGCTGGATCAGTCGAACTGAGCCAGAAGGGTCCTGGTCTTTACTTTCAACCCAATCCCCGTCGGTGACAACTCCGGTCTTCCCTGCCAACTCGAGAACAGTTGCCCGCGCCCATCCTCTTGGTAATTCGCTCATTCTATGGCCTCAGCGGCTTCGGCTAGTTCATCAGAGACTGCTTCAATTTCCTCAAGCGCGGCGCGCAAGTGGCCCACGATGGCGGCTGCGATGTCGTCTGGCTCGGTCAGCCCCTCTTCGGCAACCTCGGTGTCATCACGCAGCCAAGTGATATCTAGGTTATCGTTGCGCTTGCCAATTTCAGCGCGGGTGAACACCCGGAACCGCCCTCCTTCCCCCTCATCCACCCGCTTTACTGTGCCATGCGGATCGTCGCCATATGCCTCAATAAAGGGTTCAAAGTCGGCAGTGGTCAGCGTGCGGGTCTTGCCAAAGCTGGGCATCTGCGCACGCAGATCATAGAACCAAACAGCCTTGGTGGCTCCCACGCGATCCTCTGACTTCTTGGTCAGGAAAATCACATTGGTCTTAACTCCCTGCGCATAGAAAATGCCTGTGGGCAGTCGCAGGATCGTGTGAAGGTCGCATAGGTCCATCAGCCAGTTGCGCAGATCGCGGCCCATGTTGTCTTCGAATAGAGTGTTGTCAGGCACGACAATGGCGGCCCTACCGCCCACCTTCAGTCCGCGGACAACATGCTCAACGAAGGGCAGCGGGCCTTTGGCGGCCACAGCAGTGATGACGAAGTCACTGCGTGAAACCCGCTCCGGGAACTTGTTGAAGGGTGGGTTGGTCAGGATCAGATCGGCCTTAGCGAACTTCTCCGCGTCCGAGGTTAAAGCGTCGATGCAATCGATGGGCGTGTCGATACCATGTAGCAACAGGTTCATGGTGTTCAGCCGGTGGGTACCGGTGATCAGCTCCGCGCCCTGATAGACGTTGTTGCGCTGGTTGTGGGCAACCTCCGGCGAAACACCGAACAGGTCATCCGTTTCGCGCATGATGGCGCGATGTGCAGCAATCAAAAAGCCACCCGTGCCGGCCGCAGGGTCCTGGATGATTTCACCGACCTTGGGTTTCATCAGGTGGATGATGGTTTCGATCAGAGGGCGCGGCGTGAAGTACTGACCTGCCTTCGACTTGCGCTCGGAAGTGGTCCTTTCGAGCAAGCCCTCGTACAGGTCACCCAGGCCGTCCTCTTCTGCGGCGTACCAGTCGACTGCGTCAATCGCGGTGATCAGCGAAGTCAGCGCAGTTGCTTTGGTGAGGGAGGTTTTCGCGTCGGTGTAGACTTGCTTGACCAGCGGGAAATCAAACCGATCTGACGTGCCGAGTTGCAGAAGGAGTTCGCGATAGCGGATCAACCGCTGTTCGCCTTCCAACTTCTTAAGGGTATCCCAGCGGAACTCTGGTGGCAGACGTTCCTCCAGCTTGACCCCGTTGCGCTTCACCTCGGACAGCATCTTCAGGAGTAGGAGGTACGTGAGCTCGGTCACATACTCGTAGTAACTGACCCCACCGCCCTGCAGGCTTTTCGAAGCGTTCCACAGCTTCTGGACGGTTTCTCTGGCGCGTTGTCCGTTCATTACCCGGCTTCTTTCCAAATGTTTTCAGTGATGTCGCGCATCACCTGTTCCAGCTCGCCATTAAACACCTTGTCGATACGTGACCAGCCGCCTTGGGAGGCGAAAGGCTCATCGTCGAAGGCCGCACGGTCGATGACGTCTTGTTTCTCGATCTGTTGCCCAATTCGTTCAATCCACTTCCGCTGAACATCCGTCCAAGCCCGCTTGCGCAGCAGGGCATCGACCGCGTGGCGGACGCGCAAGGAGTATGGCACCAAGGCGTCGCCCAGCGCTGCCTGACGAATGAAGCCGATGATGGATGCCGCGATGTCCTCGTTCTTGGCATCTGCCCAAGCGCGTTTGATCTTCACATCGGTGAAGCCTGCGGCGTCGAGCTCAAGGCGCAGCTGTCGCAGCTCTTCCCGGGTCAGCTCCTGGGGCCGCTGAACGACGATCTTCAGTGCAGCGATCGTGTTGACGTTGGCCCGCACGAATTGGGCGAAGGCGTCAAGGAAGTCCTCCGGCTTGGTCCCTGTGCCGTAGCCGCGCGTTACGGTAGTAACCTGATCGTCGTGCTCTGAAATCGGCACATAGCGCGGTGTGCCGTCTTCGGTAGTCCAATCCAAGATGGCGCCAAGACCGGGGTGGGCGGCCAACCAGGCACTAAGGCCAGTTGGTTCGCCGTTGATGAAGCGTTGAAGGCTCGCTTCCGGGGTTTCGCCTGCCTCTTTTTCGTAGCGGGCGCGGGCTTCGACCGGCAGCTTGGCCAGGCGACGGCGAAGGCGCACGATGATCTGCTCCCGGACACGCGCCTTGTGCGCATCATCGGCAGGACCCGCCATCTCAGCGAAGAGCTTTTCCAGGGTGAAGGTGGGATCGGCCGCTACTGGCCGCATGTCGGTTAGGTTTTGCAGATGGGCATACAGATCGACTGCATCGAAGATGCGGAATGCTGATTTCCCAATCTCGGGACACAAGCGCGTCGCGCGCCCCAACATCTGTTCGTATAGGATCCTGCTGTTCACCCGCCGCATGAACACAAGGTTCGTGATGCGCGGCACGTCGATGCCGGTGGTTAACAGGTCGACGGTAACAGCAATCTTGGGCAGGGGGTCGTTGCGGTAAGACAGGATGAGCTTACCGACCTGATCAACCTTTCCGGTGATCTTGCGAATGGTGTCGTCAGGAAGGGGACCATAAGCCTCGCGGAAAGCAATGCGCAGCTCGTTCACCAAAATGTCCGCATGCGCATCCGATACGGCAAAGACCAATGTTTTGTCGGCTTCGCCAGGGTCGATGTATTTTGTCAATTCCTGCGCAATGACCCGGTTAAACGGGACTGTGATGACACTTTTGTTGAACTGCTCGACTTCGAAATCAACGTCGTCGGGCAAGGTGGCGCGTTCAACCTCACCGCTGGCAACATGAACAACGTCGACCTCGTCGTCCCGATGGAAATGGATGCCCTGCTCTGACAGTAGGGTGCCAATGCGGATAGGAGGTTCATGGTCAACAAGATAGTCGTCGATCACCGCTTCTCGATAGGAATAGGTGAAGACGGGCAACCCGAAGATGTCTGTCGTATGCAGGGCTGGCGTAGCCGTCAGGCCGATCTTGACCGCATCGAAGTGCTCTAGGACGCGCCGGTACTTTGATATGTAGTCTTCCTGATTGCGGAAGGCCAAATCCCCTTCGGACATCTCGCGATCAAGCAAGTAACCACGGTGGCACTCATCGACGACCATCAGGTCATACTGATCGATCGGCGGGGCATCTTCGGCACTTTCCGAGTACAGCACGCGCCGCACCAGGCCTTGAATGGTACAGATATGTATGCGGGTATCCTCGTCCGGTCTGACATCATCCAGGCCTTTCAGCCCGAAGATGTCCGCAAAGGTTTTCCCGCTGATGACCTTGGTTGTCGAAAACTCACGGGCGGTCTGCTCGCCCAGCGCGCTGCGGTCCACAACGAAACAGACCCGCCGAAAGCGCCGCGCGGCGATGAGACGGTACAGCATGGCAATTGCGAGCTTCGTCTTGCCGGTTCCCGTCGCCATAGCCACCAGCATAGAGCGCCGGTTTTCGCGTAGGGTCGCTTCAACGGCCTGAATTGCGCGCTGCTGATAGGGACGAAGCGGGAAACCGAAGTCAAATGGCTGGTTGGCCATTGCCTTATGCGCGGCGTCGCGGTCGACGGTCAGGCGCTCCAATAGACCTTGTGGCGTGGGCCAGCCTGCCAGCACTTCGGCCGGGTTGTTCGGATCGCGCAAGTCGCGCCGCCATATCCCAGAAAGGGTTTCTACCTGGCGAAGGTAAGGGCGGCCATTCGTAGAGAACGCGAAAGGCGCTTGATGTACGCCCCAAGGGGCGCCTTCCGCCCTCTCTGCCTCAACAAACCTGAAGCCGGCCGCATAGCGTTCAGCCTGGCGCAGCACGTCCATGACGTTCCGGTTCTTGCGCTTCGCCTCGACCGTGCCAACCAACGTCAGTCCACAAAACAACGCGTAGTCGGCCGGGCCGCTGTCGGTGGGCCATTCCGCAATCGCGCGGTTTCTGCCCTTGATCGGTCGCGCACCGGAAGCAAACCGAAGGGTTCGGGTGTCAGCTTCCCAGCCCGCGTCCCGCAGCTGCTGGTCGATCAGAGTGCGTGTCTCGGCTTCGTCGAGATTGATTTTTTCGGCGGCCGATCGTGCCAGTTCAAGGCGAGTGTTCCGGGTGGCGGCAGCTTCGGGTACTGTGGCCTCCGCGAATTGCCGCAGACGCTCCGCCAAAGATGCCTTGTCCCGTTCGGCCTCCTCGGCCAGCTTTTCCCAGACCTCGCGTTCTTCACGTTCTCTAGCCGCCCGTTCCTCTGCCGTCTGGTGTTGCTTCGTCACCTCGTCAGCGTTTGCACGTGCACGCTCGGCTTCCGATAGGGCCGCTGCGAGGGAGGAACGTAGGGCATCAAGTTCTTCGCGCAATCCAGCTTCGGCGAGGTGCGGGGCTGCGGGCGGCACGAAGGGGCCGAGCTTCAGCGCCGCATCGTGAAAGGTCCGCACGTACCATGCCGCAAGCTGGCGCGCGAGCTTGAGTGCATGAAGTGCATCACCGTACCCGTCCATGCCATCGTGCGCCGCTTGGTTGCCGACAACGCGCAAGCCATGGAAAAGGTCACCCACTTCCCGCGGCAGCGAACATTCAAAGCGCAGGCGACGCAGCACATCGGAAAACCCGTCGGCGGGAGTGACGGTCAGGCCAAAGCGTCCCGCTGCCAGCTTGGCGGCCAGCTCGGCCAACTGTCGAAGCTTGATTAGGCAGGTGTTGGGATCGTCGCGGAAGTACTTCTCGGCGAGCATGCCGAGCCGGTAAAGCTGCCCATCGTGGGCTTCGACAAAATGAAAATTTGAATCAATTGCGGGCATACGACTCCCGATGCACGGTACCACTGACGGCTGCCACTCGACCGGCCTGAACTTTATGAACGGCGATGGTGCAAACCACGATGGTTAAACCCTCAAGACGAACGGGAAAACTTGGGCTGATCTAGCCCAGCCTTGCCGAAGGTTAGGCGGACCGCCGCGTCATTTCAATCATTGCGTTTGTCGTTGCACCCTTTCCGGTATACCCGTTACGGGTCCCTTCTTGCTTGGGCGACCCACTAACTGAGTTGCCTGTCTGGCGCCATCAACGGTCCGTACAGGCGATCCGCCGGCTAACCTAGCGGGGTTGGTGCGCGCGAAGGTCAGCACCCATCCTGCGGCGGCCCTGCCGCGCACCGCAGCCACGCCGGGTTTAACCGTTTGGCAGGGCTATTGCGGCCAAGTGTGTTTGCCGCAGCCGTAGCAAACCCTGTATACCCCCAAAACCAGTGGGGCCGGCAAACGCCGACCCCACCGTTATCTTCAGCAGCCCCTGGCTATCAAAAAGGATTGTCGACTGGGGGCGGTGAATTGGCCAGCTCCACCCGGTACCTCTTGACGCCTGACGGATCGTCAATGCACCGTAGTACCCGACCGCCGACCAGGCGATCTTTGTGCCGCGCTAGATAGTGGCCGACACTACGTGGGTTGAAGACCACCTTAGAAGTGCGCTCGGTCAGTGCCTGCTGAAGTTCGTGGATCTTTCCGCGCTGTGGTTTCATGGCTCTTTCGGCGATTTCAGAAAGGGTTACCGCTTGGCCGCCTAGGGCTTCGTGCCAGAGTTCGAGAAGTTCAACGACTTCACCCTTGCGAGGATCATCAGACATCACACGTTCCCGCGTGACGGTTGGATCGTCTTCGCCCAGCCAGACCAAGGCTTCTCGCACTAAATTCCAGTCATCGAATGAACCGATGGGCGGAATTCGGTTTGGGCGACCTGCCGCGACGTAGGCGCGCAATATCGTTAATGCCGCCACGACCAGGGCGGGACGATTGCACATAGCTTCCTCAGTTGGACTGAACCCGTGCTCCAGTTGGTCCGGTCGTTCTGCACCTGTATCGATCCGACAGACGAGAGTTCGCCGACCTAGGTCTCCCACGACCGCAAGGTTGTTTCCTGTTGCCATGACGAGCGCGTTTGTTGGCATCCGCTTCACTTCAGATTTGCCAAGGACGCGCGACGCAATGATCTCCTGGGTCAGCATCGAGCAAAGGGTGTCGCCGCCCAATGGGCGATCGCAGTTGTCGATAACCAAGACGGCATCCCCGGCCATCAAGATACTTGCCAGCCGTTTTTCGTCTTCTTCCGGCGTCTTGCCTTGCGAAATGATCGTCGGCTTATAGCCAGAGGCGATGATGCCAATGGTCTCGCAGAGTAGGCTTTTGCCAGACCCAGCGGTCGGCGCGTCCACCGCGAAGAGGGGCGCCGCCGGTAGGATGCGTCGGATGACTGCCGTCAAACACGCCGCCAGCATCACCGCACGGTCACCTTTGGTAGCAAAGCGATACTCGCGAAAAGGTGTTGCCAAAACCTCTAGCGCGGTCGCCGCTTCCTCCTTCGTCGGGCTTTCTGGAACTGCCGGAAAAACAGTTGAACCAGGATCATAGAGCAGACCAGATGCACGGTCATATCCCGGTGTCTGCAGAACTGACCCGTCCCTGCGCATGGTCGGACACGAAATCACCCCTACTAGGACTGGAGCCTTCCATTCCCCCACACGCGCGAGCAAGGCCATAGCGTGACTGATCGGCGGGTTGATCGGGATGTCGGCCCCACGTCCAGGCTTCAGCCATACCGCTGAAATGGCAAATTTCTCTCTCAGCCAGGTTGGGGTAACGGTAAGCGTCAGCAGAGCTCCGCTCGGGCGTCGCACACCGTCATCAGCCTCGCTCTCGGCTAAGCGTGCCACACGAACAAGATTTTCGCTGCGCTGGTAAACGCCAAGATTCGCTTTCAGCAAAGCTTCTTCTGCCTGGTCCACTTCCGCTGATAGCTGCCCGCCACGAGTGGAGATCGCGGGCCGGCCGCTCGCCTTTGGGCCGGCAACAGGGTCCCTTTGTCTCAGCCAATCGCGAAACGTCTTTTCCATATCTTCCAGCTTGAGGCGTTCGCACAGTTGCGGGAGGCCCCAGACCGGTTCATTCGCCTCAATTTTTGCGCGGGTCGCTTCAGACTTGCCGGTGCGCTTTGAAGCTTCCTCGTCGCCCGCCAGCGTTGCCACCATTTCCGTAAGGGTATTGATGGTCTCATCGTCCAGCCCGGCCCTAACTAGCACGCCCGCCAGCATCATGCAGATTTCATCGCGCTGTCCGGCACCCTGGGGGTAGAAGGCGACCACAGTGGAAAGTAAGGCGATTAGCCCGCACACATGTTCCAACTCGTCGGCATCTACCGTAGGGACGGCTCCGGGGTCGTCACTCCATTGCACCTTTTCGCCAGACGGGTGAATTGAGGGTGGGACCATGGTCTGATGCCCGTTCGCCCGTAATTCTAAAACTACTGATCGTGCTAAAGGCGAACGTTTGGCAACTGCATCCGGAAGCTGATAGACATGCCGGTTTTTGCGCAAAGTACAGACTGCAACCCGATGACTGTCGGGTGAACCTTGCCTGCCGAACGCTGGTAACTGTGGAAGAAGTAGTCTGCCAAATGCTGCAGCCTCTGAGCAGTCAAAGTCTATGTCAATCAGGCCGCCAGAACGCTCGCCCAAGGCGATGCCAATGTTTGCGTTACCGGAAAAGGCATTGTCGATTTCCGCGCTGCTCCACTTTCGCGGCTTCTTCCATGGAACCTTCGGACGCTTTTCGCCAAATGGGAGAAGAAGCACCTCCCACCCTCTGTCAAGATACTCTTGCGCCGCCTGGGCGACATCCCCTTGCTGGACTATAGGCCGGTCAGACATGATCAGCCCCCTTCTCGGCATGAACCACAAGGCCAAGCCAGTCTTGCAAGTCAGACAGCACATACCAAATGTACCCCTGCTCTTCGTGGAACCGAGGACCGATACCCTTGCTGCGCAGCCTTCTCCAGTATCCCTTGCTGGTCCCTGTGAGTTTAGCAACGGCGCCTGGATTCAGGATTGTGGTCTTGCGGATTGGATGCGCCATATAGCTGACAAAAAGCAGATCGGCCGTAATGCGCGGGCGCTCAATGGTCATGGCGTGCCCCCATCGTGTTGCTAGCGCCCTGTTCCGCGAAGTTCTCCAGGTCGGAACGATGGTACCGAATGGCCTTGCTGCCGAGGCGGCGTGCCTTTGGGCCGCCACCATACACTCGCCATTTTTCCAGCGTTGACGGGTGAAGATTTAGGTAGGCAGCGGCCTGCTTGGTGTTGAGTAGGTGTGAATTGTTTCTAGACATTCTAGTCTCCATGAAAAAGGAGACTCCCCAATAGTCACAGAAACGCGGCCTGGCGAATGATCTAAAATAGCTGTTTTAAATCTCGCACAGGGTCTTCTGGTGCGGCAATTGGGATCATGAACGGCCCGAACAGAAGTCGGACCTTCTCGTGCCACTCGTGCATGATCGCAACTTCGATGCCCTCATTCGTTATCTCCTGCAGCACCAGGTCATCTTTGTCTGTTTTGAATTTTCTGGCGAGCCTGGACTCAATGCTCTCGTCTGTTGCGATGTCGTTGAACTTGCTCCCCTGTTCCCGGAACTTTGAAATCACGTGCCGGGCAAGTTCCTTGATCCCGCGCGGCGGCGAGCGTGTTGGTTGTCCCCACTCTATCGTACCAGAAACCAATCTGCCGCCTCCTCGGTCAGCAACATACTCTTTTGCCATCTGAGCAAGCATTGGGAAGTCCCGACTGACTTTCATGTCGTCGCGAGGCTTGATGCCGAAAACGGCTTCCTTTGCATCACGAAGGCGCTCCAGTTCGGTCCGCTTGCCCCCAGACTGAGGAGGGTGGGCGCGAATGAGCGACAAAAGTAACTGATCGATGAAGGCGTTGGCGAGTGGGCTGCTTTTGCGCCAGTCATCGTTTTCAATGGTGAGGCCGTGCCAGATTTCCTCGCCCTTTTCTTGCATAGTCGCCTCCCCGTTGCGCTAGCTGGTAGCGAGCTGAAGTATCTTGCTCGCCACGAGAGACACCGGCCCTCGCAGGCGCTCGATGTCGCTGACAATATACCCCGCCGTCACGTCTCCGGAAATCTTGTGGTTCAGCATGCGCTTGAGGGCGTAGTGCGAGATGTCCAGGCTTTCGGCGATGGTGATGAAGGTGCGCCGCAGATCGTGCAGTGTGAACTCAACCCCGCTGCGCTCGGTGACCCTTTCAGTGAACTTCTTGGTTTCCACGATGTGACCACACTCGCTCGAACTAGGAAAAACCCATGGGGACTTTCCGGCCTCTGTTTTGCGTTCGGTCAGCAAGTCAACGAGGTACCCCGACAGAGGCAGGTCGAGGGGGTCACCGTTCTTGGTCTGGGGCAAATGAAGTGTCCGATTTCTCAGATCGATGTTTTCCCATCGCAAACGGGCAATTTCGTTGCGCCGCATGCCAGTGAACAGCGCGATTAGAAGGAAGTCCCGCGCATATTCGGGTTCCTCCATCACAGCGACCCACCAAGCCGGTAAGTCGGATGGCGTGATAAGGGTGCGGCGCCGACGTTCGGGAAACCAAGCGCGGGCCTGGGTCAAGATGTTCACCGGGTTGGGAGGGAAGACGTCATGCCCTGCGGCAGTCACGTTGTAGACTGACCGGAAATGGCGCATCACGTTGTTGGCTGTGACCTCGCCGTTTTCCTTGGCGATCTTTTGGTGGCGCTTCAACACGGCCTGCCGGGATATCGTGGTGATGGACGTTTTGGCCCAATCCTTGAGGTAGAGGTTGATCGTGCGACTGTAAGCGTCCACGGTTCCTGCCGCGAGATTTTGGCGCGTCTCAAAGAAGCCTTTGAAAGCGTCGGCGACGGTGATTGCTTCGAGCGCCTTCTTCCGCTTCTCCTCGTTGGGGTCCAGGCCCAAAGCCATTTCGGTGAGGATATGCATTGCCCGTTTGCGGGCGGTATCGACAGACATGATGTCCGCCCGGCCGATCGTGACGCGCCGGGTCCTGCCCGCAACTTGTCCTTCGACAACAAAGACCTTGGCGCTGGATCCAACCCTCAGGCCGAAGCCCCGGAGCAACTTGTCCCGGTACAAAACCTGACCGGCCTTGGGGTTACTGATTGCGTCGATTTTCTGCTTGGTGAACTGAAGTGTAGGCATGGAGACCTCCTTTTGGCCTCACCTCATTGTCTCTCACGTGGTATAAAAATACAATAAAAATCAGATGTTTATCCGCATTTTGCAGAGTTTTCCACCGTCGTCCAACGTGGTCATGCGTGCGCGCACGAAGGCCGTTCCCCTGGATCTCCTGCTAAAGAGATAGAAGGGTTGGCGCTGGCCGATCACGCAGCGGCGCTAGCACCCAGATGCCCGCTCGGACCGCCTTCATTTGGCATCCCTGATTGACGCACGTAGACACTGGCGGCCATCATGGATGAGTTTTCCATGGGGGCTTTGGCGTGGCAGTAATTGACCAACAGACGATTATTGATCGGATCCGGAAGACTCCATCCTACGACAAACTGAGGATCATCGAGGCCAACATCACGAAACAAGATGCCATGACGCCGGCCGTCGAGGTTGCGATCAAGGAACATTACGGCGCCCTGGCGCGGCAGGTCGTAGCGGAAAAGGCCGGAATCAAACTCGAAAACCTTACGCCAGCCGAAGAGAAGATCGTGCTCGCCGTCGCTGAGTACGTTGGCTTGATGAAGCGTGACCGTAAGACCGCTTCCCGCACATTTCAGCAGTTGAAAAACCGCGGTCTAATTGGAGCGGCAGAAGCCGCGGTGTCGAGGGCCAAGCCGACACAGGGCTTTACCATGTTGAATGAAGCGGATCGGGCCGATTTATCCTATGAGCAAATTATTCTCGACCATCCTGACGAGTTCTCAGAACGTGCCCTTTGGTTTGCACGTCGCGCTTTGGGCCTCGACAACGCCACGGCGAAACCACCAGCAGAGGGCGACGCATCAACACAAGCCCGAACGGAACTACTCCTGAACTGGCTGAAGTCGCGGCGCGCAAATGAGCCTGGTCAAATCGCACCATACACAAACGCCGATGCTGCCCAGGCGATGGAAATCGGCGACATGGCGAAGTACGGGCGCACGCAAGGAAACATCCAATCACGTCTTGACTTTGCTTGCTACAAGCTGGGCCTGCCGCCCTTGGGCATGACAGCGAAAGAGTGGTTCTCTCGTGCCTGGAATTGGGGTGATCCAAGCTGGGTGTATCCTAGAGCTTCAATGCAGAAGGCGGCACAAGACCATGCGTGGTCGATCGCCGATTTTGATCAGGTCCTGCAGATGACACGTGCTCTGCCAGGAGGTGCTTCCAAACTTTGGCAAGACGAGGCGGCGGAACGTCCTGATGCGATCAAGGCGTGGGCCATAGCACTCGGCGCTGAGAAGGAAGGGCCCTACTGGGTGCTCGTCTGCAATCCCCAGAAATGGGCAATCGACGAATTCCTGGCGCGCGGCATCGAAGTCGACTCGTGGGGTGTGCGCCCCTCAGACAAGGAACGTTTCAAACCAGGCCAACTGGCGATAATTCGCGTTGGGCAAGATCGTCGGAGCAAGTCTGAACGAGAGGGGCGCCCGCCACTTGATTCCGGAATCTATGCGCTTTGTCAGGTTCTTACGGAGCCGTACCCGGCGACAGGGGCAAGCGATGAATTCTGGTCACCTGGGAGCGAGCGAGAGCCAGGTTGGCCGACGGTTGATATTCGATACCTGCGCACGTTTCTGGACAAACCGCTGCCGATCGAAACTCTGAAGGCGCAGTTGCCGAATATCACAGGGCAGTTGCTTGACGGCTTTCAAGCTTCGACTTTTCCGATTTCTGGAGAGGACTTTCGGGCCGTGACAGCACTACTCGGGGTGTCAGTGGATGACCTTCCGGATGCCGCGGACGTGCCAGGTTTGGCCAAATCACTGGCAGACATTGAGGACAAGTACAGGGATGCGTCACCTGAAGTGAAGGAGCGCCAAAGCCGGTACATCGAGCGGGGGCCGGTAGGAGCTAAGGTCAAGAAACTGAATGGTTTCAAGTGCCAAATCTGCGACGCCCTGGGGCACCATCCACACGCGTTCCTGAAGCCAAACGGCGACCCCTATGTGGAGGCCCACCATGTCATGCCCGTGTCGAAGCTGGAAAAGGGCTCACTTCACGCTGCCAACATTATGACTCTCTGCGCCAACCATCACCGCCAGCTTCATTTCGGAGGCGTTGAGGTCGAAATCACCGATACGCATTTCACATTGGAGCTCGGGGGCGTGCTGATCAGCATACCGCGCCCAGCTGTGTGAGTTCAGCAGCTGATCGTTTCGTCGAGAGTCCCCTTGCGTTCAAACCGGGTCCGGTGGAGGGCGCACCCTGGGGTTGTGGCGTCGAAACCCGTGCCTGGGGTGGGGTGTACCCCCTACCGCAGCCACCAGCAGTCCAAAGTGCTGAAAGGTTCCGAACCAGCTAGGCCAATGCCATCAAGGTAACGCCAGAGAATATGTTACATGGCCTCTTGAGTTATTCAGAGAGTATGTTACATGGATGCTGCGGCCCGCGGTGGGTTGGATGGAGAGGAACATGATGCCTGTTGTAAGACTGAACGACGCGACCTTCGCCGATCTGAAGACCTTGGCGACATGGCTCGGAACCGATACCCCCTCGCAGACGATTGACGCGATCGTCGCCCAGACCATGAACAAGCTCGACCTTGAGCGTGATGTTGAGGACAGCGCGGCTGTACCTGGGGCCGCCGATGTCCTTCAGTTCAAGGCAACACCGGGCCTCGCATTCACTCGTATATTGTCCGCATCGGTGGAGGGGCAGCCCCTGCCGAAAGCTAACTGGGCGTCGCTGCTGCTGTCGGTGATAGCCGCAGTCAAGAAGAAGGGGCTGAACGCCGAAGAGCTGGTTAAGGTTCTGGACGTTCCGGCCAGCCGCTCAAAGCTGGACACTCAGGGCTACACCTTCCACCAGAATCTTGGGATTTCGATCCAAGGGCAGTCAGCCCAAGACGCATGGAAGGAAGCGGAGCGTCTGGCGAATAAGTTCCACGTGCCGGTTGAAGTGAGCTTTCAGTGGCGCGACAATCCCAAGGCTCAACACCCTGGCCGTGAAGGGTCACTGCGTGCGGGGCAGGGCGCGGTGTAGCGCCCTTCCTACTGAAAGCACTCATTTCGCCGGTTTTGCCCATTCGAAGCGAACCTTCAGTCCGTTCAAGTGGGTGTAAGGAAGGATGCCACGATGCTGGAGCATGCCGACAATAATCCCAGGATGTAGGCCCACCTCATATGCAAAGGCACGTACGGCAGCCTCTGACCGCGGCACTGTCCTGCAGAACTGTGCGAAGCGTTCACTTCCAACCAACTGATCCTCTGCCCAAGCATCGGCTTCATCTTCTGCACCATCGCCAACGCCCCCCTGATCGTCAGCAAAGGTACGGCCTCTATGGAGCATGACGTGGCCAGCTTCGTGGAAGAAAGTCCACCAGAAGTGATCGTTGGCCTTCATGCGGAGCGACATCTGAATGATAGCTCGATTGCCGTCCATCCAACGCGCCGAACCGAACAGCTTGGTGCTGGGGAGGGAGGGCTCGAAAACTACGGCAACGCCGGACCGCGCGCAAATATCAACCATCCGTGGCGCAAAGACTTCCACGCGTTCGCAAGTCATGCCGCGCACTTCAGCCACTGCGCTCGCAAACCGACCTTCATCAAATGCAGGCAGGTTCATTCTCCGAGCTCTTCGTTCGCCAAGCATCAGCCATGCGGCGACGTGGTTCTCGTCGGACTCATAGGTTTTCGAATGCCGGTGCTGCACGGCGAGGTTACGAAGTCTGGCTTCATACGCACCTGGTGTCCCGATACCCAGCAGTGTCAGAAGCCCCTCACACATGGCCTCAGTACTGGCGCCACGCTGCAGGACATTCCGCGCGATAAGTTCCCTGACAGGGAACTTGGCGAGGAAAGCCCTGCTTTCATCAGCGTTCTGCTGACGGGCTTTCCGAGCTTCATGGAGGTCCCAGTCGGCCTGTAGCCCAGTCCAGATATCAGCCTTCATCCCAAGAACGTGCTCAAGCTTCAGCGCCGTTTCGGCTGAAACTGGGTTCGTTCCGTTGATGATCGTACTAACAAGCTTTGGCGTAAGCCCCGCCAGCCGCGCAAACTCAGCCTGTGACCAACCCTTGTTCTCTATGTATTCGGCAAGGTGCTCACCTGGATGTACCGCCCAGTCTGGAGACCATGCCTCAGCTTCTTCCACTCCACCGCTCATGCGAACTTCTCTCCCACGTCATCGATGGTAATCCACCACCTCGATGATCCGAATTGCTGTAACTTTTCTAAGGTCGCCTTCCTCACGAGCCAGCTCGTCGTCAGGAGGCCACAAAGGTTCGAACACAAGCCGCCAGTTTCCAGTCACATCGACGGCGAAATGCCCCGCGTCCTTTCCCGTCAAAGGGTGACACCGTGGGGGCGGTTCACTGGGTACGTCCGCCAGAGTATGGGCATTCTTCAGCACCCCAAGCCTCATCTTCAGGCGCTTGGCCCTATCGCCATAGGCCTTGACCATCTCTGCGTCAGACTCCAGCTGCTTTCGCAGCTTCCTGGTTGCGTACTCAAAGTGCATCACGGCGCCTGCGTTACCTGCCAGGTAATACCTTATGAATCGTTACGCAACGGGTAACACGCAGGCGCGACCTTGGGAAGCGTACAACTTCCGCAACCGTTGCCTTGGGGATTCAGCTCGGCCCGTGCACGCAGTGGGCCTGCGCCTGCATGATGCAGTTGCCGCGCATGGGGGCTGCCGCGCCGAAAGGCCTAAATGACGCCCGGACGCTGGTCGTGGCTGGACGAAAGATCCGCGGCAGCTCACTGCAAAATCTGGACATGAGAGCCGGATAGATTCATCCTCGATCCGATCCACCGGATGCCCTCACTGAACACCTAGGCAATCCCGTCAAATGGTAAAGATGGACGGCTCAAAAATTACGATTAACCACGTGATCGTACACCATTCGATGGTCGCAAGCCATCGCTTCGCCCAGTCGTTTATGGTGGTTAGTGCCCAACCCTGCTTCAATTAGGAAACGTTTGTGCTCATAGTTCTGATAGCGACTGAATGGGGGCCGGCAGAGGGAGGGATCAACGCCTTCAATCAGTCCCTTGCCATAGGGTTGGCCAAGGTGGGCGCGCCGTCTGTCAAGGTCGCCTGTGCAATCACCGGCTGGTCCCATGATGCCAAACTCAACGCCGAAAAGGACGGCGTGATGCTCCTGCCCGTTAAGGGCGGACACGATGGGCGACCGATTGAGCCTTGCGCCGGTGAGATCGTGGCCTTGCTCAAGAACCACGGTGTTCACGAGCCCGTGGACCTTTGGGTCGGACATGACGTGATCACGGGTGGAGCGGCCGTCAGCGCAGCGGAGCACTGCGGACGCGTCGCGCTCATCCATCACATGGACTATCATGACTATCAGAATCTCGTTCCTGGTAACGGTGATAGGACGAGTGGGAACCATAAGCTCCAGACGAAAATCTTCTCAACCAAAGGAGCGCTGCTCTTCGGCGTTGGGAGCGAATTGGCGGAGACCGCTTCGCGGCTCTCGCTAAGCGACCGCAAGGCAGGTGTTCTTGTTCCGGGCTTCCCATCATCTTTTAGTAGGAACACCTCTGGGGACAGGACCGTTAGGGCGTTTGCATCAGGGCGCTTCGAGATAAGTTCTGAACCGCTCAAACAGAGCCGATTAGCCGCTGCGGCATTAGGGTTGGCCATCAAGAACAGCAATGATCTGGTCGACGCACTGAGAGCTGCATCACTTTCCATCCTGGGCGTTGAGGAGGCTAGGATAAAGGTTGGTGAGCTCGAGGAACTTGCCATCAGGGAAGCGGGGCGACATGTGAACGTCGTACCGGGCGGGTTTGACAACGATTCGACAGCCGTTGTGGATCAGTTGGTTCAGTCGAATCTTGCCATCATGCCCTCCTATCGCGAGGGCTTCGGGCTTGCCGGATGGGAAGCTATAGGCTGTGAGGTCCCGCTAATTCTTGGGCGCGAAACCGGCCTCTTTAAGCTCATCGAGAAGACCTTGGGTGGGGCCGGAACCGGGTGCCTCGCAGGAATCGATCTCAAGGGCGGCGACCTCAATGCCGACGACAAAAAGAACGTTGCCGAAGCAATCATCAAGATCGCGAAGAATCTGGCGAAGGCAAAGGCGGACGCAGTGGCGTTGAAGAGGCAGCTCATCGCCGTGCATGGATGCACCTGGGCTAACACCGCCGATCAGTTCTACGCGCATCTCAAGGCAGAGAATTTAGTGTTCGTTCATAGCAGTACGGTACATTCCGACGGTCCCGAGCGACCCAACGATAGGGACGCCTTCAAGTATTCGCACGCGAATCACTTCATCGAATGCGCCGAACTTCAGGTAACGACAGGACAAGGCGGTCAGCCGACCGACTTCGAGATCATCGCAGAGCTCCGTTTTGGAACCACTCCGATTCAGGCGCACAACGTCAGCGTTGATGTCTTCCTTAAGCGGGCCCGCCTCCAAGTTGTACCGCGTGAAGGGAGGATACGTGGCAACCGTTTAGGCGATCCACCAAATCTACTTAACGGCATTGAGTCGCGTGCCGGAGGCGTTTGGGCACTAGAGGACCCGCTGGGTTCGGATGCGCTTCATGGAAAGGTGTTGGGTGACGAGACTCTCTGTCGCATCCAGGCACCAGCGAACACTCCCTCGGGTGCGACCTTGGAATTGACTGCCGCCCGTCAGGACATAGGCTGCGTGTTCAAGTCTCCCCTTGGGAACAAGAGTCCTGAGAAGGCAACCGAGAAGGTGATGCAGATTTTCCTTCAGAACTGTATCGTGAAGGAGAAGAGCGGTTACATCGTTCTGAGTGAGGCAACCATAGATGGCCAATAGTCTTGGGTTAAATGATGATCAGGAACGCGTACTTGCCGAGATTATCAAGGCCGATGGTGCAGATTTTTCTGTCCTCGTCAGCGTCGCCGGATTGGACCCCTCGGTCGACTTTAGGGCCGCCGACCTTCGCGGTGTAGACTTTGGCCACAGCGACCTCGATGGATTCGACTTCTCCGACGCTGACCTCAGCGGCTGCCGGTTCGACAGAGCGAGCCTCAAGGGCGCGATCTTCATGAACAACCGGGACGAGGGCACCGTCTGGCCGAGGCCTCCTTCCGAACGGCGACTATCTCGTGCCGTTCTGCGCGCGACCACGGATTCCGAGCTGCATTCGTTTCAACGTGAGGCATTGTCGAAAATCGTCGCGGCGCTAGTAAAAGGAATTGAGCGTCCCGTAGTCCTTATGCCGCCCGGGACCGGCCGGACGAGTTTGCTTGAGGCACTGCTGTCGGAACTGGATAATCGCGACATGCTCGGTGTCGCGCTTGTTTATGCACCCACGCAGAGCTCTGTCGAGCAATTGCGACACCGCTTCTCTTACAGGTTTGGCTCCGATGCAGTGGCTCGTTCGAACTTCAAGGATACGGAAGCTCCATTCGATGCAAGAGTGATCGTGGCGGGGATTTCTTCTCTGCGCACGGAAACATCGCAGTACTCTCCTACTCCAACTTTCGGTGATGTTACCCACATCTTCATTTTCGATTCTGTGCCGACTTCTTCTCGTTTGCACTATCTTACTTCTCGGTACCCGGGAGTGCAGATCGTTAGTTTCACTGGTTCACGCCTGACTGCAGAAGTGCACCGCGCCCCACTTATCCAGGGCGGCGAGATCGTCTTCGACCTCTCATACGGGCAAGCTGTGAGAGCAGAACTGCTAACGCCTGCAGAAATTCACGGCTATCCATCACTAGGCAGCGTGGAGCATGCTGAAGACGAGGAAATGCGACTGATCGTGTCCGAAGTGCTCGAGGTGTTGCGGCGCATGCCCATCGATGCCGTCGGGGGCATCGTCTGCCGAAACACAGCCAGCGTGCGAAAGCTGGCGCATGCGCTTCATGACGGCATCGGCAATCACCCTCGGAGCCGTTCAGGAATCCAACGGGTCGTGCAGCACACCTCTCCGAGCGCTGATGAAAGCTTGGTGCGAGCCGCATTGGACCTACCCGGAACCGTGCTCCTTATGAACGATGTCGTTGCATCCAACTTCGATTGGGCAGTGCTCGACTATGCAATCGTTTTGGACCGTCTTAGGTCCCCCGAGCATCTTGCATTTGTCCGGCGCAGACCAGGTCGCAAACAGGGGCTGCAGGTCATCGATTACATGCAGAATTTCGATTGGATAGGTCCAGGGAGGGGGTGGATCGGGAGCGTGCCTACGCCTGGTTGATGCAGTAGCCGTGCTTGGGGTGGGTTGGCCCAGGGTTTGACCTGTTTGCAGGGTTTGCCAGCGCTGCTGCTAGCCTACTAGCGGCGTAGGGCGGGTGCCCAAGTGGGCTGGCCACCAACCCGTGCGCGAGCCGCCAGATGTCTGGCGCTTGCTCAAGGTGGTGGTCCCTACTAGTAGGGGATTAGTAGGGTTTGTTCCTCTAAGGTTCTCTAGTGGTGTCTGAGGTGGTCCAAAGGTGAGACTGAAAACTTTTGTTTTGAAGCAGAGTGTTAGCGTGCTCTAGGAAGCTTGCGCTAACCCCGTCCAACGACCCTTGCGCAAAATTCGTAATGATGGGGTCGGGGGTTCGAGTCCCTTCAGCGGCACCATCCTTCTCTCAGACGGAGACCTATAGTGCCATTTAGTGTTCGCAAACACTAGCACTGGTCTTTCCCAAATCAGTTAGCACCAGGCGAGTGCTTTTGCACTGTGGGACGCTTTCGAGAACCATAGCTATGCTTGCAGATCGCCTTCTCGACAAGCGAAGGACATGGCATAAGCATAGACAGCCAGTAGCTGTGAAAGTAGCGTTTCGATCATTAGAACAGGTTTTCTGGACGCGCTTATGGACCTGACTGATCGTTTCAAAGACCAGTTCATCAAGATGGTGCGCGAATATGCCGTCGCCATCGGCCGGGATTACGACCAGTATTACGAACCCAACTTCAACAACCTTGCGAAGCTTTCTGAATCTGACCTCGCGCAGTTCTTCCGTTCTATTGATAATCAATGTGTCGCTGTGCCGGGGGATGGGCATCTCTACGTCGGAGGCACCCGAGAGCGGATATTCGACCATGGTGTAAAGACTAGGAAACCACGGTATGCTAAGGTTTGCATTGAGCCAGTTCTCTCTCAGGGCGCAATCGCTAGGCTGATGTTGGATTACGGTTGGCCGAGGGACGCTGTCAGAACACAATGGGGCGGGGGTAAGTTTGACTTGAGCGTATTCCGTAACGGGTCCTTAGAAATTCAGTGTGAGATTAAGGCCTCCGCAACCGAAGTTGTTGGTCTTGCCCAATTCCTAGTTCAGCGCAGCCGTGGTGCCGACTGCTTCCCTGATAGCCCCCAGAAACTGCACAACTGGTCGCGAAAGTTTGACGACCTTGCCCGAAACAAGCCAAAGCTGATCTGGGTCTTGGGGCCAGGTGGAGCAGAGCGCGTGTTGAGATTCTTGCCGAGCGATGCGTCAGAAGTTCTTGATTACGGAAACGCCGATCATTTGCACTTTGATAAGTCATGAATCAGTCCTGTTGCTGATCTGACACGAAAGTGCGCCTTTGTTTTGTCTAGAATGCGCGCAAGGGATTTTGTCCGTTGCAGGCGGAGATCGAAGTGAAGCGCCGCAGGAACGCCACCAAGACCAGTACACTCGAGGGAAGAACCCGGAATCTCCCAAGAAGAGGCGGATGGTGGACGCTGGAATTTAAGGTTGAAGGCTAGCCTTGCCGGTTGCATCCACCTAAGGCGCCCGCAGCGGCCCGTACAGGGCGTTAAGGGCTGGTGGGCACCAAATGGCTTAGGCGTGCCCCGCACATGCCCTATGGGCGCGGCTGGTGCTTAGGGTCAGGACCCATTAAACGGCTTGAGGCTGCCCTTCCTGCGTGATTCAAGCTCCCGAACTGACGGGGGTGAAGATGAGCAACCTTTTCTGGCTGACCGACGAGCAGATGGAGCGGTTGACGCCGTTCTTTCCGAAGAGCCATGGCAAGCCGCGATTGGATGATCGGCGTGTGTTGAGCGGGATAATCTTCATCAATCGCAATGGCTTGCGGTGGTGTGATGCTCCGCGTGAGTATGGCCCGCCGAAGACGCTCTACAACCGTTGGAAGCGGTGGGGTGACATGGGGGTCTTCGCCCGGATGATGGAGGGACTGGCCTCCGAGAGCGGCGACCGGAAGACGATCATGATCGACGCGACCTACCTGAAGGCGCACCGCACGGCTTCGAGCCTGCGGGCGAAAAAGGGGGCCTGACGACCAGCGCGGGCGTCTGATCGGGCGGACGAAGGGCGGGCTGAACACCAAGCTGCATGCCGTCACCGACGCCAAGGGACGGCCCCTGAAGTTCTTCATGACCGCAGGCCAGGTCAGTGACTATACCGGAGCCGCCGCCCTGCTGGGATGTCTGCCCGCCGCCGAGTGGATGATCGCGGATCGCGGTTATGACGCAGACTGGTTCCGAGAAGCGTTGAAAGACAAGGGGATACGTCCATGCATTCCCGGTCGGAAGTCGCGCGGCAAAGCTGTCCGCTACGACAAGCGCCGCTATCGCTGCCGCAACCGCATCGAGATCATGTTCGGTCGCCTGAAAGACTGGCGCAGGGTCGCAACCCGCTATGACAGATGCGCCAAAACCTTTCTCTCCGCCGTCGCTCTCGCGGCCACCGTCATGTTCTGGCTGTGAAAATCAATGAGTCTGGAGCCTAACAGCGGGTTCCGGTTTAACCATATGATTTTGAACACTTTGTACCTTGTAACCGTAACTTAGCGCGGAAAGGTTCAGAAATAAAAATGGCGGGGCGCCACAGCGCCCCGCCGGGTAGTGCAGGCTAGTTTGGGCCTTATGTTACGTTACATGTTACTCCCGGCAGGTCAAAACGGATGCGGCTCGTCGCGGTTCCCGTCGAGGCGTTCGATGACGACGATTCCACCCTCGATCCGTCGGGCAATATACTCGACCTTTCGCTCCTCTGCGTCGCCACGCGCGAACCCTTTACGCAGGGCTTTATTGCGGCGCCCGAGGTCGTGCAGGCGATGGGTGGCATAATCCCACCCTAGCCGGACCATAGCTGCCATTACTCGCCGCGCTTCCGTTGGTGACATGCGCGCCGTGTCCAGGCCGAGCAGCAGCTTAATGCTATCCATGGACACCCGCCCGGTCAGTTCACCGAAAGCATCTTCCAGCACGTCAGCATACGGATCCTCCACCATGCGCTGGACCTGCACTTTCTCCGCTTCATCCCAGAGGTGCTCCGACAGAGTGATTCCCTCACCTGTCGCCTCTCGTAACACCGCTTCGGCCCAAAGCTGGTGAACATCTGCTCCGAACCTATCTAGGTCGATACGCCTAACCACGACCGGCCAGAAGCGCCGGTTGCCTGTCGGGTCGCGCAAATACGCCCCTTCATTGGTGGTCCCAAGGATGATGCAGTGCCGCCGGTATTCGCCTGCATCACGCGCATATGCCCGTCGGAAAGAATCGATGGCAGTGCTAAGGAACCGCTTCAGGTTCTGACTTGTGGCCTTGTTGAGACCGTCCAGCTCCTGACATTCCACGATCCACGCCCGCGCCAGCAACTCGGCCTTGGTCTTGTCGTCGCTCTTGAGGTCAAGACTGCCGCAGAACCACTCATCCCGCACCGCCAACAGTTGCGCCAGCCGTGATTTACCTGCCCCTTGCGCACCTTCTAGGACCAGCATGGTGTCGAACTTGCACCCCGGACGCCGAATCCGGCGAACCCCTGCGATCAGCAGTTTGCTGCCGAATTCGCGATTCAGTTCGCTGTCCTCGGTGCCGCAGTAGTCGGCCAACCACGTGTCAATTCGCGGCTTTCCATCCCACACGAGGCTGTCGAGATAGTCTTCCACCGGGTGGTACTGCTGCTCATGCGCAATCGCCAACAACTCGCGCTTAATGGCAGCGGGCGTAGCGGCGAAGTCCACTTCTCTCGCGAAAGCGCTGGCTAGGATTTCCGCGATGTCGTTAAGGTCGCGTCCGTCCAGCCCATATCCGCGGAACTCATCCGCTTGGGTGAAGGTGTTGCGCTGGGCATCAACCCCAAGAAGCGCCAGCGCATAGCGCACATTCTTCGCAGCGTTCTTGACCGGACGCCCGTCGCTGTCCCGGATCGGCCACCCCCCGGAGCGGATGGCAATGGCGGACAAGGCCCGCTCAATCTGGCGGCGGGAATAGGCAGCCGGATTGGGGTTCTCTAACACATGGGCGCTGATCCCGAGGTCCCTCGACAAGATAATCGACATCACATGCCCCGGTTCCACGCCACGCGCCAGCATCCAAAGGACGCAGGCAAAGACCAACTCAGACCGGGACGCGTAAGCCTTGCCCGGCGGGTTGTTCCCTGTGACGATGGCCTCCACCCAGTCAGGTTCGGACGGCAGGATTTCGGAGAGGTCGGCGGGCAGAGGCACCGGGTCGATCTGCATAGGCGACGCAGGATTGTCGGGCTGTTGCGCAGCCATCGCGCCCGACGCCTTAGGCAGCTTCAGCTGGAACGCCTCGACCGGGTAAGTGCGCGGGGGCTGATCGAACGTCATGGGCTCGAAATGGAACGCGAGCGTGGGCTCGCGCCCCGCTGCGCGCTTCTTGTCGTTGAGCCAGTTCATGGTCGACGGCAGGCGCAACAACCGGTCAGCGTTGTGGGTCCCAGGCCCGCCTTGCAGGGCGAGCAGAAGTGCCTTGTTCAGTTCCTCAGCCCGTTCGATATCGAGGGGACTATCGAGACGCCACACCGCCTGACAGCCGCCACCCGTGAACCAGATCGCCGTAGGTTCTGGCACGCCCTTCGGGCGCACCTTCTTGTCGCACAGGAGGGCCATAACGCGGTCCTCCTGTGCCTTCAGATCACCGGGGTAGTCCTTGTAGTCCAGATCGACATGCAGAAAGCGAACGGCGGAAAGGTTTGCTTTCTTCCGCTCGCCTTCCAAAAACTCAGCGTTCGGCACGAAGTACATGTTGCGCTGGACGTCATCACCGTTGCCGGATGCGACAAACTCGGACGCATCCGCCCTGGCCTCAGGCGAGAACCGCTTCGCGATCGGCTTGACGTTGTCCCGGTTCGCCATGGACTCAAGATAGATCGGCGCGTCGGGGTTCAGCCAGTGCAGGAACTCGATGGCGCGCGCGGGGTTGGGTTTCTGTTTACCGGCCATAGTTGCGGGCCTCCGGATCACATTCCTGGGCAGCAAGCCAATTCTCCACCGCAACACGGCGATAAAGGATCTTGCCAGTCTTGCCGGTGGACTGAACACGAAGGAACTTCGGTCCATAGCCGTAGATGCGGGCCTTCTCGAAGTAGGACGCGCTGAACCCAGTAAGGGTGGCGACTTCTTTCGTAGTCAGAAGCTCCTTAGTGGTAGACTTAGTCGATACGTTCTGTGCGGGGCGTGCCTTGTCGGCACATTGATGCTCGGCATCAAACATGGCGGAAATTCCCTTCTGCGGGGTCGAGGTAAATTTGGTGGTTTCGCCGAGAAGCAAGCGCCCGTGACGCTGTTTCTCTTTTGGCCCTGGACCTCGGACGGGACTACCCGCTTATGACGGCCACTTTCGTGGATTATCGTCATCCGTTTCGTGCGGACTCGCACCGCCGCGTGCGGGCGTCACCCACGCCTCGCGGTTCTCTTCACCCACAAACTGCCTATCGCGCTACTTGCCTGTCAAGCAATTCTCATCTGGAATTCAGGCGGTCCAAAACTGTCTAACTGGCGCACGCGCGCGAAAGCCGAAACAACAGGATCACTCGATAAAGAGGTAAACCACGCAGCGAACCGAGGCCGGGCATTCTTCACCACAAATGCGACCTGTCACTGACACCACTTACGGTATGTAGGCCAAAAGGTAGCTGCCTTCGCGCCAGTCATAGTTCTTAATGATGAGGCCGTGCGAGATTTCCTCGCATTTCTCGTGCATAGTCTCCTCCCCGTTTCGCTAGCCGGTAGCGAGCTGAAGTATCTTGCTCGCCACGAGAGACACCGGCCCCCGCAGACGCTCAATGTCGCTGACAATATACCCCGCTGTCACGTCTCCGGAAATCTTGTGGTTCAGCATCCGCTTGAGCGCGTAGTGCGAGATGTCCAGGCTTTCGGCGATGGTGATAAAGGTGCGCCGCAGATCGTGCAGCGTGAAATCAACCCCGCTGCGCGCTGTGACCCTTTCAGTGAACTTCTTGGTTTCCACAATGTGACCGCATTCGCTCGAGCTCGGGAAAACCCACGGGGACTTTCCGGCCGCTGCTTTGCGGTTAGTAAGCAAGTCCACGAGATACCCGGACAGCGGCAGGTCGAGCGGGTCTCCGTTCTTTGTCCTAGGGAGGTGCAGGGTCCGGTTCTTCAGATCGATGTTTTCCCAGCGCAGGCGTGCGATTTCGTTACGCCGCATGCCAGTGAAAAGCGCAACCAAAAGGAAGTCCCGGGCGTACTCCGGCTCGTCCATTACTGCGACCCACCATGCTGGCAAATCAGATGGTGTGATAAGGGTGCGACGCCTGCGCTCTGGGTACCAAGCACGCGCCTGGGTCAGTATATTCACCGGGTTGGGCGGGAAGACGTCATGACCCGCGGCCGTCACGTTGTAGACTGACCGGAAGTGGCGCATTACGTTGTTGGCGGTGACCTCACCATGTTCCTTGGCGATCTTCTGGTGGCGCTTTAGCACGGCCTGCCGAGATACCGTCGTGATGGACGTTTTTGCCCAATCCTTGAGGTAGAGGTTGATCGTGCGCTGGTAGGCGTCCACTGTGCCCGGTGCCAGGCCAGTACGGGTTTCAAAGAAATTTTTGAAAGCGTCCGAGACGGTGATTGCCTCGAGCGCCTTCTTTCGCTTCTCCTGGTTGGGGTCCAGGCCCAGGGCCATTTCAGTGAGGATTTGCATGGCCCGCTTGCGGGCAGTGTCGACAGACATGATGTCCGCCCGTCCGATCGTGACGCGGCGGGTCCTGCCGGCAACTTGTCCCTCGACAACATAGACTTTGGTGCTGGACCCTACCCTCAGGCCGAAGCCCCTGAGCAGTTTGTCCCGGTACAAAACCTGGCCTGCCTTGGGGTTGCTGATCGCGTCGATTTTCTGCTTGGTGAACTGAAGTGTAGGCATTGAGACCTCCTTTGGGCCTCACCTCATTGTCTCTCATGAAGTAATAAAATACAATAAAAATCAGATACTTATCTGTATGTTGCGAGGTTTTCCAGCGTCGTCCAACGTGGTCATACGTGCGCGCGCGAGAGCCGATCCCTTGGATCTCCCCTTAAAGAGATAGAAGGGGGGTGATGCTGGCCGATCACGCCGCGGCGCAGGCACCCAGGTCACTGCCTGGACCGCTTTCACCTGGCATCCTTGATTGACGCACGGACACACCAGCAGCCATCATGAGCCGGTTTTCCAGGGGAGCTTGGCGTGCAAGAGATTGACCAACAGACGATTATTGACCGTATCTGGAAGACCCCATCCTACGACAAGCTGAGGATTATCGAGGCCAACATCACAAAGCAAGGCGCCATGACGCCGGCCGTCGAGGCCGCGATCAAGGAACATTACGGCGCCCTCGCTCGGCAGATCGTAGCGGAAAAGGCCGCCATCAAGCTCGAAAACCTTACGCCAGCCGAAAAGAAAATCGTCCTCGCCGTCGCTGAGTACGTTGGCTTGATGAAGCGTGACCGGAAAACTGCCTCTCGCACAATCCTGCAGTTGAAAAACCGCGGTCTCATCGGAGCGGCGGAAGCCGCGGTGTCGAGGGCCAAGCCGACCCAAGGCTTCACCATGCTGAATGAAGCGGATCGGGCCGATCTGTCCTATGAGCAGATCATTCTCGACCATCCTGACGAGTTCTCGGAACGTGCCCTTTGGTTTGCACGTCGCGCTTTGGGCCTCGACAACGCCACGGCGAAACCACCAGCAGAGGGCGACGCATCAACACAAGCCCGTACGGAACTGCTCCTGGACTGGCTGAAGTCGCGACGGGCAGATGAGCCTGGTCAGATAGCGCCATACACAAACGCCGATGCTGCCCAGGCGATGGGAATCGGCGACATGGCGAAGTACGGGCGCACGCAAGGAAACATCCAATCGCGTCTGGACTTTGCCTGCTACAAGCTGGGCCTACCGCCACTGGGCATGACAGCGAAAGAGTGGTTCTCTCGTGCCTGGAATTGGGGCGATCCAAGCTGGGAATATCCTAGGGCTTCGATGCAGAAGGCGGCGCAAGATCATGCATGGTCGAACGCCGAAATTTTTCAGGTCCTGCAAACGACACGTACTTTGCCGGGAGGCGCTGCCAAACTCTGGAAAGACGAGGCGGCGGAACATCCTGGTGCGATCAGGGCGTGGGCCGAAGCACTCGGTGCCGAGAAGGAAGGGCCCTACTGGGTGCTCGTCTGCAATCCCCAGAAATGGGCAATCGACGAATTCCTAGCTCGCGGTATCGAAGTCGACTCGTGGGGTGTGCGCCCCTCAGACCAGAATCGCTTCAAGCCAGGCCAGCTGGCAATGATTCGCGTTGGACAAGATCGCCGCAGTAAGGCCGAGAGAGAGGGGCGGCCGCCGCTTGAACCTGGAATCTATGCGCTTTGTCAGGTTCTTACAGAGCCGTACCCGGCGACAGGGGCGAGTGATGAATTCTGGTCACCTGGCAGCGAGCGGGAGCCGGGTTGGCCGACGGTTGGTATTCGATACCTCCACACGTTCCTGGAAAAACCGCTGCCAATCGAAACTCTGAAGGCACAAGTGCCGCATGTCACAAGGCAGTTGCTTGACGGATTTCAAGCTTCAACGTTTCCGATTTCCGTCGAGGACTTTCGGGCCGTGACAGCACTACTCGGGGTGTCAGAGGATGACCTTCCGGATGCCGCGAACGTGCCAGGTTTGGCCAAATCACTGGCGGACATCGAGGACAAGTACAGGGATGCGTCACCTGAAGTGAAGGAACGCCAAAGCCGTTACATCGAGCGGGGGCCTGTCGGGGCAAAGGTCAAGAAACTGAATGGTTTCAAGTGCCAAATCTGCGACGCCCTGGGGCACCCTCCACATGCGTTCCTGAAGCCAAACGGCGAACCCTATGTGGAGGCCCACCACGTCATGCCCGTGTCGAAGCTGGAAAAGGGCTCACTTCACGCTGCCAACATCATGACCCTCTGCGCCAACCATCACCGCCAGCTTCATTTCGGAGGCGTCGAGGTCGAGATTACAGAGACGCATTTCACATTGGAGGTCGGGGGCGTGCCGATCAGCATACCGCGCCCAGCTGTGTGAGTTCGGCAGCTGATCGTTTCGTCGAGAGCCCCTTGCGTTCAAACCGGGTCCAGTGGAGGGCGTACCCTGGGGTTGTAGCGCGCGGACCCGTGCCTGGGGTGGGGTGTAGCCCTACCAAAGCCACCAGCAGTACGAAGGGTATTCACCGGGGAAGGGCCCGGCCTCCGCGACCGCCGCGGCGTACTTTCGCAATGGATCATGCCGTGCGCACCGACTACATGCCCCGCCTTCGATCATCACCTCACCGAGGTCGCGCCCGTCACCCAAATGGCAGCGGCCAACTTCGCGGTCGAAGGTCCGGTCGCCATTCAGCGTGCAGCTAACAGCCTGACTGGCTGCCAGGGTTTGCATCACACGCTTGGCTTGGTCGCCAAGAGGCGTACCGAGTTCATCACAGTTCAGGCCGTTCAGCCTTACGGGCGTGCCGGCAACTTCAATTGTGTCACCATCGCGCACGTGTGTGACGGCGCCCGAGAGGGGGATGTTCGTGCCGAATAACTCCAGCTGGAGCTTGAAGCCGATGGACAGGCCAATGGCCAAGACGACAAGCCACAGCGGGCTCCCGAGCCATGCCCTGGGCGATGCTATCGGTGTTGGGTTTCGCTGGCGCTTATGGGTTGGTCGGATGGTCCTTCCATCCTGCACCATCTGAAACTTGCGCCGGCGACTTGTCACCCGAAAGCGCCTAGCCATCCGGGGTAGAACGACACCCAGGACGATGACCGCAACGACAAACGCGCCTGCCAGAAGCTCAGAGTTCTTGGGCGAGGCGAGAAGCGTTTCCATGGTCGTCACTTCGCGGCGCGGCTGCTTGACTGCCCATCCATGACGGCTAGTGAGCCTGGCTGGGTGGACAATCCGCAACTCCGCAGGAAGTCAAACGTACCATCGTAATATCGGCGCGGCCGGGTTGGGTCGTTGTCGTCGCCATGGGGTACAAAAATGACCAGCCCTTGCCGCGCCCTGGTTAGCAATACGCGATACGCATTGACCAGGTACAACTGCCGCTCCGATGCATTTACCGACTGCCAAACCGTGCCCCGGAAGGCATGGCACTCCCAGCCGCGTCTTCCATATCGAAGGTTCGCGTCCCAACAGACGCCGGCCCAGTCCAGCTCAAGCCCTTGCACGTCGAACTCTGTGGCGACTTCCTCGAGATAGAAGGCAGACCGAACATCCTCGCGGTCGTTCAGGAACCAGGTTGGAGGATCGATGGCAGCTTTGATGTGGATGCCCTCCGGCCGCAGTCTGTGTGCACCAGATGACGCCACGAGGCCAAAACGCTCTGACCCGCGCGCAATGCTGCGCAGCCATGCCTTTGCTTGCGACAGATCGCGGGTAAGCCAAATCGGGTAGCGCTGCTTAACCCGCCCGAGCAGTGTCGATGCGGCCGTCGCGTCACCGGCAAGGACCGCTCCGACGAAGCCGGAAAGGACTTCAGCCCGGAACGATCGCATCGACACAGAAAGGTGTAGATCGGGGTGCTTGTGAACGCTCGGTGACTGCAGGCGGCGCTTGGCATCTTGATCGACCGTGTAGTGCGGATCCTCCAGGAGGGCAGATGCGTGCAAATCCCAGTGCGGGAAACGGGTTTGCAGCGCCTTCAGCCACTCGGCGATGCCAGCTTCGCCAGTGTTGATTTCTTGTCCACCGCCGATCAGGCAAACAACTGTGCACCAATCGGCATGACGATCCATAACGCTTACCAAGAACTCGGGCTCTGACTGGTCAAAACCGTCCTGGCCCCGCTTGCGCTGCATGAAGTTTGACGCTTGCTCCTGCGTCCAGGCGCGCTGGGCCTCATCAAAAACCACCACCTTTTCGGCCGGCGCCGAGGTGTCACGAAGGTACTCGTCGCGGAAGTGGTGGATATTCTGGACGAAGCTGCGCACCTTCCGCTGCGCATCAGATTTTTTGATACATTCGCGCTCAGCTTGATCACGCGCCAGAGCTTCACGCAGGACATCGACGAGGGGTCCATTGCCGGACAGGAAGACGGCATGCTCGTCCGTGTGTTCCATCGCGCGCAGGGTGGCAATGTTCAGACCGGCCAACGTCTTTCCGGCGCCAGGCACCCCAGTGATGAAGCAGATGGACTTTCGTCCGGCCGCTTTTGACTGCTCGATGATGTCGGCGATCCGGCCGCTGGTCGCTTGGAGGTTCTTCGCACCAGCATCCGAACGGGAAATCTCTAGCACATTGTGGTTCTGGTAGAGTGCCTGGGCGGCTTCGATGATCGTCGGCGTTGGCTGATAGCCGCTGGCCTCCCACGCGGCTGGATCGATGGCGAGCGCAGCGAGGCCATCGTGACCTGTTGAAATCACCTGTGCGAGGCCTGTGGGGCCAAGGCATATTGGTGCGGCGACAAGATCGGCCGCGAAGGTCACCGGCGCTGGCTGTGAGACCGCAGCGGTCGCGATAAGCACGGGCACAATCGGCGCGGCATGACTGCCCCGATGGAAGTTCTTTAGGTCGAGGGCGTAGTCATGCACCTGGTCAATCGCGTGGCGATCGAAGCTCTGTGAGCCAACCTTGAACTCAACGACGGTGATGGTCCCGCCGATCAGCAAAACGCAGTCTGCGCGCTTGCCCATGCGGGGGATGCTGAACTCGAAATAGATACTGCCGGCCGACAGCCCCCCCAGCTCCGACTTCAGGAGCCTAATCTGCGCAATCCAGGCACGCTTTTGCTCTTGCTCTAAGTCGTGCCGGTGGTTGCGTGACAGCTTGCCTAGGATCGAGTCTTCCGGCTCGCGGAGGAAGGAGGGCAGGGGCGCCATGTAGTAAGCAATGGACATGTATGAATTTCCTGGCTCCGGATACTGCCCAGACAACTGCACCTATCGTTGTGTTGCAACCGGCATCGACCGGCGACCATTTCCCAAAAGTAAGAAGCAGTTAGAACAATAAGCATCGTTCTTGAGGTAGGTGCCAGCATGTACCCTGCCGATCGAGCCCGGCGGCCGAGCCAGCGAAGAAAGCCGGGAGCCGTTAGAGTCGCGCGGACCTTCGCCATAGCCGTTACGCGGACGTTCGGCTGATCGGCTGCCCATTCGTGGCGACTATCGAGCTTGAAAGGGTGGTCACTCCATACTTGAGACACACTGTGGTCTAGTTTCGAGCGCTTTCTGTTTCCAAACTATGGACTCATTCTTCTGCACCAACTTCCGCGAGCTTTGTTCAAATATGGAAATCGTAGCCGTTCTTGCATCCTTGGCATTCGTAGTGGCACTTGCAGCGGTTATCTACCCCTTCAGGCCATTCGGTAAGCGTCGCAACGCAATATTTACCGCTATCGGGAGCTTCCTCGCCGTCGGCATTGCAGCACCGCCTTCAGACTCCGAAAGTGCAGTGGCCGCGGTTTCTGTGCAAGAAAGCCAAGCACTAGTCGTTCCTAGCGACTCAAATGCTAAGTATTACGTTAGGGGGATCGTGAGGCGCAGCGATGGCTTGATCGAAATCGACACCCGCAGGGAAGGCCCGTCTGGAACGTCATTCGCCGTGCGTCTTGTGCAATGTGAACCTTTGCTGTCTGGGTATATTGCCGAGGCGGACACAGAAGCCGATCTTGTTCGGAATCCAGCGCCGGAACTTTCGGTATTAGTAGCCGACTCCATTTCCGATGTGATCGCCAAACATGCCTGCACGAATACGGACGCACCCATGTCCACTATCGTGACAAAGCAACCGGTTGAAGCGACGGAAGACCAAGAAGCACAGAAACGTGCAAAGATGGAAGCTGATGTTCGCAGGGGAGTTGATGCGCTGCGCTGGTCGGACGCCCGCGTTCGATATCAGATGCTTTCGAATGCTGGCCTAGTCACGGATGAATTCAAGAACGAAATCGAATCTCAGATGATCGAATTAGTTAGACCGCTTCCAGCAAGTGAACGAGAGGCAAATCTTGAGGGTTATCAGTTTCTGGCTGCCGTTCGTCCAGAGAACTCAGACTATGCGGCAAAGATTGAAAGCTATGAGCAGGCTATCGCAGCTGAGCGGATGCAGGCCGTTTCTATACTTCGCAAAAAGGAAGATCGAATCGAAGGGATAACTTGGTATCAGCATCCAAACCAACCGAAGTACCTCAACAGTCGTTCAACAGCATTCTTGTACATTGGAAGACAAGGCGACTTGGGCCGCCCTTGGCTTCGCCTCAAGGTGCAGTATACTTCTTCCGACTGGCTTTTTGTGGAGCGGGTGACTGCATGGCACGACGGAGTGAAGGAACCACTGATCTCCGGTAGTTTCGAGCGGGATAACAATAGCACGATATGGGAGTGGATGGACGTCGCGCCTGATGAATATCAGGTTGAAGTTCTCAGATCCTTAGCGCACGCGGAAGATGCTATACTTCGCTTTGAAGGGGATCAATACCATCGCGATGTAACGCTTTCTTCGAGCGACAAGAAGGCACTTCGTGACGTCCTAGTTGCCTTCGAAGTAATGAAGAGTGGTTCATGATGAGAATCTGTTTTGTGATTGCCGTTTGCTTAGCTGCGACACAGCTTGCTGCCTCAGAAAATTGGTCAAAGCGCGAAATCTGTCGAGCGGCCACCAAAGTCTACTTCTTCCTTTCCGATCTTCCAAAGGATGCCGCAGACAAGAGTTTTTTTATGGGCTTTCTGAGTTCAACAGGAAACTACTACTTCTGTCGCCTGGATGGACTGAAGGCTGAGTTCATGTGGCGCGATGCTAGTGGCGAGGAGAAATCCAGTAGCGTGACTACATTCGAAGTCTCTGGCTCAGCACTGATGATCAAATCCGATCTTCAATCTGAGACCTTTCAGAGTGAGTAAGTATCTGGTTTTGGAACAGCATTTACCACAACAGTTGGGGGCTTTGCGTACAGCCCTCTATGCAGCACGCGCATTACATAAGGGCGCTTATGCGCTGTACTTCTAAAATCTAAAGAAGCCCGCTCTCACGTAAGTGCGCCATTATGGTGGAGAGCCGAATTCCCAGAATAACCTTTTCCTTAGAGTGAGCTTCAATAAGAACCGCAATCAGCTTTGGCGTAGCTGGTTCACTCAGTGTTCTGAGTGAAATTTCACCACAGTCCACTATAGCGCCGCCACTACAACCATTTAGAGCGACCATATTTACCCTGTTTCCGTTCTCGTCATGGCCATATTTCTTACTGTAGTCGACAAGCGTATGGTCTGCCGCCGAGGCAATGTTTGGCAACTGGGATGCAGGTCGTCCGGTGCTTGTATACGGAAAAATAACTGGTGTGATCGAGCTGCCCTTGTAGGTATTGACCTTATTTTTAGAGTTCGGAAAACCAAGACAAGTGTAAATCCGTCCCTCACTAGGAGTTTTCGAAAATTCAATCTCATCTTCATTAATGAATTTCGCGCCGGAGAGCTTCGAGGTTATCTTGTCGCTCAGCTTTGCAATTGCAAAATCGACGTGATCAGAATCTCTGTCCTTGTTTGGTGCTGCTGTAATAAGAGTATTAAGGTTCAGCGCAATCATGCCGCCGTGTCCTATATACAACGTCGTTTCTTTGTTCCAGTCGATGACATGTGCTGCAGTCAGTAAGAAGCGACCCTCAGGCAAAGAAAGTAGAAGCGCTGAGCCGATGTGTTCAGGAGTGCCATCCTCTTTGGCGCCATAGATGGGTTTAACAGCTTCTCTGAATGTGCTTTTTGCAGTTTCAGTACAGCTGTTCAGCATTTCCGTAATTTGCGATTTTTGTATCAAGGTGAGCTTCCCGTACTTGGTGTGAGGTGTGCTTGGCGAACTGAGCCAGCCGTCTTTGATCTCTCATCACGATCAAACCAAATCATAGCAGAACGCCAATCCAAATACCTATGGAAATAGGATTGCCGCACTAGACCGACAAACAGTGCTGGAAAGCGTGAATTCAATTAGGAATTTCTTTACGTCTAGATTTATCATAATGGATTTTATGGGTTCAGTAACTTACGTCAAGTCAGCTCCAAGACGTCAAAAAGAGGGTCTGTATCCCCATTCCAAACGCTTCCATGGCAACGGCACCTGCGTAGGCATCTTCTTCCGTTCGTGCTCGCTCACGAAGTTGGGAATACCGATGTCCTCTCTCCTCTTTTGTAATAGTCCTTTTACCTTCGCCGACTTGTCCAAGGATTAGTCGTAGATCGTCGCCAAAGCGCTCAAGATCATATGAGGTGTTTGTGAGGAGAACCTCCCTACCATCTGTTAGATTGAAGGTCGTGGTGCCATCCCCGTTATCTATACTGGAGGAAAAAAAAAGCTCCTCGCGTCTCCGAATGGCAGACCGTTCTTCAAACCCAGAATAGACCTGCTTCAATACTTCACCGAGGGAATTCTCTTGTCGTATAATGTTGTCATGAATTGATTTTTGAAGCTCTTCAATTTTTACTTCACGCAACTCCACTGGTTGAGAACAGACGTATGCCGAAAAGGCGTCATAAGCGACTCTGTGGATACCATCTGGTTCGCCCTTGGAGTCGAGTGCGTGCCTTATCCAGGATGGTTTCGAAAGTATCGAATTCTGCAAAACCTGTCCGTCTGAAAAATGATTGGAATACTCTCTCCATTCACTGAATCTTGGCGCAACATAGTAGACCTCCGCCCCGTCCACCTCGGACTTCAGGAGCATTTCGAACTGCCCATCTGGCTCAGCAGTATCGACGTTAAATCTATGGAACGGGCGATCCAACCTTGGAGCTGGACCGCGCAGATCGCGACGCACAAAACGGCTAAGCACTTGCCCAAGCTTGAATTGCAGAAAGAGGGGTCTACCCGGTCTCTCGAACGCGACATCAAAACCAAGCGTCTTTTCGTGGATCAGACTGGGGAGAAACGGGGTTACCTTTATGCCGACAGATGACAAGAGATTTTCGACTTCCTTTGTCGCTCCATATCCATAGGAGAACTCAGACAGGCGCTCGCTTAAATTAATCATTTCTAAACTCTATGATCTCAAGAGGGTCATGTGACTAAGTTCAAACCTATTATGCTTTACTTTTCATTGCAGATGATGAGGCACGTTTCCAAACACTTCAACATATTTGAACATGGAGAAAACGCGTCGATCAGTGTTCGCCAGCTCCACCGGAGAAGAACACGACCGAAACCCGACGCCCAATCTCCGGCACATGATCCCGCGACAAGAGCTCGGCATCCGCGATGACCTGGCCCATCAGGTCGTGAATTTGCTCTGATCGAGCGCGGTCGTCTTCGAGCTTTTGCAAGATGGCCTGGATGGCGATGTAGCCCTTTGGAAGGTCTTCATAAGCAAAGCTATCCCGTACCTCCTGCTTGGCCTGCTCCCAGAAGGGATCGAGTAACCTGCTCCATGCTTCGCAGATCATTTCAACGGCGGGTAGAGACAGGTACCCGAACATCTGTTGGTCGTCCTGCGCATTGCCTGCCCGTCGACTGACAAACTCAGCGCAGGCCTTCAATAGGCTTTCGACGCGTGCGGGACGCAGGTCCCACTCAGTCAATTGGCCAAGCTGAGCGGAGACAGTTTCAAGTGCCGTAGCGAGTTCCCCATCGGTCATCCTGCTGTTGGCCATGCCAAGGCGAAGGGTCCGGTCGTACGCAGCTTCAAGCACATTTGCACATGTCAGCTGGCTTCGCTCCACGACAAGGCCTTCCCCAGTAGGGCGTAGCATCAATAAGCGAGGAGGGAAGAAACTGGTGGGCTTTTCGACACCCTTAATATGCAGAGCCGTGAACCGCTCTCTGGACGACAGCAGGGCCAGCTCGGCGCCCCAAGTTCCATCTATCCTTGCCTTTCGGATGAGGTCGTATCGGTCCGGCGAAATTCGTTGCCTCGTTCGTGCCAAGACATCGTGAACGTTGTTGTCCCGCAAGCGCCTGGTCGACGCAAGGTACCGCGTGACGCTTTCCAGGATCACTTCGGTGTCGTCTGAGCCATCCTCCTGAACTGCGTCAATCAGTTCTTCGCCCGCGAGTGTTCGGTAGTTCTCGATGCGGTTTGCTACCTTTTCATCAGACGCAAACTGGCCGACAGGCACATCGACCAGATGGTAGTTCACAATCCCGAACTGGCTGTCGATGCGGTCAATGCGGCCCAAGCCTTGGATGAGCTCCTTCAGGTTAGAAGTCACCCCAAGCAGAAGCAACGTGTCTGCGGACTGGAGATTGATGCCTTCTGCCATCTTGTATGTCAGGAACACCGATGCCGGGCCATCGGGCGCGTTCCTGCCGCCAGGTCGGAAGTAGGACTCGACGCTCTTGCCGTCCTTAATCCGCCGGAAACCATCCGGCCCGCCGCCGAAGATAGCCTTGACCGCTCTATCGTCGCCCTTCGTCTGAGTTCCGACGACGAAGTTGGTATGTTGACCACGCCGAGAAAGCGCCTCAGCGAAGATCTCAAGCGTATCCGTGCGTTCCGCAAGAAAGACCACGCGGTCCTTCGCCTGCTGGATGCGGAGGCAGGCATCGTAGCGTTTTTCGTCTAGGTCTCGGAGTGGTTGGGAGTTCAGCTTTCGCGCTAGGGCTTCACATTTCTCGGCTACGGCCACTAAGTCCAAACCGAGCATCGCAAACATGTCGGCCTGATCAGGGTGGGGCGCTTTGCGACCGCGTTTTGAGCCTTGCTCAAACTCGCGCAGCCATTTTCCGATCACGCCATGGGACATTTCCCAGGCTGCCTGTGCCGAGCTTACCCTTAGAATGTTCAGCAGGTTTCTGATGTGCAGCTGATCTTGTGTGCTTTGCTGGGTCTTGACGTGGCCGAAGCGGCTTTTCTCGACGGCCGTGACCTTTCCACCCGGCGCGAGTTCATTGCAGAGCGCCAGAATCTCATCGAGCCGAGCCTTCTGCGGCTTCGTGAGTTCCAGCGTTCTTGAACGACCGTGGTTCGCAAGCTTTGGGTAGCTGTGCTGGGTCCGATCCTCGCTCTCGCCGATGCACCGCCGCTGTCGTCGGGTCAGGAAAGGCGACAGCAATCCTGAAAGTTCGGTGCGAGCCTGGCGAGACAGTGCTGTGTCTGGTTCCGCGAGTACCGCAAGTGGCGCCTTGTGGTCGTAGATATCGGGTGACCGCTTCATTTCGCGGTCGAAGAGTTCACCCATGGCCTGGATGTAATCTGGCGTCATGAAGATCGACGCACGTTTCTCCTGCATGTGGGCAAGCCAGTCGACGTCCCGATTGCCGAGGAGGGTCGCGGACAGACAGACATTCCAACTGGGAGGTGCAAGCTCGATGGCGGCTGCCATCTGTGAGGCATGTTCGAAGCCCGGTGTGACCGTGTGGCTTTCGTCGATGATCAGTACACCGTACTGATCCAGCCGGAGGCCAGCTGTCTTGTCGTCACCGGCCCCGCGCAGGTGGTTCTTTGCGAGACTGGTGTTCGCGATCGCAACCAAAGAGTTCGTGGAGTGCTTTTCCCAGCTGCGAATGACCTTGGGTGGCGCAACAACTGCCGCGTTCTTGCGGGCGACGCCGTGAATCGGCGACCTCGGGACTACGCGCGAAAAGGTCTCGGAGAGCGCTTCGGCAAGGTGGCAGCCGATCTCTGTCTTCCCAGAACCCGTGGGGGCTTCGACAAAGGCGATGCCGTGATCGTAGGTGATGGAGCACGCTTCGTAGACCAGTTCCTGTTGATACTCGTACAGCGTGTGACCGGTGATGTCGTGGCGACTTCCCGTCAGCCAAGGCCCAAAGCCTTTCTGTTCGGCAATCATGCGCGCCACAGCATCTTCGGCTGTCGTAGGCTTGATGAGCCTGTTCAGTATCTCCAGCGCTTCGGCGGTCCAGTCGGTCGAAACCTCCCAGATTTGTTCGGCCGCGCGGCGCCGCTCTTCCTGTAGCTCATGCGAGCCAACATCCAGGCCGTCGGCATATTCAATGTTGCTGTAGAGGCCAGATCGGGAGAAGTTCGCTGAACCCGCCACCGCGCCGACGCGGGAGCTAACGATTTTCGAGTGCATCCGGCGATCTCCAGAGATCCCCAGGCGGGACTGCGCCAGTATAGGGTCAAAGACGCGGAGCTCGATCTTTCGCATCTCGATGGCGCGCTTCGCCAGCACTGCCAAGAGGTCGTCGTCGTCTTCGACCTGCAGTCCCGACTTCTCGAGCCAGTAGAGTTTCATCTCCTCGGTGACGGGGCGCGGCTTGGTTAGGCGACGAGAGTTTCCTGTATCGATGCCGAAGGAAATTCGAATGTGAACCTCTGGGTTCGCGTCGGGGTCCCGTAGCTCTTTGACCTCCCGCATCAGCACCGCCAACGACGACAAGAAGTCTTGATAGCCCGTCACGATCAGGCAGTCGCCCGAGGAGATGTGCGGCCTGTAGAGCTCAATGACCGGACGATCGATGTTCGTTCCGACCTTTGGCTTTTCAGCGAGGTCAGCCTCAGCCAACGGCGTGGCTTCAGTTCGGCGAGTGCTCTGCGGCTTCGAACGGAGCCAATTCGGAAGCGAAAACAATGGCTAATACCGTGCTTGGAATTCTGTCGAGTATGCTGGCGGATCGTCCCTCTGGGCAACGACTCTTTTTCATCAGCATCGTGCCTAAACTAAGGCTGCATTGGTCTCTCCCGAGGGCGCAAAATAGCTCCAGACAGGGGGTGGACCGGGAGCGGGCCTGCGCCTGGTCGCTGCAGTAGCCGTGCTTGGGGTGGGGTGGCCCTGGGTTTGACCTGTTTGCAGGGTTTGCCAGCGCTGCTGCTTGCCTATTAGCGGGGCAGGGCGGGCCCACAACTTGCCTGGCCACCAAGCCGTGCGCGGGCTGCCAGATGTCTGGTGCTTGCTCAAGGTGGCGGTCCCTACTAGTAGGGGATTAGTAGGGTTTGTTCCTCTAAGGTTCTCTAGTGCCGTCTGACGTGGTCCAAAGGCGAGACTGAAAACTTTTCTTTTCAAGCAAGGTGTTAGCGTGCTCTAGGAAGCGTGCGCTAGCGCCGTCCAACGACGCTTGCGCAAAATTCGTAATGATGGGGTCGGGGGTTCGAGTCCCTTCAGCGGCACCATCCTTCTCAGTTTCACCACAACGCTTCGGTTTTGTCGTCGGCTAGGGCGTGTTGCGAGGTGGGTGAAGGCGGATTTATACCCCGCGGACTTACGCGGGACGTGTTCCGAATGACCTTTGGAATGTCTGTAGCCTTTCGAAAATCTAAAAATCCTTGCGAAGATGGCTGCTTTGTCGTCGGCGGCGCAGGCGTTTTTGTGCCTTGCCGGGCGAGTTGGTTTGCGTGACGCGTCAAAAGGATCTTGCCGGATAAAGGCACTCTGCCAGCGTCGTTCTGTTGAGGTCGTTGTGGAAAGCCTGCGCGGCACGGGTGAGCCGTGCCCTTAATCGGCAGTCTGGCATCATTGTGCATTGGCTTTCGCCCGGGGCGAAGCATTCCACCAGCGCCTGGTCTGCCTCGAGCCGGGCCACGACATCACCCAGTCGGATATCGGATGCGGGACGTGCCAGCCGGGCGCCGCCTGCACCACCACGCCGGGTTTCAAGATAGCCTGCCCCTGCAAGGGCCGAGATGACCTTGGCCAGGTGGTTGCGCGACACGCGGAATTCGTCGGCCAGTTCGGCGGTGGTGAAGGCGCGGTCGGGTTCACCCGCAAGGCGCATTAGCACGCGCAGGCCGAAATCGGTGAAAGAGGTGAGGCGCAAGGTCGCGTTTCCTGATTTGGTATTTGCAATGCGTATTACAGGGGCGTAATTGGTAAATCAAATGCCAATTCGTTGAGTCGGGGCTTTCTGCCCCCCGAAGGTTCCACCATGACAGACGATGCCCGCCCCGCTGTGCCGCAGGAAACCGATGCGCTGATCGATCATATCCTGCACTGTTTTCACGCAATGCACCGGGCGGATTTTGCCTCGCTCATTCCTTTGGCCGAGCGGGTGGAGCGGGTGCATCATGGCGACCCTGACGCGCCGCGCGGGTTGGCCGACGCGCTGGTTGCGCTGGCGCGAGACATGGAGCAGCACATGGTGAAAGAAGAGATGATCCTGTTTCCGGCCACGCGGGCGGGCGGGGGAGGCGGCATCCTGCATCCGATTGCGGTGATGCGCGCCGACCATGACGACCATGCCACAAACATCGCCCTGATCCGGCGGTTGACGCATGATCTGATCCCGCCAGAGCACGCCTGTGGGTCGTGGCGGTCGCTTTACGGCGGGGCGGCGGCGCTGCTGGATGATCTGGCGGCGCATATCGCGCTGGAGAATGACGTGCTGTTCCCGCGGTTCGAGTCTGCGGCATGAGCGACCGGGGCAGATATGCATCGCCGCCCTGCATGGCGGGCGAGATTGCCCCGGATTACTTTGATCCGCTGGCGACCGACCCGCAGCAGGCGGTGGACGTTGCCCGTTGGCGCAAGGCCGAGCGGGTGCGGTTGGGCGCGCTGCGTGATGGTCTGGGGCAGGCCGGGCGGGCCGAAGTGTCAGCGCGGATAAAGGGGCATATGGCGCAACTGTTGCCGAGCCTGGGTCTGCGGTCGGGAACCGTGCTGTCTGGCTATTGGCCGATCAAGGGGGAACCGGATATGCGCCCCCTGTTGACGGAGTTGCACCAGGCGGGTGTGATCATCGCCTTGCCGATCGTCGAAACCCGTGCGGCACCGCTTACCTTTCGGCGCTGGACACCGCAGACGCGGATGGTGCGGGGCGATTGGAACATCCCCGTTCCCCCGCCGGACGCGCAGATGTTGACCCCGGATATTGCCCTTGCGCCCTGCCTTGGGTGGGATGATGCCTGTTTCCGTCTGGGCTGGGGCGGGGGCTATTTTGACCGGACATTGGCCGCATTGGCGCCCCGCCCGATGACCATCGGCGTCGCGCTGATGGCGGCGCGGTTGGCAACGATCTTTCCCCAACCCCATGACATCCCGCTGGACCATATCCTGACCGAGGATGGCCCGGCCGCGACAAGGACACCGACATGACCACCACCGCCGAACAGATGCGCGCCTGGACCGGCCCTGCGATCCTGAGCTATGGCTTTCGTCCGTTTTTCTTTGGTGCGGCGGTTTGGGCGGCGTTTGCTATGGCGCTGTGGGTGACGATGCTGTCGGGGCAGGTTGCGCTTTCATCTGCCTTTGACCCGGTCAGTTGGCATGCGCATGAATTCCTGTTCGGCTATCTTGGTGCGGTGATTGCGGGGTTCCTGTTGACGGCTGTGCCCAACTGGACAGGGCGGTTGCCCATTGTGGGCTGGTGGCTGGGGGGGCTTTTCCTGCTTTGGCTGGCTGGACGCGGGGCCGTGGCGCTATCGGGCCATTTGCCCGCGGGGCTGGCGGCGACGGTCGATCTGGCATTTCCGCTGATCCTTGCTGCCGTTATCGGCCGTGAGATCGTGGCGGGCCGCAATTGGCGCAACCTGATCGTGCTGGCGATGCTGGCGGTCTTTGCGGTTGGCAATGGCATCTATCATTGGGAAGCGGCGCAGGGGCGCTATGCGGCGCAGGGCTATGGCCTGCGGCTGGGGCTGGCGGCGGGCGTGATGATGATCGCGGTGATCGGTGGGCGGATCGTGCCGTCCTTTACCCGCAACTGGCTGGTCCGGCGCGGGCCGGGGGTGCTGCCTGTTGCGCCGATGCAGAGGTTCGACAAGGTGGTGCTGCTGGTTCTGATGATTGCGCTGGTGCTGTGGGTTGCCCTGCCGTTTTGGCAGGGGACGGGGGTCATGCTTGGATTGGCGGGGCTGCTGCATGCCATCCGCCTTGCGCGGTGGGCCGGTCACCGAACGGCGGCGGAACCGCTTATTCTGGTGCTGCATGCGGGTTATGCTTTCCTGCCGCTTGGGGCTTTGGCGCTGTCGGCAGAGATCGTGATGCCAGGGGTGTTCGGGATGGCTGCGGCGCAGCATCTGTGGATGGGTGGCGCGGTCGGGTTGATGACGCTGGCGGTCATGACGCGGGCAACCTTGGGCCATACGGGGCAGGATCTGCACGCTGGCCCCGCAACGGTCGCCGTCTATCTGGCGCTGGTTGTCGCGGTTCTGGCGCGGGTTGCGGTGGGTTTCTGGCCTGCCGAGGCGACGCTGTTGCACAACCTTGCCGGATTGGCGTGGATTGGGGCCTTTGGCGGCTATGCCATCATCTATGGTCAGCTTTTGCTGCGCCGTCCGCCCGCCAAACGGATCTGACGGGATAGCGGATATGGGCTGGATACCGAGCGGGGGGTGGGGCGAATACCTTTTGGCCTTTGCCACGTTCTTTGTGACACATTCCCTACCGATCCGACCGCCGCTGCGGCCCTGGGCTGTGGCGCGGTTGGGGCGGGCGGGCTTTGGTCTTGTGTATTCGGCGCTTTCGTTGGCGGTGATGATCTGGTTGATCGGGTCTGCTGGCCGGGCGCCCTTTGTGCCGCTTTGGGACTGGGCGCCGTGGCAGAACCATGTGGTGCTGGCGATCATGCTGCCGGTCTGCCTGATGCTGGCGCTGGCTATTGCGCGACCCAATCCCTTTTCCTTTGGGGGCGCGCGGAACGAAAGGTTTGACCCACGGCAGCCCGGTGTCATCCGTTACACGCGGCATCCGTTGCTTTTGGCGCTGGCGCTGTGGTCGGCGGCGCATATCCTGCCGAATGGCGATCTGGCGCATGTGATCCTGTTTGGCGTTTTCGCCGGTTTCGCGTTCCTGGGCGGCCGTCTTGTCGATCGGCGTCGCCGCCGCGAGATGGGGCAACTGTGGCATGACCTGCGCGTGGCGATGGCCGAAAGCCCTGCCATGTCATCCGTTACTGGCGATACCCTGCTGCGTCTGTTTGTCGGGGCGTTGCTTTATGCCACTCTGCTTTGGCTGCATCCCTTGATCATCGGGGTTGATCCCCTGATCTGATGGCTTAGGCGGACGCGTCGTCGATCAGAGGGTTCGGTTTGGCAAAGCGTTCAAATTCGGCCTGATCGGTGATGGTGACGCGGGTTCCTTCGATTTGCAGACCAAATGGTTCCAGCCCCTTGAAGGCGCGGCTCAGGTTTTCGGGTGTCATTCCCAGCACCGAGGCGAGGCGGCGCTTTTCGTAATCAAGGCTGAACGCGGCCGTGCCGCCGGTGCGCCGCTGCTGGCGCAGAAGATAGTTCGCCAGCCGCTCCAGCGATGTGCGCAGCTTCAGTTCTTTCTGCGCCTTGATGACCGAACGATAGCATTGAGCAAGTTCCGTCACGATGGCGCGGGCGAAGCTGCCGTCGATGTCGAAGACGGCGCGCACATCCTGGCTTGGGATCAAGGCGATCCGGCTTTTTTCCAATGTGCGCGCTGACATGAGGTAGGGCGCATCCTTGATTGTGGCGGCAAGGATGAAGGTCGAAATGGGCCGGACGGTTGCAAGGCTGGTCTCGCGGCCATTCCATGATGAAAAGAGGTCAACCGAGCCGGACAGGACGACATGCAGGAAATCGCTGGGGTCGCCCTCTGTGATCAGTTCGATCTGTGCAGGAAAGTTTTGAACATAGGCACCGCGCATGAGGGCGGAGAAAGTGTCATCCGCCATTTGCGAAAACAGCGCGAGATGCCGAATCTCTTTGAACGCTGAATCGGGCATGGTGCCATCCTTTCAATGTCTGCTGCCGAGGGGGTTCACTATGATTGACAATTATCAAGATCGCAATTGATGAGCGCGGAATTTGCGTTGATGGGGCGCTGTGGCGCGCATGACAATTTTTTGTAACCCATTTATTTCAATAAGAATTTTGTGACAGATGATCTAGATCAACATCTTCGGCGCGCATGGGACGCAGGACTGGCATCAGCCCCACTGGGCAAGACTGCCTATTGTTGCCGGAGTTTCCGCCATGCAGACCGCCTTACCAGCCTCACGCGCTGACCAGACCCGCGCCTTGACGCTGAGCACGATTGCCTTCACCGCCTGTTTTGCCGTCTGGACGATCTTTTCGATCATCGGGGTCGCCATCAAGGGTGAGTTGGGCCTTAACGACACCCAGTTCGGGCTGCTTGTGGCCACACCGATCCTGACCGGTTCCCTGACACGCATTTTTCTGGGCGTCTGGACCGAGAAATACGGTGGGCGGCTGGTTTTTTCCGCCCAGATGCTGCTGGCGGCGCTGGCGACATGGGCGCTGACCTTTGCCGACAGCTATCCGATGTATCTGCTGGCCGCGCTGGGCGTGGGTCTTGCGGGTGGATCGTTCATCATCGGCGTGGCCTATGTCAGCCGCTGGTATGATGCAGGCCATCAAGGGACCGCGCTTGGCATCTTTGGTGCGGGCAATATCGGGGCGGCGGTGACAAAGTTCGTCGCACCTTTCGTGATGGTGGGCTTTGGCTGGCAGGGGGTGGCGAATGTCTGGGCTGCGGCCCTGGCGCTGATGGCGGTGATCTTCTTCATCTTCGCCAAGGATGATCCGTCCTTGGTTGAACGCCGCCGCACCGGAGCGAAACCCCCGAGTTTTGCCCAGCAGTTCGCGCCCCTGAAGAACCTGCAGGTCTGGCGCTTTTCGCTTTATTACTTCTTTGTCTTTGGCGCTTTCGTGGCGCTTGCGCTGTGGTTGCCGCACTATCTGATTGATGTCTATGCGGTCGATGTGCGCACCGCGGGCATGGCGGCGGCGTCCTTCAGCCTTTCGGCATCGCTTTTCCGGGCCTATGGCGGGCATCTGTCCGACAAGTTCGGCGCACGGTCCGTGATGTATTGGACCTTCGGCTTTTCGATGCTGTTCCTGTTCATGCTGTCCTATCCGCCGACGGACTATGTCATTCAGGGCAAGGATAGCGTGATCGCGTTTTCCACCAGCATGGGGCTTTTGCCCTTTATTGCGACGCTTTTCGCGCTGGGCTTTTTCATGAGCCTTGGCAAGGCGGCGGTGTTCAAGCACATCCCCGTCTACTACCCCAACAATGTGGGCGCAGTCGGTGGCCTTGTCGGCATGATCGGTGGGCTTGGCGGGTTCGTCCTGCCCATCGCCTTTGGCGCGCTGCTGGACCTTACGGGGATCTACACATCCTGCTTTGCGCTGCTGTTCGTGCTGGTTGGGATTGCGTTGACCTGGATGCACCTGTCCATCCGGGCGATGGAACGGGCGGCGCATGGCGAGGCGTTGGATCGCCTGCCGCAACTGCCCGAAATGCAGGCGATCCACCACCCCGAGCGCACCGCGATGCCGCGCGTGCTGGAGGATTGGCGTCCCGAAGACCCGGCCTTTTGGGCCGAGAAGGGCCGTGCCGTCGCCCGCCGGAACCTGTGGCTGTCGGTTCCTGCGCTTCTTCTGGCCTTTTCGGTCTGGATGGTCTGGTCGATGGTGGTGGCCAAGTTGCCCCTGATCGGCTTTGCCTTCACGCCCGAGCAATTGTTCTGGCTGGCGGCGTTGCCTGCGCTTTCCGGGGCGACGCTGCGTATCTTCTATGGCTTCATGGTGCCGATCTTTGGCGGGCGGCTGTGGACGACCCTTTCGACGGCCTCTCTGATGCTGCCGGCCATCGGCATCGGCTATGCGGTGCAGAACCCGGATACGCCCTATTTCATCTTTCTTGTGCTGGCGCTTCTGTGCGGGCTTGGCGGGGCCAATTTCGCCTCCAGCATGGCCAATATCGGCTATTTCTTTCCCAAGGCGGAAAAGGGCAACGCACTGGCGCTGAACGCGGGTCTTGGCAACCTTGGTGTCAGCGTCATGCAGTTTCTTGTGCCGCTGGTGATCACGCTGGGTGTCTTTGGCGCAATGGGCGGGGCCCCGCAAACGCTGGCTGATGGCGGCACGCTGTGGTTGCAGAATGCGGGCTTCATCTGGGTGCCGTTCATCCTGGCCTCGACCATCGCGGCATGGGTGGGCATGAACGACATCGCCGATGCGAAGGCCAGTTTTGCGCAACAATCAGTGATCTTCGGGCGGGCGCATAACTGGCTGATGTGCGTTCTTTACATTGGCACTTTCGGCAGTTTCATCGGCTATTCGGCGGGCTTTCCGCTTCTGTCCAAGATCGCCTTCCCGGATGTGAACGCGCTGCAATACGTCTTTCTTGGGCCGCTGGTCGGGGCGCTTTCCCGTGCCGGCACCGGATGGGTCGCGGATCGGTTCGGTGGTGGGCGCGTCACCTTTTGGGTCTTTGCCGGGATGATCGCATCGGTTCTGGCGGTGATCTTCTCGCTGCAGGCCGGCAGTTTCGCCGGGTTCTTCGCGGGCTTCATGGCGTTGTTCTTTTTCACCGGGGTTGGCAATGCGTCGACCTTCCAGATGATCCCCGTGATCATGGGCCGCGAGGTTCCGCGCCTGATGCCGCAGTTGATCGGGGCCGACCGTGCCCGCCAGATCGCCATGGAAAGCAGCGGTATTGTCGCCTTTACCAGCGCCATCGGTGCCTATGGCGGGTTCTTCATCCCCAAAGCCTATGGATCGTCGATCGCCATGACCGGCAGCCCAATCGGCGCGCTGTGGCTGTTTCTGGCCTTTTACGTGATCTGCCTTGTCCTGACCTGGGTCGTCTATACGCGCCCCGGCGGGCTTCTTCATGACATCGAGCGTGGCCGTGCCTTTGCCGCCGCGCACCCTGCCGAATAACGAAAGGACGCCCAAATGAGCCACCTTCTCGACAGATTGAACTTTTTCCAGAAGACGACGCTGGAAACCTTTTCGGACGGCTGGGGCGAAACCACGCGCGAGGATCGGGGCTGGGAGGAAACCTACAGGAACCGCTGGCGGCATGACAAGATCGTGCGGTCGACCCACGGGGTGAACTGCACCGGTTCCTGTTCGTGGAAGATCTATGTCAAGTCCGGCATCGTGACATGGGAAACCCAGCAGACCGATTATCCGCGCACGCGGGCGGGGCTGCCCAACCATGAGCCGCGCGGTTGTGCGCGGGGGGCATCCTATAGCTGGTATCTCTATTCTGCGAACCGGGTGAAGAACCCGCTGATCCGGGGCAGCCTGATGCGGGCGTGGCGCAAGCTGCGTGCAACGATGCCGCCCGTGGCGGCATGGGCCGCGATCCAGAACGATCCGGCGTTGCGTGCGAGCTATACGAAAACGCGCGGCAAGGGCGGCTTTGTCCGTGCCACATGGGATGAGGCCACCGAGATTGTCGCCGCCGCCAACGCCTATACGGCGAAAACCTATGGGCCGGACCGGGTGTTCGGCTTTTCGCCCATTCCGGCGATGTCGATGGTCAGCTATGCGGCGGGGTCACGCTATCTGTCGCTGCTGGGTGGCACCTGCATGTCGTTCTACGATTGGTATTGCGACCTGCCGCCTGCATCCCCCCAGACCTGGGGCGAACAGACCGACGTGCCGGAATCTGCGGATTGGTACAATGCGGGCTTCATCATGCTGTGGGGGTCGAACGTGCCGCAGACGCGGACGCCGGACGCCCATTTCTATACCGAAGTGCGCTATCGCGGCACAAAGTCCGCTGTGATCAGCCCCGACTATTCCGAAGCCGCCAAGTTCGGCGACATCTGGTTGAACCCGCAGGCCGGCACCGATGCGGCGCTGGCGCTGGCGATGGGGCATGTGATCCTGCGGGAATACCATCTGGATCGGCAGGCCGAGTATTTCGAGGACTATGCCCGCAAATACACCGACATGCCCATGCTGGTGGTGCTGGACGATCAGGAGGGCCGTCTGGTGCCCGGCCGGATGCTGCGCGCCGATGATTTCGACGGCAAGCTGGGTGAGGCGAACAATCCCGACTGGAAAACGGTGGCCTATGATGAGGCGACGGGCCGGTTTGTCGCCCCGAACGGTTCGATCGGCTTTCGCTGGGGCGAGGAAGGCAAGTGGAACCTGGTGGAAGAAGCCGCCGGTGCCGAGACGCGGCTGCGCCTGAGCCAGATCCTTGACGGGCAGCATGACAGCGTTGTGGGCGTGGATTTCCCCTATTTCGGAGGCGCGGCGACGGGCGATTTCGTGAAATGTGCGGCGCCTGACGTGCTGACCCGCAACATCCCCGCGCGGAAGGTGAAACTGGCCGATGGGCGCGAGGTGCTGGTCGCCACGGTGTTCGACCTGTTCTGTGCCAATTACGGCCTGGATCGGGGTCTTGGTGGCGACTGGGTGTCGAAGGATTTCAACGACGACATGCCCTACACCCCCGCATGGGCCGAAAAGATCACGGGTGTGGCGCGGGAAAAGATCATCGCCGTTGCACGGGAATTCGCGGGCAATGCCGAAAAGACCCGCGGCAAGAGCATGGTCATCCTGGGGGCCGGTCTGAACCACTGGTACCACATGGATATGAACTATCGCGGCATTATCAACATGTTGGTGATGTGCGGCTGCATCGGGCAGGAAGGGGGCGGCTGGTCGCATTATGTGGGGCAGGAGAAGTTGCGCCCGCAGACCGGTTGGGCACCGCTGGCCTTTGCGCTGGATTGGAACCGCCCGCCGCGGCAGATGAATTCCACCTCTGCCTGGTATGCCCATACCGATCAGTGGCGGTATGAGACGCTGCGAGCGGGCGAAATCCTGTCGCCCACGGCGCCCAAGGGCGATTGGGATGTGTCGCTGATCGACTATAACATCCGGGCGGAACGGATGGGCTGGCTGCCGTCGGCACCGCAGCTCAAGACCAACCCGCTGGAGGTGTCGAAGGCGGCAAAGGCGGCGGGCAAGGCGATCCCGGCCTATGTGGCCGAACAGTTGAAATCCGGTCAGTTGCAGATGTCCTGCGAAGACCCTGACGCGCCCGAGAACTGGCCACGCAACCTGTTTGTCTGGCGGTCAAACCTTCTTGGTTCGTCAGGCAAGGGGCATGAGTATTTCCTCAAGCATCTGCTTGGCACTGATCATGGCGTGATGGGCAAGGATCTGGGCGAGGAGGGCCACGCCAAGCCTGTCGAGGCCATCTGGCATGATGCGGCGCCCAAGGGAAAACTGGACCTTCTGGTTTGCATCGATTTTCGGATGTCGACGACGGCGGTCTATTCCGACATCGTGCTGCCAACGGCGTCGTGGTACGAGAAGGACGACCTGAACACGTCCGACATGCATCCCTTCATTCATCCGCTTCAGGCGGCTGTGGACCCGGCTTATGAATCGAAGTCGGACTGGGACATATTCAAATCCATCGCAAAGAAATTCAGCGAGGTCGCGCCAGAAGTTCTGGGGGTAGAGACGGACATCGTCCAACTGCCGCTGCTGCATGACACCGCGGCCGAGTTGGCGCAGGCGCATGTCCGGGACTGGAAAAAAGGGGAATGTGACCTGATCCCCGGCAAGACAGCGCCCAACTACATTGCGGTGGAGCGGGATTATCCCAACCTTTACAAGAAGTTCACCTCTGTTGGACCGCTGTTGGAAAAGCTGGGCAATGGCGGCAAGGGGATCAACTGGGATACCAAGGTTGAGGTGGGCCATCTGCGCGACCTGAATGGTGTCGTGCTGGAGGAAGGCGTGTCCAAGGGCCTTGCCAGGCTGGATACCGCAATCAACGCCGCCGAAATGATCCTGATGCTGGCGCCGGAAACCAACGGGGAAGTGGCGGTCAAGGCGTGGGAGGAACTGGAAAAACCCACGGGCCAGCACCACACCCATCTGGCCGAAGGCGCGCATCATACCAAGATCCGCTTCCGCGACATCGCCGCGCAACCGCGCAAGATCATTTCCAGCCCCACATGGTCGGGGATCGAGAGCGAAACGGTCTGCTACAACGCCGGATATACCAACGTGCATGAGTTGATCCCGTGGCGCACGCTGACCGGGCGGCAGCAACTGTATCAGGATCATCTCTGGATGCGGGCTTTCGGCGAAGGGTTCGTGAGCTATCGCCCGCCTGTGGACCTTAAGACCATCACGGCTGCGGTGAACAATGACGCCGCCGAAGGCAACCCCCATGTCGTGCTGAACTTCATCACGCCGCACCAGAAATGGGGCATCCATTCGACCTATACCGACAATCTTCTGATGCTGACGCTTAATCGCGGCGGGCCTGTGGTCTGGATGTCCGAGGTGGATGCCGCGAAGGCCGGGCTTGTCGATAACGACTGGGTGGAAGCCTACAACGTGAATGGCGCGCTGACGGCGCGGGTGGTGGTGTCGCAGCGGATCAAGCAGGGCACGCTGTTCATGTATCACGCGCAGGAAAAGATCGTGAACACGCCCGGATCGGAAAAAACCGGCAATCGGGGCGGCATCCACAACTCTGTCACGCGTGCCACCCTGAAGCCCACCCACATGATCGGTGGCTATGCGCAGCTTTCCTACGGGTTCAACTATTACGGCACCGTTGGCAGCAACCGGGACGAATTCGTGATCGTCCGCAAGATGAAGAAGATCGACTGGCTGGACCAGCCCGCAACCCGCAAGGTGGAGGCCGCGGAATGAAAGTTCGTGCGCAAATCGGCAAAGTTCTGAACCTGGACAAGTGTATCGGCTGTCATACCTGCTCGGTCACGTGCAAAAACGTCTGGACCACGCGGGAAGGTGTTGAATACGCGTGGTTCAACAATGTCGAAACGAAACCCGGCACCGGCTATCCCACCGACTGGGAGAACCAGAAACGCTGGAATGGCGGCTGGGTTCGGTCCGCATCTGGCAAGCTGCACCCTAAGCAGGGGGCAAAATGGCGCATCCTGGCAAACATCTTTGCCAACCCGTCGATGCCCGAGATCGACGATTATTATGAGCCGTTTGATTTCGACTATGACCACCTGAAATCCGCGCCCGACATGCAGGCTTTTCCCACCGCGCGGCCCAGGTCGAAGATCACTGGCGAGCGGATGGAAAAGATCGAGAAGGGCCCGAACTGGGAGGAGATTCTGGGCGGCGAATTCGCCAAGCGGTCGGCGGATTACAACTTTGACAAGGTGCAGAAGGACATCTACGGGGAATATGAAAACACCTTCATGATGTATCTGCCAAGGCTTTGTGAACATTGCCTTAATCCAACCTGTTCCGCGTCTTGCCCGTCGGGCGCGATCTACAAGCGGGAAGAGGATGGCATCGTCCTGATCGACCAGGAAAAATGCCGGGGCTGGCGGATGTGCATCTCTGGCTGCCCCTACAAGAAGGTGTATTACAACTGGGATACCGGCAAGTCCGAGAAATGCACCTTCTGCTATCCGCGGATCGAGAGCGGCCAGCCGACGGTCTGTTCGGAAACCTGCGTGGGCCGCATCCGCTATTTGGGTGTGATCCTTTATGACGCCGATAAGATCGAGGCGGCGGCGAGCGCGGAACGCGAGACCGACCTTTACGGCGCGCAACTGGATGTGTTCCTGGACCCGAACGACCCTGACGTGATCGCTGCCGCCCGCCGCGACGGCGTGCCGGAGGACTGGATCGAGGCGGCCAAGATCAGCCCGGTCTGGAAGATGGCGATGGACTGGAAGGTGGCTTTCCCGCTGCACCCGGAATACCGCACCCTGCCGATGGTATGGTATATCCCGCCGCTGTCGCCGATCCAGAACGCTGCGCAGGCGGGCCAGATCGCCATGAGCGACCAGATGCCCGATGTGCGGTCGTTGCGCATTCCGGTGCAGTATCTGGCCAATATGCTGACCGCGGGGGATGAAGAACCCATCGTTCACGCGCTGGAGCGGATGTCGGCCATGCGCCTTTATATGCGCGCGCTGACGGTGGACGGGGTGCGGGATGAGGGGATTGCTGCCCGTGTCGGCATGTCGGGCCGGATGATCGAGGACATGTACAAGATCATGGCGATTGCGGATTACGAGGACCGTTTCGCCATCCCCACCGCGCATCGTGAGCAGAACGAGGCAGGTGCCGATATTCGTGGCGGCTGCGGCTTCACCGATGGCAATGGCTGTTCGGATGGCGAGAGCGGCAAGACCGGCCTGTTCGGCGGCAAGAAGAAATCTTTTGCCCTTCCGCTGGAGTCCTTCTGATGGATCGCATGTTGAAAGCCTTATCGTTGGTCCTGAGCTATCCGACGGCGGAATTGCAGCGGGCCATGCCGGAGATCGGGGATGTCCTGGTTGGTGATGCGCGGTTGGAACCATCGATCCGGGCCGCGCTGGGAATGCTGGCCGCAGGGTTGGAGGAGGATGATCTTTACGACCTGCAAGAGCGTTATGTGATGCTGTTCGACCGGTCGCGCACCCTGTCGCTTAACCTGTTTGAACATGTCCACGGCGAAAGCCGGGAGCGGGGCGGGGCGATGGTCAGTCTGATCGAAACCTACCGCGCTGGTGGGTTTGAACCCGCCACCACCGAATTGCCCGACCACCTGCCGGTGCTGCTGGAATTTCTCGCAACGCGCCCCACACGCGAAACGCAGGAAACCTTGGCGGACGCGGCGCATATCCTTGACGCCCTAACAAAACGCCTTGAGCGGCGCGAGAGCAGATATGCGGCCGTGTTCGCCGCTCTTTCCAACCTGGCCGGGGGTGATGCGGATGCCGACGCCGTGGCCGGCATGTTGGCCCAGCCCGACGATGACCCGACCGACCTGGCGGCGCTGGACGCGGTCTGGGAAGAAACCGAGGTTACGTTTGGCCCGGACCCCAACGCAGGCTGCCCGCAGGTCCGCGACATGCTGGCCGTGATGGACAAACCCGCCCCGCAGCACAGGAGTGTCTGAGATGTTCGAGAGTTTTGACATCAATTTCGTGATCTTCGGGATCATGCCCTATGTGGCACTGACGGTGTTCCTGGTCGGGTCCATCGCGCGCTACGAACGTGACCCCTTTACCTGGAAGTCATCGTCCAGCCAGCTTTTGCGGCGCAAACAACTGATCTGGGGGTCGATCCTGTTCCATGTCGGCATCCTGACGGTGTTTTTCGGCCATCTTGTCGGGCTTTTCACGCCGGTCTGGGTGCTGGATGCACTGGGCGTTCCTTACGGCCTTAAGCAATGGATGGCGGTGCTGATCGGTGGACCGGCGGGGCTTGCCGCGTTGATTGGTGGCAGCATGCTGATCCACCGCCGCCTGACCGACCCGCGCATCCGGGCCACGTCGACCACCCTTGATATCCTGATCATGATCCTGATCTGGATGCAGCTTGCCATTGGGCTGCTGACGATCACCCAGTCGTTGCAGCACATGGACGGGGCCGAGATGATCCGGTTCATGGAGTGGTCGCAAAGCGTAGTGACCTGGAACATCAACGCCTGGGTCACGGTGGTGGATGTGCATTGGCTGTTCAAGCTGCACATCTTTCTTGGGCTGATCATCACCATGCTGTTCCCCTTCACGCGGCTGGTTCATATCTGGTCGGGCTTTGCGGCACCCTTCCGCTATCTTTTGGGCCGGTCCGGCTATCAGATCGTGCGGTCGCGCCGCCGCCGCCCGCTGGAGGAACGCCGCCGCGCCTTTGACGCCCGGAAAGGTGTCACTGGTCCCAAATCATCCACCCCGGCGGAGTGAGAGCGATGAACATGACACTTTTTCCTGATGTCGTGGTGAATGGCGAGACGATCCCTTTGGCCGCGATTGCCGCCGAGGCCCAGAACCACCAGGCGCCCAAGGACAAGCCCGGCATCGCCTGGCGAAAGGCGGCGCAGGCGATGGCGATCCGGGCGCTCTTGCTGCAAGAGGCGCGGGCGCGTGGCCTGACCCCCGATCCATTGGAGCTGGCCCCTGGACGATGGGAGACCGAGGATGAGGCGATGATCCGCGCGCTGCTGGACGACGCGGTCCATCCCACGCCCATATCAGAAGATGCGATCCGCGCCGAATGGGCAAAGGAGCCGGGTCGGTATCGTTCGGCACCGCTGTGGGATGTGTCGCACATCCTGTGCGCCTGCGACCCCCGCGATGCAGGCGAACGATCTGCCGCCGAGGCGCGGGCGAGGGCGATACTGGACCGGTTGGGGGAGGATGCCAAAGGCTTTTCAAAGGCCGCCCGCGACAGCGATTGCGGGTCAAAGGCGCAAGGCGGGCATTTGGGCCAGATCGGCCCCGGCGATACGGTGCCTGAGTTCGAGGCCGCCTTGCGGGGTCTGTCCGATGGACAGATGACCCCCGACCCGGTTCTGTCACGTCACGGCTGGCACATCATCCGTCTGAATGCGGTTGCGCCTGGCCAGATGCTGCCCTTCGAGACGGTGCGGCCAAGGATCGCCGAGGCGCTGGAAAAGGCCGCGTGGGCAGTGGCTTCGCGCGATTTTGTGGCCGAACTTGCCCGCCGGGCAACCATCACCGGCGCAAGCCTGGCACCGATCTGATCCACGGTCAGGAGTGTAGCATGAAACGGGCAGGGCCATCACAACGTGGTAGCGGCCAGTCACCCACCGATCCGGGGCTTTTGGCCCGGCCGCTGGATTTCATCAGTGAGGACCATCTGCGCGAGCGCCAGATCTGCGCCGAGATTGATGCGCTTGTCGCAACCGACACCTTTGAACGAACCGCAGGCGTTGCCATCCTGCGTTTCCTGAACGAGGAGCTTGGCGTGCATCTGCGCGATGAGGTGGAAGACCTGTTCCCGGTTCTGGAACGACGCTGCACGCAAGAGGATTCGATCGACACCGTTCTGGGCCGCATCCGAGTGGACCGGGATCAGGCCCTGTCGCTTCTTCCCAGGGTGCGTGAGGCGATTGCAGGCTGCCTTGACTGTGGGGGCAAGCTGTCAGCCACAGACCGAGAGGTGTTGGCACGCTTTGCCGCGCATGTCCGCCGTCATTTGGTGGCCGAGAATGCCATCCTTTTGCCCATCGCCCGCGCCCGTCTGACACGCGGCGATCTGCGCAGGCTGTCTGATCATATGCGGGATCGGCGTGGGTTGCCTGTTGGAACCGGGGGCGTTCATGCTGAGTGACATCCTGGCCCGCAACCGCGACTGGTCGGCCCGCAGGCAGGCGCAGGAGCCGGGATATTTCACCCGTCTTGCGGCGCTTCAGGCCCCCGAATTCTTTTGGATCGGCTGTTCGGACAGCCGGGTGCCTGCCAATGTTGTGGCGGGCCTCGATCCGGGTGAGGTTTTCGTCCATCGCAATGTCGCCAATATCATCCATTCTTCGGATATGAACCTGCTTTCGGCGCTGGAATTCGCGGTCGAGGCCTTGAGGGTGCGCGAGATCATCGTGTGTGGGCATTATGGTTGCGGCGGGGTGAAAGCCGCGACAGAGGATCTGCCGCACGGTCTGGCTGATCACTGGCTGGAACCGATCCGGCGCCTTGCCCGCGCCTATGCGGTTGATCTGGGCCGCGAACAGGACATGGAAGCGCGCCGCGACCGGCTGGCCGAGTTCAACGTGGTCGAAGGTGTTCGCCGGGTCTGCGAGACGCCGATCCTGCAACGGGCATGGGCGCGGGGTGCCAAGGTGCGGGTGCATGGACTTATTTATGGGCTGAAGGACGGCCTGCTGCGCGATCTGGATTGCAGTATCGGGCCGGGGCATTTTCAGACCGATCCCCTGACAGGCGAGGCTGCGTTATGACAATTCATCCGGTCCTTCACGCGCCCGGATGTGGCTGCGATGTGCAAGGCCTGCACCCGCCCCTTGCCAGCATCGACGCGGCGCTTGCCCGAATTTCCGCGCATGCCGCCCCGTTGCAAGGGGCAGAGCGGGTTCCGCTTGCTTTGGCGCTTGGCCGCGTTCTTGCCCGCCCTGTTCTGTCTGCGACGATGGTGCCGCCTTTCGACAACGCCGCGATGGATGGCTATGCCGTGCAAGGCGCTGCCTTGGCCGGTCCCGGCCCGTGGTCCCTTCGGGTGATCGCGCGTATGCCCGCGGGAAAGGGGGCGGTTAGCGGGGTATCGCGGACCACGGCCGCACGGATTTTCACCGGCGCGCCCGTTCCGGCAGGCGCGGATGCCGTGGTGATGCAGGAAGAGGTGACGCGCGATGGCGATGCCATTGTGGTGCGGCGGCGGCCTGAACCGGGCCTGAACATCCGCAAGGCGGGCAGCGACATTGCGGCGGGTGCCTGCGTTTTGGATGCGGGTCGCAGGCTTGGTCCGCGGGGGATTGCCGCCTGTGCCGCTGCAGGAGCGAGCCTTGTCCATGTCCGCCGCAAGCTGCGTGTCGCGCTGCTGGTGACGGGGAATGAGGTTCGCCCCGCCGGCACCCAGCGTGGCGAGGCCCAGATCTGGGACGTGAATTCCCCGATGCTGATGGCGTTGCTGACTGCACAAGCGGTTGAACTTGTATCGGTTGGCCTGGCGGCAGATGACCGCAGCAGTCTGGCCGGGCAATTGGCCGACCTTGCCGCCATATCCGACCTGATTGTCACGACAGGGGGTATTTCGGTCGGGGAGGAGGATCACGTCAAGCCCGCGTTGGCAGGTCTTGGCGGTGAGATTCTGTTCAGCGGCGTGGCGATCAAGCCGGGCAAGCCGGTGTCTTTCGGGCGGCTGGGATCTTCCCTCTGGCTTGGCCTTCCGGGGAATCCGCTGTCGGCCTTTGTGACCTATCAGGTGTTCGGAACGGCTTTGGTCCGCTGCATGACCGGGGAGATCATTCAAACCCCGTTGCGCAGACATGTCGTGTTGTCAGAGGCCATCCGGCGAAAGCCTGGCCGTTGCGAATTGCGCCCGGCGAAAATCGCGGGGTTCGATGCCCAAGGCCGCGAAGTGGTGCGCTGCGATCAGGCCATCCATTCGGCGCGCGTCGGAACGTTGGCGGACACGGACGGTTTGATGTTCCTGCAGGCCGAGGACGATGAGCTTTCAGCGGGGGCGATTGTCGAGTTCCAACCGTTCTGCACGCATGAGGTATGACAAGATGCATCTGGTCTATACGATGGCACCCGGACGCGGTGACACGGACCTGATCCTTGCCGGACTGGCGGCTGATCTGACGGGCCGTGGCGTGCGGCTTTGCGGCACGGTGCAGATCAACCTTGAACGCGCCACGTCCGGCCCCTGCGATATGGATGTGCGCGTGCTGCCCGATGGTCCCGTCCTGCGGATCAGCCAGGATCTTGGCGCCCATTCCCGTGGCTGCCGTCTGAATCCCGAGGCGCTGGAAACGGCCGTTGGTTTGGTCAGTGCGCGGTTGGGCGCGGATACCGACCTTCTGATCATCAACAAGTTCGGCAAGCACGAGGCCGAGGGGCGCGGATTTCGCGGGGTGATTGCTGAGGCGATCAGCCTGGGTGTTCCGGTGCTGGTCGGTCTGAACGAATTGAACCGCCCGGCGTTCGAGGCGTTTGCAGGTGGCTTTGCCGTGCCGCTTTTGCCAAGGTGCGACGCGATCAGGGACTGGGCCGATCGGGTGGTTGACAGACGGTCTGCTGCCGCTGTTGGCCAGCCTGCGGTGTAAAGCTGCCAAACCATTGATCGATCCGCAAAAAACGCGGCCCTTTTCTGGACGGTGCCGCGACATGTGGAGACCACCAACCAAGCACCAGGGAATGGTTTGCAGGCAGGACCAAAAAGCCGGGCCGGCCAGATTTCAGACCATCAACGTGCCCGACATTCAGCGCCGACATCCGATCCCGCTGCATTTGGAAGGCAAGCCGTCCATGGCGGCCTACGAATTGACCCTGCGCGGCATCAAGCATCTTCGGGGATATGCTGCGGATGATAACGACAAAGCACTGGCGCTTTTTCGGGATGCGCTGAATGTGGACCCGAATTATGCATTGGCGCAGGCCTATCTGGCCTTTGCCGAGGGTGTGGCTAACGATTACGACGCCGCGCCACGCGCACTTTTGATCGACTGCAAGACGCGAATTGATCAGGCCCATGCCATCGATCCGGATGATGGAACGATACTTTGGCTTCTGGCGCGTGTTCACAGCTACCTTCTGGAATTCGATGACGAGAAGCGCCAATTGGAGCGGGCTCTGGCCCTTAATCCCAATGACGCGAACGCGAGAGCCTCTTACGGCACCGCACTTGCAGCCCTGGGAGAGCATGAGGAAGGGATCCGGAATATTGGTGAGGCGATGCGTTGCAACCCATTTCATCCGGAGTGGTATTGGGTGGCGCTTGGAGACGCATTCCTGGCGGCGCGCCGCTACGCAGATGCGATCGAATCCTACAAGCGTCGAACACGGCCTTTCGTTTGGGTGCTGACCCGACTGGCAATTTGCTATGCGCACCTAGATCGGAGCGCGGATGCGCAAGAAATGACCCGGCGAATACTGGAGGTGAACCCGGAATTTCGTGTGTCCACACTCCGACGAGGCGCATGGTCAGGTAACGACGTTGCGCACCTGCGAGACGGGATGCTCCTTGCGGGGCTTCCCGAATAACAACCTGAATTCCAACCAATCCCACATGCGAGGTTTTGGCCGCACCGTGAATTTGTCCGAAAACATCGGAACGCACCAACCGGGAAATCATGGGGCGTTCTTGGGGAAATGGGAAAAGACGGACGCTGGACTTTCTGGGTGCATAGACGTGAGTGGCGTTGATCAGCGGGGTGGGGCGCGCGGCGGGAGATCGCACATTGTATGCGCTGGTTCCCGCGCAGTGCAGATTGCATGATCGAACAGGATGCGGGCGTATGGCCCGACGAAACCGATGTGATTCTTGCCAAGCCGGCGGGGGCAGGGCGGACCGGATGGTGAACGAAACTGCAAGGGCACCTGTAATCGGTGGATGCCGCTTGTTCGGCTCTTGGCTCTAAGTGTTTGATTTTGCTTGGAGGCGGGTACCGGAATCGAACCGGTCTTCACGGATTTGCAATCCGCTGCGTAACCTCTCCGCCAACCCGCCGGGAGCAGGGGTGACGTATACGACCTGCGCGCAGCGCGCAAGGCCGGGGTGCAGGAATTTCGGTTGGCCGGGGTGGTCAATTTGTCTGCTGATCTGGCGCGGTTGTGATGTGGGCGGGGTTTTTCTGGGGGAAGGGCGGCTATCTTTACGGTGTTCCTTAGGAGTGGGCGACGGATGAAGGCGATCCTTTTTGTGCTGTTCCTGCTGGTTGCAATTGCCCCGGCGCGTGCCGATCCGGCGGCGCAGGTGCGGCAGATGGGGGGAGGGGTAGTGTTCCTGCGGCATGCCTTGGCGCCGGGGACGGGCGATCCGGCGGGGTTCCGGTTGGGGGATTGTGCCACGCAGCGCAACCTTTCGGACGAGGGGCGGGCGCAGGCGCAGGCGCTGGGGGATGCGCTGGGTGCGGCGATCCGGGCGGCGGGGGTGCCGGTGGTGCGCATACTGAGTTCGCAATGGTGCCGCGCGCGGGAGACGGCGGATCTTCTGGGCCTTGGGCCGGTTGAGGAAGAGGTTGGTTTGAATTCCTTTTTCGGCGATCCCGGCCAGCGTCAACCGGTGTTGGAAAGGCTTAACAATCGGTTAACGGACCTTCCTGACGGGATCACTGTCATGGTGACACATCAGGTGGTGATCACCGCCGTGACGGGAATGACCGTCGGGTCCGGTGGTGCCGTGCTGTATGATCCCGAAACCGGGCGGGCAGAGCGTTTGGCCCTTCCTTGATGCACCGCAGTTGGGGGGCAGGCTTGACGACGGTTGGACAGGGGCGCCTTATGTCCAGATCAGTGGGGATAGGGCCAGATGGCAATTCCGGTCGAAAGTTTCTTTCTGTCCGAGGGCGGCAGCGGCACGTTGCAGCAGCGTATTCGCCAGATGGTGGCGGAGGGTATTCTTGCCGGTCGGTTCCGGGCGGGGGATCGGATGCCGTCGTCAAGGGGGTTGGCGCTGCATCTGGGGGTCAGCCGGATCACGGTGACGCTAGCCTATACCGAATTGGTTTCTTCGGATTACCTGACCGCGCGGGGACGGTCGGGCTATTTCGTGAGCGAGGGCGTGCCTGTGCAGCCGGCCTTTCGCCCGGTGCCGCGCGCGGCGGGAACGGTGGATTGGGACGCACGGGTGGGGCGTCGGTTTTCCGGGATGGAACGCGTAGCGCGGCCCGAGGAATGGCGCGCCTATCCCTATCCGTTCATCTATGGACAGGCCGACCCCACCTTGTTTGACCATCAGAATTGGCGGCTTTGCGCGCTTCAGGCGCTGGGGCGGCGGGAGTTCGAGACGCTGACGGCGGACCGCTATGAGCGGGACGATCCGATGCTGATCGAATACCTTTTGCGCAACATCTTGCCCCGGCGCGGGATCGACGCACGACCGGATGAGGTGCTGGTGACGATGGGGGCGCAAAATGCGCTGTGGCTGGCGGCGCAGGTGTTGCTGCGGCCGGGGGGGCATGCGGTGGTGGAAAACCCCGGCTATCCCGGTTTCCGCGCGATGGTGGCGCAGGCCGGGGCAAAGGTGACGCCGGTAGAGGTGGACGCGGGCGGGTTGGTGGTGGAGGCGTTGCCCGATGGGGTGGATGTGGTGTTCACCACGGCCAGCCACCAAAGCCCGACCAATGCCACCATGCCGATGGCGCGGCGGCAGGCGCTGCTCAGGGCGGCTGCGGCGCGGGATTTCCTTGTGATTGAAGATGATTACGAGTTCGAGATGAGTTTTCTGAAACCCGTGTCGCCGTCGATCAAGAGCCTCGACGCGGGCGGGCGGGTGGTGCATGCGGGGTCGTTTTCCAAATCGCTGTTTCCGGGGTTGCGGCTGGGGTGGCTGGTGGGGCCTGCGCCGTTCATCCGCGAGGCGCGGGCGCTGCGTGCGCAGGTGTTGCGCCATCCGCCCGGCCATGTGCAGCGAACAGCGGCCTATTTCCTGAGCCTGGGGCATTATGATGCGCTGGTGAACCGGATGAAGGCGGCGTTCCGCAAGCGGCGGCAGGCGATGGAGGAGGCGATTTCCCTGCACGGTCTGCGGGTTGCGGGGCAGGGCGGGTTTGGCGGGTCGTCCTTCTGGATGGAGGCTGTGGCGCATGTGGATACTGAGGCACTGGCGCTGCGGCTGCGCGGCGAAGGGGTGTTGATCGAACCGGGGAGGGTGTTCTTTGAGCCGGGGACGGAGCGGCGGAATTTCTATCGGCTGGCCTATTCGTCGATCCCGGTGGCAAAGATCCCGGAGGGGATTGCGCTGGTGGCCCGCGCGATGCGCGAGGCGTGAGGCGTGGGGTAGGGGCGTTGCCCCCCCGTTTGGCGGGCAAGCCCTTTCGGGCGCTGGGTTTATTTCTGGGATTTGGTGGTTTGGGCGATGCAGCAGCCTGTGCAGACCGGCAGTGCAGCAGGCTGTGCATACGCGCGGTGCCGGAAGGGGGCGTTAACCTTAATGCCAGGTCGCGAGTCGAGGGGGGTGGATCGGATAACTGGACTTAAGTGGCCGGGTTTTCTGGCCCTAAGGCCGAGGCCGGATGCAGAGGTATCAAGGGGCAAAGCGCCCTTGTGGTGCGCGGTAGATTTAGCGGGAGACGACCGATGCGGATGACGACGGAAGAGGCCTTTGTGAAAGTGTTGCAGATGCATGGCATCGACAATGCCTTCGGGATCATCGGGTCGGCCTTCATGCCGATCTCGGACCTGTTTCCCACGGCGGGGATCACCTTCTGGGACTGCGCGCATGAAGGCAGTGGGGGCATGATGGCGGACGGGTTCACCCGTGCCTCGGGGCGGATGTGCATGATGATTGCGCAGAATGGCCCCGGCATCACCAATTTCGTGACGGCGGTTAAGACGGCCTATTGGAACCACACGCCGCTGTTGTTGGTGACGCCACAGGCGGCGAACCGGACGATCGGACAGGGTGGGTTCCAAGAGGTGGAGCAGATGGCCTTGTTCAAGGACATGGTCTGCTATCAGGAAGAGGTGCGTGATCCCAATCGGGTGGCCGAGGTGTTGAACCGCGTGATCCTGAATGCCAAGCGGCATTCGGCCCCGGCGCAGATCAATATGCCGCGGGATTATTTCACGCAAGTCATCGACATTGATCTGCCCGCCGTGGTGGAGTTTGAGCGGCCTGCGGGGGGAGAGGCCGCGATGGCCGAGGCGGCGGCGCTGCTGTCATCTGCGAAGTTCCCGGTGATTTTGAACGGGGCGGGGGTGGTGATTGGCGGGGCGATTCCGGCCAGCATGGCCTTGGCAGAGCGGCTGAGTGCCCCGGTCTGCGTGGGCTATCAGCACAATGACGCCTTTCCCGGCAGCCATCCGCTGTTTGCGGGGCCTTTGGGGTATAATGGCAGCAAGGCGGGGATGGAGTTGATTGCCAAGGCCGATGTGGTGCTGGCGCTGGGGACGCGGTTGAACCCGTTTTCCACATTGCCGGGCTATGGGCTGGAGTATTGGCCCAAGGACGCCAAGATCATTCAGGTGGATATCAACCCCGCGCGGATCGGGCTGACCAAGCGGGTGGCGGTGGGCATCGTGGGGGATGCCAGGAAGGTGGCCGAGGGGATCATGGCGCGGCTGTCGGCCAGCGCCGGGGAGGCCGGGCGGAAGGATCGGTTGGACCTGATCGCCACGACGAAAAGCCGTTGGGCGCAGCAGCTGGCGTCGATGGACCATGAGGATGACGATCCCGGCACAAGCTGGAATGCGCGGGCGCGGGCGGACAAGCCGGATTGGATGAGCCCGCGCATGGCGTGGCGGGCGATCCAGAGCGCGTTGCCGAAAGAGGCGATCATTTCCAGCGACATCGGGAATAACTGCGCCATCGGGAATGCCTATCCGACCTTTGAGGCAGGGCGGAAGTATCTGGCCCCCGGCCTGTTCGGGCCTTGTGGCTATGGTCTGCCCAGCATCGTGGGGGCCAAGATCGCCTGCCCGGATGTGCCGGTGGTTGGGTTTGCAGGCGACGGGGCGTTTGGCATTGCGGTGACGGAATTGACGGCCATCGGGCGGCCGGAATGGCCTGCGGTGACGATGGTGGTGTTCCGCAATTACCAATGGGGCGCGGAGAAGCGCAATTCGACCCTGTGGTATGACGACAATTTCGTCGGCACCGAGTTGGACACGCAAGTGAGCTATGCCGGGATTGCGCGGGCCTGCGGTTTGCAGGGCGTTCAGGCCAAGACGATGGAGGAGTTGCGCGACGCGCTGGCCAAGGCGGTGACCGACCAGATGGAGCATGGGAAGACCACGCTGATCGAGGCGCTGATCAATCAGGAACTGGGTGAGCCGTTCCGCCGGGATGCGATGAAAAAGCCTGTGGCGGTGGCGGGGATCAGCAAGGCGGACATGCGCCCGCAGGTGGTTTGATGGTCTTTGAGCTGTCCCTGATGGGGACAGTCTGGATGGCGGTGGCGATTGTCGTTGCCGCCTTTATCCGGGGTTATTCGGGGTTTGGTTATTCCGCGATGGTGATTGCGGCGTCATCCTTGGTGATGAACCCGCTGAACATGGTGGCGGTGGTGGTCATTCTGGAAACCGCCATGTCGTTGCAGGCGGCGCGGGGGATTTCGCAGGATATCGACTGGCGGCGGGTCTGGCTGATGCTGGCGGGGGCGGCGGTGGGGTTGCCGCTGGGCCTGTGGGCGCTGACGGGGATATCGGAGGATGCGGCGCGGGCGGTGATATCGGCCTATGTGTTGGTGATGTGTCTGGTGTTGCTGGCCGGGTGGCGCATGGCCACCGAGGCGCGGGGCATGTCGAACCTGGGGATGGGGGTGATTTCCGGGCTGGCCAATGCGCCGGGGATGGGGGGGCTGCCGATTGCGGCCTTTTTCGCGGCGCAACCGATGCGGGCGGCGGTGTTCCGGGCGACGTTGATTGCGTATTTCCCGATCCTCGATCTGTACTCTGCGCCTTTGTATTGGTGGGCGGGGTTGGTGAGTTGGGACACGCTTTGGGCGTCGCTGATTGCGCTGCCGCTGACCTTTCTGGGTAACTGGCTGGGAAGCCGACATTTCCTGAACACCGACCCGCAGGAGTTTCGGCGCTTTGCCATATTGCTGTTGGCGGGGTTGGCGGGGATGGGGCTGGTGAAGGCGGTGCTGTTTTGAGCGTGCTGGTGGTGAATGCCGGATCATCGAGCCTGAAGGTGGCGGTGTTTGATGATGCCTTGCGCGAGGTGATGGCGGGCCGCGTGACCGAGATCGGCAGCATGGGCGCGCGGGTGGAGGCGGGGCCATTGGTGGGCGTGCGGCCTGTGGCAGACCATGCGGCGGCGCTGGCCTTGATCCTGGAGGCGATGGAGGAGGCGGGGATCGCCGTGAGCGGCCTGACGGCGGCGGCGCATCGGGTGGTGCATGGCGGGGCGGGGCTGGTGGCGCCGTGCCGGGTGACGGAGGCGGTGGTGGCGGAGGTGGAGGCCTGCGTGCCGCTGGCGCCGTTGCACAACCCGGCGAACCTGACGGCGATCCGGGCGTTGGCCGCGCTGGTGCCGGATTTGCCGCAATATGCGAGTTTCGACACGGCCTTTCATGCGACGAACCCTGAGGTGGCGCGGCGCTATGCTTTGCCTGCGGAGGCAGAGGCGCTGGGCTTGCGGCGGTATGGGTTCCACGGGATCAGTTACGCGTCAATTGTTCGAAAAGTGCAAGAAGTGGGAGGTAAACCCCTGCCTGAACGGCTGCTTGCGTTCCATTTGGGCAATGGTGCCTCGGGCTGTGCGATCCTGAACGGGCGGTCTGTGGCCACCACGATGGGCTATTCGCCGCTGGACGGGTTGACGATGGGGACGCGGGCGGGGGCGATTGACGGCAATGCCGTATTGCGGCTGGCCGAGGTGCATGGGGTGGCGGGCGCGGGGCGCATCCTGAACCGAGAAAGTGGTTTGCTGGGGTTGGGCGGGGCGTCGGACATGCGCAGTTTGCAGCGCGCCGGAACGGTAGAGGCGCGGTTTGCGGTGGCGCATTTCTGTTATTGGGCGGTGCGCCATGCGGGCAGCCTTATTGCTGCGATGGGGGGGCTGGATGCGGTGGTCTTTACCGGGGGGATCGGTGAGAATGACCGTATGGTGCGGGGGGAAATCCTGACCGGATTGCGCTGGGCGGGGGTAGAGTTTGATGCGGCCGCCAATGCCGACGGCGCCGCGATGTTGCATGCCGAGGGAGCGCGTGTCGCTGTCTGGATAGTGCCGGCGGAGGAAGAGCGCCAGATTGCACTGGAGGCGATGGCGGTGCGGGCGGCAGAACGGAAGGGGGAGGTGTGATGGGACAGCCGAAGGTCGATACTTCACCCAAGGTGTCGGATGAGGTGAAAAAGACCACCTGCTATATGTGCGCCTGCCGTTGCGGGATAAATGTGCATCTGACCAGCGGCAAGGTTACCTATATCGAAGGCAACCGCGACCATCCGGTGAACAAGGGGGTGCTGTGCGCCAAGGGGGCGTCGGGCATCATGCAGGTGACGGCGCCATCGCGGTTGCGCGCGCCGCTGCGGCGGGTGGGGCCGCGCGGATCGGGGGCGTTCGAGGAGATTTCCTGGGACGAGGCTTTGGAGACGGCGGTGGCCTGGATGAAGCCGCTGCGCGAGGAGGCGCCCGAAAAGCTGGCGTTTTTCACCGGGCGGGATCAGAGCCAGAGTTTTACGGGGTGGTGGGCGCAGCAATTTGGCACGCCCAATTACGCCGCGCATGGCGGGTTTTGTTCCGTCAACATGGCGGCGGCGGGGATATACACGATTGGCGGCGCGTTCTGGGAGTTTGGGCAGCCGGATTGGGCGCATACAAAGTTGTTCGTGCTGCTCGGGGTGGCCGAGGATCATGACAGCAATCCGATCAAGATCGGCATCGGCAAGCTGAAGGAACGGGGCGCGAAGGTGGTGGGCGTGAACCCGGTGCGGACCGGGTATAACGCCGTGGCCGATGAGTGGTTCGGGATAACCCCCGGCACGGATGGGCTGCTGATCCTGTCGCTGATCCATTGCCTGCTGGCGGCGGGGAAGATTGACCTGGATTATCTGGCGCGCTGGACCAATGCACCCCTGTTGGTGAATGAGGCGGAGGGGCCGGAGAAGGGCCTTATCCTGAAAAATGCCGAAAGCCAGCCCTTTGTGATTGATCGCCGCACGGGGATGCCTGCGCCGTGGGATGGGGCCGGTGTGCAGCCCGATCTGGGCGCGGTCTGGCAGGGACATCGGACGGTGTTTCAGCATATGGCGGAGCGGTATCTTTCGCCCGATTATGCACCCGAGGCGGTGGCGGATCGGGTGGGGATTGATGCCGCGCGCATCCGGGGGCTGGCGGCGGAACTGGCGCGGGTGGCCTTTGACGAGGCGTTCGAGTTGCCCATCGCTTGGACGGATTTTCGCGGCGACCGGCATGAGATGATGCAGGGGCGGCCTGTGTCTTTCCACGCGATGCGGGGGATTTCGGCGCATTCCAACGGGTTTCAGACGGCGCGGGCGCTGCATCTGTTGCAGATCGTGCTGGGCACGGTCGAGGTGCCGGGGGGATACCGGCTGAAGCCGCCCTATCCGAAACCGGTGGAGGCGCACCCCACCCCGCATTTCGTGGCGGCGGCGGGCAAACCCCTGTCGGGGCCGCATCTGGGCTATGTCCGGGGGCCGGAGAACCTGGCCTTGAAGGCGGATGGCACGCCGTGGCGGATCGACAAGGCGTTCACCTGGGAGAACCCGTTTTCGGCGCATGGGTTGATGCATATGGTGATCCCCAATGCCCATGCGGGTGATCCCTACAAGGTGGATACGCTGTTTCTGTATATGGCCAACATGGCGTGGAATTCATCGATGAATTCAGCGCGGGTCATGGAGATGCTGACCGATAAGGATGAGAGCGGGGAATATGTGATCCCGCGCATCATCTATAGCGATGCCTATGCGTCCGAGATGGTGGCCTATGCCGATCTGATCCTGCCGGACACGACCTATCTGGAGCGGCATGACTGTATTTCGCTGCTGGATCGGCCGATTTCCGAGCCGGATGCGGCGGGGGATGCGATCCGCTGGCCTGTGGTAGAGGCGGACCGCGATGTGCGGGGGTTTCAGTCGGTGCTGCTGGACCTTGGGGCGCGGTTGGGGTTGCCTGGGATGGTCAAGGACGATGGCAGCCCGAAGTTCAAGGATTACGCCGATTACATCGTGACCCATATCCGCCGCCCCGGTGTCGGGCCGTTGATGGGGTTTCGCGGTGATGGGACGGCAGAGGGGCGTGGCGAGGCGAACCCTGACCAATTGGCGCGGTATATCGAAAACGGCGGGTTCTATCAGGCGCATGTGCCGGACGGCGCGCAATATTACAAACCGTGGAATGCGGCCTATCAGGAGTGGGCCGTGGCGACGTCGTTTTATGAAACGCCGCAGCCTTACCTGTTTTCGATCTGGTCGGAACCGATGCGCAAGTTCCAACTGGCGGCCGAGGGGCAGGGGTTTTTGCAGCCGCCCGATCATCTGCGAGACAGGTTGAAGCTGGCGATGGACCCTTTGCCGGTCTGGTATCCACCCTTTGGCGAGGCGGCGAGGGCGGAGTTCCCGGTGCATGCCATCACCCAGCGGCCGATGGCGATGTATCATTCCTGGGGGTCACAGAATGCCTGGCTGCGGCAGATTCACGGGAAGAATTACCTGTATCTGCCGACCAGTATCTGGGAGGCACAGGGATTTGGGGACGGCGATTATGCGCGGGTGACATCGCCCACGGGCCAGATCGTGGTGCCGGTGGCGCATATGGCGGCACTGAACCCCGATACGGTCTGGACGTGGAACGCGATCGGCAAGCGGAAGGGGGCCTGGGCGCTGGACGCGGGGGCACCGGAGGCGGTGGAGGGGTTTTTGTTGAACCACCTGATTTCCGAGGTGTTGCCGGGGGCGGGGCGGGTGTCAAACTCTGATCCGGTGACGGGGCAGGCGGCGTGGTTTGATCTGCGGGTGCGGATCGAGAAGGTGGGTCCGCGGGAGCGGGCGGAGCCTGAGTTTGACGTGCTGCCGCGCGTGGTGCCGAAGGGGAGGACGCGGGCATGAGGGGGGACCAAAATTCTTGGAAGAATTTTGCAAATCTTTTTGAAAAGATTTGGGGGGGAAGGGCATGACGGCGCTGCCAAGGGCGACGGAAAAGGCGCTGGGGCTGGTGATTGACCTGGATACTTGCGTTGGCTGTCATGCTTGTGTGACCGCCTGCAAGGGGTGGAACGATCAGGGGTATGGCGTGCCGCTGTCGGATCAGGAACCCTATGGCGCCCATCCGTCTGGGACGTTCCTCAACCGCGTTCACAGCTATGCCGTGCAACCTGTTGATGCTGCTGCGCAAATCGTGAACTTTCCGCGATCCTGCCTGCATTGCGCGGATGCGCCTTGCGTGACGGTTTGCCCGACCGGGGCAAGTTACAAGCGGGTGGAGGATGGCATCGTTCTGGTGAATGAGGATGCCTGTATCGGCTGTGGGCTGTGCGCCTGGGCCTGCCCCTATGGCGCGCGGGAGATGGATGCGGCGGCGGGGGTGATGAAGAAATGCACGCTCTGCGTGGACCGCATCTATAACGAGAACCTGCCCGAAGAGGACCGCGAGCCTGCCTGTGTGCGGACCTGCCCCACGGGGGCGCGGCATTTTGGCGATTTGGGCGACCCGGAAAGTGCGGTGAGCCGGTTGGTGGCAGAGCGGGAGGGGTTTGCCTTGATGCCGGACATGGGGACAAAGCCGGTGAACCGCTATTTGCCACCGCGCAAGAAGGACCGGATGCAGGAGGCGAGTTTGCTTGCGCCGTTGCTGGACATACAGGCCACGGGGTTTGCCGGATGGCTGGACCGCGTGTTGGGGAAGATGTGAATGAATCCGGCACCTTCTGTCATTGTCTTTACAGTTCTGTCGGGGATGGGATTCGGATTTCTGGCGTTGCTGGGGGTTTTTGGCGCGACGGGGGCTGCGGCGTTTTTCTTGTGGGGCATTGGCTATGGGCTGGCGGTGGCGGGGTTGGTGGCGTCAGCCTTTCATCTGGGCAATCCGCAGCGGGCCTTGTTGGCATTTACGCAGTGGCGGACAAGCTGGCTGTCGCGGGAGGCCTGGGCTTCGGTGGTGACGCTGGGGCTGTTTGCGCCGCAGGCTTTGGCGGATTGGCTGGGGTTTGACTGGGGGCGGGGATTTGGGATGGCGGGGGCTGTGGGCGTGGCGTTGACGGTGTTCTGCACGTCGATGATCTATGCCCAGATCCGGGCGGTGCCGCGTTGGCATCACTGGACGGTGCCTGCGGTGTTTTTGGCCTATGCCGCGACTGGGGGGCTGGTGATGGGTGGGTTTTCGCCGTTGGCGGTGCCTGCGCTGTGTGTGTTGGGGGTGGTGATGGCGATCCACTGGCATTACGGGGCGCGGGCCTTTGCGCGGGCGGGGCAGACGATGGGAACCGCGACCGGGTTGGGCGGCATCGGTGCGGTGTCGGTGTTCGAGCAACCGCATACCGGCGGGAATTATCTGATGCGTGAGATGATTTACGTGGTGGGGCGCAAGCATGCCGAACGGGTGCGGATGATTGCGATGGTGTTTTCCGTGATGCTGCCGGTGATTGCGCTGGCTTATGTGCCGGGGTTGGTGGGGGTGGCGCTGGCGGTGCTGACGCATCTGGTGGGGGCATTGGCGCAGCGCTGGCTGTTCTTTGCGGAAGCGGAGCATGTGGTGGTGCTGTATTACGGGCAGCGGGTGGCGTGAAGCGCGGGCTGCGCTAGGTTGCGTGGCGGGAGGCGCTGCCGTTGTTCATTCTGACGCCTGAGACGATCTGGAATCCCCATGTGCTGGAGATGCGGCAGGTGCCGCGGCGCGTATTTGGGCGGGTGATGATCTTTCCGCGCCGCATCTCGGGACGCGGGGGGGCGAGTCTTGGCCTGTGGCTGCGGTTGATCTTTGAGATGGAGGTGCTGCGCTATCTGCTGGCGCTGGTGCCGTTTCTGGTGCTGGCGGTGATGTATCCCCGCTATGCGGGCGCGATTGCGCAGGCGCCGTTGCCGATGCTGGTGGTGATTTATTTCTTTGAGGCCAAGGTGTTGCGCCTGTCGCGGGACGGGGCGAAGCGGCTGGCCCCGGCAGCGGAGGTGGAGCGGGGGCTGGACCTGTTGCGGGTGCGGGCGGTGGCGGTGCTGGGCAAGATCGCGGCAGGGCGGGGGTTGGCGGAGGGGCGGCTGCATCTGGTGGTGGAACAGTCGGACCTGTGGCGGATGCCGCCTTTGACGCTGGTTTCGGTGCAGTCGGAGGCGGGGCCGAAGGTGCTGGCCCTGACGGACGAGGAGCGGGGGCTGGTAGCGGGGCTGTTTGATGACGCGTTTTCCGAGCGGGATTTGCTGCGGATCAATCTGGCGTCGAATGAGTGTTTGCGGGATGTGGGGTTTGATGTGCGGGGCGTTTCGGCCCATGCGCGGTTGGCGGCGCTGATCGGGTAGCGTTCGGCTAGGCGGACAGGTCCAGCAGGGTTCCCCATGCGGGCTGCGGGGCGTGGCGGGCATCGGGGACGGCCCAGATCACCGGGAAACGCGGCGGCGGGGGCAGGGGTGCCTCCAGGTCTGTCAGGATGATCAGGATGGAGGGGTTCAGGGTTGCCGCGGCCGTGAGGGCGGGGGCGAAGTCTGTGCCGCCGCCGCGTGGGGCGTTCAGCGCGCGCAGTTGGGCAGGCCATGTGGCGGGGTCGAGACGCAGGGGCGGGGCGGGGGTATCGTCGAAGGGGATGAGGTGGATTTCCGCGCGGGTGCGGCGGGCGATGCTGGTGACTTCTGCCATGAGGAGGGTCAGGGCGTCGTCGGTGATGCTGGACGAGGTGTCGAGTGCGATCACCACGCGGGGGGCGGGGCTGTGGCGGGCGGTGGCGGGTTGGAAGGCGGGTTCGGGGCGGTTCTCCAACCGTGCCTGCGCCATGGTGGCGATCCATTGGCGGGCGGGGCGACGGTGGGTGGGGTGCGGGCGGTCCAGCGTGGCGCGGGTCAGGAGGCGGCGCAGGATCACTTCCCATGGGGTTTGCGGGGTGGGGATGTCGGCGAGGCGCAGGCCTGCGGCGCCGAGGCCGCGCCCGGCGAGGCGGCCCGCTTCCAGCGCACGGGCGAGGTGGCGTTGCCAATCGGCGGGGGTGGGGGTGTCGGGTTGGTCGGTTGGCCCGGTCTCGGGGTGGAGGTCGGGGCCGTGGCCTTGGGCTGTGGCATAGGCGCGGGCGCGGTCGGACGCGCCGCCCTTGCCGGACCCATCGCGCAGGCGGTGATAGAGGCGGTCCACGTCCCATTCTGACAGGGCCTGTTGCGGGGAGGGGCTTGTGTCGAAAGTGGCGGTGAGCAGGGCCGTCAGGGTGAGGGCGGGGCGGGGCAGGGCATAGCCTGCGGCGAGGAGGGTTTCGTTGACGATGGCATCGGCGGCGATTTGCCAGAGGCGGGCATCAAAGCGGTCGCCCATGCGGGCCTGCATGTCACCCAGACGGGGGGAGTGGCGGAGCGCCACATGCAGGATGTGATGGGCGGCGGTGCCGATCTGTTCGTGCCGGGGGAGCGTATCAAATTCCGGGCCGTAATGGATGGTTTGTCCCGTGGTTTCGGCGGCGGGTCCGTGGTCGCGGTCACGGTGGTTGCACCACAGGGCGAGTGCGGCGAGGGCGGGGTCTTGTTCATTGAGCGCGCGCAGGGCGGTTGTGGCGCGGGTGGAGTGGCGGGTCGGGTGGGGTGCCTTCATTCCAGACTTTGGGCCTGCCGCTCGGCGCGGTAATCGGCATAGGCGGGAGAGGTGCGGAAGGCGTCGGTCAGGTTTTGAGCGAGCGCCTTGTGGATCAGGAGTTCAAACCCGTGAGTGGTGAGTTCGGCGAGGGGCAGGCGGGCGAAGGGGGCGTCGGGGCGCAGGCGGGGAAGGTGGCGCAGTTCGGCCAGCACCTCGATCACCTTTGGCATCGTTGTGGCATTGGCGGCGCCGATGAGGCCGTAGGTGAGGGCGGTGAGGCCGGTCATGGTGGTGGGGTAAAGGTCGGGGCGTTTGGCCTTTGGTGCCTCTAGCAAATCAGCGATCTGGACGTTGGTCGCAAGTTCCTGAACCAGCAGGAGGAATTCGGCGGCGGCGGCGTCACCGATGGTGCCTGCGATGACCGGGTCGCGCAGGCGTTGGTCGGGCAAGGCGTGCAGGATTTGCGAGACGCGCGCCCAGGAGCGAGGGGTGCAGGCGATGGTGAGGCCGCGGCGGATGCTGTCTTCGGTGGTTTCCAAGAGGTCGGGGCGGGTGCGGATGAAGGTGATGACGGCGGGGTGCAGGTTTTGCGGCACGGCATAGCGGGTGAGCCAATCTGTCGCCTCGGCCCGGATGTGCAGGTGGATGAGGCGGTCGGACAGGGCGGTGCCCATGTCATAGGCGATGGCGCCATCATCGATGCCATTGCCGGCGGCGATGATGAGGCAGGTATCGGGCAGGCGGTGGCGGCCCACGCGGCGTTCCTGCAACAGGCCGTAGACGGTAGGTTGCAGGGTGGGGGCGGCGGCGGTGAGTTCGTCAAGGAACAGGATGGCAGGACGGGCGGGATCATCTGGCAGGTCTTCGGGGCGATACCAGACGGTGCGCTGGTTGGCGTGGTCGTAGAAGGGCAGGCCGCGCAGATCCTGTGGTTCGATGGTGGTGAGGCGCAGGTCGAAAAGCTGTGCGCCGGTTTCGGTGGCCAGTTGGGTGACGATGTCGGTCTTGCCGATACCGGGGCGGCCGTGGAGCATCCAAGAGGCGGTGAGGGTGCCCGCGCCTTGGGCGGCATGGGCGGCGCGGAGGATGTCAAGCGCGTCGCCTGCCGAAACGGGACTGGTGTTCACGGTCATTTGGGGCGCGGTCCTTTGGTCTGATGTTCGCCTTAGCGTAGGCTGCTGTGCGATTTCGGCAAGCCGGGGATGGCCGGGGATGGTTGTCCTTGGGCGGGGGGGGGCCTATGAGGGGCCGCGCGCGCGCGAGATTGCGCGACAGGCGGGGCAGCGCGAAAGACGGGAAGGCAGACGAGATGGGCGAGATTGAATTGGCGACGCTGGTGCCAGTGATTGTGGCGCTGATCGTGGCGGGGGCGGCGATCGGGCTGCTGGCGGGGTTGTTCGGGATCGGCGGCGGGGCGATTTCCGTGCCAGTGTTCTTTGAACTGTTCCGGGTGCTGGATTACCCTGAGGCGGTGCAGATGCCGATGGCGGTGGGCACATCGCTGGCGGTGATCATTCCCACATCGCTGAATTCCGCGCGGGGGCATTATCTGCGCGGCACGGTGGATATGGAGCTGATCAAGCTGTGGGCGGTGCCGGTGATTTTGGGCGTGCTGGCGGGGTCTGTCATCGCGCGCTATGCCGATCCGGTGGTGTTTCAGTTGGTGTTCATCGCGGTGGCGGTGGTCAACGCGGCAAAGCTGTTGCTGGGCGGTGCCGGGTGGCGGCTGGCCGAGGGGTTGCCGGGCAAGGGTGTCTTGCGGGCCTATGGCGGGGTGATCGGGGTATTGTCTGCGCTTATGGGTATTGGTGGCGGGGCGATCACCAACCTGTTGCTGACGCTGCATGGCTATGACATTCGCCGGGCGATTTCGACGGCTTCGGCGGTGGGTATCCTGATCGCGCTGCCGGGGACGATTGGCTATGTGGCGGCGGGCTGGGGCAAGCCGGGGTTGCCGGTGGATGCGCTGGGCTATGTCAGTGTGCTGACTTTTGCGCTGACGATCCCCACGACGCTGTTGACGACGCGGTTGGGTGTGCGGTTGGCGCACAGCCTGTCCAAGCGGGTGCTGGAGACGGGGTTCGGGTTGTTCCTGTTGACGGTCTGCGCGCGGTTCGTTTGGGATATCCTGGCCTGAAGGCGGGGGCCTGATTTCAGGGAGGATACATGACACTTGCAGTGGTGACGGCCGGAACCTCGGCCATCGGGCGGCATCTGGTGGTGGCGCTGGCGGGGGCCGGGCATGATGTGGCGCTGACCCATCTGGGCAGCGCAGACATGGCCGCGCAGGTGGAGCGTGAGGTGGCGGCGCTGGGGCGGCGCTGCCTAAGCGTGGAAGCCGATGCCGGGGATGAGGCGGCGGTGACGGCGTTTCACGACCGGGCCGCGGAGTGGGCGGGCTGTGCGCCATCGGTTCTGGTGAACAATGCAGGGATACAGACCTGGGCCGGATTGCTGGACCTGGCGGTGGAGCAGTGGGACGCGGTGATGCGGACCAACCTGCGGGGGACGTTTCTGAACACGCAGGCCGCGGCGCGGTTGATGATTGCGGGCGGCGTGAAGGGGGCGGTGGTCAACCTTGGGTCTGGTTGCAACAAAGTGGCGTTTCCGAAACTGGTTGACTACACGGCATCCAAGGGCGGGATCGAGCAGTTTACCAAATCAGCGGCCTGCGAGTTGGGGCCGCATGGCATAAGGGTGAATTGCGTGGCCCCCGGCGCGGTGGCGACGGAGCGGACGGCGGCCGAAGCCGGGGATTATGCCGGGACGTGGAGCCCGATCACCCCCCTGCGGCGGGTGGGGACGCCCGCGGATATTGCCGGGCCGGTGCTGTTTTTCTGTTCGCCCGCGGCGGATTTCGTGACCGGGCAGACGCTATGGGTGGATGGGGGCGTGTTTTCGCAGGCGCCCTGGCCTTACCCCACCTAGTTTGCCGCAGCGGCCGTCGCGGGTTGGGCCGGGGCCTTTTCGCCGCCCAGATGGCGGGTCAGCAAGGCGCGCAGCGTGGCACCGGATACTGGTTTTACGAGGTAATCGGACATGCCCGCCGAAAGCGCCAGGTCGCGTTCCGCATCGCGGGCATTGCCTGTCAGGCCAATGATCGGCACGGCGGATTTGGCGGTGGGCAGGGCGCGGATGCGGCGGGTGGCTTCGATCCCGTCCATGATGGGCATCTGGCTGTCGATCAGCACAAGGTCGAAATCGGTGTCGAGAACGGCCTGCACTGCCTCGGCCCCGTTGGTGGCGGTGGTGGCGATCAGGCCCAGATTGGCCAGCAGTGCTGCCGTCAGGTCAAGGTTCAGCGGGTTGTCATCCACAACAAGTGCGCGCCGACCGGAATGGGCAGGTGCGGCGCGTGGGGTGGGTGGGACAGGCGGGGCAGGTTGCAGCGCGGCGGGTGCCTGGAACAAAGCCACAAGGCGCGTGATCAGGACATCGGGTTCCGCCGGTTTTAGAACCATGTCGCGGAAGCCTTCGGCATGGGCGCGTTCGACGATGTCCTGCCCGCCCTTGTGGGCCAAGAGGAGCAGCGGGGGCGTCGAAGAGCCGTGGCGGCCACGCAACCGGGTTGCCGTGGCAAAGCCGTCGCTGCCGGGCATCCGGCTGTCGATCAGGATGGCGTCGAAGGGATCGGTGCCGAAGTCGGGCAGGCGGGTGGCGCAGGATACGGTGGCCCCAGCGGCGCGCAGGTGGGTGGCGATCGCCTCGGCCGCGTTGGGGAAATCGTCGATCACCAGCAGCTTGCGATTGGCAAGCGGCGGGCGGGTGGCGTGCCAGTCTTTTGGCAAAGATTGCGCGTTTGGCAGGGACTGGAGAGGAAGATTTACCCAGAAGGTGCTGCCTTGGCCGGGTTGGCTTTGGACGCCCACCTCGCCTTGCATCAGATCGACAAGCTGGCGACAGATCGCCAGACCAAGGCCGCTGCCACCATAGAGGCGGGCGGTGGAATCCTCGGCCTGTGAGAAGCGTTCGAAAAGACGGCCGATCTGTTCTGTGGACATGCCGATGCCGGTATCGGTGATGGCAAAGTGCAGGCCACCCTGGGGAAGGGCGCGGACCGCAAGCGTGATTTCCCCGCGCTGGGTGAATTTCAGCGCGTTGGTCAGCAGGTTCATCAGGATTTGGGTCACCCGCAGCGGATCGCCGATAAACTGGCGGGGCAGGGTGGGATCGGTCTGGACGATGAGTTCGATGCCTTTTTCGGCGGTCGCGGCGGCGATGGTGTCGATGGCGGATTTGATTACGGAGGCCAGCCGGAATTCGGTTTGTTCGATGTTCAGCTTGCCTGCCTCGACCTTGGACAGGTCCAGCACATCGTTGACGATCATCAAAAGGTGGCGACCGGAAGCCTGCACCTTGCGGATATAGTCACGCTGGTGATCGGCCAGCGGGCTGCCGAGGAGGAGTTCGGCAAAGCCCAGCACGGCATTGATGGGCGAGCGCAGTTCATGGCTCATATGCGCGAGAAATTCGGTTTTCAATTGCGCGGCCTGTTCGGCGATGTCGCGGGCGGCGGCAAGCTGGCGGCTGGCGAGATAGGCGTTGGAAATGTCGTCGATGACCAGAACCGCCCCGGCATCGGGATTGCGCGGGTCGATGGCATTGGCGCGCAGGGCCACCCAGAGGGTGCTGCCATCCCCGCGACGGATTTCGGTATTCACGCTGAATACGGCGCCAAGAGCCATTTCGGCGGTGGCCTGATCGCGCAGCTTTGCCCATTCCTGCTGATCGCGGAAGATCGGATCCAGCGGGGTGCCGATCAGTTGCTGTTGGGGGATCAGCAAAAGCTGGGACAGGGACGGGTTGCAGGTGCGGATTACGCCGTCGCGTAGCAGGGCGATGCCGCTGGCGGCGGTTCCGAGCAGGGTGAACAGTTCCTCATTCAGGCGGGAGAGTTCGTCGGTCCTCAGGGCAACCTGCGCTTCGAGCGTGCGTTGATGCGCAGCAAGGGCCGCTTCGGCGCGGCGTTTGACGGTGATGTCGTTCCAGAGGGTGAAGACTTCCACCTCGTCGCCATTGCGGACGGCGGAGAGTAGCACTTCGAACAGGATCGGGGTGCCATCGGCGCGGAGATGTTCCCAGTCGAATTTCAGATTGCCCTCTCTGAGGACCATCTGGTGGAGGCGGTCGGATTTATCGACCGACACTTCGCCATCGGGCTGATATTCGGGAGAGATGTCTTCGGGTGTCAGGCCGACGAAGGTTTGTCCCTGCGGGTAGCCCAGAAGGGCGAGTGCGGCGGCGTTTGCTTCGGCAAAGCGGCCGTGGCGGATGACGGCGGTGGCCTGGGCGGAATGGTGGAAGGTGCGGCGAAAGCGTTCTTCGCTTTGTGCCAATCGGGTGGCTGCGCGGGCCGCTTCGGCGCGGGCCGACAGGCGGGCCGCGGCGTGTTCGATCAGCGACTGGTCTTCGCGGGGCAGCGGGTGGATGGACCCGCGCACCGGGCAGAGGATGGCGATTTCGCCTTGGATGCTGCCTTCGATCTGGACGGGCTGGCGATGGGTCGGGGTGGTGCCGGGCGGCAGGTCATCATGTGTGGTTCCAAACAGGCTGATGCGGAAGCGAGCCTGTCCGGGGGTGCCGTTTTGGGGGCTGCCGATGCCGGTGCCCAGCGCATCGGCCAGATCGGCCAGAATGTCGGGCATGGGGCGGGTCATGTCTTCGGTCGCAAGCGAGACACGGTGCAGGCAATCCTGCTGGCGCAGGCGGCGGCGCAGGGCATCGGCGATGTCGGCGCGGGCGGCAAGCGCGCGGTCAAGCCGGCTGCGCAGAAAGACCGTGGTGCCCAAAGCGACGGCCATCGCCAGCACGAGCGCGCCAAGAATGATGGGAAGGTGATCGGCGCTGATGCCAAGGAGGGTGAAATCGCCGCCGCCCATCCAGTGATCCTCGATCGCGCGGATGCGGTCGGCGGGGATGCGGGAAAAGCCGTTTGCCAGCGTGGCGAAAAGCGCGCTGTTGCCATCGGCCACGGCCCAATGAACCGCGATGTCGAGGATGGGCGCGCTGTGGGTGAAATCGGCCGCGAGCCCGGCGCGGGCGAAAATGGCGTTGCCCATCGGGATGGGCAGGCAGAACAGATCTTGCGTGCCGTCGCGTGCGGCCTGTGTCATCGTGTTGCCGGACGGAAAGATAAGCAGGTCAGCGCCGTTTTCGGCCAGAATTGGTATGCAGGGGCTGCTGGCGCGCACACCGACGGTTTGATCGGCAATATCCTTCAGCGAGGCAAAGGGAAGCGCGTCCGCGTTTTCCGGGACGGGCTGGAACAGCGCATAGGACAGGTCAAGGAATGCAGGGGCGTAATCAAGCCAGTTGCTGCGGTCTTGTGACATGATGGCCATGTCGACCACATCGACGGCACCGGCGGTGATCTGGTCGTTGAGGCCGATCCAGGCACCTTGTCGCAGCGTGACAGGAATACCGGTGATGGCCGACCATTCGGCCCAGAGATCGGCGCGGATGCCTGAAATGGCGCCGTCTGCTTCAAATTTTGCGTAGGGGGGAAGGGGTTCCGGGATGACGACCGTCAGCGAAGGAGCGGCGCTGTCTTGTGCCTGAGCGGGGGGGAGAGGAGGGTGGCGGAGGTCAGGGAAGCAGTCAGGATCGCGGCTGTCAGAATGAGAAGGCGGGCAGGGCCTGCGCCAAGGGGCAGCCATGACAGCCGGGCCGGTCGTGTGAGTGCGGGCGGGGCGCTGACGTGGCGCGTCCTCTGCCGTCGTGAACTCATGCCGCTGACCCCGGTCCCTGTATGTCTTTTTGCCTTCGGGCACCGCTTGGGAATGCGGGGCACCGAGGCGATCACTATGTGGTCGTCAATTTTGGTTAACGCTAACTTTCAATAACAGGGTCGCGCCAAAAGGACATCGCCCAAGCGCATACCAACTTGTGGTTGTGGCCTTTTTGCGTCGGGCTGAGGGTAAGACATGGCCTGTGGCCGTGTTTCGGGAAACGGATTGTTCCCGGATTGATCAGGATCACGGGCGGTGTGCGGCTGTTGCCGGAATGCGGCGGGCGTTCTTGTGGTGGGGCGCGGGTGAATTGGCCGGGTTGGGATAGGGATGCAGTTTTGCATTGACAGAGGTGCGAGTAATTCGCATTATCATTCTGTCGATGGGGTCACTTGCCGGTATCCCAACACGACAGGCCTGTCTCCGTGACCCCGGGGCAGGCCTTTCTTGTTTATGTGGCCTTTGCGGTCTCAGGCGCTTTGGGATGTGTGGGGGATGTGTGGGGTGGCGCGTTGGGGCGGGCGGCCCGCCCTTAATCCGATGGCAGGATCGGCGCGGCGGTGTGCAGGGCCGCGAGGTAGGGGTCGAGGGTGGTCGCGTCGGCGGTTTCCACAAGGACCAGAAAAACCGCCAGCGTGGCCATCAGAAACACCAAGGCCAGCGCCGCGCAGGCAGCAATATAGCTTTGCATTCGTTTGTTCCCCATTCCGTGCGGGCTGACAGGCAGTCCGTGTTGCCTGCGTTGGCCCTTGCAAGGGCAAGGCTGCAAAACAAGGGGGGCGTCAGGCAAGAAAAACTGCGTCAATCATGGGTTTAAGGGGCGAAGGGTAGGGCGTTTCGGCGAAAAGTTTATGGGTTTGTTGCCGGGGCGATGCCACGGTTTTTGCGGGGGTAAAACCCAGATGTTGCGGCGCGTCGGGCTGGGTTTGGCCATTATTGTGCCTGGGCAGATGGGGTGTGGTGTGGTTTGCCGGGACGCCTTCTTTGTTGTGCGGTTTTGCCCAGATGCCGTGGAAAGGCGCGTATCCGTGTTGGGCGGACGGCTGATGTGCAGGTGTGGGCGGGTGAGTCGCTGGGAAGGTAGGGGCCGGATCAGGTGGGTGCGCGGCCGGATGCGCCCATGTTGCGGAGAATCCTGCGGGCAGCGGTGATCAGGGGCGGTTCGGTTTCGCGCAGAATGTCGATGCGGTCGAAACGGTCGGGATGCGCGGCGAGGGTGGCGCGCAGCGACCGACCAAACACCTGGCGCAATTCGGTTCCGATATTGAATTTGCAGATGTGGGAGCGCGCCGCGAGGTCGGCGCGTTGATCCGGAGGCACGCCAGAGCCGCCGTGAATGACAAGGGGGATGGTGGTCAGGTTCTGGATGGCCGTGAGGCGGGCGAGGTCGAGGCCCGCGCTGTGGTTTTTCTGGAGGTGGACGTTGCCGATGGAAATGGCCACGGCGTCGACCTGTGTTTCAAGGGCGAAGCGGGCGGCCTGTTCGGGATCGGTGCCTTGCGACGCTTCGCCAGCGGCATAGCCCACGAAGCCAATCTCACCTTCGCAGGAGGCGCCTGCGGCATGGGCCAGGGCGGCGACTTCGGCGGTTTGGGTGATGTTTTCATCGAGCGGCAGGCGGGAGCCATCGAACATGACAGAGGTGAAGCCCGCATCCAGGGCCGCTTTGCATTCGTCGATGCTATGGGCGTGGTCCAGATGAGCCACGATGGGGACGTCAACGCTGGCCGCCAGATGGCGGAACATGGCGGCGAGGACGGGCAGGGGCGTGTGGGCGCGGCAACCGGGGCCAGCTTGCAGGATCAGGGGGGCGTCTTCGGCCTGGGCGGCGTGGGTGTAGGCGCGCATATCCTCCCACCCCAGGCAGACGAGGCCGGGAACGGCGTAGCCGTTGGCAAGGGCGGGTTGGAGAACCTGGGCGAGGGGGACCAACGTCATTTGAACTTGGCCACCATATCCATGATGCCGGGTATGGTGTGGAGTTGCGCGGCGTGGGTGGGTTGGAAGTATTGCTTCAAGCTGCGCTGGCTTTGGCCGCCGAGGATGGTGAAATAATACATCTCATACCCCGGCAGGACGCAGCATGGGTGATAGCCTTTGTCGATCAGGACGGTGGAGCGGTTCATGATGTGATAGGCGTCGCCGGGTTCGTTATCCACGCGTTGCAGCATTTGCAGGCCGGAGCCATAATCGGGACGGAAGCGGAAGTTGTAGCATTCGTCATGGCGGGTTTCGATCAGTTCCCCCGTGTCATCGCGGCGGTCGGTGTCATGCTTGTGGCTGGGAAAGCCGGACCAGCCGCCCGCGCCCACGGTGTAAAGTTCGGACACCAGCAGGCGACCGACGCGGTCATGATAGGCGGCGCCCAAGATGTGCTTGATCTTGCGGTGGGTTTTCGTGTCGTCGGATCCGTATTGGACCTTGTCGATGTCTTTGGCGCGGACGGCGAAGGGGCGGAGGGTTTCCGTGAATTTAGCCCCGGCGATGAAGGTTTCCGTGTCGGTGCGGGCGGTGATGCGGGTGGCGGTATTGGTGGGGATGTAGACGCCTTCGGGTTCACCATCCCAGACATCGACCCCGCGATGCCCGATGTCGGGATAGGTTTCGCCTGCGGATTCCACGGTCACGGTGCCGGTGGCGGGGACGATGCAGGTTTCATAGCCGGGGGTGCGATAGTCGAAGGTTTCGCCCGCCTTCAGACGGATGATGTTGAAATAGACCAGCGGGACCAGCGCATCTTCGCGGTCGACGATGGGGCGGTTGGCATTGTCGTGCGGGGCGATGTGCATGGGGGTTCCTTTCAGCCTGTGGTGGGGCCAAGGGTGGGGCCGGGGTGTGTGGCGAGGAAGTCGTCAAGATCGGTTGTGTTGGGCATGGCTGGGGCGCAGCCGATGCGGGCCACAACCATCGCGGCGGCGGCAGAGCCGCGCAGGATGGCATCGCGCAGGGGGTGGCCTGTGGCAAGGGACGCGATGAAACTGGCGAGGAAACTGTCGCCCGCGCCGGTGGGTTTTAGGGCGGCGGTGGGGTAGATGCCGGTGGCAAATTCGCCATCGGGGGTGATCGTGATCGCGCCCTTTTCGCCCATCTTGTAGATGACGATCTGCGCCCCTTGGGTAATCAGGCTGCGGGCCTTGGCCAGGCCCTGCGCGGGGTCGCCTGCCATGAAGCCGAATTCCACGTCATTGCCGATGATGATGTCGCAGAGGGCGGCGGCTTTGGAATACGCTTCGGCGGCTTCCTGCGCGGAGGGCCAGGAATAGGGGCGGTAATCCACATCGAAGATCAGCGGCAGGTTTGCCGCGCGGGCCAGATCGAAGGCGCGGAAGGTGGCGCTGCGCGAGGGTTCCGCCGCAAGGACAGTGCCAGTTGTGATGAGAGCTGAGAAGGCGCTGTAATCGACATGGTCCACATCTGCGTTGGTCATTGCGAAATCGGCGGCGTTGTTGCGGTAGATGACGGATTGGCAGTTTTCCAGACGGGTTTCGACGACGGCGAGGGAATTGCGCGCCTCGCCTGCCACAGCGCGGACATGGGCGTGGTCCACGCCATAGCGGGTGAGTTCGGCGCGGCAGAAACGGCCCACGGCATCATCTGAGACGCAGGTCAGGAGGGCGGCTTGGCAGCCCTGTTTGACAAGGCCCACCGCGATATTGGCGGAGGAGCCACCAAGGGCGGCGGTGAAGCGGGTGGCATCTTCAACGCGCGTGCCGGGGGGATCGGCGTAAAGGTCCATCCCGGCGCGGCCAATGACGAGAAAGTTCTTTCCTGACAGTCGGGAGAGAGTGGCCATCAGATGCCTGGCCTTTGGGCGGCGCGGCCTGACTCTACCTCGGCGTGTTTGTCGCGGACGGTGGCGGTGGCGGAGATCGCAGCGGTGCCGATTTCCCACCAGGCGTGGCCTTGGGTTGTCCAACCTTCATACGGGTCGACCTGCATGACGATGACGGTGGTTTTGGGGGCGGCTTTGGCGCGCTGGAACGCCGCGGCCAGTTCGGCGGGGGTGGCGGCGGTTTCCGTCAGCGCGCCCATCGCGGCGGCATGGGCGGCGAAATCGACGAGGAAGGGGTCGGTCACTGTGGGGCAATCGGCAATGAGGTTGTTGAAGCTGTCCTGCCCGGTGTTGTTTTGCAGCTTGTTGATGACGGCGAATCCGCCATTGTCGAGAACGAGGATGATCAGCTTTTTCTGTGTGAGAACAGAGGAATAGATGTCGGAGTTCATCAAGAGATAGCTGCCGTCGCCGACAAGGACGATGGTATCGCGGTCGGGTTCGGATTCCGATTGTGCGATGCGTGCGCCCCAGCCGCCTGCGATTTCGTATCCCATGCAGGAGAAGCCGAATTCGACATCGACGGTGCCGATGCCAAGGGTGCGCCAGTTGGCGGTAACTTCGGCGGGCAGGCCGCCTGCGGCGGTGACGATACGGTCGCGCGGGTGGCAGAGCGCGTTCACCGCGCCGATGGCCTGGGCGTAGGAATTGGGGCGGTTGCCGGGGGCCACGTTCGCGGCGACGTAAGTATCCCAGATGCGGCGTTCGGATTGGGCTTTTGCCACCCAGTCGGCGGGGGCGCGGTGGGTAGAGAGGGCTTTGGTGAGGGCTTCCAGTCCGAGTTTGGCGTCACCCACGACGGGGAGGGAAAGGTGCTTGGCGGCGTCATGGCGGCCTGCGTTCAGGCCGATGAGGCGGGCGTCAGGGGCGAAGACGGTCCACGATCCGGTGGTGAAATCTTGCAGACGGGTGCCGATGGAGAGGACGACATCGGCGGCGCCTGCGATGGTGTTGGCGCTGTCTGATCCGGTCACGCCAAGCGGGCCGATGTTGAGGGGGTGGGTGGCCAGCAGATTTGCGCGGCCGGCGATGGTTTCCACCACGGGGATATTATGCGCCTCGGCGAAGGAGGTGAGTTCCGCGACGGCCCCGGAATATTGCACGCCGCCGCCCGCCACGATGACCGGGCGTTGCGCGTTGCGGAGGAGGGCGGCGGCATCCGCGATTTCGGCCATGTCGGGGGATTGGCGGCGGATGCGGTGGACGCAGCGGGCAAAGAAGGCGGCGGGGTAGTCATGGACCCAGCCCTGCACATCCTGCGGCAGGCCGAGGAAAGCGGGGCCGCAATCGGCGGGGTCCAGCATCGTGGCGAGGGCGGCGGGCAGGGATTGCAGGATTTGCGCGGGGTGGGTGATGCGGTCCCAGAAGCGGGAGACGGATTTGAACGCGTCGTTCAGGCCGAGGGTGGGGTTGTTGAAATGCTCTAACTGTTGCAGCACCGGATCGGGCAGGCGGGTGAGGAAGGTATCGCCGCAAAGCAGAAGCATCGGCAGGCGGTTGGCATGGGCCAAGGCGGCGGCGGTGAGCAGGTTGGCGGTGCCGGGGCCTGCGCTGGCGGTGCAGAACATGAAACGGCGGCGCATATGGTATTTGGCATAGGCCGCGGCGGCGAAGCCCATGCTTTGTTCGTTCTGCCCGCGATAAAGCGGCAGGTCGTCGCGGACGGGATAGAGCGCCTCGCCCAGACAGGGGACGTTGCCGTGGCCGAAGATGCCAAAGCCGCCGCCGCAGATGCGGGTTTCGACGCCACCGATTTCGATGAACTGGTTCATCAGAAAGCGGACGATGGCCTGCGCCACGGTAAGGCGGATGGTGTCGCCGGGGTGGGTCATGTGGCCTCATGTTGCTGGCCTGTTGGCAAACAGGGCTTGCGTGGCGTTTGAAGGCACGATACTGATTTTGCAACCGGTTGCAATACTTGTGTTCGAACTGTCTTTGGGGAGGGCGGCGTGACGGAAATCGGGATCGGCCTGATTGGTGGCGGCTATATGGGCAAGGCGCATGCGGTGGCCTATTCCGCCGTGGGGGCGGTGTTCGGCACCGCGCTGCGGCCCCGTCTGGAGATGATCGCGGCAACAAGCCGGGAGTCGGCGGAGCGCTATGCACAGGCCTATGGCGTGCGGCGCGCGGCGGGCAGTTGGCAAGAGGTGGTGGCCGATCCGCGCGTTGGAGCGGTGGTGATCGCGTCGCCGCAGGAAACGCATCGTGTGATCGCCGAGGCAGCCTTTGCAGCGGGAAAACCGGTGTTCTGCGAAAAGCCGCTGGGGGCGTCGCTGGAGGATGCCCGCGCGATGGTGGCGGCGGCAGAGGCATCGGGGCAGCCCAACATGATCGGGTTCAACTATGTGCGCACGCCTGCGACGCAGTTCGTGAGGCAGTTGCTGGATGAGGGCGCCATTGGCCGCGTGACGTGGTTTCGCGGGGAGCATACGGAGGATTTTCTGGCCGATCCGGCGCTTCCCGCGACATGGCGGACTTCGGGCCGTGCGAATGGCACAATGGGGGATCTGGCGCCGCATCCGATCAACTGCCTGCTGGCGCTGATGGGGCCGGTAGAAGCGCTGTCGGCGCGGATCGAGACGGTTCATGCCACACGACCGGGGCCTACGGGGCCGGTGGCGGTGGACAATGACGATCAGGCGCAGATGATGCTGCGCTTTGCATCGGGGGTCATGGGGCATCTGTTCGTCAGCCGCGTGGCGACGGGTCGGAAGATGGGCTATGCCTATGAAATCCACGGCACGTCAGGTGCAATCCGGTTTGATCAGGAAGATCAGAACGCGGTCTGGTTGTATCGGGCCGAGGGGCCAGAGGCGACGCGGGGCTTTACCCGCATTCTGACCGGGCCTGCGCATCCGAATTATGCGGCCTTTTGCCAAGGGCCGGGGCATGGCACCGGATATCAGGACCAGATCATCATCGAAGCGCGGGATTTTCTGGAGGCGATTGCCACAGGACGCGCGGTGTGGCCCACCTTCCGCGACGGGTTGGCCGTATCGACGATCATCGACACGGCATTCAAGGCAGCAGAGGACGGCGGCTGGCGTGCCGTCCCGCAAGGGTGAGGACATCATGACCATTCGCATCGGCAATGCGCCCTGTTCCTGGGGCGTGGAATTCGCAGGTGATCCACGCAACCCGCCATGGCGGCAGGTGTTGAGCGATTGCCGCGATGCGGGCTATCGCGGGATTGAGCTTGGCCCTATCGGGTTCATGCCGGAAGACCCGGATGTGCTGGGCGAGGCGCTGAATGAGTTCGGGCAGGAGTTGATCGGGGGGGTGGTGTTCCGCCCGTTCCACGACCCGGCGAAATGGGATGAGGTGATGGATGCCTCTGTTCGCACCTGCAAGGCGCTGGTGGCGCATGGGGCGCAGCATCTGGTGTTGATCGACTCCATCTCGCCCCGCCGTGCGCCGACGGCCGGGCGGGCGGAGGCGGCCGAGCAGATGGACGCGGCAGAATGGGCCGCGTTCCGTGACCGGATCGCCACCGTGGCCCGGATGGGGACCGAGGACTACGGGCTGACCGTGGGGATACATGCCCATGCGGCGGGGTTCATCGATTTTGAGCCGGAGTTGGAACGGCTGCTGGATGAGGTGGATGAAGCCGTGTTGAAGATCTGTTTCGACACAGGCCACCATTCCTATGCGGGGTTTGATCCGGTGGCCTTCATGCGGCGGCATATCGGACGGATTTCCTATATGCATTTCAAGGATATCGACCCGGTTGTTAAGGCGGATGTGATCGCCAGGGGAACGGGGTTCTATGACGCCTGCGGGCAAGGGATTTTCTGCAATCTGGGCAAGGGGGATGTGGATTTCCCGGCGGTGCGGCAGATCCTGCTGGAGGCGGGCTTTGAAGGGTGGTGCACGGTGGAGCAGGATTGCGATCCGACGCTGGATGTGCGCCCCGTGGACGATGCGCGGAAGAACCGCGAATATCTTTCCTCTATCGGGTTTTGAGGGGCGTTTGACATGAAGAAGCTGAACTGGGGCATGATTGGCGGCGGTGAGGGCAGCCAGATCGGACCCGCGCACCGATTGGGGGCGCTGGCGGATGGGCATTTCACCTTTGCCGCCGGGGCGCTGGATCACCGTCCCGAGGCAGGGCGGGACTATGCGCAGCGGTTGGGCATTGCTGCCGACCGGGCCTATGGCGACTGGACCGAGATGCTGGCGGGGGAGCGGGGACGGAAGGACCGGGTTGATCTTGTCACTGTCGCCACGCCGAATTCCACGCATTTTGAGATTACCAAGGCGTTTCTGGAAGCAGGCTTTAACGTGCTGTGCGAAAAGCCGATGACGATGACGGTGGAAGAGGGCGAAGAGATTGTCGGGGTGGCGGCCCGCACCGGCAAGATTTGTGCGGTGAATTATTGCTATTCCGCCTATCCGATGGTGCGGCAGGCGCGTGCGATGGTGCGGGCGGGCGATATTGGCAAGGTGCGTCTGGTGGTGACGAATTTCAGCCACGGGCATCATGGCGATGCGACGGATGCCGACAATCCGCGCGTGCGCTGGCGCTATGATCCGGCGATGGCGGGGGTGTCGGGGCAGTTTGCCGATTGCGGCATCCATGCGCTGCACATGGCCAGTTTCATCTGTGATGACGAGGTGGAAAAGCTGTCGGCGGATTTCGCATCCACCATTTCCAGCCGCGTGCTGGAGGATGATGCGATGGTGAATTTCCGCATGTCGCGCGGCACGGTCGGGCGGTTGTGGACGTCTTCGGTGGCGATCGGGCGGCAGCACGGGTTTGATATTCAGGTGTTTGGCGAAACCGGCGGGTTCCGTTGGGCATCGGAACAGCCGAACCAGTTGATCTATACCCCGGTGGGCGGGCGGACCCAGATCATCGAAAAAGGCGAAGGCGGGCTTTATGACGAGGCCAAGCGCCTGAGCCGGGTGGCGATTGCGCATCCCGAAGGGTTCCCGCTGGCGGTGGCCAATATCTATTGTGAGCTGGCCGATGCCATCCGGGGGCAGGTGCGCGACGGGCTGCCGACGGCAGCCAGTGGCGTGCGGTCGATGGCGGCAGTGCATACGGCGGTTGCCTCGGCCAAGGCCGGGGGAGCGTGGATGGATGCGCGCCCGCCGATGTTTCGGTAAGGCTGGGTCGGTAAGGCTGGGTTTTGGTCAGGGCGGGTTTTGGTCAGGCCGGGTTTTGGTCAGGGCAGCGAACGGCGGGCGATGACCTGACAGGGAAACAGGCGCACTTCGGGTGCCCGGTCGGGCTGTTCGATGGTGGTGACCACAAGGTCTATGGCGGCGTCGATGATATCGGATACGGGCTGGCGGATGGTCGTCAGCCCGATGTTCTGCCAACGGGCCATTTCCATATCATTCAATCCGATCAGGCCGATATCGCCGGGGACGGACAGGCCTGCATCGGTGATCGCGCTCATGGCGCCGATGGCGAGCAGGTCATCACCGCAGAAATAGGCCTGTGCGGGGGGATGGGCGGGGGGTTGCGTCAGAAGGCGCTGCATTTCCGCGCGTCCGGCATCGAAGGTGTAATCGGTGGCATAGCTGGTGGTGACGGTGACGCCGGGATGGGCGGACAATGCGGCGAGGAAGCCTGCGGCGCGGTCTTGCGTCGACGTGGCGGCCTGTGGGCCGCCGAGGAAGGCCACATTGGTGTAACCGTGCTGGATCAGGGTGTCGGCGGCCATGCGGCCGCAGGCGATGTTGTCGATACCGACGACGTGGACTTCGGGGGCAGGGGCAGGGCGCCCGAAGGCGTGAACCACCGGGATGCCAGCCTGCCGAAAGGCGGCGGCAAAGCTGGGCGGCAGGGTGGAGGAGGCGACGATCACGCCATCCACGGAATATTGCCGCAGCATTCGGACCGAAGCGGCGGGGTCGGTGGCACCGCTGAGGTTGACCAGCAGGGGGCGCAGGCCGCGATCTTGCAGGCCGCTGGTGAACAGATCGAACACCTCTAGGATCAGGGGGTTGTGGAAATTGTTGGCGATCAGGCCGATCAGCTTTGTCCGGCCTGTCGTCAGGCTGGAGGCCAGCGCGTTGGGTGCGTAGCCCAGTTCTTCGGCGGCCTGTTCCACCTTGGCGCGGGTGCGGGCCGAGACGGAGGCCCCGTCGGTGAAGGTGCGCGACACCGCCGAACGGGAGACGCCCGCACGTTCCGCCACTTCCTTTAGAGTTACCGCCATGACCTGCCTGTGCCGCGCTGCTGTGGGCGCGCAGTATACAGAGGCCGAAGGCGGAAAGAACAGCGAAGACCGTGGTGGGATTCCGTATCGGGGCGGGGTGTGGTTGACGGGCTGCTTTTGACGGGGGGCATTGGCGCGCTTGCTTTGGCATTTGCCCGGAATTAGCGTTTGTGAACGGTGTTTTGGATGGGCCGTTTGTGCGTGAGGGTGATCGGTGGCCAATCGGCGGTATGAGGCGTTGGCAGTGTAGGAATTTGAAATTGCAATGAATTTTCGGCGGAAGGGATTGAGGAAATGAAACTTACCTTGCGGTTGGGGTTGGGATGCGTGTTGGCGATGCCTGCGGTTCAGGGCGTTCTGGCGATGGAGCCGGGGCAATATTCCGGAGTCGGCGATTATGGCGAGACGCTGACCCTGACGGTGCAGGGTGGCATGGGCGAGATCGAAGTGGTGACCGAAGGTTGCCAGGGTGACACGCGCGGCGTGATGGAGCCTGTGGGCGAAGGGCAGTGGCAGATGCGGCCCGGCGATTTGCCGGGCTGTGTGATCGGCTTCGCGCAGCAAGGTGACGCGATTGTCGTGACCGAGGGCAGCGAATGTTTCGGCCTGCACGGGGCGATGTGCACCTTTGGCGGCAAGCTGACGGAGGCGGCGATGCCTATGGTCAGCGATCCCGTTATGGCGGCGGGTGGCGATGCGCCCGGCGTGGAAAGTTGGTCCTATGGGATGGATCCAGAACTGGGGCTGAGCGCGCATATCCGCACGCCGGAAGGGGCGGTGGGTCTGGCCTGCCTTGCCGATGGCAGCAATCCAGCAACGGCCTGGATTCTGGGGGTGCGGATGTCACCTGCGCTGATCGGGCCGGAGGGGACGGTGTATATGTTTGACGGCAGGACCGATGCCCTTGGGATTGACGGGGCGGCGGGTGCGGCCTTTGCCGAGAAGAAGGATACCACCTGTGGCGTGGGGCTGGAGGCGTTTCGCGCGGCGCAGTCGATGGTGTTGATCGACGGCATGATTGCCGCGATCAATTCCGGCGCGTCGGGGATGGAGATTTCGATTGATCAGGGCGGGCGCCGGACTGTGGTGTTGGACGGCACGGATGCGGCCGCCAAATTGGGGGGGCGGCGAATTTCGTTGAAGGGGTCGTCGGCCGCGATCAAGGCGCTGCTGCGGGATTGCCCGTTTGCGCAATATGATATCGATACGAATTGTGGATTGTAGGGCTATGCGGGGCTGATGCGGGGCAAGTGATGCCCTGCGGGCTGTTTGATTTGCGGAATACCCCTTCTGTTTTTTGATTTGCGGAATACCCCGTAGGGCAGCCTTTGGACGCGCCTCAGTTTGGGGATCGGCGGCTTTGGTGCAGGCTTTTATCGTTATGATGGTTCATCTGCCGCAATGGGGGCTGATTTTTTCTGCGGGTGACGGCTTGTTCCGTTGATTTGATGGTGCGTGGCGGGCATCATTTACGAAAGTTACCAAGCATTCTTTTACCTAATTCCAGAGGAGGGGATTGATCGTTCATGTGCATGACATGTTGTGAAGCCGTCGAGCGGGGGGTGGCCCCGATCAATCCCTGCTTGTGTGGTGCCCCCGAAACCCAGGCGGCCATGCAGCGGATCGAGGCGGATATTTCCCGCCGTCAGTTGCTGGGTGGTGCTGCGGCGGTGGTTGGGTTGTTTGCCGGGTTCGGACTGGCCCCGCGCGAGGTGCGGGCGCAGGCTGCGGGGCGGCCTGTGGTGTTGACCAACCTGCGGTTTTTTGACGGTGTGACGTTGTCGATGCAAACCGGGCGGGACATTGTGGTTGAAGGCGGGCGGATCACCGGATTGCCCGCCACGGGGACCGGGCCGACAGAGGCGGATGTGATCGATTGTGGCGGGCGGGCGGTGACGCCGGGGCTGATCGATTGTCACTGGCACGCCACTCTGGTGGGGGTAAGCCAGTTGGTTGCGCTGACGCAGGACATCGGATTTGTGCATCTGATGGCGGGGCGTGAGGCGGGGGCTACGCTGATGCGGGGCTTTACCACGGTGCGTGATACCGGGGGGCCAGTCTTTGGATTGAAGCTGGCGATTGATCAGGGCGCTGTGATGGGGCCACGGATTTTCCCATCAGGGGCGATGCTGTCGCAAACTTCGGGGCATGGGGATTTCCGGCTGTTGAACAGCCTGCCCCGGATGCCGGGTGAGCCTGCGGATTACACCGAAAGGACCGGGGTGGCCGCGCTTGCCGATGGCCGGGACGAGGTGCTGCGCCGAACGCGCGAACAGTTGATGAAGGGGGCGAGCCAGATCAAGATCATGGCGGGCGGCGGGGTAGCGTCGCCTTATGACCCGTTGGATACGGCGCAATACACGCTGGACGAAATGCGCGCGGCCGTAGAGGCGGCGGCGGATTGGGGGACATATGTCTGCGCCCATGTCTATACGCCGACCGGCATTCTGCGGTGCATCGAGGCCGGGGTGCGGTCGATCGAACATGGGCAGTTGGCGGACAGCGCGACGATCCGGGCAATGGCCGAGGCCGGAGTGTGGTGGAGCATCCAGCCGTTTCTGGCCGATGAGGATGCCAACCAGTATTCCGATCCGCGCAGCCAGGCCAAGCAGCAGCAGGTGGCCATTGGCACAGTGCGCGCCTTTGAGGAAGGCCGGGCCGAGGGTGTGAAGATGGCCTTCGGGACGGATGTTCTGTTCAACCCGACCGGTGCGGCCACGCAAGGCCGACAGTTGGCCAAGCTGACGCGGTTCATGTCGCCGTTGGAGGTGCTGCGTATGGCCACCGGGGCGGCGGGCGAATTGCTGGCCATGTCGGGCGAGCGTGCGCCCTATCAGGGGGCGCTGGGCGTGGTTGCCGAGGGTGCACTGGCCGATCTGTTGGTGTGGGAGGGTGATCCCGAGGCGGGTCTGGATTTTCTGTCCGACCCGGATGCAAATCTGCGCCTTGTCATGAAGGGCGGGCGCGTTTTCAAGGAGGCGCTTTGATGGCCAATATTCCAATGCCTTTCATTCGGACCTTTGCCGCCCTTGCGGTGACGACGGCTACCCTTGCGGCGGTGCCTGGGGCGGCGCAGGCAGAGGATTGGAGCGGGCAGGTCACGCTTTATGGCTGGGGTGCCGGGGTGACGGGGGATTTCACGCCCATTGCCGGGGGACCGAGGCTGTCCTTCGAAAAGTCGCTGTCAGAGGTGCTGGAGGATCTGGACGGCGCGCTGTTTGTTACCGGTTTGGCGCGGCGGGGTGATCTGGTGCTGTTTGGCGACCTGACCTATTCCGCATCGTCGCGGTCGGGACTTGTGCCGCCGGGTATTCCGGCGGCGGGTGAGTTGACGATGCGGTCGCTGACCCTGGCGGCGGGCAAGCGGTTTGATGCGGGGGGTGGCACGACGGTCGATGTGCTGGGCGGGGTGAGGGCGTGGGACATTGACGGCGCGGTGATTTCACCCGTTCTGAGCGTGGCACCATCGGCCAGTTTCGTGGACCCGATCCTTGCGCTGCGGGTGAATACGCAGTTGTCAGACCGCTGGTCGGTGCTGAGCTATGTCGATGTCGGCGGTTTCGGGGTTGGGTCGGATTTCACCTGGCAAGTTGCGGTCACTGCGAATTATCAGGCGCGGGACAACCTGTATCTGTCCGCCGGGTGGCGGCATCTGGCGGTGGACTATGAAAAGGGTGGCACGGTGTTTGACGGCGCGATGAGCGGGCCGGTGATCGGGGTGACGCTGACGTTTTGATGGCGGGCTGGTGTAGGGGCGTGTGGTTCCCGCCCGGACAGGTGCCGGGTGGGAACGTTGCTATGGGCCTCGGTTTGCTTGTGGTTCGGCAAGGGCGCGTCAGCGCGGCACCAAAGCGGCGAGATGGGCGATAAGCCGGGCGCTTTCGGCATCGGTCCAGCCTTCGGGGGCGAGGGTTTCGGCCCAGGCGGGGATGTAGTGGCGGGCCGCGTAGTCATGGCCGTAGCCCAGGGTTCCTACGGCCAGTGCCATGTCAAGACCAACCTGGAACAGTGTCACAACGGGTATCCAACGCATCTGCGGCGACAGGTCGGGGGCGCGGTTGCCTGACAGCCAATCGGGGCGATGCCAGGCAAGTGACCAGTCGAAAAACACGATGGGATCGCTGCCATATTGCAGAAAGACAAAGCGCATCGGTCCCCAATCGGCATCGAACCTGTCGGCCCCGCCATCCTGATTGAGGGTGCGGATCAGCGAGCCATTGCCAAAGCGCGGGCGCCAAGCGGGGCTGTCAGTGTGGCGGCGGGCCTGCACCATTTGCCAGAATTCGCTGAGATAGGGTGATCCGGTCCAGAGCGCGCCGGCAAGTGGATCGGCATACAGGTCCAGCAGCGGGACGGTTTCCTGCGACAGGAAGGCCCCGAGGCTGAGGCCGTGGAGATAGAGCCTTGGCCTGTTGTCGGCGGGCAGGGTGACCCAGTGGCGATAGACGATGTCGAACAGCGCGGTCGCCTCGGCCTCGCCTTTGGTGGGGTCTACGACCACGGAAACCGGGCTGGGAAGATAGGAATACTGGACCGAGACGGTGGCCACATCGCCGCGCGTGATATAGTCGAGCGTGTCCATGCCGCCGGGATCAAGCCAGCCGGACCCGGTGGGCATGGCGATAACCAGAACCTGCCGGTCGAACCCGCCGAGACGGATCAATTCGTCGAAGGCAAGTTGGGCGCGATCTTCGGCGGTGTCGGCGGCGTTCAGGCCGATGTAGACGCGGATGGGCGCAAGGGCAGGTGCGCCCCAGAAGGCGGTGATGTCTTGGGCCGTTGGTCCCGAGGAGACGAAACTACGCCCCCAGCGGCCCATGTCTTGCCAGTCGAGCGGAGAGCCTGGCCCCCCGGCGACAAAGGGTGAGGCGGGTGGGGCAAGATCGGGGGGGATCAGCGCGTCGGCCAGTTTGGCACCGGTGTCTGCCGCGCGCAGGACGGCGCGGAGCGCGATCCCATCGATCAGGGCGGTAAAGATGGCGATGGCGGCCACCAGACCCGCCGCCTGTGCCAGACGGGGAGGGAGGATGCGCCGGCTGCGGGCCTGCGCGGCGGAGACCAGCAGGGCAAAGATCCTGCCCAAGGACAGCAGAACGAGAAACACCCCGGCGGCGATGGCGGCAATCTGAAACGGGGCAGAGGCTTCGACCGGGGGCAGACCCCAGGCGTGGTGGATCGACCCCTGCCAATCTGCGGCTTTCCATAGGCTGAGGGTGATGATGCCAAGGGCGGCCCCGATCAGCAGGCGATGCCGCCAGCCAGACCTGTGGCGGCGGTCAGGCACACCAAGCCAGACAAGGGCCGATGTCGCCCCCCACCAGAAAAGGTAGCCGATACCCGCCACGACGCCGCCCAGCACACCCTGAAATTCCGGTGCGCGCGGCACCATCGATGGCGTGACCGACAGGGCGAAGAACACCGCCGCCGCAAGCAGACCGAACGCGGACAGGGGCGCAATCATGCGCTGTTTGGCAAGGACCGGGCTGATTGCCATGACACCCGAACCTCCGCTGTATCAGAATGGGCCTGTGGTTTGTGCCTGTATTGCCGCATGCGCGGCTTGAGCCGGAGTTTTGCCGGTCTGGTGCGTTTCGGCAACCGGGGTTTTACGGATGTTGGCGGTTCGTGGTGCCTGCGACCGCGATGGAAGTCGGGTTTGGGGCGGGCGGCGGCCCTGTGGTTTGGCCGCCACCCGTGCCGGAAGGATGCGATCAGTCGGCGGGTTTTGCGCGCCAGAGCCGTTCTGACGTGTCCTTTTCATAGCCGAGCGATGAGAAGCTGGCGATTTCAAGGGATTGGCCCCAAGGCGCGTTGAAATAGATCCAGTTGAAACCGGCGAGGGGGCCTTCGGTCACGGTATTGGGGCCATCAAGAAATTCGATGCCTTGGGCGCGCAGGCGTTCGGCAGAGGCGAAGACGTCTTCGACTTCGAAGCACAGATGGGTGCCGCCGATTTCGGAATTGCGCGGGGGGCGGGCGGTGCTGTCTTCACCGCTGTATTCAAAGAGTTCCACGCTGGTGCCTGCGCCGCAGCGCAAAAAGACGAGATCACGGATCCGGGTATGGGCGGGGGTGCCAAGGCGGCGCTGCATGAACGCCTCATCCACGTCAAAGGGGCCGGTGCGGAACACCTCGACCGCGCCAAAGACCGCCTTGAAGAAGGCGATGCCTTCGTTGATGTCGGGCACCGTGATGCCGATGTGGTGCATTCCGTAGACATGTTCAGGCATTGGTCTTTTCCTCCCTTTGGCTTTCGTTGGTCAAACCCTTTCGAGGGCGATGGCGATGCCTTGGCCCACGCCGACGCACATGGTGGACAGGGACCGTTTGCCCCCCGTCTGCGCCAGTTGCAGGGCGGCGGTGCCGGTGATGCGCGCGCCGGACATGCCGAGCGGATGGCCCAGAGCGATGGCCCCGCCATTGGGGTTTACGCGCGGGTCATCATCGGCGATGCCAAGGGCGCGCAGGGTGGCGAGGCCCTGTGAGGCAAAAGCCTCGTTCAATTCAATCACGTCGAAATCGGCTTGGGTCAGGCTAAGGCGGGCCATGAGTTTCTGGCTGGCTGGGGCGGGGCCGATGCCCATGATGCGGGGGGCGACGCCTGCTGTTGCACCGCCCAGAACACGGGCGATGGGGGTGAGGCCGTGTTTTTTGGCGGCGGCGGCAGAGGCGAGGATCAGGGCAGCGGCCCCGTCATTGACGCCGCTGGCATTGCCTGCGGTCACGGTTCCGCCCTTGCGGAAGGGGGTGCCGAGTTTTGCCAACGCCTCTATCGTCGTGGCGCGGGGATGTTCGTCACGGTCTACCACCAACGTATCGCCCTTGCGCTGCGGGATGGTGACGGGGGTGATTTCGGTGGCGAGCCGCCCGTTTTCCTGCGCCGCTGATGCCTTAGCCTGCGACCGCAGGGCAAAGGCGTCTTGGTCAGTGCGGGAGATGGCGAAATCCTCGGCCACGTTTTCCCCGGTTTCGGGCATGGAATCGACGCCGTATTGCGCCTTCATCAAGGGGTTCACAAAGCGCCAGCCGATGGTGGTGTCGTAAATCTCGGCATTGCGGCTGAAGGCGGTGTCGGCCTTTGGCATGACGAAGGGCGCGCGGGACATGCTTTCGACACCGCCTGCGATCATCAACTCTGCCTCGCCCGCCTTGATCTGGCGGGCGACAGCGAGGACGGCATCCATCCCCGATCCGCAAAGGCGGTTGATCGTGGTGCCGGTGACGGTGACGGGAAGGCCTGCGAGCAGAGCCGACATGCGGGCGACGTTGCGGTTATCTTCGCCCGCCTGATTGGCGCAGCCGAAGATCACGTCATCCACCGCCGCCCAATCCACACCCGCGTTGCGTGCCATGAGGGCGCGCAGGGGAACCGCCCCCAGATCATCGGCGCGGACGGAGGAGAGGCTGCCGCCGAAGCGGCCGATGGGGGTGCGGATGTAGTCGCAGATGAAGACGTCAGTCATTTCAAAGCTTTCGTCAAAGGTCGGGCACGGCAAGATCGGTCACGGGGCCATCCAGATGCAGGGTGGCGCCGGTCATGGATTGCAGGGCGTCAAGGGTGAGGGAGGGGAGTTTTTCGCGCAAGACGAAATGGCCATCTGCGATGTCGATCACCGCGTGGCTGGAATAAATCCGTGTTACACAGCCAACCCCGGTCAGGGGCAGGGTGCAGCGGTGCAGCAGTTTGGGCTTGCCATCCTTGGTGACGTGATCGGTCATCACCGCCACGCGTTTGGCCCCGTGGACCAGGTCCATTGCGCCGCCGACGGCGGGCACGCCTTTGGGGCCGGTGGACCAGTTCGCCAGATCGCCGTTTTCGGCCACCTCATAGGCGCCAAGGATCGCCACATCCAGATGCCCGCCGCGCACCATGGCAAAACTGTCGGCGTGGTGAAAGAAGGCGGTGCCGGGTTTGAGTGTGACGGCTTTTTTGCCGGCATTGATCAGATCCCAGTCTTCGTCTCCGGGGGCGGGGGCCGCGCCGAAGCCGAGGATGCCGTTTTCCGTGTGAAAGATCGCCTCGCGCCCCGGCGGCTGGAAGCGGGCCACCAGTTCGGGAAAGCCGATACCAAGGTTCACATAGGCACCATCCGCGATATCCTGCGCGGCGCGCCATGCCATTTGGGCGGGGGAAAGTTTCGTGGTCATGCGGACACCTGTGGGTGGCGCGCCCCGGCGCGGTTGAGGGTTTCTTCCTGCGCGGGAGAGGCGATTTCGACGATGCCTTGCACGAAGATGCCGGGGGTGATGACGGCTTCGGGGTCGATGTCGCCTGCGGGCAGGATGCGGGTGACCTGCACGATGGTGGTAGTGGCCGCCATGCACATCAAAGGGTTGAAGTTGCGCGCCGCCATCCGGTAGGTGAGGTTGCCCAGACGATCGCCCAGATGCGCCTTGACCAGCGCGACATCCGCCTTGAGCCAGCGTTCCTGCACATAGGGTTTGCCGTCGAAGGTGGCCACCGGTTTGCCCTTGGCCAGATCGGTGCCATAGCTGGTGGGGGTGTAGAAGGCGGGGATGCCCGCGCCGCCCGCGCGGATGCGTTCGGCCAGCGTGCCTTGGGGGACGAGTTCCAGTTCGATCTGGCCTGCCAGATAGCGTTCGGTGAACACCACCGGATCGGCAGAGCGGGGGAAAGAACAGATCAGCTTTGCCACCATGCCCGCCTCGATCAGCGCGGCAAGACCGACATGGCCGTTTCCGGCGTTGTTGTTGACGACGGTCAGGTCTTTGGGGTGGCCGGTCGCCAGGAAGCGGTCGATCAGCGCGTGGATCAGTTCGATGGGTGCGCCAGAGCCGCCAAAGCCGCCGATCATCACGGTCATGCCATCGCGGATGCCCGCAACGGCCGTGGCCAGATCGGGGAGGGTCTTGTCCATTCCGTTCGTTCCTGTTTCTGGGCCTATTTCAGGGCGATGTAGGTTTCGGGGTCCAGCGTGGTGACGCGGATGGCGACATGGCCCCCCGTGACGGCCCCAACCATATCGCGCAGTTTTTCGCAGACAGCCAGCAGGACGGCGCGGTTGCGTTCGGGGCGGGGCAGCATGTGCAGTTCTACGTTGACCGGGGGCAAGTCGGGCATGGCCAGAACGGGGATCACGGCGAATTGGCAAGCCGGAGGAACGACGTCCAGATCATGGCACAGCATATCGCGGATCTGGCCGAGCGTGGCGGGAAACCTGTCGCGGCAGGTGGGATAGATCCGTTCGTCGACATAGATTTTCACGTTCGGCATCTTTTGCCCCTGATCCTGTTCTTGGTCGGTGACGGTCAGGCGTCTTGTGTGGTTGCGGTCAGCAGGTGGACGTTTTCTGGTTTCGGGGCCAAGAGACCCGCTTCGATTTGCAGTGCGATGTCGACCACGCGCTGATTGATCGGGGCCGTCCGGCCGTGGGCGCGCAGGGTTTGCACGACCCAGCCATTTACCTCTTCCACCTCGGCGCGGCGGCCTTTGCGCCAGTCTTGCAGCGAGGTGGTCAAAGTGTCTTCACGCGAAAAGGTGCGGAGGACTTCGTCAAAGATTTCATCGACATAGCGTTCGGGATCATTGCTCATGCTGGGGGGCATCCCGATGATGGGCATGATGGTGGCCCCGTCGGCAAGGGCGGCCTGCATCGCCTCATACCCCGCCTCGCGCATGATTTCGAGCATGCCAGGCGCACGGGCGGCGTCGTTGAGTGCCGTGTCGATGATGGCTGAAGGGATGAGTTCGGCAGCGTTGACCACCAGTTTCATCCATTTGGCAGAGCGGATGTCATCCGTCACCTCGACCCGCCCGGAATGGCGCAGAAGATCGGCAACGGCGTCAACCCGATGCTGTTGGGCGGGGTCCAGCGCCCCCATCGCAAACCAGGATTCGTCATGGTCGTTCTGGCGATTGATGATGCCTGGCACCCACATGTTCGACGCGATTTCGATAACGGCCCCGATGGTGCGGTGGCGGCCGACGACAGCGGCGATGTCTTCGTGTGTCATGCCGTTTTGCAGGCCGATGACAAAGCCGTCTTCGGCCAGAACCGGCTTTATCAACTGGGTGGCCCAGGTCGTGTCATAGGCCTTGACCACCAGAAAGATCAGATCGAAGGGCTGCTTGATTTCCGCCACCTCGCACAGGTGCAGCGCAGGCACGCGGGCGTTGATCTGGCGGGTGGGCAGGTTCACCGTGATGCCATTGGCGCGGATCGCTTCGATATGGGCGGGCCACTGGTCGATGAAGGTGACATCGAGGCCAGCCAGCGCAAAATCGGCGGCGATGGAGGCACCCTGTGCGCCGGTGCCCAGAAAGGCGATGCGGGGGCTTTGGGGGGTGACGGTCATTTTTGCGCGGTCCTGTTCAGGACAAAGTCAAAGGATGAGCGCCATTTCGTGTCGCCCCCGGTCACGGGTTCGAACGGGGCGATCAGGGAGCGTTTCACGCCAAAGACGGCATCGGATTGCAGGTAGGCGTCGCCCTCTACGAAGGTGTGGGTGACGACGGTTTCAAAGCCTTCGCGGCTGACGATGAAATGCATATGCGCAGGGCGATAGGGGTGGCGGCCAAGGCGTGCCAGCATCTGGCCCACGGGGCCGTCATCCGGGATGGGGTAGGAGACGGGCTTGATACCACGAAACCAGTAGCGGCCATCGGGACCGGTGACAAAGACGCCGCGATTGTTGTGGCGGGGTTGCAGGTCGGGTTGCTGGACATCATAGAAGCCGTCTTCGTTATCGGACCAGACATCGATGCGCACGCCTTGCAGGGGCGTGCCTTCAAGATCGGTCACGGTGCCTTCGAAGAGGCACGTCTCTTGACCGCCCTGCTGGGTGATCGATGCGCCCATCGGATATTCCGGCACGCCATCGACGTGGAAGGGACCGAGGACGGTGTTTTCGGTCGCCCCGGTCGGGCGGCGGTTGTTGATGGCATCCACCAGCATCGACACGCCCAGCACATCCGACAGCAGGATGTATTCCTGCCGATTGCCATCGCAGATCTGCCCGGTCCGGGTGAGAAAGTCGATCGCGGTGGCCCATTCGTCTTGTGTCAGTTCCACATCCTTGATGAAGGCGTGCAGATGGCTGACCAGCCGCGACATAACATGGGCGAGGCGCGCATCGGTGGTGGGGCCGATCCGGCCATTCACAGCTTCGACCGAGTGCCGTTCGGTGAAATAGTCGATGGCGACATCAGGGGTCATCGCTGGTCCTTTCGCATTGGGGGAAACGGGGCGGGGTCAGGCCTGCGCCTGCCGCCGCGCCGTTGAGTAGATAAGGGCGGCAGCCAGGATGAGCGCGCCCTGAAAAACGTATTGATAGGTCTGCGACAGGCCGAGGAAGGAGACGGCATTCAGCACCTCGGTCAGCAGGACCGCGCCCATGACGGTGCCGATAAAGGTGCCGCGCCCGCCCCGCAGGCTGGTGCCGCCCAGAACCACGGCTGTGATGCTGGCCAGTGTGTAGTTTACGCCCTGCGCCGGATCGCCAACGCCGATCTGCACCATCAGCATGACCGCCCCCAGCGCGGTGAACAGGGCCACAGCAATATAGCCGCCGATGATGACCCGGTTGACGCGGATGCCCATGCGACGGGCGGATTCCTCATGCGAGCCGACGGCGCGGAACTGCCAGCCAATGCGGCGCTGGCGCAGAATGTATTCGGCCAGCAAGGCCACAGCGACCAGCACGATGAACGCTACCGGAAGGGGGCCGATCTTGTAGCCGATCGTGTCCATCACGGCGAAGTTGATGTAACCCCCCGGCCCGTCGCGCAGCACGAAACTGAGCCCTTGCAGGCCGATGTACATGGCCAGAGTGGCGGCGATCGGGGTGAAGTTGGCAAAGCGGATCAGGCAGCCGTTGATGGTGCCGACCGCCAGCGCGGCCAGAAACATCAGCGCAAAGCCAAGCGCAATGGTCTGTGGGGATTGCCCGTCATTGATGAAGAAGGAGGCCACAACCACCAGAAACCCGGCCAGCGGCCCGACGGACAGGTCGATCCCGCCCATCAACAGCGCAATGGTCTGGCCCAGCGCGATGAAGCCCAGCGCTGTGGCCAGAAGAAGGATGTTCGAGATGTTGAAGGCCGACAGGTAGTTGGCGTTCTGCCCGAAAACATAAAGCGCCAGCATCACCACCACAGCAGCCAGTGGCACCACAGTGGCATTGTCGCTTTGGATGAATTGGTGCAGGCCCTTGCCTGCGGATTTGACGGCTTTTGTCGCCTCGCCAATGCCCGTGACATGCGACTGTGCCTTGACGGCTGCGGCCACGATGCGCCCTTCGGTGACATCTGCGCCGCGCAGGGTTTCCGCCACGCGGCCACGGGACATCACGATGACGACGTCGCACAGACCTTCGAGTTCGGCGGCGTCGGAGGAGTTGACGATGACGGGCGTGCCGGAGGCGGACACTTCGCGCAGGATGCGGTAAATTTCGAACCGCGCGCCGACATCGACGCCTTGGGTGGGTTCATCAGCCAGGATGAAGCCCGGTTTGGACATCAGCGCCCGCGCCATCACCACCTTTTGCTGGTTGCCGCCCGACAGCGACAGGATGCCTGCATCCAGCCCCGGTGTCTTGACGGCGAGTGAGCCGAATACCTGGCGCACCTCGCCCAGTTCCTTGCGGCGGTTCAGGATGCCAAGGGTGCCGAATTGATCCAGTGCCGAAAAGGTCGCGTTTTCGCGGACGGTAAGGTCGGCGATGATGCCTTCTTCGTGGCGGTCAGACGGCATGTAGGCGGTTTTGGCCTTCACCTCGGCGGGAGAGAGGGAACTGCCGTTCAACTGAACGTCGCCCTTCCACGGTTCAAGCCCTGCAAGGGCGCGCATCACGCCGGATTGGCCATTGCCTTCAACCCCGGCGATGCCGATGATCTGGCCCCGCCCTATGGCAAAGCTGACGTCGTGGAAGCTGCGGCCAGACAGGCCGTTGACGGTGAAGTTGATGTCTGGCGCGGGATCATCGGATTTGGGCGGAAAGGCCGAGGCAAGGCTGCGCCCGACGATCATGGCCAGAAGATCATCATCCGTCACATCGCGGACCAGCGCGCGGCCTGCGAGTTTGCCATCCCGCAGAACGGTAACGCGGTGGGCGATCTGGCGCAATTCGGCCAGACGGTGGGTGATGTAGATGACGGCAGTGCCCTGCGCCACGACGCTGCGGATGCGGGCAAACAGCATCTCGGTGGCATCCTGATCCAGCGCCGCGGTCGGCTCATCCAGGATCAGGACGGGCGGGCGGGTGGCCAGCGCCTTGGCAATTTCCAGGAGGTGCTTTTGCGCCACGGTCAGGCTGTCGGCGCGTGCGTTCAGCGGCACGTGCAGACCCACGTCATCCAGCATGGCACGGGCGATGTCGGCAGGGTTGCCGTTTGCAAAAACACGGGCGGGCAGGGCCACACGCAGGTTTTCCAGAACGGACAGATCCTCCAGCACGGCGGGATGCTGGTAGGAGATCGACACGCCCAAGGCGGCGGAGCGTTCCGGCGTCATCGGAGAGATGACCTCGCCGTTGAATTCGATCACGCCGATTTCGGGCTGCAAGACGCCCGAGATGATGTTCATCAGCGTGGATTTCCCCGCGCCGTTTTCGCCAAGGATGGCGTGAACCTCGCCGGGGTGGATATCCACGGACACATCCGACAGGGCGACGACGCCGGAAAACAGCTTGGTGATATTGGACAGGCGGATGGTGGGCATTGCCTGTGCCGCGCCGGTCATCTGGTCCGTTTCCATGTGTTTCATCGCTGTCACCTCGGGCATATCGCGTCCTGCCATCCCTGCGGGTCGTTGGGGCGCGGCCCCGGACCTGTTAGGCCCGGAGCCGCGGACTGCATTATTCGCCGACAGCTTTTGCCTGCGCGTCATCCGCCATTTCGGCCGAGAGATAGATCGAGCCGGGCAGATCGGCGCGGCAGGTCACCGGGTTCGGGCTGCCCGTGACCGAGTTTTCATAGACCGGGGCCTTGAAAATCGCGTCCGTGGGCGGGGTGCCGCCGGTGGCCAGCGCAACGGCCCACTGCACGGCAAGGCGGACGTTGTCATTGCCGGTGGCGACGGTGAACAGTTTGAAGTCGGGGTTGGCGTCCTTGTTCTGTTCCCAGAAACACGACAGCGAGTTGCCATCCGAAGTCGCCAGAGCCGGGATCGACCGGCCGAATTCCGCAAACACCGGCAACGCGCCGACCAGCGACGGGCCAAAGTCGGACACGATCACATCGATCTTGTCGTTCTTGGCGATTTCGGCCGACAGAACCTGCTGGGTCAGCGACGGATCCCAGTTGGTGACGGCAAAGGGTTCGGGGTTGATGAAGACGTATTTGTCATCCAGCACCGATTTCATGCCGGCCAGTTCGTCGATGCCCTGGCTGTTGCCTGCCGGGCCGCTGAGGAACAGCAGATTGCCGCCTTCGGGCAGGATTTCCTTGATCCAGTTGCCCCAGGAAACGCCATCCTCGAAGAAGGACGAGCCGATGAATTTGGCGTAGTTCACGCCTTCTTCGCCACCCACGTTGACGCGGTAGGGGACGACGATGGTGCCGGCGCGGTGGGCGTTGGTCAGTGCGGGCAGGACGGCGGGGCCGGCATCACCGAAGACCACCATTGCGTTGATGCCGCGCGCGGCCATTGAGTTGATGTCCGAGATGGCCTTTTGCGTGTCGCCCTGGCCATCTGCATATTCATACTGCGTAATGCTGGGGCATTTGGCGGCCTCTTCCGCGCCGGATGCCGTGGTCACAAGACGCCAGCTGTTGCCGCCAAAGCCGTCGAGAAGCGCCAGCGACGCCTCGTTCGGGCCGCACCAGGACGGGGTTTGCGCCAGCACGGTGCTGCCAGTCATTGCCATTGCAAGGGTAGCGGCGGCAGTCAGTATCGTTGTTTTATTCATTGTCCGTTTCCTCCGTTTTGGACTTTAGTGCACGTTTGGTTGCCGCCTGTTTCCAGCGCAGCGAATAGACGCCGATCCCGAAGACCAGGGCCAGTGCCTGGATGATGGTCTGGGCCGAGAAGGGCACACCAACCGCCAGCGCGAACTGGCTAAGCTGGTTCAGGAAGAAGGCGGCGATCACGGTCGAGATGGGAAAGCCGCGCCCGCCCAGAAGCGAGGTGCCCGCCAGCACCACCACCGCGACGGATGGCAGCAGCAGGCTGTCGCCCTGAAAGGCAGTGGGTTCGCGGGTGATGCCGGAAATCAGGATACCCGCCACGCAATAGTGCAACTGGGCAAAGACATAGGCCATCGCCTGATACAGCCGGACCTTCAGGCCCGCGGCATGGGCGGCGGCGGGGTTGGCGCCGATCGCTTCGAACCGGCGGCCCGCCACGGTTTTCTTCAGCACAAAGCTGACCAGCAGCATGATGGCGATGGCAAACAGCACCGAATGCGGGATGCCTAGGGTCTTGCCGCCCGCGATTTGTGCCATGAGAGGCGTGGTGATACGTGGCACGCCACCGGATATGGCGAAGACCGCGCCGTAAAGCAGGGCGTTCATGCCGATGGTGGCGACAATCGCGTTCAGGCGCAGCACACCGACCAGGATGCCATTGGCCAGCCCCGCAATGACCGCACAGCCAAGGGCAAAGGCAATGGAGGTGAACAGCTGGGCGTCATCGCCGCCCGACATATGCGTGGTGATTACCACCGCCAGCGATACGCCGCCCGCCAGCGACAGATCGAAGCCGCCCTGTTGCACGACCAGCATTTGCCCAAGACCAACAATCGCAATGATGGCGGCAAAGGGCAGGCTGCCGGCAAGCCCACCTGCGGACACCGCAGAGGGGGCGAAGATGGCGCAGACAGCGAGCAGGGCGAGGGTGGAAATGACGACGGTCACAAACCCACGTGCGGGTCTCATGGACCGGAGATCAAAGGCCATGTCAGTCTGGCCCGCCGTCTGTTGATACTGTGCCATTATCCCTCCTCCCCCCCGTTGCGCGCCTTGTGGCGTCAGGCAATTTCCAGCGTGATCTTCACGGCCTTGGTCGGGTCTTTGCCAAGGTCGTAGGCGGTGATCGCGTCATCCAGCGCGAAGCTGTGGGTCTGGATCGGTGACAGGTCGATGCCGGTGCGTTCCAGGAAGCGGATGGCAGCGGGCCAGACACCGGGCGATCCGATGCAGCCGCGCACCGTGAGATCCTTGATCTGGATCTTGCCCAGTTCGACGGGGATCTTGTGGCCAATGCTGATGCCGACCATCGACACGAAACCTTCGGGGCGGGCGTAATCGAACACATTGGCCAGCGATGAGGCGTGACCGGCCGCTTCGACCACCAGATCGGCGCCGCCTTTGGTGATGTCTTGCACCGCCTCAACGGCGTTGCCGAGGGTTGGGTCGACGGTGCCGTAAGCGCCCAGCTTCATCGCAATGTCACGGCGCAGGGGGACGGGATCGACCACGATCACCTTTGCGCCCATGCCGATGGCTGCCGCCGCGGACACAAGGCCGATGGTCCCACCGCCCGATACGACGACGGTTTGCGAGGCATCCACACCGCCGTGCCGCAACACCGCATAGTAGCCGCAGGTGAAGGGTTCGATCAGCGCGCCCTTGGCATCATCCACGCCATCGGGCAGCTTGTGCAGCCATTCCGGGCGGGCGGCGAAATATTCGCGGTTCGCCCCGTCCATCGAAAAGCCGAAATGGTGGATACGTTCGGGCGTGCGGATCACGCATTCGCCGACCACGCGATCGCCCCGCTGCAAGCCTTTGACATTGCGGCCAACTTCGACGACTTCGCCCACCCATTCGTGGCCGGGCGTCACGGGATAGGAGATCGGGATGATGTAGTTGCCCGACAAGAGTTCGTAATCCGAATGGCAGATGCCCACGCGGCGCGAGCGGACCATCACCTCATTGTCGCCAATCGACGGCATCTGGATGTCGGTGACGACGGCTTTGTTCGGTTGATCGAAAATCAGGGCTTTCATCTGTCTCTCCGTCAGTTTCAGGCCTAGGCCACGGTTTCGATACGGCCGCTTTTGGCCGAGGCGAAGACCGCCTCAAGCAGGGCGATGTTGTTGACCAGATGGTCGGCGGTGATCGGGTAATCTGCGCCACGCACGGCGTGGGCGAAGGCTACGAGGTTGTCTTTCACCGGTTCGGCCTTGCCGATTTCGCGGGTGATGATCGGCCCGCCAGCCATCGCGGATGTCACGATCCAGCCATCGGGTGCTTCGACATGGGCCTTGTCGCGGATGTCGACCCAGCCTTTCGATCCAAAGACCGCGAAGCGTGAGATGAAGGGGTTCGCCAGAGAGGCGGAGACGTAGGAGGTGCCGCCGTTCTTGAATTTGATATAGGCGGCGACCGTGTCGCCCTGTGGCAAGTCGGATGACAACTGTTCACAGATGCACAGCACGCTTTCCGCCGCGCCAAGCAGACGCACAGACAGGTCCAGCAGGTGAATCCCCGTTGCCGTCATGCCGCCCGCCGGGGCCTGATCGGCCTTGAGCCGCCAGTTGCCGCGATCCAGTGACAGGAACTTGTCATGGCTGAAATTCGCCTCGATCTGGTGAATGCGGCCCAGCGCGCCGGCATCGGCCAAGGCCAGCATGTCGGCCACCGGCGGTTCAAACCGCCGCTCATGCCCCATGCCCAGAACCAACCCGGCATCCCGGCACAGGGCGACGGACCGTTCCGCCTCGGCCTTTGTCAATGCCAAGGGCTTTTCGCAAAAGATATGCTTGCCCGCCGCCACCGCCGCCGCGATCTGATCGGTATGCAGGGAATGGGGCGTGGCCAGAACCACCGCCTCCACCGCCGGGTCGTTCAGCGCGTCAGCGTAATCCGCCGACAGTGCGATGCCCTTGGCTTCGCACAATTGGCGCACGCTGTCTGTGTTCGGCTCCACCGCGCGGACGACCTGGATGTCACCGGGGGCGGATTGCAGGACGGAGAGCATCTTTTGCCCCCACCAGCCCATGCCGACCAAGGCGATCCTGACCGGGGGTTTTTGTGCAAGCAGGGCCATTAGCGGTTGTCCACACGTTTCGAGAAGGGGCGGATGGAAACGGTTTTCCACAGCCCCACCTTGGCGAAGGGATCGTTGCGGTTGAAATCCTCGACCGCGGCCAAGCTGTCGGCTTCCAGCACGAAACAGCTTCCGATCATGGTCTGTTCGTCATCGGCAAGCAGCGGGCCGGAGATCACGGTCTTTACAGATGCCGCGGCCAGATAGGCCTTGTGGGCATCGTAATTGGCGAGGCGCTTTTCGACAGCGCCGTCATGGTCCAGGCAATGAACGACGTAATGCATGGCGGATTCCTTAAGCCGGGATGATGCGGCGGGCGCGCAGTTCATCGAATACGTCGGTGAAGCTGCTGCGGGTGGATTGATAGGCGTCAAAGCCCAGCGTGCGGCTGTTGGTCATGTCGGTGAAACATTCCAGCGTGCGGCCCAGATCGGCATCGCTGTGCCACCACGAGGCGAGGGTGTTGACCGGAATATCCTGCAAGCCGTGTTTCGCCACGATGTCGGACCAGATGGCCTGTGCATCGGCCATTTGCACCTCTAGCGGGGTGGGCTGGCCGGGATAGGGCGCGGCTTCGATGCCGAAATAATCGGCGATCTGCTGCCACAGCCATGTCCAGCGGAACACATCGCCGTTCGAAGTGTTGAAGGGCATGTTCGCCGCCGCGGGCGTGGTTGCGGCCCAATGCAATTGTTTGGCCAGAAGGCGTGCATCGGTGACGTCGGTCACGGCATTCAACTGTTCCGGCGATCCCGGATAAACGAAAGGCCGACCGGTGTGCTTGCAGATCGAGGCGTAGACCGCCAGCGTCACCGCCATGTTCATCGCGTTGCCGATGACAAAGCCGATCATCGTATGCGGGCGGTGGACAGACCATGTGAAGCCGCGCTTTTCGGCCATTTCGAACAGCACGTCTTCTTGTGCGTAATAGAAGTTCAGACCGGGCAGGCGCGGGCTGCTTTCGAGGAAGGGGGTATAGGGTTTGACCTTGGCATAATCGTCGAACGAACCGAGGTAATGCTTAAGCCCCGTGACCAGCGCCGCGTGCTTGATGGGCGCATGGGACAGACCGTCAAACAGGTTGCGGATCATTGCGGCGTTGACGCGGACATTTTCCGCCTCGTTCGCCTGACGCGACCAGGTGCAGAAGAACACATGGGTGACATCGCCCGCGGCCCTGAGCGCCGCGGCAGTGGCCGGGGCGTCTTGCAGGTCGGCTGCGATGTGGCGGTCAGAAAAATCGAGGTCGGCCGCGCCGCGCGACAGCGTGACAACGGTCCAGCCCTGTTCCTTCAGCAGGCGGCCGGTGTAGCTGCCTGACAGGCCGGTGGCCCCGACGATGAGAGCGACGTTGTGTTCAGCCATACTTCTTGTCTTTCCGTTTGTTGGTCAAAAGGTCAGGTTGTGACCAGAATTTTAAGATGTTCGCCGGTGGGGTTCAGCAGCGCCTCGAACCCTTTGGCGACGACGTCTTTTGCGTCGATCCGGGCGGTGATCACCTTTTCCACCGGGAAGGTGCCCGCAGCGATCATGCGTGCGATGCGCGGCCAGATCTGGGTGGGGTAGCACCAGGTCGCCTCGACCGTGATGTCCTTGAGCGCCCAGAGCATCGCGTCGATGCTGGCGGGTTTCATGTGCAGGCCGACCTGCACCACCTTGCCCTGCCGCCGCACGGCCTGCACGCAGGCGTTGAGCGATGCTTCCAGCCCCACGCATTCCAGCGCCACGTCGACGCCGACGCCTTCTTCGGTCAGGTCGCCCACGACTTGCATCAACGTGCCGTCGCGCGGATCGACGATATGGGCATAAGGCGCGATTTCCGCAACGATGCGGCGGCGGTTGGGGTTCGGTTCTGACACGATGATCGTTGATGCCCCCGCAGCCTTGGCCGCCAGGATCGTCAGCGCGCCAATCGGCCCCGCGCCGGAGACAAGGACGGTTGATCCCGCTGTGACACCACCACGGTCGACGCCATACAGCGCCACCGCCGCCGGTTCGATCATTGCGGCCTGATCGTCGGTGATGCCATCGGGGACAGGTTGGGCGTTGTAATCCTTGATGACGGCCTTTTCGGCCATGCCGCCCCAGGCCCAGCTTAGACCGACACAGCCCATCGACGGAGACAGGTGATAAAGTCCACGCTTGCCGTAATAGTCATTGCGGGGCGACAGCAGCGGCTGGATGGAAATCCGGTCCCCCGCTTTCACATGACTGACGGCATCCCCCACCGCCAGAACGCGGGCCGAGAATTCGTGGCCAAGGATCTGTGGGTTTGTCGCGCCAGTGTAGATATGCGGCGCGGTGGGCGTGACGATCGGGCCGGCAATGTATTCATGCAGATCCGTGCCGCAGATGCCTGTCACGGCGGGCGCAATCAGAACATCATCGGGAGCAAGTCGCCCCGACGGCTCTGCCACGTCTTCAACACGGATGTCTTTTGCGCCGTGAAATCGGACCGCTCTCATGTCTGTATCCCCCTCGCTGTCGCTGTGGCGCTTGCCCCAGCCGTCACCGCCTGTATTCGACCGCAGCCCGCGCAACGTTTGCGACGGCGCCTGGCGGACTACTGAACTGACGAAGACTCACTCCCGCCTAGATGGTTAGCAAATCCTGCCAAGCGGAAACGGGCAAATTTAGCCGAAGTGGATAAATTATCCCGAACGGCACCGCTTTGGCGATTTATGGTCGTCTGCGGAGCGAGGGGTGGAATTCATCATGCATGCGAACGTGGCAAGTGCGGCGGGCACGGGAATCGGCGATCTGGCAATCGGCTGGATTGGAGCGGGCAAGATGGGCGCCCCGATGATCCGCAACCTGCTGGGTGCGGGGGCGGGTGTGGCGGTTACAGAGCCGGATCAAACCGTTGTCGCCGATCTGGTGCGGGCTGGTGCCACGCCAGCGGCGGGTGTCGAGATGCACAGCAAAAGCGACGTTGTCTTTGCCACGCTACCGAATGACGCAGTCTTGCGCGAGGTCGTTTTGGGCGGCGGAGGGCGTGACGGGCTTGTCCATCACATGGCGCGCGGTTCGATCCTTGTGGAGATGAGCACGGTTTCGCCGGAATGTTCCGTCGAGATTGCCAATGCCCTTCAATCAGCCGGGATTGCCTATTTGCGTGCGCCGCTTTCGGGCAGCACGGCCCTTGCGGAGAAGGCTGCGCTGACGGTTCTGGCGTCAGGCGATACCGAGGCCTGGGGCAGGGTGTTGCCGTTGATCAAACTGTTGTCGGCGCGGCAATTCTTTTTGGGGCCGGGGGAAGAGGCCCGGTATATGAAGCTGGTGCTGAACACGATCGTGGGCGCGACGTCGGCCATCCTGGCCGAGGCGCTGGCATTGGGTGCCAGCGGCGGGCTGAGCCGTGGCAGTATGATGGAAGTCATCTGTGAAAGCGCCGTGTCGTCGCCTCTGTTGAAATACAAGGCCGAAGCGGTGGTTTCCGCCGACTATACCCCGGCATTCACCGTACAGCAGATGATCAAGGATTTCAGCCTGATCAGCGATGCGGGCCGCGCCAATGATGTGCCGCTGATGACAACCGGATTGATCCTGGAACTTTACCGTGCGGCTGCCAATTCCGGATTGCGCGATCAGGATTTCTTCGCTTTGGTGAAATGGCAGTCGGATATCGCTGCGCCATAGGATCATCACCGTGCAACAGGCAAACCCGTTCATTGCCCCCATCCCTGCACAGCCCGCTGCTGGCCCGCGGTCGGAACTGACCAGCCATGAATTGTCGCGGATCGTCGATTTTCTGCGCAAGTTGCGAGCGCCGTTCGACAGCGGGATGCCCGGGGCGGCAAAGGATGTCTTCTGGAACATCGTTCTGGAACTGGTCGATGCCCATTTGCGCCGCCGCCCGATCGACAAATCCGGTCTGGTGACGTTGGCAGGCGTGCCCTACAGCACCGGCAACCGAATGATCACCAAGATGATCGCCGACAGGCTGATCCGTCAGGTGCCGCGCGGGGGCGGGTTAAAGACCCATTTCCTAGAGCCAACCGATACGCTTTTGCACAGCTTTATGGACTATGCCACGCATGTGAAGGGGCATCTGGCCAAGACATTCGGGCTGCGCAAGGGGACGGAGGCAAACGAATACTACTTTGGTGGCAGCTACTTCGCCGCGCAGATCATTTCGCCCGTGCGTGGGGATGACATTGCGGGCAAGGTGCCGGGGGATATCCGTTTCCTGCTGAACGATGACAACTATTTTTCGTCGATGCGGAACATGTGGTCGGATTTCCGCAACGATCTGGGGCGCAAGAGCAGCTTTGAATTGCAGCGCCTGCAAGACTTGTATGTCAGCGCGCAGACCCATTTCGCAAAACCATCGGCGGAATATGATGTTATTTCAATCAATATGCCTTGGCTGGGGGAATTTGCCGAAAAGGGCCATCTGGCCCCGTTGGATGACCTGTTGCAGGATGCAGCCATCAACCCGCTGGATTTTCACCCGTCTGTCTGGGGGACCGGCAATTGGAAGGGGACGCAATACGGCATTCCGCTCTATTGCACGATCGAGATCCTGGCTGCGCGCCGTGACCTGTTTGAAGAGCGTGGCCTGACATATCCGCGAACGTTCGATGAAACCATTGCTGCAGCCCGCGCCCTGCACCGTCCGGCGGGCGAGTTTTATGGAATTGCCTGGAACGGCCAGCGCGGCATGCCGATTGCCAATTCCTTCATGTTCTTTCTGGCGGCCTGTCAGAAAACAATCATCGACATGCCGATGCATAATCAGGAAAGCTGGACCTATGATCGGTTTGAAAAGCTAAAGTTGCAGATCGACACCGAAGATGCAGTTGAGGTGATCGACTACATGAAACAACTGGCCGAGGTGTCGCCCCCCGATATTGAATTCATGGATTGGGAAAAGCGGATCCAATGTTTCATGTCGGGCAGGGCAGGACTGGCCTATTGCTGGACGATGCGGGCGGCGCGATTTGAACACGAGCTCAGCTCGCAGGTGGCGCGTAGGGTTGCCTATTTGCCGCCGCCATCGCGCAGGATGCGCAAGATCGCAGCGCCGATTGGCGGCTTTCTGATGACAATCCCGGCCCATGTCCAACCGGCGCGGCAGCGGCAGATCATGAATGCGATTGCCTGGATGGTGTCACCCGAAGCGATGAAAGCACATGTAAAAAACGGCTTTCCAGTCGCCCCCCGGTTCTCCGTTTGCGCGGACCCGGAGGCGCTGGCCTCATCGCCGATTGTCAGCATGGTGGATCAATTGGCGCGCAGGAATGAGCTTGTTACCTGGGCACGACCACCCATCCCGCAATTCAACCTGATTGAAACGATTCTAGGCACAGAAGTCCATGACGCCGTGTTTCATGGCAAACCGGCGCGCCAAGCGTTACGTGATGCCGAAAACCGCATCCACAGCGATTTGCTGGAAAAGGCCCCAATCCCATTTCGGGACGGTCAGGCGGGATGATTCCGACAGCGTATCAGGCAGCTCGCCCGCTAATGGACATTCGGGTGGGCCAGGAACGGGTGGATTTCTGAACTGCCCTTAAAGAGCTTTGCAAGTTGCGTCATCCACGTGTTTTGTGCCATCCGCAGAATAATTGGACGGTTTGGATTGACAGAAGGCTGATCGTCAAAAGACGTGTGTGCGACACAATGCACAAGATGCAGCGCGAATTTTAGTCAGGCTTCATCGAGTTTAAAACGCTGGGCCAACCTTTGGAATGTGAGGAGGCCGAGCTTCGATGGTCGCAGAAGTATTCTTATCCTTTTTCGAAGGCTCATCGGATTGAAGATTACCCAATCTATTTGCCGTTCTCTCTTGACCCAAGCGCCAGTTCCAATGTTGCGAGAAGTTCGGTGGACCGGAAGGGTTTCTGCAATGTGTGAATTTCCCCAAACAGTTCGGCGCTGTCCGTCAGATTCTTAAGTTGTGCGCTCCCTGCCGGAAAAAAACCTGAACCGCCTGTTATGAGGATAATAGGCGTTTTTGGATGTGTGCGGCGAACCTCGATCACCATTTCGATCCCGTCCCGCTCTGGCATGAACAGATCCGTTACAACGATATCATAATCACCAAGACCGATAAGTTGAAAAGCAGTCTTGCCATCATGGACGGATGCAACCTGAAAACCGCGATCTGAAAGCAAGTGGGATAATGTGGCTGCGACGTCCTGATCGTCTTCAATCAGAAGAATCTTCGTCATGGCACACCCCCGCAAATATTTTGTTCAGGCCGTGATCGTCCAGTGCTTTCGGTTGCGGCATGGATCGCTGGTCCAGTGCCGCAAAATACATCTTTAACATATCAGATTGATCTCTGGGGGGAAGCCTGCATCTTCATGATCGGGTAAAACTGCCAAATCGCGCTGGTATGACATCTACACATGTAGGTGACGTATTCATCGTCAGTTCCGCCGATTCCAGGACATGTGGAAGGCGTATTGTGATGAAGGCCAGTTCAGGGACGGCAGCGCAGGAAGCGCAAAGGAAATGCTGGCATTGCGGGTACATTAGGTTGGTAAAACTGGGTGCAGTATGGCCGTCACAAGCCATGGTGCCGCACCATGAAAGACGAAACTTGTGCTGTGGCAGCGTGATGCCGTCTGCATTCCATGCAACCACGGATGGCGCTTTTCAAAACGGTGATGGGGCCAAGAGGGAAGTCCGGGCATGGACGTGAAGGGGCAAAGATGCGACGATTTCGTATGTAATGCATAAAGATTCGCCCGTATCTTCCAACGTGATTGAGCTTTAGGGGCGTTCCTGATTCAGTTGATGGCAGAAACCAAGTGCTATCCGAAACTGGAGCGGGCAGATCCCCGAGGTTGAATGACCCTGGTGTGCGGGGAAATTTGGAGGCTGCGCGCGGACATGGATACCAACAGCCTGTTCCTGTCACATCCGGATCCGATGTGGATCTATGACCTTGAAACTCTGCAATTCCTCGCGGTCAACAATTCCGCCATTGTGAAGTATGGGTACACCCGTGAAGAGTTTCTTGGAATGAAGATCACGGACATTCGACCGGCGGAGGATATTGACGCGCTTGAGAAAAGCGTCGCCTCCGTGACCGAAGGGCGAGATGAGGCCGGCATTTGGCGGCATCGCTTAAAGTCTGGGTCGGTCATTCATGTCGACATCACGGGCCACACGCTTGAATTCAAGGGGCGGCGAGCCGAACTGATTTCCGCGCGTGATGTTTCGCGGTTGGTTATTGCGGAAAAGATCGCTTCAGAGGGCTTGGCGCGCGAGCAAGCGGCCCGCCGGGCGAGCGACAGTTTGGCGCGGAATTTTCAGTTGATGTTCGACTCTGTGCCTGGCGTCTTTATCGCATATTCGCCTGATGGCTTTGATGTCATCGCCATCAGCGAAGCTGCCCTTGAAGCGATGTCTATCAGACGGCAGGACGTTTTAGGAAAAAATCTATTTGAAATAATGCCGTATCAGCCCGATGACCCTGATCATGAGGTGCTTAGAGGGTCGATTACTCAGGTGCTTGGTAGAAAAAATGCCGTCTTTCTGAATATCCAGGGCTACATTTTAAAAATTGGAAAGAACACTGAAGAGACGGAAATTCGCCATTGGGCGGTAACGAATAGTCCAGTTATCGATCAGAATGGGCGAATATTGCAGTTGATTTTACGGATGCAAGATATAACGGACATGGTAACTGAGAACGCTAACGAATTGATCGAGGAAGATCGAAACGTTCTTGGGCATGCAAAATTTGATATGGTTGTTTATAACCGTGCTTTGGTCGCCGAAAATTCTCACCTTGCAGAGTTGGCGACAAAGTTACGCACAACGCAACGCCTGCTTGGCACCGGAACGTGGGAATATGTGCTATCAGATGATCGGCTGAACTGGTCAAATAATGTCTACACAATGTATGGTGTTTCCGCGGAACATTTTGGGCACAGATTTGAGGATTACGTTTCCTTGGTCCATCCGGATGACCGGAAGGAAATGCGTGCGAACTTTTCAAACTTCATGACGTCTGGTGACGCTCAATTTATGTTTGCACACAGAGTTTGCCACGCGGATGGCAAGATTGTTCACGTAAAGGGGTTGGCGGAAAGAACGGAAACGCCCAAGGGCACATTGCTAAGTGGAGCAGTGCAGGACGTGACGGGTAGCATCGAGGCTGCTCGATCGCTTGAACGTGCGAAGAGGATGCTTGAAATTGCAGGGTCTTCGGCGAAGTTTGGGGCGTGGCGGTATGATGTGGTTATGGACCATCTGGAGTGGTCGCCACAAACTGCCAGAATTCATGAGGAGTTGGATACTTTCTCACCGACGATCTCAATTGGACTCCAATATTACGTTGAAGAGCATCGAGCAAAACTTGAGAGCTACTTGAAAATATGCTTGGAGAATGGTGTTTCCTTTGATGATAATCTTGAAATAACGACCGCTAAAGGATCAAGAAAATGGGTCCGGGTCACTGGTGAGGCGGAACGTGCTGAGGACGGTCGAGTCGTCGCGCTGCACGGATCGATTCAGGATATCTCGGAATTATTATCAGCGAAGGAACGCGCCGAAGAGTCGGAAAGACTGATTGATATTGCGGGCAGGGCCGTAAAACTGGGAGGGTGGCGTGTTTCATTGGTTGATGGGCACGTCTCCTGGACTAATGGAATTGCAGCGTTGCACGAATTACCACCAGGAACGTCGCCTTCACTTGAAGGTGGTATAAATTACTTTGCATCAGAGGAACAGGAAGATGCAAGAAGGGTTTTTGAGGCTTGCGCCAACGAGGGTATTCCGTTCGATAACGTTCGCAATCTTGTTACGGCCAAGGGAAATCGGATCAGAGTAAGGAGTTTTGGAGAACCTGTGCGAAACAGCGAAGGCAAGATAATCGCCGTGCAGGGGGCCATGCAGGATGTGTCAGAGTTGACTTCTGCTCAAGATCGGGCAGATGCACTTACGGTGCGTCTGGCCGATATGCTTGAGAACATTGGTGATGCGTTCTTGACGATAGATCGCAACTGGAGATTTTCTTATCTGAATAGTAGAGCAGAGGCGATCTTGCAGCGACAGAGAGACTCATTGATTGGTCGAAAGATTTTTGATGCGTTTCCTGACGCAAAAGGGAGTGAATTTGAAGTTCAATACAAGCGGGCATTCAAGACCCAAAAAACGGTTCGATTTGAACAGTTCTTTCCACCGCTGAATAGACTTTTCAGTATCAGTGCGCATCCTGCGAATGGTGAACTTGCGGTGTATTTCACTGACGTTACTGATGAGCGAATGCGAGATGAGCAATTGCGGTTGCTGGGAGCAGCGGTCGCGCGCATCAATGATATCATTGTCATAACGGAATCTGGCCATCAGAATGCTGCGTGCAAATATAAGATCGTTTACGTGAATGACGCCTTTGAAAAGATCACTGGATTTGCGCCTGAAGAGGTCATTGGACAAACTCCCAAGATTTTGCAGGGACCAAGAACCAGCCGCTCTGAATTGAACCGCATCCAGTCTGCGCTCGAAGCCTACCAACCCGTGCGAACTGAATTGATCAACTATTCGAAGTCTGGGAAGGAATACTTGCAGGAAATTGACATTGTGCCGGTTGCAAATGCGGCGGGCATCTACACGCATTTCGTTGCGACGCAGCGCGATGTAACGGAGCAACGGCTCGCGGAGGAGGCTCTTCGTCATTCCGAGACGCGCTTTCGATTGATCGCGAAGGCGACAGGCAATGCGATTTGGGATTACGATGTTGTCAATGATCGCCAATGGTGGAGCGAAGAACTGACAACCATATTTGGGCATAAGATTGATCCAGAAGGCAAAATGCCGACAGTTTGGCGTGCTAACGTTCATCCCGATGATGAAGCTGCGCTTGATCGGGCGACTGAACAACTCTTGTCGGGGCAGGCGGATTTTATACATGATCAGTATCGGTTTCGACGCGCCGATGGCAGTTGGGCAAATGTTGAAGATCGTGCATTTGCTATCCGGGACGAAACTGGCAGTGTTGTCAGAGTGTTGGGCAGCATGGCGGACATTTCAGAACGGCTTCAGGTCGAAGAAAGGCTTCGACAGTCCCAGAAACTTGAAGCAGTGGGTCAATTGACCGGAGGGGTTGCGCATGATTTCAATAATCTACTTACAATCATGCTGGGCAATAGTGAGATGCTTCGGGACGCGCTAAATGTGGACAGTCCGTTGCGGCAGTATGCGGATATGATCGATGTTGCGGCCGACCGTGCTGCGCAGTTAACAAATCGCCTTTTGGCATTCTCTCGTCGGCAGGCACTTCGACCGCAGAAGGTGGATATTAACGTTGTGATTGCTGGGCTTGACGAAATGTTGCGGCGCACCTTAGGTGAGAACATTGATATCGAAATCGTTCGTGCCGGTGGGTTGTGGCAAACGGAAGTCGATATTGGGCAGCTTGAGGCTGCACTCCTGAACCTTGCTGTAAATGCGCGCGATGCAATGCCGGATGGTGGTGCGCTTACCTTTGAAACTGCAAACACGTCGCTGGATGACGCGTACGTGGCTATGGAACCAGGGTTATTGGCGGGGCAATATGTGCTTGTTGCAGTTAGTGATACAGGCCATGGAATTTCAGCAGAGAACTTGAATCGGGTGTTTGAGCCGTTCTTTACCACAAAAGCTGTAGGAAAAGGGACGGGACTTGGGTTGAGCATGGTTCATGGTTTCGTGAAACAGTCAGGTGGGCACGTTCGAATCTATTCAGAGCCAGGCGAAGGCACTACTGTCAAAATGTACTTTCCTCGGTCCACCGGAGGGCAAAAACAGCCTGTCACCCCATCCCAAAGGAAGTCTGTATTGGGTGGACGTGAGACAATTTTGCTTGTTGAAGACAATCAGTACATTCGCCAGCAACTCACAGTTCAGTTGGAGAGTTTGGGCTATAAGGTTTTTTCTGCAAATTCAGGTCAATCTGCTCTGGCAATCTTGAAAGAGCGGTCGGACATTGACTTATTGTTTACTGACGTGGTGTTACCGGGTGGTATGAATGGGCGTCAAGTTGCGGATGCGGCAAAGGTGCTTCGGCCAAAACTAAAGGTTCTTTACACTTCGGGATATTCTGCCAATGCAATCGTTCACCAAGGGCGTCTTGATCCTGGCGTCGAATTGTTGAGCAAGCCTTATAGACGGGCAGAGATGGCGAAAAAGTTGAGGAAGGTTCTTGATTCAGACTGATCTGGCGTTCTGTTTCAACAGGCTTTGTATCGCGTGCAAAAGTTCCGCCCGTCTGACTGGTTTTGCAAGATGTGCGTCAAAGCCACCGACGACATATTCCGCAATCTGATGCGGCATGGCGTTTGCTGTGACAGCAATGGCTGGAGTGGTGGGAAGATTGTGATCAGCTTCCAGTTTGCGAATTTCTGCGAGGGCGGCGAGGCCGTCGAGGACTGGCATTCGGATGTCGAGCAACAGCAAATCATAAGGATTGTTTTTCCGGACTGCAGTTTCCCACTCCAACAGTGCCTCTTTCCCATTCTGCACCTTAGCGATGTTGAAATTGAATTGTGAAAGCATTTCTGACAGCACAGCTAGATTTGTGGGGTTGTCGTCGGCGATCAAAAGGCGCCGTCCTGAAAGATGACGCATGTCCGGCAAATCTTTTGGGCGGGGCGTATCTTCTAGCTGTGAAGCCGTTTCCGGTAGCGGAAGGACAACACGGATCGAAGTTCCGTGTCCAAGTTCACTTTTAAGGCTAATCGTTCCACCCATAAGTTGAACGAGTTGCTGCACGATCGACAGGCCGAGGCCAGTACCACCATAATTGCGCGTCGTTGAAAAGTCAGCTTGTTCGAAACTGTTGAACGCGCGTGCTGTCTGCGCCTCTGACATGCCGACACCAGTATCTTTCACATCAATGACGACGGGGTTCCCCGGCCGGCCTGAGAGTTTGACCACAACCTCGCCCACTTCGGTGAACTTGATTGCATTATTGATCAGGTTATTGAGAATTTGCGAAAGACGGTGTGGATCGCCAAGCCTTGTATTATTGGATGCCGCGCTGATAAGGAACTTTAGGTCAATTCCTTTTTCTTCGGCCTTCACGCGGTGAAGCGCTTCTATTGTCGTCAGAATTTCTGGAATTTGAATTGGTATGGATTCAAGCTCGACCTTTCCAGCTTCGATCTTTGACATATCAAGGATTGAATTGAGGATATTCAAAAGTGATTCGCCCGAGTTACGAATAGTTGCAACCATGCCTTGCGTTTCAGGTGTGGTTACGCGCGAGTGAAGCACTTCTGCCATCCCAAGAACGCCATTGAGCGGTGTTCGGATTTCGTGGCTCATGTTAGCAAGGAAGATTGATTTGCTTTTGCTCACCTCTTCTGCATGCTTGACGGCCTCTTTCAGTTTTTGTGTGGCTGCAATTTCGGCTGAAATATCCTTGAGTGCGCAAACAACGCCACAGCCATTCCCAGTGTCAGCGACAGGTGAAGCGTTGACAGAGACAGTTCTTCGCGTCTTGTCGGGCCATTGGATGGAATATCGCACATCCTGCAAAGGCTTTCCGTCGGCCATGACGCGGTTGAATGGATGCTGATCGGGTGGAAAATCCAGTCCATCGGGTGTCTGGATGTGCCAGAAATCATCATCAAGGTGGCGCCCCAGAATGTCGGACTGCGCTATTCCTAGAACATTCTGACATTCATCATTTGTCATTGTGATGTTGCCATCCCGATCCTGCAGAACAACGGCCACGGGCACGGTTTTAAGCACGTTTGCCAGTTGGTCACGTTCAATGGCAAGATCGGAGTGAAGCCGATCAAGCATTTGGGCATGAGATTGAAGGCGGATCTGGTCATTTGCCGCCTGACCAAGCCTTTGAAGGGTGTCGATGTCTTCTTCTGTCCATTTGCGCGGCTTATGGTCAATCACGCATAAGGAGCCGATGGGTTCGTCATCTTCGGCCAGAATAGGGACGCCAAGATAGGCTTCTACACCAAGCATGTCGACGACAGGGTTGTCCTTTACCCGGTAGTCTTCACGCGCGTTCGTGACGCTTAGTCGGGAATTTGTGGCGACCACAAGCTTGCAAAAAGAATGACTTAGCGGGGTTTCGCGGCTTTGGTTCCAGGGTGAAGGAAGGCCAAATTGGCTTTTGAAAAACTGACGGTCGCCTGCGTTGTCTATGATCGACACGAGCGACACGGGCGCTTTCATCAGGCGCGACGCCAGAACGGTGAAATTGTCGTAGGCGTCCTCGGCCGGGGTATCGAGCAGGCGAGAGACTGGGCGCAGTTTAGAGGCTGGGTGGTGGATCGTCATCGGTTTCATGTCCGTGTGGACTTTGGCGGTGTGGGGGTGGCACCACACGCCGACGGCAGCAGTGCCAGAGAATTGCATTTCAATCGCAAGTAGATTGATAGACCTTCCGCTCAACCATGTCACTAGTGAGAAGTTACTTTTCTTAATTGCGGGGGGTGGACCGCGCGCGTTGATCGAGAGAATTGGCTGGAAGTTTCTGAAACAATGCAATTTTCTCAGGGGTTTCGCGGTGAAGGCTTGCGTTGGAGATTCTCATATTGAGCTATGTGGTGGGGTGGTGAGTGCCTCGTGAATTTGGCAATGTGATCGGTTAATGGTAACCTTAGGTTGAAATGTTGCCATCCAAAACTGTGCAGGGTTATTTTCGCGGTTGCTTTCATGGGGTTTCTAGCGCGTGCAAAGTTGTGTTTCCCTGATCAATCACCACGCTACGTCTGTGTGCTGATCGTAGTTTGGAAAACGTTAGTGCGGGGCGGCGGATGCGTGGCCATACAAGGCGGGCGAAAGGCGGACGGATGCGAACGCCGCCGGTTTGTTTCGTTTGGTCCAAGCGGACATTCGCAATCTTGCCAGCCTTTGGGGGCGTCCATCAACCGCGCAGGGGCGACTGCGTTTGTAGAAGCAACGCCTGCTCGCCCCACTCTCCTGGCGTTTGCGCGACCGGAGGTTCCAGTTCGGCGCTTCATCATGACGCCAATCAGATGTTCAAGGGACAAATCAAACCAGATGGATCGCGCCTAACTTGATCGACTAAAGCGATCAAGTTTGGTCCCGCTGGTCAGACTGCGTTTTGATTCTGCCCAGATGCTCACGCAGGGCGGCGTGCGCGCCCTGGATGTGCGCAATGGTAAGTTCCTCTGCGGCCCGTGCATCGCCTTGGGCGCAGGCGTTGACAATTCCCCGATGCTCCGCGTTGGCGCGGGCATAGCCGTCGGTCAGGAGCAACTGGGCGCGGAGGTATCTGTCCAGCCGATCCATCGCGTTGTCGAGCGTCGCCAGATAGAACATGAGGCCGCTGGCCTGATAGAGTTCTGCGTGAAATTGGCGGTTCAGATCGCCCCAATGGATCGGATCGCTGGCGGATTCACAGGCGTCGCAGATAGTGCTTACCTTTTCGATCAGGGCAGGCGTCATCCGAGGAACTGCACGACGGATCACCTGCGCCTCGACCAGACAGCGGAAATCAAAGATCTCGCCTGCCTCTGCGATGGACAGCCCGGCCACCACTGCCCCCTTGAAGCGATGGGTTTTCACCAGTCCTTGTTGTTCCAGCCGGGCGATCGCCTCACGCACGGGGATGCGGCTGATGTTGAACATGCGGGCAATTTCGTCCTGCCGGATGGGAGCGCCATCCTTGAGTTCACCTTCGATGATTGCGCGCCGCAGCGCCTCGAACACCAGCGCGCCGGCCGAAGGTGTCTTGGATATGTCTACGCCATGCAACGCCATTGCTTTCCCTTGCCACCCCGTAGGTCTGGTCTAGCCACTGGCACGCAGGACAGGAAGTGATTTGATATTGAATATCGGATCCAATCCGAGATAGATGCACATTGCGGAATGATTGGGAGGTCAGGGTGCGGTATTTGTCTGATTTTTCATCTGCCTGCAAAGACGTGTGGTGTGACGATAGCTATTTTGCTGCGATTTCGCTTTTGGATCAGGCGGTGATTTGCCTTGAAGACTGACTACGCCACCGCGCTTCGGGGCTTTCACCCGGTGGGCGGGCAGCCGATTGACACAACGGAACTTCGTAAGCGGATTGCGGCTTTGCAGGCGCAAATGGTGCATGATGGTGTCAGGGCGGTGTGGCTGGATGCGTCTGCATCGCTGACGTATTTCACCGGGCTTTCGCTGGGTATGTCAGAGCGGATACATGGGGCGTTGGTGCCTGCGGCGGGCGCGGTGATCTATGTCTCGCCACAGTTCGAGGCACCGAAACTGCAAAGCCTGCTCCGCATTCCGGGCGAGATTGCAGTCTGGGAAGAAGATGAAAATCCCTTTGCCCTGATCGCCGCTGTGATTGCGCAGATGGTTGCGCCCGGGCGGGGACTGGCGCTGGACCCCGCGACACCATTTCGTTTTGCGGCTGCCTTGATGCAGGCGATGGAGGGTTCGGTGACATCGGCCGAGGCCATGATCGCCACGCAACGGCAGGTGAAATCAACGGCCGAGATTGCGCTGATGCAGGCGGCGATGACCGCGAGTTTTGAGGTGCAGAAGGCGGTTCATGCGGGCCTGCGCGAGGGCATGTGGAGCAGTGAGGTGACCGATTTCATCCTTGCCGCACACAGGGCGATGGGGATGAAGCCGCTGTTCGCCGCCGTGCAATTCGGCGAGGCAACCGCCTATCCGCATGGTGTGCCTTATCCCCAGCAGTTACGTGACGGGGATATGGTTCTGGTCGATATGGGCGGCACATTGCACGGCTATTGCTCAGATATCACAAGGACTTATGTTTTTGGCACGCCCACCCCCCGTCAGCGAGAGCTGTGGGAATTGGAGCGGCAAGCCCAGACCGCCGCCTTTGCCGCCGCCCGGATCGGAGCGGCCTGCGCCGACGTGGACGCCGCGGCGCGGCAGGTTCTGACGGTTGCAGGCTTTGGTCCGGATTATCAGGTGCCGGGGTTGCCGCATCGCACCGGGCATGGACTGGGGCTGGATATTCACGAAGAGCCGTATATCCTGCGTGGCAATGCCACACCGTTGCAGGCCGGCATGTGCTTTTCCATTGAACCCATGCTTTGCGTCTATGGCGAATGTGGCGTGCGTCTTGAGGACATTGTTTACATGACAACGACGGGGCCTTGCTGGTTTGTCCCGCCGTCGGAACGATTGGACGCGCCCTTTAGCGCAAAAGAGATTGAGACCTTGCCCTAAGGGCAGGTCTTAAGACTGCCGAACCCAACGAATAGGGTCGGCATTAACAGAGAGTGAAAGGACCACGACATGACTTCGATGACCCGCATCCTGCTTGCGGCGTCGGCACTGGCGGTAACTTCCGCCATGCCGGCCCTTGCGAAAACCTTTGTGTATTGTTCGGAAGCGTCGCCCGAGGGGTTTGATCCCGCACCCTACACGGCGGGCAGCACCTTCGACGCGTCGGCGCATCCGGTGTACAACCGTCTGGTTGAGTTCAAGAAGGGCACCACCGAGATTGAGCCCGGTCTGGCCGAAAGCTGGGAAGTGTCCGAAGACGGGCTGGAATACACCTTCAAGCTGCGTCAGGGCGTGAAATGGCATTCCAACGAGAAGTTCACCGCATCACGCGATTTCAACGCCGATGATGTGATCTTCAGCTTCCAGCGTCAGGCATCGGCCGATCACCCGTGGAACCAGTATATCGCCGGGATTACCTATGAATATTACAACTCGATGGAGTTGCCGTCGCTGATCAAGGACATCGTCAAGGTTGACGATTACACCGTAAAATTCGTGCTGAACCGTCCCGAAGCGCCGTTCTTGGCGAATATTGCGATGCCGTTCGCATCCATCACATCGGCGGAATATGCATCGGTGCTGGAAGCGGCCGGGACGCGCGAAGACCTGAACAACCTGCCGATCGGCACCGGCCCGTTCACCTTTGTCGCCTATCAGAAGGACGCCGTGATCCGGTATGCAAAGAACGCCGAATACTGGGGCACCGCGCCCCTGATCGACGATCTGGTCTTTGCGATCACGCCGGATGCGGCGGTGCGGTTGCAAAAGCTGAAGGCAGGCGAATGCCACCTGATGCCGTTCCCGGCCCCGGCCGATATCGAGGCGATCAAGGCGGACCCGAACCTGAAGGTGGACGAGCAGGCCGGTCTGAACGTCGGCTATCTGGCCTACAACACCACGATGCCGCCCTTTGACAATGCCAACGTCCGCAAGGCGTTGAACATGGCGATGAACAAGCAGGCGATCATCGACGCCGTGTTCCAGGGTGCGGGTCAGGTGGCAAAGAATCCGATCCCGCCGACCATGTGGTCGTATAACGATGCCATCGTTGACGATGCCTATGATCCCGAAGCCGCCAAGGCGATGCTGGAGGCCGAAGGCGTGACGGACCTGTCGATGAAGGTCTGGGCAATGCCGGTGCAGCGCCCTTACATGCCCAATGCCCGCCGCACCGCGGAACTGATCCAGGAGGATTTCGCCAAGGTCGGAGTGACGGTCGAGATCGTGTCCTATGAGTGGGGCGAGTATCTGGACAAGTCGATGGAAGCCGGGCGTGACGGCGCGGTGATCCTGGGTTGGACTGGTGACAATGGCGATCCGGACAACTTCTTGAGTGTGCTGCTGTCCTGTGCCTCGGCGCAGCCGGGCGGTGCGAACCGTGCCTTCTGGTGCAACGAAGAGTTCTCGGCCCTGGTTGCGCAGGCCAAGCAGACCTCGGATGTGGCGGAACGCACGCGCCTGTATGAAGAGGCACAGGTGATCTTCAAGGATCATGCGCCGTGGGCCACGCTGGACCACTCGACGCAATATGTGCCGATGTCGAACAAGGTGTCGGGCTTTGTGATGAGCCCGCTGGGCGACTTTACCTTCGCCACGGTTGACATTGCGGAATAATCAGGTCGGCTGACCGAGCGGATGCGCGGGAGAAATCCCGCGCATCCGACATTTGCCAGAGAGCTGGCCCAAGGATTCCAACATGATCAGATTCATCCTGAGCAAACTGCTGTATCTGGTGCCGACATTCATCGGCATCACGATCATCGCGTTTGGCTTCGTGCGTATTCTGCCCGGCGATCCGGTGCTTTTGATGGCCGGAGAGCGCGGAATTTCACCCGAACGTCATGCCGAATTGTCGGCGCAGCTGGGCTTTGATCGGCCGATCTGGGTGCAATATTTCGATTTCCTGGGACGTTTGTTTCAGGGGGATTTGGGCAATTCGCTGGTGACAAAGAAGCCCGTCATGGACGAATTTCTGACCCTTTTTCCTGCAACCGTCGAACTCGGTCTGGTGGCCATCCTGCTGGCTACGATTATTGGTGTGCCGGTGGGGGTGTTGGCCGCCATCAAGCGTGGGTCGTGGTTTGATCAGGTGTCGATGACGGCCGCGCTTGTGGGCTTTTCGATGCCGATCTTCTGGTGGGGCCTTCTGCTGATCATCTTTTTCTCGGGGATTCTGGGGTGGACGCCTGTATCGGGGCGCATATCGCTGATGTATTTCTTTCCCGACGTGACTGGGTTCATGCTTATCGATAGTCTGCTCTCGGGTCAGAAGGGGGCGTTCACATCGGCGCTGTCGCATCTGATCTTACCGTCGATCGTGCTTGCGACCATCCCGCTGGCGGTGATCGCGCGGCAGACCAGGTCGGCCATGCTGGAGGTGATGGGCGAAGATTATGTTCGCACCGCCCGCGCCAAGGGCATGCCGCAATCGCGGGTGGTGGGGGTGCATGCGCTGCGCAATGCGATGATCCCTGTGATCACCACGATCGGGCTACAGATTGGGGTGCTGATGGCAGGCGCGATCCTGACCGAGTCGATCTTTTCCTGGCCGGGCATTGGCAAGTGGATGATCGACTCCATCTCGCGCCGGGATTATCCGGTCGTGCAAAGCGGCCTGTTGCTGATCGCGGGGCTGGTCATGCTGGTTAACCTGCTGGTCGATCTGACCTATGGCCTCATCAATCCGAGGATCCGCCACAAATGACCCAACCTGTCGCAACACCACCCGTCGCTCGACTAAGCGATGCAGCCATCCGTCGGCAGATGCTGACCGAATTTTGGTTCTATTTCCGGCAGAACCGCGGTGCGGTCGTCGGGATGTGGGTGTTCCTTGTCCTAGTTCTGCTGGCCGTGTTTGCGCAGGTGATTGCGCCGCATGACCCGACGCAACAATACCGCGATGCCCTTCTGGTGCCGCCGTTCTGGCAAGAGGGCGGACGGGCAAGCTTTCTGCTGGGGACCGACGCGGTGGGGCGGGACATGCTCTCACGGCTGATTTACGGCGCGCAGTATTCGTTGTTCATCGGAATTGTCGTGGTGGCGATTGCCCTGATCGGGGGCATATTCGTGGGCCTGTTGGCCGGGTTCTTTGGCGGCTGGGTCGATACGGTGATCATGCGGGTGATGGATGTGATCCTTGCCTTTCCGTCGCTCTTGCTGGCGCTGGTGCTGGTGGCGGTGCTGGGGCCAGGGCTGACCAATGCGATGATTGCCATCGCAATTGTCTATCAGCCACATTTCGCGCGACTGACCCGCGCCGCCGTGATGGGTGAAAAGGAACGCGAATATGTGACCGCCGCGCGCGTGGCGGGGGCGGGCAAGTTGCGGCTGATGTTCAAGACCATCCTTCCCAACTGCCTTGCGCCCCTGATCGTACAGGCGACGCTCTCGTTTTCGTCGGCGGTGCTGGATTCCGCGGCGTTGGGGTTTCTGGGGATGGGGGCGCAACCGCCGGCATCCGAATGGGGCACCATGCTGGCCGAGGCGCGCGAATTTATCCTGCGGGCCTGGTGGGTGGTGACGCTGCCGGGACTGGCGATCCTGATTTCGGTGCTGGCGATCAACCTGATGGGGGATGGGCTGCGCGATGCCCTGGACCCCAAGCTGAAGCGGAGCTGACATGGCCCTTCTGGAAATCAAGAACCTTACGGTCCGGTTCGATACGTCAAACGGGGCGTTTACTGCCGTGGACGGGGTGGATGTGTCCGTAGACGGGCGCGAGGTGCTGGCAATCGTCGGGGAAAGCGGATCGGGAAAGTCGGTGTCGATGCTGGCTGTGATGGGGTTGTTGCCCGACACCGCCACTGTGACCGCCGATGCGATGATCTATGACGGCCGTGATCTGTTGAAGATGAGCGCGGCGGAACGGCAAAAGCTGATCGGGCGTGAGATCACGATGATCTTTCAGGAACCGGTTGCGTCGTTGAACCCGTCCTTCACCGTTGGCTTCCAGATCGAGGAAGTGCTGCGTTTCAACATGGGCATGGACCGCCGGGCCGCGCGGGGCCGCGCTGTGGAGTTGTTCAACGCCGTCGGCATCCCCGACCCGGAGACGAAGCTGGACGCCTATCCCCACCAGATGTCGGGCGGGCAATGCCAGCGGGTGATGATCGCAATGGCGATTGCGTCCAACCCGCGCCTTTTGATTGCGGATGAACCGACAACGGCGCTGGATGTGACGATCCAGAAGCAGATCCTGGATCTGCTGATGGACCTGCAGGAAAAGCATGGCATGGCGCTGATCCTTATCACGCACGACATGGGCGTGGTGGCGGAGACGGCGGACCGGGTGATCGTGCAGTACAAGGGCCGCAAGATGGAAGAGGCCGATGTGCTAAGCCTGTTCGAGAACCCGCAGAATGCCTATACCCGCGCGCTGCTGTCGGCCCTGCCCGAGAATGCAAAAGGCGATCGGTTGCCGACAGTAGCAGAGTTCATGGCGGCGGAGGCATTGCAATGAGCGTTGTGATCGAAGGCAAGGCCTTGACGCAGGATTACGCGGTGGGCGGTGGCATGTTCACGGGCGCAAAGACGGTGCGGGCCGTGAAGGGCGTGGATTTCGCGGTGGAGCGGGGCAAGACATTGGCCATCGTTGGGGAAAGCGGATCTGGCAAATCCACCCTTGCGCGGATTATTGCGCTGATCGACGCGCCGTCGGGCGGCGAGTTGCGGGTGGCGGGTGAAGTGGTTGACATCGCCCGGCAGCGGCTGACGCCGGATATGCGATCCAAGGTGCAGATGGTGTTCCAGAACCCCTATGGCAGCCTGAACCCCCGTCAAAAGGTGGGTGATGTGCTGATGGAGCCGCTGTTGATCAACACGGCCCTTCCTGCCGCGGAACGACGCGATCGGGCTGAGGCGATGCTGGCGAAAGTCGGCCTCGCGCCAGAGCATTTCAACCGCTATCCGCATATGTTTTCCGGGGGGCAGCGCCAGCGCATTGCGATTGCCCGGGCGCTGATGCTGAACCCCGCGCTCCTGGTGCTGGATGAGCCGGTGTCGGCTCTGGACCTATCGGTGCAGGCTCAGGTCTTGAACCTGCTGGCGGATCTGCAGGAAGAGTTTGACCTGACCTATGTCTTCGTCAGCCATGATCTTTCGGTGGTGCGATACATCGCCGATGATGTGCTTGTGCTGAGCAGGGGCGTGGCGGTGGAGCAGGGGCCGCGAGCGGACCTGTTCGCCAAACCGCAGCATCCTTACACACAGCAGCTTTTCGTAGCGACCCCGGTGACGGACGTTGCCGCGATCCGCGCACGAGTGGAACGCCGCAAGGCGGCAAGGATTGGTGCGTTATCGAACTGAGGCACTAGCGATGCGTTGGTGTGACGGCCGCTTCGACCAAGGAGTCAGCGACGGATCGGATGCGTCAAGGACGAACGGCAGATTTGCAAGCAAAGCCTGCGGCATTTTGAGTTTGGAACGAACGGCAGCTATGGGCCGGGGACGACGAGGACGTGGCCACGTGCGACAGGCAGGTGTTCGGGGCACGTCAAAAGACGGCTTTTTCTTTCACTGGGCAAAGACTAGGCCGATGTTCGAATGTTTGGGTGATCGAGAAACACGATGACCAAAGACGCGGCAGCCTTACGCTGTTCAAATGCCGCAGGCGCCACCGTCTTTAGCGAATTGTCCGAAGGAAATCGCTATCGCCCAGACATTCCGGCCCATGTGTTCCATCCACTGTGAGGCCGTCACACGGAAGGCTTGCCACCGTCGCCCTTGCTGTCTTTCGTCTTCCACAGCGATGATATTACGCCTGTCCCTAGGATCGCTAAGGTGATGCCAAGCGCCCATTCCGGCGGGGTCTCCTCCCAACCCATTGCTTCGGCGATGAATATCTTCGACGCAATGAAGACCGGGAGTGCCAACAGGTCTTATTTCAGAGAGGTGAAACGGTGCAGGATTGCGGCCAGTGCGAAGGTAAGTGCGCGCAAACCAAGGATGGAAAAGATGTTGAAAGTTGGACGATGCAGGGATCGATTGTGATCGTGATAGCGGCTGAGGCAGAGTCGACGGCAAAGACCAGTTCCGCGACTTCAATCATGGTCAGTGCGAGGAACCGGGGCGTCGCATAGCGGTTGATCCGACCGGTTTCGGCAGGAGGCGTCTTGAAGAAGAAGCCGTGGCCCTTAAGTTCGGAAGCCACGTTCATCCGACGTTTCAGGGACCGGATCAGCGCGATTTGTTCGATCTTTTATTCCTTGTCGGCCACAAACAGCATCTTGACCCCGGTCAGGATCAGGAAGGCGGCAAAGGTATAGTGGACTCAGTGATCCTGGTACACGATCGGACCACCAAGGCCGATGATGTTGCCACACAGGACAATCACGCTCAGGATGCCCCGGATGAGCATTCTGTGCTGATAGCCGCGGGGAATGGCGAAAAAGCCGAAGATCGGCGCAATGACGAAAATGTTGTCCCTGCCAGCGTCTTCTCCTCCACGAAGGTGGTCAGTTAGTGCCGCACGCACGGGTCTGAGGACGCTCTGTGGGAAAAGACCCGGCTTACCCACATTTCCTTCAGAGTGAGGATTTGCCGGGCGCCAGTTGCCCGGATGCGTTCTCAAAGCTGCCATTCACTACCTCTATGCCGAAGACCTGCTTTGGGCCGACCTTTATGGGGTGGTCAGGTTGTCACAACGGGCGAGAAGGAGACGTATGCTACCCGAGCTCTGCTGCAACCATTAACTCTTGATTTGTCTGCGATGGGCCTTCGGCAACGGCGCGAGCCAGGTGGAGAGTGACTAGAGCCAGACCGCCAGCGTAAGGTCATCAGAACTTTGCGGGACCTAGGTGCTGCAGGAACGTACGCAATGCCTCGGCCGCCGAATGGCTTTGCGACACCAACACGTCTACCTGCCGAAAGTTAGCGACGCTCTCCCCCGGTTTGTGTTGCTTCTAGAGCGTTCCTTTGTCTTCCATCTGGCTCGAAGGCTTATTACCGGGAGGACCACTTTTCAGGGGGAAGACCATTCGCCCAAGGTTATTTGGCTCTGAAAACGTTTCTGACACGATCCATGAGGAACCTTAACTTCCGTCAATACACCCAAATTGGCCTTTCAATTTGGAGTATGATGATAAAGATGTCAGATCTCTGCTCCCATTCTACGCGATAACTGCCCAGCTATACGTTGAACGTCTGCGATCACACGCATGCGGGAAGTATCTGAAAGCGTCTCTGCCAAGATACTAACTGCTATGGCTGCGATCGGACGGTTCAGCGAGTTCAAGACTGTCGCGCCGAAACAAATAATCCCTTCTGCTACCTGCTCATCGTCACAACTGTACCCAAGGCTTCGGATGTTCCGAATCTCTTCAATGAGATTCTCTACCAGTCGAACACTTTTGGGGGTCCGCGGTGGAGGAAGCCCTTCACTGTAAAGTCGGCGAACCTCGAAATCGCTCATGTGACTCAAGAACGCCTTTCCGGTCGCAGTGAACGCCGCAGGTAGCCGCATGCCAGCGCGAAACTCGATCAACGCATGACTGACTGTTGAGTTTCGCGCGGCAAGATAAATGACATCATCCCCTTCGAGAACAGAAAGTGTGATCGTCGCACCTGGAAGCTCCGTCTCGCGGTCCCAAAGGGCGGCAAACTCTGTAGCGACGTCTGATTGCTGGGCGAAGGCGTTGGACCAGCGCATGACGCGTGGCCCCAACTGAAAAGTTTGGTCCCCACGACGAATCAATAGGTCAAGCTGCACCAAAGTAGAACAAAGGGCGTGGGCTGACGAACGGGCGATTCCGAGTTCACGCGCGAGATCCGACAAGGTGAGAAAAGTCTTTGATTTTGCGACAGAATCAAGGATACGAATGCCTCGTTCAAGCGCGGGAGCAAGGGTTTGTTTCGATGTGGACAAGTCGTCCGCATGGTCTTCGGCCATCGGTTTTTTCCTTAGCCTGCTGCGGTTTTCAGATTTCCCTTTTTATTTCTTGACATATTTTTAAGTCAAGATGTAGCGTTCGTTAACAAAAATTGCGTTCAGCCTATCGAACACTGTCCCCACTGGTGGCGTTCGTGCGGAAAAGAAAACGTAAAATTTACGTGCCGCGCGATGCGGAACATGGGAGGAACGCATGGTTATGAGTGTGCGTGACTGGGCTGTGCGCTTCAGTGAAGCTTCAGACCGAGATCAAGCCATTGGAGCGATGGCCCGTTATTTCACATGTTCATATATGTGGGATATGGGAACGCAAAAAGTCATCGTGGAAATGGTCGATGGCAAAGTGTATCGCATAAATACTGATCCTCAGCCACTCGACGCATATGATTTTGTTTTGCGCGCCAGTGCGGCAACCTGGAGAGAGTTTGCTCGCCCCATTCCGGCGCCAATGTATCACGGAATTTGGGCGGCCAGTTTTCGGCGTGATCTGAAAATAGAAGGCAACATCCTAGTGATGATGCAGAACTTGCGCAACTTCACCCTCCAATTCGAACTGCTGCGCAAGGTCGGCGTTCCGGTCTGACGCTCACTTCTCTACTTCCAAAGGGTTTCACACTATGGCCAAACACTCGCCGGTCATCGGCCGTTACGTAACGATCGAGGTGGACGGTTACGAATACAAGGTGTTCTACCTGCGCAACGGGCAGGGACAACCGCTTGTGTGCCAACACACCGCCGGATGTCACAATCACCAGTGGCGGGGCCTTCTAGAAGACGCCGAAATCACAAAGACCTACGATGTGATTGCTTATGATCTTGCGCGTCATGGGAAATCTGATCCGCCCTTGAACAAGGAATGGTGGAAGGAAGAGTATCTGCTTACCGCCGAACACTACATGAATTTTATCGTGACACTGTGTGATGCGTTGGAGCTGAAGGACCCGATCTTCATGGGTTCGTCGTTCGGTGGCAATGTGGCGATCCAATTGGCGCTTCATTATCCAGATCGTTTTCGTGCAGTGATTCCTGTAGAAGCGGCAGAACATGCGCCAGGGTTCTTTTTGGATTGGTGGCGCCATCCGCATGCGAACGCGGCGCAGGTTTGTGCAAGCGGCGTTTGGGATCTGATGGCCCCCCAATCTCCGGACATGGATCGGTGGCTGACCTGGCACTATTACACGCAAGGATCAGAAGTCTTTAAGGGTGACTTATACTTCTATTCGATAGACCATGATTTGCGCGGTAAACTTGGCAATATCGATACCAAGCGCTGCCCTGTGATCATGATGACAGGCACATACGATTTTCTGACGCCGCCGGAAGCAACCGAAGAAACTGCGCGCCAGATCCCGGGCGGTATTTACATCGAAATGGAAGATATCGGGCATTTTCCGATGTCTGAGAATTATCCGCTCTTTGCAGTTTATCTGAAAGAAGCTCTTCGCATCATTGAAGAGCGCACCTGATGCCCCTGATCCGAACCAATAGGTTTTCTCAATGAAAATCATCGAATTCGATGACAACGGGCGACGCGTGGAAAGCGACCCCGCGGCTGCTTCGGCGAAATCGGCAGGGTCGAACCTCGCGCCGCGGCCGGTTTTTTCTTCAGTCCCAAAGCTGCAGGAACGCGTGAACCGCAAATCATCGGGCATTGAGTTGCACATGTTCCAAACTGGAACGCTGCGCACCAAGACCAAATACATCAAGATGAACCAGGGTGACGACGCATTCGAAATTCCGGTTCCGTGGTTCTTGATAAGGCACCCTCAGGGCAATGTTGTGATCGACGGTGGCAATGCAATCGAGGCGGCGATTGACAAGCGTGGCCATTGGGGGGCTGTCGTCGATGCCTATGACCCGATCATGCAGGTTTCGGAAAATTGCGTTGATCAGTTGAAGCTGGTGGATGTGACGCCGCAATCCATTCGTTTTGTGGCCCAAAGCCACCTGCACCTTGATCATACCGGGGCCATCGGCCGCTTTCCGAAGGCCACGCATATCGTTCAGCGCGCGGAATATGACTATGCCTTCAAACCGCATTGGTTTTCCGCCGGAGCCTATATCCGCGCAGATTTCGATAGACCCGGACTGAACTGGAAGTTTCTTGGTGGTGACTACACCGACAATTACGATCTGTTTGGTGACGGGACAGTGCGGATGATCTTCACGCCGGGCCATTCGCCGGGGCATCAGTCTTTCCTGATCACCTTGCCAAAGAGTGGCCCGATCCTGCTTACAATCGATGCCGCCTATACGATGGACCATTGGGAAAACCGGTCGCTGCCGGGGTTGGTCACGTCGTCGATGCAGGCGGCCGATTCAGTCGCCAAACTGCGCAAGCTTGCAGCAGATACGGGTGCGATGGTCGTGACAGGGCATGATCCGTTGACTTGGGAGGGTTTTCGGAAGGCTCCGCACGATTTCTACGACTGACCAGAACAACCGAAGGGAGGAGACAAGATGCTGAAGAAACTTGCGCTTACGACAGCGATGTTAGCCGTCGCGTCAACAACAACACTGTCCGTCGCCTATGCCGAAGGGATCGATGAGCTTGATCCCGAAGTCGTGGCGCGGCTTTATAACCCGGACATGTTGGATCCGATGCAGCCCATCGGTCCCAGTGCATGGCGCGACTTCGTGGCAAAGAATCCGCCGCCGTGGAAGATCGGCTACGCGTCATCCTATGCCGGCAACACCTGGCGCGCTGCTGTCATGTCCGAGCTTGAGACTTCGATTATTCCAGAATGGAAGGAACTTGGCCTTCTGTCTGAAGTGGTCATTACCCAATCCAACCTGAACGACTCCACGCAAATTCAGCAGATGCGCCAACTGGTGGATCAGGGCGTGGACGCGATCATCGTCTGCTGCTCGAACCCGACAGCGCTGAACGCCACGGTCAAATATGCCGCCGATCAGGGCGTTCCGGTCTTTTCGCTGACGGGCTACCTGACCTCGGAATATTCCGTGAACTCGTCGGTGAACTATCAGGTCGCCGGGTTCGAGATCGGCAAAGACATGGCTGAACAGCTTGGTGGCAAGGGCAACGTGCTGGTCGTGGAAGGCATCCCTGGAACATCAGGGTCCGACAGCCAACACCGTGGCGTTCTGGCCGGGCTTGCATCCGCGCCCGACATCAGTGTCGTCGGTACGGTTGCCGGTATGTGGACCGACCAAATCGCCCAGGGTGAAGTGCAAAAATGGCTTGCAACCAATCCGGGCGAATTGAACGGCATCGTCGTTCAATCGGCCGCAGAAATGGGCGTACTGCGCGCCGTGCAGCAATCTGGTCGTGGCGACATTCCCGTTGCTATCGGCGGTGAACTTGGTGCGCTCTGCTATATGCGGAAGAATCCGGGCTACCTGAACAACTCGTATCAGGTCTGGCCGCCTGCAGATGAAATCCAGCTGATCTGGAACGTCATGATGCGGACGCTGCAGGGCCAGGGTCCGAAGGTGCAGTCAATCCTAGTCGATCCCGTCAAGTTGACACAGGCCGATGTTGAAGCGCTGATCCCCGAAGATTGCAGTGAAGACTCATCCGACTGGCTGAAAGTCGGGGCTGATCGTTGGGGGGCAAGCGCCACCTACCTCGACCAGTTTTTCCTGCGACCGGCCGATCCGCGCGCTTACAAGCCCTGATCTCACTTTCGGGGGGTCAAATGGCCCCCCGAAACGCCTTCCTTCAACGTAACACCGGCCTTCTTGACGCCGACAGGTCATCCATGTCTTTGACGCAACCCCAAGAGACGCCGACACTCGGCCGAGAGACCATCGCGGTCCGGGGCGTGAAGAAGTATTTTGGCCCGACCCGCGCGTTGGATGGGGCGTCCTTTTCGGCCCGCGCCGGGGAAATTCACGCCATCGTCGGCGGCAATGGCTGCGGCAAAAGCACCATGGCAAAGGTCGTTTCTGGCATTCTGCCGATTGACGGCGGCTCTGTGTCTATCCTTGGTGAAACGCCCGCGACCCCGGCAGAAAGCAGAGCGCTCGGCATTTCTACCGTTTATCAAGAGGTGCTGGTTGCCGACGAAAGTTCCGTCGTTGACAACATCTTCATGGGATCAGACCGGCTGTTCTCTAAATCCATGTCGCAAGCGCGCAAGGTGGAGCGGGCCCGCCAACTGATGGAAGAGCTGTCTGGGGAAGTGGTTGATCCATACGCCTTGGTCGGTACTTTGCCGCTCAGCATCAAGCAGTGGATCACCATTGCCCGCGCCTTGCTGTCAAACCCGAAAATCCTGATCCTCGATGAAAGTTCTGCCGCACTCGATTTCGACTCGACCGAACGGCTGTTCAATAAGATGCGTGCACTGCGTGACAGTGGTGCCACGGTTCTGATCGTCACTCATCGCATCGCGGAATTGATCCGCATTTCGGATCGCGCCACCGTCTTGCGGGATGGGCGCGATGTGGGGGTGCTGGACAAGCATGAAATCACCGAAAGAAACCTGCTGGCCCTCATGACGGGTGAAGATCGCAGCACACGCGATATCACACATGCCGCACCGCAACCCGACACCGGGGAACGTGCCATGAAGGCACGCGCGATTTCGGTATGGCCGAATGGCCGCAGTTTCGATTTCGATCTGCGGCGCGGTGAGATCGTGGGTATTGCCGGGCTGGATGGGCAGGGGCAGGATGCCTTTGTCCGTGTGCTGGCGGGGGTGCGCCCGGCCTTGAACGGGCTGGTTCAGGTGGCCGATCGGTCCGGCGCTTGGTCGCCAGTTCGCACACTGGCCGAAGCTGTGGCGGGAAAAATCGCCTATGTCTCTGGCGATCGCAAGCGCGAGGGCATCTTCGCCTCGCTCTCGATCTTCGAAAACATGGTCATGCCGCTCTACCGTGAACGGAAACGCGCGGGCATCCTTTCCCTGATCGACTTTCAGTCGCTCGTCGCAACTTTCCGGCGCGAAGCCGACAACTTGATGATCAAATTCGGCGTCAAGGAGGATCGGATCACCTCGCTTTCGGGTGGCAATCAGCAAAAGGTGCTGATTGGCCGCGGCTTTGCCATGCGCCCGGATGTCATCATTCTGAACGACCCCGCCCGTGGGATTGATGTTGGCGCCAAGGCAGAGCTTTACAAGCACCTCCGCAGCTTCGCCGAGCAGGGCAAAGCGGTGGTCTACCTCTCGTCAGAGATCGAGGAGTTTCTTGGCTTTGCCACCAGGGTCATCGTGTTTCGGGATGGCATACCGTTTGACAGTTTCGATGGCCGCGCCTTGGAGCCGAAACGGGTGCTTGAGGCGATGTTCGGCCAGACCGACGGGGCAGGACTTGCCTCGTCCTATGGTCTGGTTCCGAAACGGGCGGCAACGGCGGCAAGCCAGGGCACGGCGGCGCGGGCTTTTGATGGCGTGCGTGTTCGTGTCGAAGTTCCCGCAGAGATCAAGGCGGCCATGAAGGCGGCGGTCGATCCTCCGGCAAGGCAGGCGGCAAGCGAACGCTTTGTCGTACCGGAACCGACAAAGCTGCCTTTTGCACCCAAGGCCGTGCGCATCGTCGAATTCGATAGCGATGGGCGGCGCAAGGGCGGGGGTGCACCATGACGGTGATGGCGCCGAATACTCCCTCACTCGCGGGTAATGCCGCTGAGGCCCAGGGCGGGCGGTCCAATCCTTTCCTGCTTATGCCCATCACGCTTTTCTTTGCGCTGTTGGCTTTTGCGGTGCTGCGCTCGCCCAATCTGATGACCAGCACTGGGATCGGGGCTGCGATCATCGTGGCGACGCCGCTCATAATGGCGACCTATGCGCTTATGGCATCGGTGATTGCTGGGCGTGGCACTGTCGATCTGTCGATCGGGCCGCTGATCGGCTTTATCAATGTGACGCTGGTGCAGCTGCACGGGGCGGGACTTCTGGAAAACCCGATCGCGGTCTTTCTATATGCCATGGCGGCGGGTGCGCTTTACCAATTCCTTTTTGCGCTGATCGTGATCTATGTCCGGGTTCAGCCGATCATCGTGTCGCTTTCGGGCTATCTGGCGCTTTCGGGGATCAATCTGGTCATTCTGCCGCGACCGGGCGGGATGGCACCACCCTTCATGGCGGAATGGGGCTATGGCACCACGATTTTTTCGCCGATCCTGTTCATCCTGCTGATCGCTTCGGCAGCCTGGCTGCTGTTCACGGCGACTGCCTTTTACACACATCTGCGGCTGATGGGGTCCGATGAGCGTGCAGCCTATACTTCGGGCGTGCCGATCACGACGGTGCGCATCGGCGCGCATCTCATATCTGGTTGTTTTGCGGGCCTTGCCGCCATCTGCTTCACCGCGCTCATCTCATCGGGCGACCCGTCGCAAGGCACGACCTATACCCTGATTGCTGTCACGGCCCTCGTGCTGGGTGGCGCATCGCTGGCGGGTGGGCGCGGCGGTGTGTTCGGATCGGCGCTTGGTGCGGTGAACCTTTATCTGATCACCTTCTGCCTTTCGACCTTCAACTTTGGTGCGGTGCAAAGCTTCGTCACGAATCTGGCCTATGGCACGATCCTTGTCGCCTCGCTCCTGCTCACCTTGCTTATTCCCGTAATCCAGCGCCGCATCCGCAATTTTTCGCCGCTGCTCTATTTCGTGGCACTATCGGTTATCGTGCTCGGCGTCATTCTGCACGCTACTTTCGATTACGCTGCCCTTGGCACGGTCGGTGCCACTCTTCCCGGGGCGCTTGACATGCAGGCCGCTCTGGTTGGCCCGCTAGAAATTGCCACGCTGGACCCGGCGACCGAGGCCCTGCGCCTGCAAGCCGCGCCGCTGGTCTTTGGGGCGGTGGTGCTGGCCGTTGTGGCGGTGTTTCTACGCCTCGCCATCGGCCAGTCCTCGCGCAACAGCATCGGGCCGGCCGTTGCGGTCATCCTGGCAAGTCTGGTTCTGGCAGGCGCTTGGCTGATGATGCGTGAAGCCCAAACTAGCCAGACGGGGCAGCCGGAAGCGACAGCAAGCGAGGGTGATGGCTGATGGATATGCTCGCCAAACTCAGCCTGCCTGCCCGCATCCTTGGCTTGGCCATCGGCATCGTGCTGACGGTGATCGGCATCGGCTTTGGCTTTGCACAGGGCGTGTCTGTCCAGATTATCATTCTGGCCGCCATTGCCACTATGGCCTCCTTTACCTGGGCCTGGGGCTTTGTCCTAGGTCAGTTTGCCCAAGGCGAGTCTACCACCGCTGACGGGATAAGCCCGCTGCGTCGTGCCTGGATGGCCTATCGCTGGCCGCTTCTGGGCCTGGCGCTGATCCTTCTGGCCTTCATTGTGCTGTCCTTGACGGTCGAGGGCTTCTTTAACATCTGGAACATCATCTCGCTGATCATCCTGCTGGTGATCCTTATCCTGACGCGCACCTTGGGGCGGCAGTTTCAATTGAATCGTTCTGCCTTCATCGGCATCATGGTGCTGGCGGGCCTCTTTTCTGTTGGCTCGATGAACATCGAAGGCTTCGCCTCTGGCAACAACATCAAATCGATGCTGCTCTTCGCCTCCTTCCTGGGCATCGCCTCGATTGGCCAAACGCTGGTTGCCCTTCTGGGTGGGTTGGATCTGTCCATTCCCTTTGTCATTGGGGCGGCGAATGTGGGGCTGCTGTATCTGATGGGCCTTGGCGTGCCGCCGTGGCTGGCCACGCTGATCGTTCTTGGCATCGGCGCGATCCTCGGCGCCATCAACGGCCTGCTCAGTTACAAGCTTCAAGGCCAAGCGCTGATCGTCACCCTAGGGACAGGCTTTGCCATCTCGGGCGGCGTGCAGATCATCACTTCGATCGGTTCCGCCTATAGCGGAAACGTGTTCGGCACCGTCCCGGCTTGGCTGTCCAACCTTTCTGCCATGAATGGCAGTACATTCGGACTGCCTTTCCCGCCGGTCATCGCGATCTGGGTGGTCATCGCGTTGATCCTGATACTGGGGCTGCGGCTGACGGTCTATGGCCGCTTCCTTTATGCTCTTGGCGTCAACCGCACCTCGGCAAGCCGCCTGATGATTTCCGAAATGCGCTACTGGGTCACCATGTATACGCTATCGGGCTTTTTCGCGGCGCTGACCGGAAGCCTGCTTCTCGGCTGGTCCGGGGGGGGCTTCATCGGCGTGGGTGACCAATACCTCTTCCTTACCCTTGCGGCGGTCGTTGTGGGCGGCACCTCGCTCCTGGGTGGGGCGGGTGGCTACGGCTTTACTGTCATCGGGGTTCTGGTGCTGCAAGTGCTGTCATCCTTCCTTGTGGGGATCGGCCTGGATTTCAAATGGCAGCAATTCATCTTCGGGCTCCTCATTCTGCCGATGGTCGCCCTCTACGCACGTTCACCGCATATCCGCACACAGATCTGAGGGCCCGTCATGCAAAAAACCACATTCCGCAAAGGGAGACAGTAACATGGCGGTGTTTCAGACAACCGACCTGACCGCGGCCAGCTATTCTGCGGCGCTGTTCGGGCTTGCCGCAACGGCGGTTCTGCTTCTGATGGGCACGGCCTGGATCAACCGGGCTTGGCGCCTGCCAGTCGTGCTCTGCGCGCTGGCCGCGCTGGTTGGTGTGGGCGCCGTTTATGAGGGGCGGCAGGCTTGGGCGGCGGGCGGTGGTGTCCCGGTCGTCTATCACTATGTCGGCTGGGTCGTGTCGATGCCCCTTCAGGTTATGGCCCTGTATTTCCTGGCCCAGACTGCCGGCAAGCTGACAGCGGGCCTGTTCTGGCGATTGGTCGTGGTGGCGGTGCTGATGGTCTTTGTACGATACTTGGGCGAAGCCACCTACATGAACGCGACGCTGGCCTTCCTGATCGGTCTGGTGTTCTGGCTATATATCCTTGGCGAACTTTATTTTGGACAGATGGACGATACGGTGCGCGGCGCGAGCGGGGATCACCTGCGCCGCGGCTACTTCTGGCTGCGTCTGATCGTCACGATAGGCTGGGCCATCTATCCGCTGGGCAACTTCCTGACGGCCTTCGCGGGTATGGTCGATGATGGCAGCCTCTCTGTTGCCTATAACGTCGCCGACATCCTGAATCGTATGGCCTTTGGCGTTGCCGTGCTGGCAACGGCAGTTCTGGTTTCTGACGAGGGCCGCCATGCGTGAACAGATCGTTCCGGCAATTATTGAAACAAAGGGGGACCGCACATGAACGGCGCAGACGTCATTGCCATCATCATTCTGGCCGCGATCGTCATCGCCGTGGCCGCCTATCTGCTCCACTGGCTCTACCGCCGGTCAACCAAGGATGTCAGCTTTGTGCGAACCGGCTTCGGCGGGGAAAAGGTGATCATGGGGGGCGGCGCGCTGGTGTTGCCGATCCTGCATGACATCACCGAAGTCAACATGAATACCCTGCGACTCGAGGTGATCCGCGCCCGCGAAAAATCGCTGATCACCAAGGACAGGATGCGAGTCGAGCTGACGGTCGAATTCTACGTAAGGGTTTCACCCACCGTGGATGCCGTAGCAACTGCCGCACGGTCGCTGGGCAATCGCACGATGAACGCCGAGCAGCTTAAGGATCTGGTGCAAGGTCGGTTCGTCGATGCAATGGGCGGAGCTGCGGCAAAGATGACGCTGGAACATATCCACGAAAATCGCCAGTCCTTCGTCCGCGAGGTGAAACAGGAGGTCGCTGAAAGTCTTGCGCTGGACGGGCTGGAACTTGAATCCGTCTCGCTTACTTCGCTGGACCAGACTGATATCAAGCTGTTCGATCCTTCGAACACCTTTGATGCAGAAGGTTTGACGCGCCTCACGGAGCAGATCGAAAGCCGTAAGAAAAAGCGGAATGACATCGAAAAGGACACCGCCGTCGCAATGCGCGCAAAGAACCTCGAAGCCGAGAAGCGCAGTCTCGAAATCGCCCGCGACAGCGAATATGCCCGCCTCGCCCATGAGGCCGAGGTCTCCATTGAGCGCGCCCAGAAGAAGGCACAGATTGCCTCTGAAAACGCCCAGCGCGAACGCGCGATCGAAGACGTGAAGCTTCAGGAACGCGAGGCGGTGGAACGCACCCGGATCGCAATGGAGGCGGCGCTGGAAACCCTGGAAATCAAGCGGCGCGAAGCCATCGCATTGGATGAACAGGCCCGAGAGATTGCCATCTCACTCAAATCCAAAGAACGGTCCGAAGCGCAGGCCGCGGCCGAAACTGCGCGTGCCGCCATGGTCGAGGCGCAGGAACGTGTCCAGACCATCCGAGACACCGAAATTGCAAATCGCCAGAAGGTGATCGAGCTGATCGAAGCCGAGCGGATGGCCGAGGCCGAGGCCGCGCGCATGCGGATCTTGGCCGAGGCTGAAAAGGTCGCGGCACAGGACCGCGCCGATGCCGACCGAATTGCCGTATCAGCACTGGAAGAGCGGTTGCGCGTGGAATCTGAAGGCAAAGAAAAGCTCAATGCTGCGGAAAACCTGCGCTCTGATGCCAGCCGGAAATCTGCGCTGCACAAGGCGCTGGTCGAGAAACTGCCCGAAATCATCCGCGAAAGCGTTAAGCCGATGGAACGGATCGAAGGCATCAAGATCCTGCATGTTGACGGCTTACCGGGGTTCTCGGCCAATGGTGGGGGCGGGGCAACCGCGGACGGGGTGCAAGTCGATGGCGGCGGCCGCGATGGAAACCTGGCCGACCAAGTGGTTAGTTCGGCGCTGCGCTACCGGTCACAGGCGCCCTTCGTCGATACCTTGCTGAACGAGATCGGCCTCTCCGGCGATACGGTCCACCGCGCCCATACGCTGCAAGACCTGTCGAAGGTGGTTTATTCCGAGCCTTCCGCCCCACCGCCCCCATCCGGCAAGCCGACCAGTAAGACCTGATGCCGTTGGGCGGGCCCTATCCCGCCCCGCAGCCCCAAATCGCCGCCCCCTGACGCCGGAGAGTCTGCATGGCCGATCAGCCGAACGCCCCGAACGTGGACCGCGGAATCCTTGTATTCTGCATCTGGTCGGTGTTGGGCTTTCTGGGTCTGGCGATCGTTCTGGAAGGGTTCCGGCTTGACAGTTGGGCGCTGTCGGCCGGGGGCGTTGCGACCGTGCTGTTTGCGTTCGGCGCGCATATGATCGTCAATGCTGTCTTTGCGACCGGCTTTTCGCGTGGTGAAACCGCGTTGGGGATAGGCGCCTATGGCCTTCTGGGGCTGATCTTTGTGCTGGGCGCGGCCAGTGGTTCCATGTCGCAACCCGATTATTACGCGGGCCTGACATTTTTTGGTGCCCTAGCGGCAGGCTTCATAGCCTATCTTTCCACCCGCCACGGTCTGCGCGGCGCGTTCTCGCGCTTTCACGTCAAGGCTGGCACGCAGCAGGGGGCGGCGGAATGATCTGGCTGCCGCTTTACCTTCTTTTTTATGCAATGGTCGCGCTTTACTGGGCACGATTGTCGGCGCGGGCCAACCGCGACCATGAAACTTTTTTCTCAGCCGGGCATCATCTGGCGCCATGGGTTTCGGCGCTGGTGCTTGCCGGGGCCAGCGTGTCAGGCTGGCTTGTCCTTGGCGGGACAGAAGTCTTTGCAAGCCAAGGATTTGGACTGCCAGGGTACATCCTGTCAGGTATTGCGCTGGCGATGCCCGGTGTATTTTTCTTCAAGCGTTTCTGGCTGATTGCACAGCGTTTGAGGCTGTCATCGCAGGCCGAGGTCTTGCGCTGCTATTACCAGAGCGAATTTCTGGTGGTTGTGTCGGCGACGGTCGCGGTGCTGTTCGCCGTGGCCTTTGCGGGCATGCAACTGGGGGCTTTGTCGCGTCTGCTCTCCTTCCTGACTGATGGGCAGATTTCGGTTCCGGTGGCGGCAATGGTCCTGTCGTCGATCCTGTTTGGTTATGTGGTGATCGGCGGGATGCGTGCGGTGGGCTATCTGGGGGCAATCCAGACGGTTCTGCTTGGGGCGGTCACCCTTGGCTTCGCGGCCTTTGCGCTTGTGGGCGTGGGTGGCTTTGCCGCGCTGAATGCCGGCTTGCGCGATCTTGCGACCGATCCTGAAACGGCAGTGTTGTTTCAGGTGGCAGGAGTGATTCAGTTCACCGCTGGCCTTGGCCGCGAAGCCGCTGCCGGCCATGAAGGCACGGCCTTGGCCAGCCTTGGCGTCATCCTCGCCCTGATGGGCTTTCAGGCAAGTCCGCTTGCGGCGAAGATCGTGCTGTCGACAAGATCGCTGCGCGGCTTTGCAGCGGGGCAGACATGGGTAATGGCAGGTGCCTTTGGCGGTGGCATCGCGCTGTGCGTCACAGCGATGGGAGCGGCGGCGCTGGTTGATCCGTCGCTCGGCATTGCCGCGATGCTTGGGGACCTGTCGCCTTGGTTCGCGGCCTGGCTTTTTGTCGGGCTGCTTGCGGGCGTTCAACTTGTCGCGGGTCTGGGGCTGCTGACCGCAGCAGAAACGCTGGTGCGCCACATCTACAAGCCCTGGTTCCACTCCTCGCTCGGCCGCAAGGAAACCGTTACCGTCACACGGGTCGTCATCGGGCTTCTGGCCCTGATCTCGGTGCTCATGCAGGTGTTGACCCCTGTGACCCTCTCAGTTCTTGGCGCGCTTGCCCTGCCATTGGCGCTGCAACTGTGGACCCCGCTCCTGGGCCTCACATGGGCGCGCTGGATTACCCGTCCCGCCGCTATCACTGGCGTCGGCTTCGGGATTGTGGGTGTACTCTTGACGGAACCTTTCGGGCAAGCGGTGCTGTCCTTCTTCGGCCTTGATCTGCCCTGGGGGCGTTGGCCTTGGACCCTGCATTCCGCGATCTGGGGGATCGTAGCGAACATCACGGTGATGCTGTTGATCTCTGCTTTCACCCAGCGCCTCGCCTATTCGGACGAGGCGATGGAGGTGCGCCATCTGATGCATGTCACCTTGCGATCCAGCCCGCGCGCCCGCGCGCTTAAAACGACCGCATGGTCGGTTGTCCTGGCGTGGCTCTTCCTTGCGGCCGGACCGGGCCTGATCTTCGGTAATTCAGCCTTTGTCACGGCAGAGGGCGCATGGATCATGGGCATTCCCTCGCTCTGGGCTTGGTGTTTGTTGTTCTGGGCAGCTGGCTTGGGAATGGTCTGGTTCCTGTCCTACAAGATGGAAATGGCCAGCCCTCTTGCCATCTCTATTCCAGCCTACGAGCCGCCCCCCCGGCTGCGCCGCGACCAGCGTGCCGCAGAACTTGCACGCATTCGCGTCCTGCTGGTGACATTGGGGGTAGGTTTCTCGCTTGCTGTCCTGCTTGCACTGTCATTTGGCTCCTGAGGATCAACATGATTCCCACATTCACGTTCAACACCACAGCAAGCATCCAGTTCGGCAATGGCGTCTTGTCCCGTCTGGGCGATTTGGCCCGCGCCCGTATGGGCGGGCGTGTTCTTATGGTGACAGATCCTGGCTTGGTCGCGACAGGTATTGTTGATCGCGCCGAACAGATCCTGCGTGCCGCAGAGGTGGATTTCGTGACCTTTACCGAGGTCGAGGCCGACCCTCCAGAAGCCTTGGTCCTGCGGGCTGTCGAGGCTGCCCGGGACATGGGTGCGATGGGTGTTGTCGGGCTGGGCGGCGGGTCATCGCTGGATGTGGCGAAACTGGTCGCGCTGCTGATCGGCGGGCGGGAAGACCTCAAATCGGTCTATGGTGTTGGCAATGCCAAAGGCCCACGCCTGCCACTTATTCTTGTGCCAACGACCGCAGGCACCGGCTCTGAAGTGACGCCGATTTCCATTGTAACGACCGGCACGGCGGAAAAGATGGGTGTGGTCACCCCGATCCTGATCCCTGATGTGGCCCTGCTTGATCCCGAACTGACCTATGGTCTGCCGCCCCATGTCACCGCGGCCACCGGGATTGACGCGATGGTGCATGCGATTGAGGCCTTTGCTAGTGCCTCTGCGAACAATAACCCGCTCAGCCGAATGCTGGCGCTACAGGCCCTGGGCTTGATGGGGAAATCCATTCTTGCCGCCGTTCAGGATGGCGCGAACGCCGCCGCGCGTGGGGATATGCTGATTGGCTCGATGCTGGCAGGACAGGCTTTCGCCAATTCTCCTGTCGCCGCGGTTCATGCACTTGCTTATCCGCTGGGTGGCCATTTCCACATCCCTCATGGCTTGTCGAATGCGCTGGTCCTGCCGCATGTCCTGCGCTTCAATTGCGTGACGTCCTCTGATTCCTATGCAGAGATGGCTGTTTATGCCTTCCCCGACCTTGCACGGTTCCAGGGTCAGGAGCGTGCAGTTGCATTCTGCGATGCTCTGGCCGATTTGTCGCTGGCCTGCGGCCTTCCGCAACGGCTGCGCGACATGAACATCACCAAAGATTGGCTGCCACGTCTGGCTAAGGATGCCATGAACCAGACGCGGCTTCTTGTGAACAACCCGCGCCCCGTGGCAGAGGCCGATGCCCTGGCGATTTACACTGCCGCCTATTGAAACCCGGCCGTCGCGCCCCGTCCATGGAACAAGCCTGCCATGTCCAGACAAGCGCCTGGTTACCGCACCGAATACCTGCGGGAAGTCACTCTCAGTACGCGGTGGGATGACAATGATCTTTACGGGCATATGAACAATGCGGTCCACTATCGGTTGTTCGACACGGCCGTAAACGGATTTCTAATCGCAGAATGTGGCTTTTCCCCACGCACATCTGACATCATCGGCATCGTCGCAGAAAGTGGGTGCCGTTACTTCGCAGAATTGCAATTCCCCGATCCAGTAATTGCAGGGTTGCGCGTTGGGCATTTGGGGAGAAGTTCAGTTCGCTACGAAATCGCCCTCTTCGCCAAGGATTCCTTGCAGGCCGCCGCCGAGGGATATTTCGTTCACGTCTTCGTCGACCGTTTGGATCGACGCCCCCGCACTTTGCCAGATGCCCTGAGAGCCAAGCTTGCAACTTTGATGCGTGACAGACATTCGATACCTGATGAGCGAGATTGAGGTCACGCAAATCCACGACTTGGACGTGCATCGTACCGTGATGATTTTGGTCCCCTGCCGGGACTCAGGTGGCCCGCTATGGCAGGCTGGTTCACGGGGGCCCTCTCAGCGCTGTTGATTTCCACTGAGGGTTGACACGGGGAGGCTCAAGATTTTCGTTGGGATTTGATACATATGACTCTCGACCAAGCGAAGTGCCAGGACACCTTTGCCAACGACCCCAAGATCGCCTGGCATTAATTCGCGCTGGGCAAGCTGCCTGACGTTGCCCCTAACTTTTATCCAGCGTGAGCGAGACTCCGGGTTTGAGTGATCAAGTGAATTTATGCGTGACGGTCATTGAGCGTCAGCGCCTCAGGATTGCGTTCTTTCGCGGGGCCTTTAGCAGACAGGCCCCCAGCACGCTGTTCAGTGCCCTATCGACGCTCGGCGCCACGCCCAGATGCTTCAGAAGAATGCGCTTTGGGACCGCGAGTAGGTGGGGGTTAAGTAGTCGATACGCACCAACAAACCCACTTGCCTCAAGCGTTTCATTGCGGGTGGGTGCTTTGATGGGTGTCTGCGCGATGCAGTGAAAAAATCAATAAAAATCAGCGTTATATGGCGGAGAGGGTGTCTGCCATGTTACTTTCCAGAACCTTCCGGAGGCTTCCATTTAATCTGTGTTATATCAGTATATTGCGAAGCCATCATTCCGCTATGTGCCGAGTGAATCCCGTGTTATCCTGCCCAAAGTGGGGGATAGGATGGGGGATGGGTAATGGCCACCAAAGGACTGCGGAAGCCTGAAAAAGCCCTGACCGTTAAGTTTGTCGAAAGCGCGCGGGAACCGGGCAAGTATTTCGATGGCCACGGGCTATTCCTGCGGGTGCAACCCAACGGCGCGCGGCAATGGGTGCAGCGCATCATCATCCGGGGCAAGCGTAGCGAATTGGGTCTTGGCAACCCGGCGCTGGTATCGCTGGCACAGGCGCGGGCCTTGGCGCTGGAAAACCGCAAGCAAGCGCAATCGGGAGGCGATCCCCGACAGGCCAAGCGCGAGGCCGAGGCGGTGCTTTCCTTTGAACAGGCCGCGCGCAAGGTTCATGCCCTGCACTTGCCAACGTGGCGCAATGCCAAGCACGGCGCGCAATTCCTGACCACGCTGGAAACCTACGCTTTCCCTCATATCGGAAACATTCGGGTCGGTGACGTGAACACCGCCGATGTGCTGGCTGTGCTTTCCCCGATCTGGACTGAAAAGCCGGAAACTGCGGCGCGGGTGCGCCAGCGTATCGGCATGGTGATGAAATGGGCCGTTGCCCAAGGCTGGCGGCAAGACAACCCCGCCTTATCCATCACCGAGGCACTGCCCAAACGCGACAAGAGCCAGCAAGAGCACCGCAAGGCCCTGTCCTACACCGATGTGGCAAACTGCATTGCAGCGGTGCAGGCATCTGGGGCGGGACTGACCACCAAGCTGGCCTTTGAATTTCTGGTGCTGACCGCCACTCGTTCGGGCGAGGCGCGCAGTGCGCATTGGGATGAAATCGACCTAGGCACCCCCGCTACTTCCGCTACTTCCGCTACTCGGGCAGTCTGGACCATCCCGGCAAGCCGGATGAAGGCCAAGCGTGACCACCGCATCCCATTGTCAGAGCGGGCCGTTGAAATCCTGCGCGCGGCTAAGGGGCTGAGCGATGGCACCGGGCTGGTTTTCCCCGGCACCAAAACGGGCAAGCCTTTGTCTGACATGACCCTTTCAAAGCTGGTCAAGGAACTGGGCTTTGATGCTGATGTTCACGGGTTCCGCACCTCGTTCCGCACTTGGGCGCAAGAGCGCACGAATTTCCCCCGCGAAGTGGCCGAGGCGGCGCTTGCCCATACGATCAAGGACAAGGCCGAGGCGGCTTATGCCCGTTCGGACGTGTTTGAAAAACGGCGGAAGATGATGGAAGCTTGGGCGGGGTATCTGTCGCAAGAGGCGGCAAAGGTAGTGAGGATTGGGGCTTGAAAATCTATACCGAGGTCGCTCTTGCGGAATGGTGCCTCCCAATAGAAGCAGTGTTCTGGTTGGCCTTCGGGCGTCCTCCCGAAGCTTCCTATGAAACTTGGAAGAACTATTCTGGCGAATATGAGCAAATTGATATCCGGCTGCACCCTGAACACGTGGGCCGTGGCGGACCTGATGCAGTTGACTATCCTCGTCCAGAGGAAATCGAACTTCTTGGACTTACCGTTGACTCCTCTAGATATTATAACGGAATTTACGGAACCGAAGATCGGGAACAGATAGAAAAAATCATTCGTTCACTAGAAGAACGCGGCGAAGATGTGTCTGATTATCATCTGACCCGACGACAAGAAGCTTTAGATTGCGAGTATGCACAATCTCTCGTTTCAATTCTTCAACCATTGATTGATGAAGCTAAAGCAGAAATATTCCTGGCCACCTTTGCCGGGAAAATTCGCGGGATGGCCTTTTTCTGGAAGGATGAGGAATACCGCCAGCACGAACTGAGGGACGTCCCAAAAGAATCTTGGACGTTATTGAAGATGGAAACCTTCTACACAGATGATGAGCCGTGGGATAGTCCAAAGAGTCTCTATTTGTCAGTTCCCGATTTGCTGAAGGAATTCCCAAGACCCAAAGGTATAATCCCCCATGATGGAGGAGATCCGCGTTTTGCGTCAATGATACTGGCAGATGGCGAAAATCATGTTGCACCAAGTGGAAGAATGCCCAGAGGGAGACCACCAAAGGGAGGTGATTTGCTACGAATGGCAGCACTCATTGAGGCCAGGCGACGTAAAAAATCTGCCAACTGGCCCATAAAGACGACCGCACAAGAGGCCGAAATAATGCAATATTGTCAGGAGGTTGGCGTTCCGATATCGCGAAGCACTGCGCAAAGGTGGCTTAAAGAACTGCCCTAAATTGTTCACCCTTTCGGTCCTTTAACGGGCACGATAGACGCTATTTTGGGCGTTTAAATTCTTTTGCGTTCTGCTGTTAGAGACCATCCTTCCGCCATGTCCCAACCGATCCCGAAAGGATACGACATGGCCGAAACGATGCACAGGCTGGCTGCTGAAAAACACCTTCGCCGCCTTGCTGTCCAAAATATCACCGGGCTATCCCGCTCCACGATTTACGACCTCATGGCGAAAGGCCAATTCCCCCGCCCGGTGCGCCTGACTGCCAAGGCTGTTGCTTGGCCAGAGAGCGCCATTGCCCATTGGCTCGCCCAGCGCGATCCCGCCTAAAGAAAACCCCCGCCACTTTGGACGGGGGCTAGGCGCATCTTTGAACACCGCCACCTTAGCCGATCCCGTCCTTTGGTTCAATTCAAAGGAATGTCACATGCTTAGAGAAGATCGTTTCTATTCCAATCCCAGCCAGCGGTTTTGGGTTTGCCAATCGCTTCTGGCAGGCCGCACCCTGACCACCAAGACGGAAATCCGCGAAGTTAACGGCTGGCGCTTGGCCGCTATCATTCATGCCTTGATACATGAATTTGGGTGGCCCATCCGTTCCGAATATCGGGGCAAGGACAATATCAAGCATTACTGGCTTACCCCCGGCACCGACCGCACCCGCCTGAAATTCCCCCGATCTGCTAAGGCACTGGCGCAAGAGGGGGATGCAGCATGAGGGCAATTCAGATTGCGCGCTTGCGGCTTGCCTTCGGGCTTACCTTTGCACAAGCCAGCCTTGTGGCCGCTCTGGTCTATGGCGAGGGGGTGCAGCATGATTGATGCGCAAACCATCGCACGTGGCTTGGGTGGCGTCTGGCGGGGCAATAGGGGCAATGCGCCTTGCCCCGTCTGCCAGCCGGAACGGCGGCAAGGGCAAGATGCCCTGTCATTGCGTGATGACGGCGGGCAGCTCTTGGCCTTCTGCCACAAGCGCGGGTGCAGTTTTGCGGAAATCGCGCAGGCGCTAGACCTGCCCCCGGATGCCTTCCGCCCTGATGCAGAGGCGGCGCGGGCGGCTGACATGCAGCGGGCCAAGGATGAGGCCCAGCGCGAAGGGCGGGCCAAGGCCCTTTGGGGTGATGTGGAAACACTGCCCATTATCGGCACCCTTGCGGAAACCTACCTGCGCAAGCGCGGAATTACTTGCCCCCTGCCAGATACCCTGCGGTTTCAGGCAACGGGCTGGCATCCTTCGGGCCATCGCTTTCCCATGATGCTGGCGCGGATCGACGGCGGCGCACGGTTTTCGGTGCATCGAACCTACCTGTCACCAGATGGCGGGAAAGCCTCTATTGACCCGAATAAGGCGATGCTGGGCGCTTGCGCTGGCGGGGCTGTGCACGTCGCACAGGGCGATGGGCCGCTAGTGGTGGCGGAGGGCATTGAAACCGCCCTTAGCCTTGCCTCTGGCCTTCTGGCCAAGCCTGCGACCATCTGGGCGGCGCTATCCACCTCTGGCATGCGGGGGCTGGTTCTGCCCCCTCTGCCGGGGCGGCTGACCATCGCGGCTGATGGCGATCAACCGGGCCGTGAGGCTGCGAATGTGCTGGCGTCACGGGCCGATGCCTTGGGGTGGCGTGTAAGCCTCTTGCCTGCCCCTGATGGCCGGGATTGGAATGACGTGCTGGCCCTGAAAGGCGGTGCGGCATGACTATCCACAATGCAGGATACGATTACCGGGGCGAAGGGCCGCAACCGCTCTTGCGCCCCATCCTTCCCGGCGCTGCATACCCTAAGATTGCCCTAGGGCCGTTGCGTGAGGCTGTTGAGGCTGTGCAGGGTATGACCCTGGCCCCCTTGGCCGTTCCCGCGCAATCAGCACTGGCTGTGGCATCGCTTGCGGTGCAGGGGTTTGCCAATGCTGAAACACTGAGCGGGGGCTTTGCGCCCCCCTCACTCTATGCTCTGACAATCGCGCGATCTGGCGAAAGGAAATCATCCTGCGATGCCCCGCTCATGGCCGCATTGCGGGAATATGAACGTGAACAAGCCAAATCCCAGCGCGATGCCCTGACACAATGGCGCAACGCCCAAGCCCTTTGGAAGTGTGAGCGCGACCGCATCTTGGCCGAGGTAAAGGCGGGTAAAAGTGAGAAGCGGGTGGCGGCGCAAGCAGACCTAGACCGACTAGGGTCCGAACCTTTGGCCCCGCCTTCGGCTGATCGAACAGTTACAGAACCGACCTTTGAAGGGCTGACAAAGCTATTCGCGGAAGGGCAACCGTCGCTGGGCATCTTTGCGGATGAAGGAGGGCAATTCATCGGTGGCCACGCGATGAACAGTGACAACCGCCTAAAGACGCTGACCGCTCTAAACGATCTGTGGCAGGGCAATCCGATCAGGCGCACCCGCGCTGGTGACGGGGCTTATACGTTGTTTGGGCGGCGGCTGGCAGTGCACCTGATGATACAGCCAGAGGTGGCCCTTGGCCTTCTGGCAGACACCACGGCGGGCGGCACAGGCTTCCTGCCACGCTTCCTGATAACCGAACCCCCTAGCACCATCGGCACCCGCCTTTCATCGCTTACACGGCGCGATGATGCCGCGCTGGGCCGTTTCAGTGACCGCTTGCGCGCCATCCTTGAAACCCCCATGCCGATGGACCCTGAAACCCGCGAACTGCACCCGCGCAACCTTCCCCTGTCAAATGGTGCGCGCGCCTTGCTACTGGCCTTTTCAGATACGATTGAACGGGAACAGGGACCGGGCGGAAGCCTTGCCCATGTCACTGGATACGCTTCCAAGGCAGCGGAACAGGCGGTGCGCATTGCGGCTGTGCTGACCCTATGGGCCGATCTGATGGCCCCGGCGATCACCGCGCAGGGCATGGCATCCGGAATCGAATTGGCGCAATTCTATCTGGGCGAGGCGGTGCGTCTTTCGGATGCCGCGCTGATATCGGCGGAAACTTCGCAGGCCGAGGCGTTGCGCCTTTGGCTTTTGGATCGATGGCCGGAACAGGCGCGGCGCATAGACCGCGATCCCGCCACCATCACCCCCAAGGATGCGATGCAATACGGGCCGAACGCTTTGCGCGAGGCAAAGGTGGCGCGCAAACTGATGGGAGCCTTGGCCGATAGTGGGTGGCTGGTCGCGTTGCCTGAGGGTGCGCTTGTCGGTGGGATGGCGCGCAAGCTGGCCTATCAGATCGTGAGGCCCCGCGATGTGGTTTGACGTATCGGCGGCGCTGCACAGCGTGACGGCGGGCGAGGCGAACCTTGCCCCCGTTACGTCACCCCCTGCCAAAGTAGCGGAAGTAGCGAAAGTAGCGGCACCCTCTGCCCTGAACTTGGATGCCGAGGCCGCAATCCTTAAGGCCATCGGCGCTGGGCGGCATCGCCCCGGCGCAATCGCTTCTGCCACGGGCCTTGGGGTAACGCGCGCCTATCAGCTTCTGGACAGAATGCAGGCGGCGGGGCGCATCCATGTTGCGGCTGACGGCCACATATCGGCGGACCAGTAAATGATTACTGGCACGAAATCTCAGGCACTTGACCCGGCTTTGGCCCCCAAAAAATCGAAAGGAAAACCATGTCCGAACCCGATCCCCACGGCATCGAACCTGCGGAGAACTGGCCGCGCGGCGTGCTGGTCTATCATTTCAGATGCGGTAACAAGCGGCACCGCAACGCGCGCGCCAAGCGCATTCTGGCCAATGCCAGATGGGGCGAGTGGTCTTGCCGGGAATGCGGTGAGCCTGTGCCGTTCACCCGTCGCGCCGATGCAATCTATTGCCGCGAACGATGCCGAAAGGCTGCTGCGCGGAGGCGACGTCTTCTCCCAATGAAGGGGTAACCTTTTTGACCAAATGGGTGCCGCGAGGCTGCGAGCATCCGGTCCGATGAGCGACGGCTCTTGCTATACATCACCCAATCAGTGAGGTTCGTCTTTGCTGACATGGATGCTGGTATGTGGGCTCTGCAGGAAGGGCTTGCGCAAACCACGCCCAAGCGGAAATGAAACTCTGAGGCATTACATGGTTGATCGCCCGCATCCTCTCGTTACCTTCGCGCTCTTTGCCTACAATCAGGAGAAATACATCCGAGAAGCCGTAGAAGGTGCCTTTGCCCAAACCTATGAACCTCTTGAAATTGTGCTCTCGGATGACCATTCGTCAGATCGAACCTTCGCGATCATGCAGGAAATGGCGCTAGCTTATACCGGTCCGCATCACATAAGGGTCCGGCAAAGTCAGGAGAATCGGGGACTTCTGCGTCATATCAACGAAGCATCCCAAGATTTTAACGGAGCGATCACTGTGGTTGCGGCTGGAGATGATGTGTCTTCCCCCAAAAGAGTAGAGACAATAGCCGCTGTCTTTGATGCTGACCCACGGACTGCGGCAGTGTACTCAGAAGTAATAGATACAGTGAAATCAAATAAAGAAGATGGAGGTCACTTTGAAGTCTCTCAAATATCTCGAACTGAAATCTTTTTCAACGTGGGGGGAGTCGGAACTGGCGCTACATATGCATATGCAACCCCCATCTTCAAGTGGCCCACGCTACTACCTCCTAACCTCGTGAGTGAGGATAAACTACTACCCGCTCGGGCGTGCTTGGCTGGCAAGGTTAAGTTTATTCCGAAAAGCTTAGTCTACTATCGTGTGCTTGACACTGGTTTGCATCAGCAACTTAAGAAGAGTGGGAAATTAGCTCGGCAGAATGGGCCACATATTGCGGAACTGGAGAAGCTGCTTCGCGAAGCACAATCAGCGGGATTAATCGGTTTTCCGTCTTTGTTGACCCTCACTTTAATTATGAAGCTTCGCGTTCTTCTGCACAAGCTGGAAAGAAACCGAACTGTAGTGATTGGTGTGGTGTTCAGAGTTTGCGGCAGATCAATAACAAATACTGTTGAGAGAATGGTAAGGACCGCGAGACGGACAGAGCCCATCAAACACGAGTTCAGTGACTAAATCTTCACTGCACTTGACTAGTTTTTTCAAAAAAGGTCTATCGCAAATGCCAGAAATATCCGTGGTAATCGGAGCAAAGAACGCTGAGTTGACAGTGAAGGACTGTATCGAAAGCGTTCTCGCTTCCACTCATTCTGATTTCGAAGTGATTGTCGTAGATGATGGTTCGACAGACGGAACAAACGAAATCATTTCGCGCTTTTCAGAAAAGGATGGCAGGGTCCGCGTGTTTCGTCACCCTGTAACACGTGGCTTGGCCTCCGCACTTAATCTCGGGATCGCGCAAAGTGATAGCAAGTACGTTGCCCGCATTGATGCTGACGACTTGGTATTTCCTGAGCGCCTTTCGTCCCAAGCCAAATTCCTTGATCGGCAAAGCAGTTTTGCGATTTTAGGGTCGGGGCGCTTGAAAATGAACTTTGATGGCAAACCGAAAGGATATGTTAGCCCAAACTGCCCAACCTCTGTCATCCCTTGGCAGATCAATTGGGGCGTACCGTTCACCCATCCATCAGTAATGATGCGGCGTACCATTTTTTCCTCCGAGGGGTTGCGCTACAATGAAGATCTTCAGGTTGCGCAAGACTATGAGCTTTGGACCAAAATCTTAAAAAATGCCCGAGGAGCCAACGATTACCGTCCGCACATTTGGTTTCGGGTTCACCCTGGCCAGGCCACTTCAGCGCGCAAAGAGCTTGTGGAGGTCACATCTCTAAAGGTCTGCGCCCAGCAGTTGGCAGACGCTCTGAACTATTCTCCGGATGCATCAATAGTTGCCCTGCAAGCTAAGGTTTTTGGAGCGGAAGATTATTCTTTAGAACCTCACAAAACCCGAGAGGCCGTTGAATTCCGTCAGGAGGTATGCCGCCAATTCATACTTCGAGGTGGCGAGAATATCGGTTCAATGAAAGCTGGCTTTGGCCTTGATTTACTGCGTTTGATGCGATTTGCGAGTTTTCGGAGACAGACGTCTTGGCTAATTTCTGACAGGTTCCGTCGAGATTGCCTAATGCAGGGTATGCCGCTTGCTGCATGGGAATACGGAATGCGGCGATACTGGCGTGGTCGCAGTAAAGGCCAATCTCCATCGCTGGCGGGCGAAGCAGATAAGTAGCTCGGTTGAGGTGGATTCGTCGGTCTTTTTCTGCAGGCGGTTAACGCTACGGAGGCGCTTTGCGCTGGATAGGTTGTGCGCGTGATGACCGGGGCAGAACTCAAGGCACATCGAAAAGCGGCGAGCTTGACGCAACAGGGCCTTGCCAAGCTTGCAGGCATTGGCCGCGATGCCGTTTCCTATTGGGAATGCAAAGCCTCAATTGACCTTCGCGGCTGGGCGGTGCGGCGGATGCTAACGGCTCTGGGTGTTGCACCCGATGCGGGATTATTACACCAGAACGCGCGCGCGCGGGGGTGGGGTCTTAGTAGCTTTCGGGAAAAACTGGCCAAACTCGATGCCGATGTTGAGGGAAGACTGGCGCTTTGGCATGACCGCAAGCGCGCGCATGAAGCCAAAAGAAGGGTACCTTGCGGAGCGAAAACACGAAACGGAAGCCCATGCCGCAACAAAAGCGAAAGCGGAAAACGGCGTTGCAAGTTTCACGGCGGGATGAGCACAGGGCCTAAGACAGAGGAAGGACGCGCAAGGATAGCCGAGGCACAGCGGGCCAGGTGGGCAAAGCGATCCTGTTTCCGGCCTAGTGAGAATTGAGGCCGAACCGTTGCCTTTAATCACCGCTTAACTGATGCTCGTTCCCGTATTGATTTGGAGGAGCAATGAGACGCAACCTTACCTCACTGACGATTATGATGGCGTTTGCAGCGGGGCCGATTTCAGCCCAGACAATCATTGAATGCAGTGGTAGCGCAGGAAAGGCCTACTATTTCGATAACGATCCGCAGACCGACGAGCCAACCGGGTGGGTTGATGACGGCATAAGCGCTGGGTCTGTTGTTCTCGTTCGGAACGGTGAGGCGTTGGACATCATCATCCGAGATGCGTTCGGAACAATGTCTGCAAGTGCAGAGGGCGCAACCGTAGTCCTGTTGGAGTTTCGAGACCCTTTCATCGAAGTGCTAGTTAGCTACTCGCAAGGGGCGAAAGAACTATACACTTTCGACTTGCAAGCACGTCGTCTCATCTGGTCACAGCACAAATTCGGGGTGATGTTCGACAAAGCCCATACGTTTCTTGCTGACTGCTCATAGCATCAAACGCGAAAATGTGGCGTGTTTGTTCCGCAACTTTCCGCCCCCTACCAATGCCAAGTGGGGGACAGAGTGGGGGATGAGTTTGCCACTATCGGGAAATTATCCCGTATTATCAATTATTTGGGGTGATTAAGTGGCGGAGAGGGTGGGATTCGAACCCACGGTGGGCTTGCACCCACAACGGTTTTCGAGACCGCCCCGATCGACCACTCCGGCACCTCTCCGCGCTTGGGGGTCGTCACAGAGCGGGTCAATATCTAGGTCGGGCTTGGGTTGCAAGGCTGATTCTGGGGCATTGGGCGGGAAAAATCCATGTTGTTGAACGTGCATGCTCGCGCAGTTGTGGGGAGGGATGGGTTGGCATTGCGGGCGACAGTGGCTAGCTGTTTTTCGTGAGACGCGGCTTTTGGTCCATGTGGCCAGGTCGGGTCAGGACCGGGATGGTGCGTTGGTTTGGATGTAGGCGGGTCAGGAGGATTGGCGATCATGGTGGCGGAACACATGCATGACGGGCAGCAAGGCCAGCCGGAAGGGCGGGGGTCGGATTTGAGTGGCGCGGCTGTCTGGACCGGTGTCCACCGAATGCTGGGGCGGGTGATGCTGGTTGCGGTCCTGGCTGCAGTTCCTTTCGGAACTGTAATGCACCCTTTGCCTGCCTTTGCGCAGGCGGGCGTGGTGGAAGAGGGCCCGTCTGCTGGCGTGATCGCAGAGATCGAGGCGTTGGTTCAGACCATGCAGATCGCCGATATCATCGAAATCCTGCGCGAAGAGGGCGTGGATTACGGTGCAAAGCTGGAAGCCGACATGTTTCCCAATGCGGGTGGTCAGGGCTGGGATGCAACTGTCGGGCTGATTTATGATGCAACCCGGATGCAGGATGCGCTGGTTGCGGCTTTGTCACGGGAGTTGGCGGCTGCACCGGAGGATATCGCGGCGATGCAGGCCTTCTTTGGATCCGAACTTGGCCAGAAGGTGCTGAAGCTGGAGGTCGAAGCGCGGCGCACGTTGCTGGATGACGATGCGGAAGAGGCGGCGCGGATCGCATGGGAGGATCTGCGGGCGGATGGCACAGCACGGGTCGCGCTGCTGGAGCGGTTCGTGGCGGCCAATGATCTGGTGGAATCGAATGTCATGGGTGCGCTGAATGCCAATCTGGCCTTCTATCGCGGCATGCAGGAGGGCGGCGCCTTTGGTGGCGAAATGACGGAAGATCAGATGTTGACCGATGTCTGGGGGCAAGAGGCGGATGTTCGGCAACAGACGACGGACTGGCTGTATCCTTATCTGACGCTTGCCTATGGGCCGCTGACAGATGACGAATTGCAGGAATACATCGCCTTTTCGGAATCGGCGCAAGGGCAGGTGCTGAACGCAGCGCTGTTCGTGGCGTTTGATGAGGTATTCACCCCGATTTCGCGGGCGTTGGGTGTTGCCGTCGCGCGGCAGATGCAGGGGCAGGACATCTGATACGCACATTCCTGGTGCCGCGCCTGTGCCGAGGCGCGGTTGATTGGTGGGCGGGTGATCGGGCTTGACTTGGGAACGGCTTGCCCTGATAAGCGCGCATCCCGGCAAGGCGTGAGTCTTGGCGGGTTTCATATTTCATGACGCCCGCGAGGGCGCGCTGTTCGAGGCGGGGAAACCCCGGAACGCCCACAAGTTGGGGGCCACAGGACGCGGAGCAAGAAAAGGACGACCCATGTTTGCGGTCCTGAAGACCGGTGGCAAGCAATACAAGGTGCAGGCGGGTGACGTGCTGCGCGTTGAAAAGCTGGCGGCCAATGCTGGAGACAAAATCCAGTTCAACGAGATCTTGATGGTTGGTGGTGACACCGTCACCGTTGGCGTTCCGATGGTTGCTGGTGCAGCCGTGGTTGCCGAGGTGATCGATCAGATCAAGGGCGAAAAGACGATCCACTATGTCAAGCGTCGCCGCAAGCACAGCTCGCAGCGCACAAAGGGCCACCGTCAGCACCTGACGTTGGTTCGCGTGACCGAGGTTCTGGCCACGGGCGCGGACAAGTCGGGTGTGGCTGCGGCCACCGGCACGGCGGATGCCCGTCGCGCAGCCCATAATGCCGAAGCCGCCCCGGCGGTCGAAGCGCCAGCCAAGCCCAAGCGTGCCAAGAAGGCCGCCGAAGCCGTCGCGGAATAAGGAGAGTACCAAATGGCACATAAAAAGGCAGGCGGTTCTTCGCGCAACGGCCGCGACTCTGCGGGTCGTCGTCTGGGCGTAAAACTGTACGGCGGTCAGGCCGCCATTCCGGGCAATATCATCGTGCGCCAGCGTGGCACGACCTATTTCCCGGGCCAGGGCGTTGGCATGGGTGTGGATCATACGATCTTTGCCGTGGCCGAGGGCAAGGTGACCTTCAAGAAAGGCCTGAAAGGCCGCACCTTTATTTCGGTTCTCCCCGTTGCGGAGGCAGCCGAGTAAGCCGAACCTTTACAATTGAATTGTAAACGGGGGATCGGCCGAAAGGCCGGTCCCCTTGGTCATTTCCGGGCTGATGCCGGTGATGATGGGGGGAGTTCTGCGCGGATAGAGCCTTTGGGTCTGGCCGCAAAAAAGCCGGGGTCCGGCGGTAACAGATCGCCGCTGGTGCCGTAAACACTTGAAGGGGGCCGTGTCGCCCCCGACATGCGCTTCGTCAGGAGGGAAGCCATGATGCTGGACAAGATCGCCGCAATGCCCGATGGGGCGATTGCCGCTGGACGTTTCATTCTGCGCCCTGTCCGCCGGTCGGATGCCGGGTTGTTTGCCATGTATGCGGGTGACAAGCGCGTGGCGGAATCGACCCGGTCGATTCCGCATCCATTGCCACCGGGCGCGGCAGAGGCCTTTGTTGCGCGGGCCACTTTGCAGGGCGGGGACGAGGATGTCTGGGTGATGGACGGGTCGGCGACCGGTCTGGCCGAGGTGTTGGGTGTGATCAGCCTGAAGCGGATGGACGAGACGCGCTATGATCGCGGGCAATCCGAGATTGGGTATTGGGTGGCCCCGGCCTTCTGGAATGCGGGTTTCGCGTCCGAAGCGGTGCGGGCCTTGGTCGAGGCCAATCCGCAGAAGAACCGGACGATCTTTGCCGAGGTGTTTCAGGACAATGCCGGATCGGCGCGGGTGCTGACCAATGCGGGGTTCCAGTATCTGGGTGATGCCGAGACGTTTTCGGTCGCGCGCAATGCGCGGGTGCCAACCTGGACCTATATCCGCAAGCTGGACTGACGGCGTGGCGGTGGGGCCGTCCGGCCCCCGCCGCAATCACAGGCCCCGACCGCTGCTTTTGTGGTGGGCGGGCAGGGGTATTTGGGCCAAGATGAAGCGGCTGTCGGCAGGAAGGCTTGAGCCTGCGGGCAATGTCCACTATCGCCACAGCCAATCCTTACGAAAGCGCGACAGATGAAGTTCCTCGATCTTGCCAAAGTCTATATCCGGTCGGGCGGCGGGGGCGGGGGCTGCGTGTCGTTCCGGCGCGAGAAGTTCATCGAATTCGGTGGCCCCGATGGCGGCGATGGCGGAAATGGCGGGTCGGTCTGGGCGGAAGCGGTGGATGGGCTGAATACGCTGATCGACTTTCGCTATCAGCAGCATTTCTTTGCCAAGAACGGCCAGCCCGGCATGGGCAGCCAGCGGACGGGCAAGACGGGCGAAGACATTGTCCTGAAGGTGCCGGTGGGGACCGAAATCCTGGATGAGGATGAGGAGACGGTGATCGCCGATCTGGTGACGGTGGGCCAGAAGGTGCTGTTGGCTAAGGGCGGCAATGGCGGGTTCGGGAACCTGTATTTCAAATCATCCACCAACCGGGCACCTGGACGGGCCAATCCGGGGCAGGAGGGGGTGGAGCGGACCATCTGGCTGCGGTTGAAGCTGATTGCCGATGCCGGGCTTGTGGGGCTGCCGAATGCCGGCAAGTCGACCTTTCTTGCCGCCGTTTCCAACGCGCGGCCCAAGATTGCGGATTACCCCTTTACCACGTTGATCCCCAACCTTGGCGTTGTGGCCGTGGACGGGAGGGAATTCGTGATGGCCGATATTCCGGGGCTTATCGAAGGGGCGAGCGAGGGGCGGGGGCTGGGAATGCAGTTTCTGGCACATGTCGAACGCTGCAAGGTGCTGCTCCATCTGGTGGATGGGACGTCTTCGACCATTACCAAGGATTATCGCACCATCGTGCATGAGTTGGAGGCCTATTCCGACATTCTGGGCGACAAGCGGCGGATCGTGGCGCTGAATAAATGCGATGCGCTGGATGGCAAGACCATCTCTACGCGGCGCAAGGCGTTGGAAAAGGCGTCGGGCGGGCCGGTGCATGTGATTTCGGGCGCGGCGGGGATGGGGTTGCAGGATGTGCTGCGCGCCATCTATCGCGAGATTCAGGGCGCAACGCCGAAAGTGGAGACAGGGCCGTGGCAGCCGTAAGCGGGTCTGTCGTCGCGGTGCCGGATGTGCGGCGCGCGCGGCGGTTGGTGGTCAAGATCGGATCGGCCTTGCTGGTGGACCGGGTCACCGGGTTGAAGCGGGATTGGCTGACGGCCTTGGCGCTGGACGTGGTGGAGGCCAAGCGGCGCGGCGCGGATGTGGTGCTGGTGTCGTCCGGGTCCATCGCGCTGGGGCGCAAGGTGCTGGGCCTGCCGGCCGGGGAATTGACGCTGGAGCAAAGCCAGGCGGCGGCGGCGGTGGGGCAAATCCGGCTGGCGCGGGCCTATGAAGAGGTGCTGGCGCCGCATGGCATCACCACGGGGCAGGTTCTGGTGACGCTGGAGGATACGACGGATCGGCGGCGCTATCTGAACAGCCGGGCGACGATGGAGACGCTGCTGGGCCTGGGCGTGGTGCCGATCGTGAACGAGAATGACACGGTGGCGACGGATGAAATTCGGTTCGGCGATAATGACCGGCTGGCGGCGCAGATCGCGGTGACGGCGGGGGCGGATCAGTTGATCCTGTTGTCGGATGTGGACGGGTTCTATTCCGCCAATCCCAAAGAGGATGCTTCGGCGGTCCGGTTCGATGTGGTGGACATGATCACGCCGGATATCGAGGCGATGGCGGGTGACCCGATTTCCGGCCTGTCCAAAGGCGGGATGAAGACCAAGCTGATGGCGGCCAAGACGGCGATGGCCGGGGGCTGTGCGATGGCGATCATGGAAGGGTCTGTGATGCGGCCCTTGCAGGCGCTGGCCGATGGCGCAACCCGGACATGGTTCGTGCCGGGGGCAGACCCGCAGGTGGCGCGCAAGCGGTGGATCAATGCGATGAAGCCGAAGGGCGAGGTTGTCGTTGATGCCGGCGCTGTGGCGGCGCTGGGCCTTGGTAAATCGCTGCTGCCGGCGGGCGTGCGGGCGGTGAAGGGCAGCTTTGGGCGGGGGGAGCCGGTGGCCATTCTGGGGCCGGATGGCGCTGTGCTGGGCAAGGGTCTGATCCGGTATACGGCGGCAGAGGCCAAGGCCATTGCCGGCCATAAATCGGGCGAAATCGAGGGCATTCTGGGTTATGCCGGGCGGGCGGCGCTGATCCATCGGGATGATATGGTGATCTAGATGCATGCACTGTTCTTTGACATGCAGCCGAAGGCGGGACATATGCCGCACTACTTTGCGCATGTCGATCGGCTGCGCCCACTTCTGGCGGCGCATCCGGGGCTTTTGTATCTGGAACGGTTCAGGCCGCTGGACAAGCCAGATGCCATCCTGTCGCATCAGCATTGGGCCGATGAGGCGGCGATCCGGGCCTGGCGGTGTGACGGCACGCATCGGGAAAGCCAGGCGGCGGGGCGCGCCGTGCATTTTGAACAGTATCGCATTCGCGTGGGGCCGGAAATCACGCCCGAGGGCGCTGGGCGGTTCGTGGTGGCGGCCTATGGGGCGGCTGCCGCCGGATCAGGGCGCGTGCATGAAAGCGTGACACGCCCCGGCCGTTTTCTGACGCTGGCCGATGCAGTGGCGGGCGATGCTGCGGTGGCTTTGGCGGCAGAGGCACGGGCGGATGGGGCGGAAGATGTGCGCATCTTTGCGGTATCGCGTGATTACAGCCTGACGGACAGGGCCGAGGCACCAGCCCTGTAAGGCTGGCAGTGATGGCCTTGGTGCGCTGGGGCCGCGACGATCAAGGAACGGAAGGCTGGGCAAATGGCGGACGGGGCACAGGAAGACGCGGTTGGGATGATGGCCGGGATCGGCGCAGCGGCGCGGGCGGCGGCGGCGGATCTGGCTTTTGCAAGTGCCGAGCGCAAGCATGCCGCGCTGATGGCTGCGGCAGAGGCGGTCTTGGCGCGGCGTGACGAAATCCTGGCGGCCAATGAGCGGGACATGGAGTTTGGCGCGGCGAAGGGGCTTTCGCCAGCCATGCTGGACCGGCTTAAACTGGACGAGGCGCGGATTGGCGGGATCGTCGATGGGTTGCGCGCGGTGGCTGCGCAGAAAGACCCGGTGGGCGAGGTGATTGCCGAATGGGATCGGCCCACCGGGCTGCATATTCAGCGGGTGCGCACACCTTTGGGTGTGGTGGGGGTGATCTATGAAAGCCGTCCGAATGTGACGGCAGATGCAGGTGCCCTGTGCCTGAAATCCGGGAATGCGGTGATCCTGCGGGGCGGATCGGAGAGCTTTCATTCCTCGACCGTCATTCACGCCTGCATGGCCGAGGGGCTGCGCGAGGCGGGGTTGCCGGAGGCGGCGATCCAGTTGGTGCCGACACGCGACCGCGCCATGGTTGAGGCCATGCTGCGGGCGGTGGAATGGATTGATGTGATCGTGCCGCGCGGCGGCAAGGGGTTGGTGGGGTTGGTGCAGCGCGAGGCGCGGGTGCCTGTCTTTGCGCATCTTGAAGGCATTTGTCATGTCTATGCCGATGGGGATGCCGACCTTGAAAAAGCGCGGCGGGTGGTGATCAACGCCAAAACGCGGCGGACGGGAATCTGTGGATCAGCGGAATGTCTGCTGATCGACCGGCGGTTCTGGGACCGGCACGGCGGCGTGCTGGTGGCGGACCTGCTGGCGCGCGGGGTCGAGGTGCGGGCGGAGGGCGATCTGTTGACTGTGCCGGGCACCGTGGCAGCGGGGGCAGAGGATTTTGGCCGAGAGTTTCTGGACATGATCATTGCGGCCAAGATCGTCGAAGGGGTGGATGGCGCCATCGACCACATCCGCCGCTATGGCAGCCAGCATACCGAATGCATCCTGACCGAAAATGATGCCACCGCTGCGCGGTTTTTTCAGCGGCTGGACAGCGCCATCCTGATGCGCAACGCCAGCACCCAGTTTGCCGATGGCGGCGAATTCGGGATGGGGGCCGAGATTGGGATTGCCACGGGCAAATTGCATGCGCGCGGGCCGGTCGGGGCCGAACAGTTGACCAGCTTCAAGTATCTGGTGACTGGGGACGGGACGATCAGAAGCTGATCCTGACCTGTTCCGCTTCGGGTTCGATATCGGGCTGGCGGCCAAGGCGGGAAAGTTCCTGACCGGCAAGCGGGAATTGGACCTGCGCGGGTTCCAGATCGGGTGGAACGGCGGCTGTTTCGATCAGCGACCAAAGACGCGCGTCAAAGCGCAGGCGCGGCGACGTAAGGGTGATTGACCATCCCACCTCATCGCGCAAGACGGCGATGCGGCCGGTGTTCAGCATCGCCTGTTCTCCGCAAAGGAGAAGGAGGAAGATGGCTTTCACCTCTGGGCGGGACAGTTCGGCGGGGCTGGACCATGTTACGGTGATGCGGCCGGATGGGAAAAGGTTGGCAAGAATGTCGGTGACGTCTGTCCGCGACATGGCTTGATCCTGTCGTGCGATGCCGAAAGCCACGCGAAAGAACCGGATGCGGGCATTCAGGGCGGCTACGCTTTCCGAAATCAGCGCCACCTCATCGCCGCGTCCGTTGCCCCCGCCCAAAAGAAGCAGTTCCACCCCGTTGCCGATGGCACCAATCGGGCCGATAAGATCATGGCAAAGACGCGAGCCGAGCAGGGATGTAAGGTCGGGATTGGCGGGCATTTGGCACCTCGGGACTGGAAAGGAACACAGGCATGAATTCGTTGCTTGAGCCGGGGATGCTGGTGCGGCACCCGCAGGAACCGGATTGGGGGCTGGGGCAGGTGCAATCGAACATCGGCGGGCGTGTCACGGTGAATTTTGAACATCGGGGCAAGGTGGTGATTGATGGCAGGTGGGTTGAATTGCGGTTGGTCTTTGGCACGGGCGCGGATTAGGGCGAATGATGACCAAAGCCGCATGAATTGCAATCCCCGGTTGTTGATGCGGGGCTGAGGTCGGGTGCCGTGTTGCATCAGGCGGGGGTGGGCCATACATGGAGCCGTATAGGGGTGGCAGGACCGTATGGACGGAACGTCGGGCGGACGGAAGGTCGAAGGGATGCAGAGAGGCGGGCCAACCGCATGATCGAGGAAGACACGGTATTCACGCTGCGATTGGCGCAAGATGCCCGTGACCTGCGGGCGGCGCAGCGGTTGCGCTATTGCGTCTTTGTCGAGGAGTTGGGCGCGGATGGGCCGATGGTTGACCATGCCGCCCGTTTGGAACGGGACCGGTTCGACGACATCTTCGATCATCTGTTGCTTATCGACACGCGGCGCGATCCGGCGGGGCTGGAGGATGTGGTGGGGGTCTATCGCCTTTTGCCGTCCGACAGATTGGGACAGGGGGGGCGGTTCTATTCCGAAGATGAATATGACCTGACGGCATTGCGGGACAGTGGGCGCAAGTTGCTTGAACTTGGGCGATCCTGCGTGCATCCCGACCATCGGGGCGGGACGGCGATGTTTCATTTGTGGAATGCACTGGCGGACTATGTGCTGGAGCGCGGGATCGAGATCCTGTTCGGGGTGGCGAGCTTTCATGGAACGGATATTGCCGGGCTGACGCCGTCGCTGGCCTATTTGCACCATCACCATCTCGCGCCCCCTGGATTGCGGGTCAGGGCACGGGAGCCGGGGTTTCAGCGGATGGACCTGCTGCCGCCCGAGGCGCTGGACCGCAAGGCTGCAATGGCGGCGACGCCTGCGCTGATCAAGGCCTATTTGCGGCTGGGCGGGTTCGTGGGCGAAGGGGCATTCATCGACAGGGCGTTCAATACCACCGATGTCTGTCTGGTGATGGACACGGGGCGGATGTCGGCACGGCACCGCGATTATTACACGCGGGGGCGCGGGTGAGCGAACCGGCAGAGGATTGGAAGGCCGGCCAGATGGCGGTGCAGCCAATCACGGTTGCGGGCTGGCTGCGGATTGTGTGGCGCGGGGGGCTGCTGGTGGCTGTGACCTATGGGTGCCTGCTGCTTTTGCTGCTGTTGCGGCTGGTGGAGCGGCCCCTGTTCGGGGTGCAGCGGCCCTGGACGCCCTACATCACGCAATTCGTGTGCCGGATGGCATTTGTAATCCTGCGGCTGCCGCTTGTGGTGCGGGGGCAGGTCATGCGGCAGCGGGGGGCTGTGGTGGCGAACCATGCATCCTGGCTGGATATTTTCGCGCTGAACGCGGCGCAGCGGGGGTATTTCGTCGCCAAATCCGAGGTGGAGCATTGGGCCGCTATTGGTTGGCTTGCGCGGGCGACAGGGACGGTGTTCATCGCCCGCAAGGGGCATGAGGCGAAGCGCCAGCAGCAGGTGTTCGAGGATCGATTGCGCGCGGGGCATCATCTGATGTTCTTTCCCGAAGGCACCAGCACCGATGCGATCCGGGTGCTGCCGTTCAAATCCACTTTGTTTGCGGCCTTCTGGACGCACGGACTTGAAGAGGTGATGTGGATTCAGCCGGTAACCATCGCCTATCGTGCCCCAGAGGGGGCGGATGCGCGGTTCTATGGGTGGTGGGGCGATATGGAGTTCGCGGGCCATCTGCTGATGGTGTTGGCGCAGGCACGGCAGGGGCGGGTCGAGGTAATCTTTCACGACCCGGTGCCGGTGGATGCCTTTGCCGACCGCAAGGCGCTTGCTGCGCATTGCGAGGCGGCGGTGCGCGGCGGGATGGCCCTGCCTTAGCCCAAGGGCGCGAGCAGCGCCTTGAGCGCGGAGGTGGGGTTTTCCTGCGACCAGATTTCTTCGCCGATGGCGAAGAAATCGGTCACGGGGCCAAATTTTTCGACCAGTTCGGTGGTCAGCGCGCCTTCGGCCACGACGGGCACTTCGATGATTTCCGACCACCATTCAAAGAGGTCAAACTCAGCCCGGCTGCCATCGCCAAGCGGGGTCGTGCCGATGGGACCAAAGCAGACGTAATCGGCCCCGGCTTCGCCTGCTGACAGCCCCTCGTGGCGGGTGATGCCGCAATGTGCGCCGATGATGGCATCCGGCATATCCTTCCTGACCTTGCGGACAGATCGCGCGCCATCGGTCAGGTGGACGCCGTCAAGACCCAGCCGTTCGGCCAGCAGGATATGGCGTTCGATCACCACGGCCACATCGCGGGCATGTGCAACCTGCCGCAGCACATCGCCGGCACGCAGGATGCGGTCTTCGTCGCTGGTGGCAAGGGCGATGCGAAGGCAGGCGACATCGACCGCGTCGAGCACGGCGGCCAGACGGTCGGGGAACACCTCAAGATCCATTTCGGAGGGCGAGACGAGATAGATTTGCGGGCGTTCGTTTTCGGCCATGGGGCGGTCTCCGGGAAGGTAGGGCCGGGATATCGGCGATTTTGCGTGGCTTATCGCAGAAATGGGACGAAGGCTATGGTGCTGCGGTCTTGTCGGAGCGGCGGGGGGCGCGTATCTGGCGCGCAACCGCCAGCGCGAAAGGCCCCTGCCCGTGACCGAAACGATCCCGCCCTGTTTCATCCTTGTGCGCCCGCAGATGGGCGAGAATATCGGCGCGGCCGCGCGGGCGATGCTGAATTTCGGGCTGGAGCGGATGCGGATCGTGGACCCGCGCGATGGCTGGCCCAACCCCAAGGCGGTGGCGATGGCATCGGGGGCGGGGCGGGTGCTGGATATGGCCGGCGTGTTCGGGGACGTGCCGGGGGCGATTTCGGATTGCGATTTCGTCTTTGCCACCACGGCGCGGGGACGCGAGTTGGTAAAGCCCGTGGTCACGCCGGAACGTGCGATGGAGATGACGCGGGCGATGGCGGCGGCGGGCAAGCGGGTGGGCTTCCTGCTGGGGCCGGAACGGGCGGGGCTGGAAAATGAGGATGTGGCGCTGGCCAATGCCATTGTCACAGTGCCGGTGAACCCGGAGTTTCCGTCATTGAACCTTGCACAATGCGCGCTTTTGCTGGGCTATGAATGGCGGCGGCAGACCGAGACTGTAGCGCCCGAAATCATGGGGTTGGCGCGGACGGAGTTTGCCAGTCGGCTGGAAGTGGAGCGGCTGTCGGACCATTTCGAGGAACGGCTGGAGTTGGCGGGGTTCTTCTATCCGCCCGACAAGGCCGCGCATATGAAGTTGAACCTGCGCAACATGTTCGCGCGGTTGGGGCTGACGCGGGCAGAGGTGCAGACCTTCCACGGGATGCTGCGGCAGATCGCGTTCAAGCTGCGCCAGATGGGCGAGTGAGGCTTTCACGGCAGGGCGGGTTTTGGGTATTTTTGCCAAGATGAAGCCAGCGGGACCGCGAAATGATGGTGGGGCGGCGCTCTTCGCCGCAGCCCCTTGAAGGGGGCGGGGGCTGGGCATACCCTCCGGCGCGGAACGAAGGAGACGGCGATGGCAGGCAAGCGCAGCATCTTTGAAGAGGTGGGGCAAGGGGCGCAATCGGCCCCGCCACCACAGGGGGGGATGATCGCAGCCAAGGCGCAGGGCGCACGGCGAGGCATCCGGCTGTGGCTGGTGGCGCTGTTCCTGTTGGTGGCCACGATGATTGCCGTGGGTGGGATGACGCGGCTGACGGATTCGGGGCTTTCGATCACGGAATGGCGTCCGGTGACGGGTGCCATCCCACCGATGGACGAGGCGACCTGGGCATCCGAGTTCGAAAAGTATCGCGCGATCCCCGAATATCAGTTGCAGAACAAAGGGATGAGCCTTGAGGATTTCAAGGTGATCTACTGGTGGGAATGGGGCCATCGGCAGTTGGGCCGCCTGATCGGACTGGTCTGGGCGGTGGGGTTCCTGGGTTTTCTGGTCGCGCGGCAGATCCCGCCGGGGTGGAACGGGCGGCTGCTTGGGTTGGGCGCGCTGGGCGGATTGCAGGGTGCGATTGGCTGGTGGATGGTGAGTTCCGGCCTGACGGGGACGATGCTGGACGTGAAATCCTATCGTTTGGCGACGCATCTGGGGCTGGCCTTTGTGATCCTTGGGTTGATTGCCTGGTATGTGTTCCTGCTGGGCCGGTCTGAGGCGGCATTGATGCAGGCGCGGCGGGTGCGCGAGGCGAAGCTGTTTTCGATGACCACAGGGCTGATGCATTTCGCGTTCCTGCAAGTTTTGCTGGGCGCGCTGGTGGCGGGAATTGATGCGGGGCGGGCCTTTCCGACATGGCCAGATATGAACGGCAGCTTCTTTCCCGCCGATGCGTTTTATGTTCCGGATGGGCAGGGGGGCAGCCTGCCGGTCTGGCATGCATTTTTTGAAAACCCCGGTTTGGTGCAGTTCATGCATCGGATGTCGGGCTATCTGCTGTTTGCCTTTGGCGTGGTGGTCTGGCTGCGCGGGCGCAAGTCGGCCCATGCGGTGACGCGGGGCGCCTATCACGGGGTGATGGCGATGATGTTGGCGCAAATGGCGCTGGGTATCGCGGCGGTGTTGACCGCGGCGCATGTGCATGTGGCGATCACCCATCAGATCGGGGCGGTGATCCTGTGGGTGTTGATCATCCGGGCACGGCATCTGGCGCAATACCCCGTCGTGGGATCGATCCGGGAGGGCACGGCATGACGGCCTATGATGATCTGATGGCCTTTCAGCGCGAAACCGAGGCACTGGCACAGGTGGCTGGGCGGCTGGGCTGGGACCAGGAAACGATGATGCCGCGCGGCGCCGCCGAGCAACGGGCCGAGGAAATGGCCGCGATGGAGGGGGTTCTGCATTCCCGCCGGGTCGACCCGCGCATCGCCGATTGGCTGGGGCAGGCGGTGGCGGTGGATGAAGTTGCGGCGGCACAGTTGCGGTTGATCCGGCGCAGCTATGACCGCGCGACCAAGATCCCCGGTGCCTTGGCGCAGGAGATTGCCCGTGTGACCAGCATGGCGCAGGGCATCTGGGCCGAGGCACGGGCGCGCGAGGATGTGCCGGGGTTCCTGCCGGTGCTGGCCGATGTGATCCGGCTGCGGCAAGAGGAAGGTGCGGCTTTGGCGCAGGGCGGCGATGTGTATGACGCGCTGATCGACGATTACGAACCGGGGGCCACGGCGGCGAGCCTTGGCGCGATGTTCGACAGGATGCGGCACCGGCTGGTGGCGCTGCGGGACCGTATCCTTGGTGCGCATCGCCAACCCGTTGCTGTGGATGCTGTTTTTGGAACAGAGGAGCAATTGCGCTTTGCCCGCGATCTGGCCACGGCCTTTGGCTATGACTGGGATCGAGGGCGGCTTGATCTGGCGGTGCATCCGTTCAGTTCGGGGTCTGGTCTGGATGCACGGATCACCACGCGGGTAGTGGAGCGGGAGCCGTTCAACTGTTTTTATTCCACGATCCATGAGGTGGGCCATGCCTGCTATGAGCTTGGCATAGATCCCGACTATCGCCTGACGCCGCTGGGTGCGGGTGTATCTATGGGTGTGCATGAAAGCCAAAGCCGGATCTATGAAAACCAGTTGGGCCGCAGTCGCGCCTTTACCGGTTGGATGTTCGGGCAGATGCGCGCGCGGTTTGGTGAATTTGGCGTTAACGATGCTGATGCTTTCCATGCCGCTGTTAACCGTGTCTCGCCCGGATTCATCCGCACAGAGGCCGATGAAGTGCAATATAACCTGCATGTCATGCTGCGGTTTGATCTGGAGCGGGCGCTGATTTCGGGCGATCTGGCGGTGACCGATCTGGAAGCCGCCTGGAATGACCGCTTTGCCGCCGATTTTGGCGTGGTGGTGGAGCGGCCGTCGCAAGGTATGTTGCAGGATGTGCATTGGTCGGTGGGCCTGTTTGGTTATTTCCCGACCTATAGCCTGGGCAATGTTTATGCAGGCTGCCTGCACCGTGCGCTGCGCGACGATCTGCCCGATCTGGACGATCATCTGGGGCGGGGTGATGCGGCACCTGCGACGGAATGGCTGCGCGAGAAGGTGCAGCGGCACGGTGGCCTGCGATCGCCGCGCGATACGATTGCCGAGGCCTGCGGCTTTGATCCGCAGGAAGGGCCGCTTCTGGATTACATCGAGGACAAGTTTGCGGCGATCTATCACCTGTGACCGCGTGCAGCGATGACTGAGGGGCGGGCTGTCTGGACGCTCGCCGTGACGCAGGCATTGGGATATGCCTGTTTTTTCTATATTTTTGCGGCCTTGATCCTGTATTGGCAGCGCGAGACGGGATTTTCTGAGGGTCTGCTGGCAGCGGGGCCGATGCTTTCAATCCTTGTGTCGGCCGTGCTGGCGCCAGGCGTGGGCCGGGCGGTGGACCGGGGCCGCGCGGTGGGGATGATGGCGGTGGGGCCGGGGATCGGGGCGGTGGCCCTGATGGCCTTGGCGATGTCGGAAAACGCGCCGGTCTGGCTTTTTGCCTGGGCGGGGTTGGGTGTGGCGCAGGCGCTGTGCCTGTATGATGTGTGTTTCGGGCTGCTGATCCGGCGGTTTGGCACGGCAGCGCGCGGTCCGATCACGCGGGTGACGTTGGTGGCGGGGCTGGCATCGACGCTGGCCTTTCCGGCCGGAGCGGCGATGGCCGAGGCATGGGGCTGGCGCGCGGCGATCTGGGTGGCGGTGGCGGTGGCGGCGGGGGTGATGCTGCCTTTGCAATTCTGGGCGGCGCGGGTGTTGGTGCGGGCGACGGTGGCGGCACCTGTCGGGCGGGATGTTGCGCGGCTGCGCTGGCGCGATGTGCTGCGGATGCCGGGTTTTGTGGTGCTGGCGGCGGTGTTCACGCTGGTGAATCTGAACCATTGGATGCTGGTGAACCACTTCCGCCCGATGATGGAGGCGCTGGCTGTGCCAGGAGACATCGGGATTGCGGCGGCGGCGATGATTGGCCCGGCGCAGGTGATCGGGCGGCTGGTGTTGATGGGCGCGCGGATCGGGACCGGGGTGGCGACCTGGGCCACGGTGGGTGCATTGGTTGTGGGGCCGGGGTTTTTGTTGGCGGCGGCAGGGTTTCCGCTGGCGGCCTTTGGCTTTTCCGCCTGTCAGGGGGCGGCGATGGGGGTGCTGACGATCCTGCGCCCGATGCTGGTGGCCGAGACCTTGGGTGAAGGGCGTTATGGCGCGGTGGCGGGAATGATGGCGATTCCGGGGTTGGCGGCAACTGCGGTGGCCCCGATGATGGGCGCCGGATTGATGGCGCTGGGCGGTGTTTGGCTGATGATCGGGGCGGGGTTGGCGTTCGCGCTGGCGGCCTGTGCAGCATTGGCGGCAAGGCGTTGAGAACGCTGGGTTAAAGTGTGGAAATCGGTTGGAATGGTGGTGCAGCTGGCTGGTGCAGCGCGCTGTGCAGCAGGGCGTATGCACGCGGCGCGCGGTCAGTGGGCGTTAAGGTTAATGGGGGCGCTAAGGTTAATGGGGGCGTTAAGGTTAATGGGGGCGCTAAGGTTAATGAAAAACTTGGTTTGGTTTTGCGTGGATCGGGTGGGGGTGGAAAGGGTTTGTTAGGGTCTGACCGGTAGTCTGTTTTGGCAGGGGTAAACAGAAGCGGGGGGCAGAACGGCGTTGCGTGAGTTTGACGGACTTGAAGGGCAGGTATCGCGGACTGCGGCGAGCGTAGCGGCGGGTTGGTTACTTTACGGCATTGGGATCTCTTTTGGCGCGGGTCGGACGTTGGACTGGACTCAGCGACAAGGTCAGGATCAGGCGAGGTGGTGGGTGCTGTTTCGTGGGCGATGACAGTTTGTGCCGCGGTTTTCGCTGTGGTCGGTTTGGGCTGACTTCCTTGTCTCGGGGTGGCTGCATCATCTCGGGGTGGCTGTGTCGCGGTGGCCCGTCATTGGATGGAACCGGGGACATTCAGGAATGGGGTGGAACATGGGTTATGTCGAAATGACTCTAACAGATGGGGTTCCAATCTTTGACTGCCATGCGGGTGTGGTCATGGTCGACTGGACAGGTCGCGCTCGCGTTGTCGGTCTGGGCGTCCCGGTTTGCTAAGCCCGAAATGGCTGAATCGGTTCGTCCGTTTTGATGTGAGTGCCGCAGACAGATCGAGTTGTCTTGTCTGTCTGCCCGAACATGGTTGGCCGGGCTTTCCTGCTGATCGTGCCTCTATGACCTTGGCCGTGCGACCTTGGCCGTGCGATTTTGGCTGTGCCACCTTGCCCGTGCCACCCTGCTTGCCTGACCTTACCCGTTTGACTCTGTCTGCCTTACCTAGCCGTCCTGAGTTTGCCAGCCTGACCTCACTTGCCCGTTCTTGGCCGTTTGGGTGTGTGTTGCCCCAACTCTTTCCGCGGGGTGTCTACGCGTCTGCGGTTGGCGATCCGGTGCAACCTGGCGAACTCTGCTGAATGCAGTCCATTCGGGCTGTTCTACTCTGCCCAATCCGGTTTGCGCTTTTCGAGAAAGGCGGTGATGCCTTCGTCTGTGTCGCGCCAGAGCATGTTTTCGACCATCACGGCGCCGGTATGGGCGTAGGCCTGATCAAGGGGCAGGCCGAGTTGGTCGTAAAAGGCGCGTTTGCCGATATGGACGGCTGCGGTGAGTTTGGCGGCGAGGGTTTGGGCAAGGCGCTGGGTTTCATCCCCCAGCTGGTCCGCCGTGGCAATGCGGTTGACAAGTCCCACATCGCGGGCGCGGGGGGCGGGAAGGAATTCGCCTGTTGTCAGCATCTCGAACGCTACAGCAGGGGGAACCTTGCGGGTGAGAGCGACCATTGGGGTGGAGCAGAACAGGCCAATATTCACGCCGTTGACGCCGAAGCGCGCATCTTCGGCCGCTACGACCATGTCGCACGAGGCGGCGAGTTGGCAGCCGGCGGCGGTGGCGATGCCGTGAACCTGCGCGATCACCGGTTGGGGCAGGGCGGGGATGCGCTGCATCAGGGCGGCGCAACGGGCGAAAAGATCGGCAAAGGCGGCGGCGCCTTTGTCGGGAAGGGCGCGGGCGGCCTGCATTTCGCGCAGGTCGTGGCCCGCGCAGAAAGCGCGACCTGCGCCGCGCAGGATGACCACGCGGATGGTCCGATCTGTGGCGAGGCGGTCCAGTTCGGCCGTAAGCGCGGCGATCATGGCATCGGACAAGGCGTTGAGCGCGGCGGGCCGATTCAGGGTGACGGTGGCGACAGGGCCGTTATCTTCGCGCTGGATCAGGTCTTCGGTCATTGCATCCCCCTTTGGCTTTGGGCCAGCATAAGGGGCGGGATCGGGCGAGGGAAGCGATGGAACTGAAGATGGACCGTGCCGACCTGACGGCATTTCTGGCGCGGGATTTCGCGCAGGTAGCCGCAGATTTTGTGGTGGAACGGGTGGATACGGCGGGCCTGTGCCTGCGGTTGCGGGTGGCAGAACGGCATCTGCGACCGGGCGGCACGGTTTCGGGGCCTGCAATGTTCGGGCTGGCGGATGTGGCGGTTTATCTGGCGATCCTGAGCCGGGTTGGGCCAGTGGCTTTGGCCGTGACCACCGGGTGTTCGATGGATTTCCTGCGAAAACCTGTCGCGGGCCGCGATGTGATGGCAGAGGTGCGTCTGTTGAAGCTGGGCCGGTCGTTGGCGGTGGGCGATGCGCTGTTGTTTTCCGACGGCGGGGCAGAGCCGGTGGCGAGGGGGACATTCACCTATTCGCTGCCACCCAGATGAAGGCGGGCGCTGGGGCCGCGCGCATACTTTGGTGTGGCCCTTGGCGGGTGGCGGGAGGTGGCGTCACTTTTGCAAAAATGGGCAGCGCGTGGGGAAGACGCACTGAAACACTGCCCCCGTGGGGGCCGTGTTTGAGTGGTTAATTTAGAAGATCAGGATTTAGGGCGGGTGAAGCGGCCTTCGATCTGGGCACCACTTTCGATCACGAGGGCGGTATAGGTGGTGTCCGCCTCGACCTTTGCGGTGGCGCGCAGGGTGAAGGATTGGGTGCTGACGCGGCCATCGAGCGCGCCTTTGACTTCGATCGTTTCAGCAGAGACGGAGCCTTTGACGCTGCCTTCATTGCCGATCATCAGGCTGCGGGCGGACAGGGTGCCGTCAACTTCGCCAAAAACCTCGACCGAGCCGGTCGAGGAGATGTCCCCGGTGATGCGCAGATCCGAGGCGAGGACCGATTTCCCGGCATTGGTGCTGGCAGTCGGGTTCGGGGCGCGCGAGGGCGGTGCTGACGGGGCGACGGGGTCGGTCTTGCTGAACATCTGGTCCTCCGAATGTCAGCAGATAAGGGGGGAAGCGGGCGCGGTGGTCAAGACCTGAGGGCGGGGAGCGACAGGTTGGGCGGATTTTCCGCACCGGATGACCTGCGGTTGTGGGGCGGTATGTCGGTTGTGGACCTGACAAGCCTGCGGCGGGGGGGTGAAATGGCGGCGGGAATCACAGGAAGGGTTTGGGCAGAATGACGGGTGACGGGTTTTTCAGGCCGGTTTCGGGGTTCGACCTGCCGCGATTCGCGGGCATTCCAACCTTTATGCGGTTGCCGCATGTGGGGCTGGATAGCCCGCGTCTGGGTGAGGTGCAGATCGGGCTGATCGGCGCGCCCTGGGATGGCGGAACAACCAACCGCCCAGGCCCGCGGCATGGGCCACGGCAATTGCGCGACCTGTCGACCATGATCCGGGCGCAGAACGGGGCGACTTGGGTGGCGCCGTTTGAATTGGCGCGCTGTGCCGATCTGGGGGATGTGGCGCCGAACCCCGGCGATCTGATGGATAGCCTTGCGCGGATGGAGGCGTTCTATAGTCGCGTTGTGGCGGCGGGGGTGTTGCCGTTGACCGGTGGGGGCGATCATCTGTGTTCGCTGCCCATCCTGCGGGCGGTGGCGAAACGGCGACCGGTGGGGATGATCCAGTTCGACAGTCATACCGACCTGAACGATGTCTATTTCGGGACCAGCCGGTACAACCACGGCACACCGTTTCGCCGCGCGGTGGAGGAGGGGTTGATCGACCCCAAACGCTATTGCCTGATCGGCATTCGCGGCACGGCCTATGGGCGCGAGGATTGGGATTTCGCCGCGGCCAATGGCATCCGCATCATCCCGATTGGCGAATTTCATCGCCGGGGCGTCCAGGATGTGATGGCCGAGGCGCGGGAGATCGTGGGGGCGGGGGATACCTATATCACCTATGACATCGACTTTGTGGACCCGACCTTTGCGCCGGGGACCGGAACGCCAGAGGTGGGCGGGCCGAACAGTTGGCAGGCGCTGGAGGTCGTGCGGGGTTTGCGCGGGGTAAAGGTGGTGGGGGCCGATCTGGTTGAGGTGAGCCCGCCGTTTGATCCTTCGGGCGGGACGGCGTGGTTGGGAATTTCAATCATGTTTGAGCTGCTTTGCGTGATGGCAGAGGGGTTGGCGGGGTAGGGGGGCCTTGCCCACCGCGCCGCCTTCGGCAACGCTCCCC
>OY288160.1:377500-525419 GCA_958439195.1 uncultured Paracoccaceae bacterium
GCCTACAAGCAGTCGGAGGGGCCTTGAGCCCTGACGGCGTACCTTTTGTATAATGGGTCAACGACTTAGTCTAACGAGCGAGCTTAAGCCGATAGGTGTAGGCGCAGCGAAAGCGAGTCTTAAAAGGGCGCATGAGTTCGTTGGATTAGACCCGAAACCAGATGATCTAGCCATGAGCAGGATGAAGGTACGGTAACACGTACTGGAGGTCCGAACCAACACCCGTTGAAAAGGGTCTGGATGACTTGTGGCTAGGGGTGAAAGGCCAATCAAATCTGGAGATAGCTGGTTCTCCGCGAAAGCTATTTAGGTAGCGCCTCGGACGAATACCTTGGGGGGTAGAGCACTACATGGATGATGGGGGCCCACAGCCTTACTGAGTCTAAGTAAACTCCGAATACCCAAGAGTACTATCCGGGAGACACACGGCGGGTGCTAACGTCCGTCGTGAAGAGGGAAACAACCCTGACCTGCAGCTAAGGCCCCTAATTCGTGGCTAAGTGGGAAAGCATGTGGGACGGCCAAAACAACCAGGAGGTTGGCTTAGAAGCAGCCATCCTTTAAAGATAGCGTAACAGCTCACTGGTCTAGATAAGCTGTCCTGCGGCGAAGATGTAACGGGGCTCAAGCCACGAGCCGAAGCTCAGGATGCACAGCGATGTGCGTGGTAGCGGAGCGTTCTGTGATATAGCTCATTGCCTCTCTTGCAGTCCTCGGGCTGCATTGGAGGCACGGAGCTTTCTGTGAAGCCGGGCCGTGAGGCAACCGGTGGAGAGATCAGAAGCGAGAATGTTGACATGAGTAGCGACAAAGAGGGTGAGAGACCCTCTCGCCGAAAGTCCAAGGGTTCCTGCTTAAAGCTAATCTGAGCAGGGTAAGCCGGCCCCTAAGGCGAGGCCGAAAGGCGTAGTCGATGGGAACCACGTTAATATTCGTGGGCCAGGAGGAAGTGACGGATCTCAAAGATTGTTCGCCCTTATCGGATTGGGCGGGCCGTTCAGAGGTCCCTGGAAATAGCCCTCCATCAGACCGTACCCTAAACCGACACAGGTGGACTGGTAGAGAATACCAAGGCGCTTGAGAGAACCACGTTAAAGGAACTCGGCAAAATGCCTCCGTAAGTTCGCGAGAAGGAGGCCCTATCTTTACGCAAGTAGAGGTAGGGGGCACAAACTAGGGGGTGGCGACTGTTTACTTAAAACACAGGGCTCTGCGAAGCCGTAAGGCGACGTATAGGGTCTGACGCCTGCCCGGTGCTGGAAGGTTAAAAGGAGGGGTGCAAGCTCTGAATTGAAGCCCCAGTAAACGGCGGCCGTAACTATAACGGTCCTAAGGTAGCGAAATTCCTTGTCGGGTAAGTTCCGACCTGCACGAATGGCGTAACGATCTCCCCGCTGTCTCTAACGTGGACTCAGCGAAATTGAACTGTGTGTCAAGATGCACACTTCCCGCGGTTAGACGGAAAGACCCCATGAACCTTTACTCCAGCTTTGCACTGGCATCAGGATTGTGATGTGCAGGATAGGTGGTAGGCATCGAAGCGGGGACGCCAGTTCCCGTGGAGCCTCCCTTGAGATACCACCCTTCGCACTCTTGATGTCTAACCGCGGCCCGTTATCCGGGTCCGGGACCCTGCATGGTGGGGAGTTTGACTGGGGCGGTCGCCTCCCAAACAGTAACGGAGGCGCGCGAAGGTTGGCTCAGACCGGTCGGAAATCGGTCGTTGAGTGCAATGGCAGAAGCCAGCCTGACTGCAAGACTGACAAGTCGAGCAGAGACGAAAGTCGGCCATAGTGATCCGGTGGTCCCAAGTGGGAGGGCCATCGCTCAACGGATAAAAGGTACTCTGGGGATAACAGGCTGATGATGCCCAAGAGTCCATATCGACGGCATCGTTTGGCACCTCGATGTCGGCTCATCTCATCCTGGGGCTGGAGCAGGTCCCAAGGGTATGGCTGTTCGCCATTTAAAGAGGTACGTGAGCTGGGTTTAGAACGTCGTGAGACAGTTCGGTCCCTATCTGCCGTGGGTGTAGGAGACTTGAGAAGAGTTGCCCCTAGTACGAGAGGACCGGGGTGAACGAACCACTGGTGGACCAGTTATCGTGCCAACGGTAGTGCTGGGTAGCTATGTTCGGACAGGATAACCGCTGAAGGCATCTAAGCGGGAAGCCCCCTTCAAAACAAGGTCTCCCTTGAGAGCCGTGGAAGACCACCACGTCGATAGGCCAGAGGTGTAAGTGCAGCAATGCATTCAGCTGACTGGTACTAATTGCTCGATAGGCTTGATTTGATCCAGAAACAGCAAGGTCATAGACCAAGCCTGGAAACAGTCAAAAGCAAACACAGACTTGGAACAATACTGATGAAGCGCGTATGATGCAGGTCATCCTTGAACCTCCACCAAACGCGCGTGTTTCTTCCTTGGTTTGGTGGTCATAGCACGAGCAAAACACCCGGTCCCTTCCCGAACCCGGCCGTTAAGTGCCGTCGCGCCAATGGTACTCCGTCTCAAGACGCGGGAGAGTAGGTCACCGCCAAACCTAGAAAGAAACACACAAAAAACTCTCAAAAACGATGACACATTCCCCGATCGCAACACAAAAAGCCCTCGGGATACACAACGGACGCGGGGTGGAGCAGCCCGGTAGCTCGTCAGGCTCATAACCTGAAGGCCGCAGGTTCAAATCCTGCCCCCGCAACCACCTTCACCGAACTGCCAAAAGGCCCAGCTAACGCTGGGCCTTTGGCGTTTTGGGCTAGACCCACAAGGGCGGAGAGCGCCCCATCCAGAACAACCACGGCCTGACCGTCCTCCCACCGCACAGACACACGCTCGATCAGCCCACGGATCACCTCGCGGGCAGGCTGCGCATCAGTATCGCGCGCGGTTAATGATGCGCATGGCACCGCCGCACCTCGCGCAGCGCATGAGCCGGGAGAGCAGGCCCTTCCTGGTTCGCCGTTCGTTGCCGGCTTGCAAGCTGTAGCGGCTGTGCAGGGTTTGGCCTTGCAAAATGGATGTCGTGTTGCCCGATCCGCAAGACTTGGCGGATGCACACCTCTGCCTGCCCCGCAAAAGCGAGTTGGGCAGAGGATGCTCATACTGGAGCCTATTGCGCCAATAGCTCTTTGAGCTTTTCGTCAATAAAGCGCACGTCTTCAGGGTTTGTTCCTGGTCCCCCGGCAAAGTGCCCCCAGATCGAAGGCACGGGAACAAATTTGGCATTCGGCATGTTTTGCACTTCGAATTCGCTGTCGGCGGGAGGGAAATAGAGATCTGTCGCACCAGGCATCACAAAGGCCTTGGCCGTGATTGCCGCCAATGCCTTTTTGAAGTCACCGCGATAGAGTTCGTTATCGCTAATATCCCCGTTCTGCCAGGTCCAAGCCATTGTGATGAGGTTGTTGGCATCCTTTGGTAGGAAAAAGCCTTCCCAAAAGGCAACCAGAAAATCCTCTAGCGAGGAATATCCAAGGGTTTTGAGATCAAGTTCCGCGCGATAGAAATCCTGAGAGAAACCCCAGCCGGCGTAGACTCGCGCCATGGCGCGCAGCCCTTTTTCGGGTTTTGATTTGTACCAGCCATCTGCCCAAGCACTGTCGGCACGCAGAGCGGCCAGAACGCCTTCTAGAAAGACGAAGTTATGCCGCGAGCATTTTGCCGAGCCGCAGAACGGCGCAATCCGCTCCACCATATCTGGAAATAGTGCGCCCCAATGAAAAGTCTGCAAGGCCCCCATCGACCAGCCAGTGACCATCGCCAGTTTTTTGATTCCGAACTTTTCGGTCACCAGCCGATGCTGCGCCATCACGTTGTCAAAGGCGGTAATCTTAGGGAATCTTGCTGCATTGTAGGGTTCGGGGGTGTTGCTGGGCGACGATGACAGCCCGTTGCCAAACATATTGGGAATGATGATGAAATACTTTTCGGGGTCCAACGCCATTCCGGGCCCGATCAGCCATTCATTGTCGTAATGCTGGCCGGAATACCAAGTTGGGTATACGATGGCGTTGGATTTGTCGGCGTTCAAGGTGCCAAACGTCTTGTAGGCGAGTTTGGCATCGCGCAGCGTGGCACCACGTTGAAAGCGCGTCTCGCCCAGATCGAAGATCTGATAGTCCGTCGTCATTGGAATCCCTTTCGTGCTGCATATAGCGGCAGAGCGGTCAGCGCCGCACTGCCGCTGTTGTGTCAGGTCAGACCGCGCGTTCGCTGGTCTTGGAGGATACTGCCGCGATGGCCACGTAGGCTATGCCTGCTGCGATGGCACCGCAGATGGCCGTGGAAAGCTGCGGCGCGTAGGTTTCAACGAGAAAGGCACAAACAGAGCCAATGGCCCAAGCGCCGAACGCTGTTCCGCGCCAATCGGACGTGACCTGTGCTTTGCGGCGCAAAACATACTGGTCCATCAGGATGATGGCACCGATTGGTGGGACAAGAATGCCCAACAACGACAGCCAGGCGATAAAGAAGGCCCAGACGTTTGAGGCTGCGATCACGATCCCGATCGCGCCAAGGACAACCGCCGCAAGCCGCATGTGCGAATTCACAATCCGCGACCAGCCTGTCGCGGCATTATAGAGGCAGTGCGCACAGACGGACCCGAGATTGCAATACAGGAAGAGAAACGCCAGAACGCTGAGCCAGCCAATCTGCTTGGCATTTGCGTAGCCGAACATGTTGTCTGTCCCAAAGGGGTTTGCGTCCGGCACAGCCAGCGCGGCAGTCATGATCCCCCCGACAAGCATGGCGAACATGTTGGCAAAAGGGAATGCGCTGAAGGTTGCCACAAGCGAGCTGCGGCTGTCTTGCGCCCAACGGTTGAAATCGGCTGTCACAGTGCCCGCGTCAATGAACAGCGCGATCACCACAGTCAGACCCACGCCCATCGACATCGAGGCGATGCCATTATTGCCTGGGTAGGCGTATATCGCAGACCAGGTTGTGGTGCTTGCTGAGTCAATTACAACCCACAAGCCAAGCACGACAAAGAACGGAACAGAAATCAGGCCAATCAAATGCAGGCCGCGCACCCCTACGACCGTAATGCCGATGTACAGCACGCCCGCAATCACCGTCATCACTATGTAATTCAAATCATACGCACTGCTGATCAGCGCGCCCGTGATGCCTGTCTGGACGGCATACCAACCAAGCAGCAGTGTCGACAGAAGCCCGGATGCCAGCACATAGCCTTTGCGCCCGAAAACGATGCTGGCAATCAAGGCAAAATTCATGCCCGAACGCGTACCAAGAAGGCCGAGCGCGCCGACGTAGACCAGCATGATCAAGTTGCCGATGATCATCGCTGTCAGGGCCGCGCTGAAGCCCATGCCCAAAACCAGGATTGAGCCGGTCATTGCCCCAGTGATGATCATGGGAAAACCCATCCAGATCATCGACACCGAAAACATGCTGCGCCGCGCCGATATTGGCACAGGCCGATGTTCGAATTCGTCGCCTAAGGCGTGATCAAGGGCCGAGTCCTTGTGCCCTGGTGGATGGACATCATCGAAACGATTGGATTGCGTCATGGATCACCCGTGATGTGAAAGGGATGTGGAGCGTGAAAATCGAGACGAGAGGGGGAGAGGCACGGACCAGCCCAAGGGAGCGGAGGCTGTGTCAGCCACCGCAGCCCAACCGGGCGGTGCAAAACAAAAAACCCCTCGATACGGCGCAAACATTGCGACGGGTCGAGGGGCATCGATGCCGTGTAATGCAAGGCTTCGCCATTGAAGTTCTTGCCGATTCAGGGTGCTTCACAGGTAACGAAAAAGCAACGAATTTTTTATCCACTTAGGCTTTGTGGTGACGTAAGGGAAAGCTGCAAATAATCAGCGTCTTAGCGAGTAGAGGCTGGAGTGATCTGGGCCGTGGGATTTCGCACTTCTTCGCACAATGACGGAACCAGCAACGGTTTAGCCCCACTATTTTCGGCAGCCCGGCCATCAGTTCGGAGGCCGTAGCGAATCAGTTTAGGTTTTGTATTTTGGGCGGGTGAAGCCCCGGTTGCAGGGCGAGGCGCTGACAAAACATAAAGCTAAGTGCTTATAAATACGTCAGAATAAAAACTTGCTTTCAAAGGCGATCTGTTGGACCGTTATAGGGTGGGCTGGATCAGCATTGATCTGTGCCTGACCCCAAAGGCAACGAAGCCCCCGGAAACCGTGTCACCGCTGACACGTTTTCCGGGGGCTTTTTCGTTTTCCGCGTTGTCGCTGACCAGATCCAGAAAAATGATCTTAACCAACATGGAGTGACCCGATGAAGCGCCGCAGTTTTATGAAAGGCCTTGGTGCCACTGGCAGTCTTGCGATCACAGGCGGGCTGGCCACGCCTGCACTGTTGTCCGGGGCTGGCCGAGCCTATGCCCAAGGCGGTGAACTTAATGTGGGCCTGCTGTTTTCCCTGACCGGGGCCGTCGCGGTGGTTGAGCGTACGCTGCACGATGCCGCCCTGATGGCGATTGAGGAAATCAACGCGGCGGGCGGCGTCGCGGGTATGCAGCTGAAGACGTTCATCGAAGACCCAGCATCAGATCCAGCCACCTATGCCGACCGCGCGCGCCGTCTTGTGATCCGTGACAACTGCGTCAGCGTGTTTGGGTCATATACGTCAGCCAGCCGTCAGGCGGTGCTTCCTGTCGTTGAGCAGCGCAACAACCTTTACTGGTATCCGACGCTGTACGAAGGCCGTGAATGTTCGCGCAATGTCATGTATGGCGGCGCGGTTCCGAACCAGCAGCAGCAGGAATTTGTCCCTTGGCTTGCAGAAAACTTTGGCAAGCGGTTCTTCCTGATTGGCAACAACTATGTCTACCCGCGCGAAGAAAACAATGTCTGCAAGATGATCCTGGCTGGCTTGGGTGGCGAGGCTGTCCATGAAGAGTATGTCCCACTTGGCCATTCAGACTTCAGTTCAGTGATCAACCGTATCCGCACGGAACAGCCGGATGTGGTGTTCTGCACGCTGGTGGGGGATTCCGACGTGGCCTTCGCGCGTCAATATCACGCCGCAGGCTTCGATCCAGAGACGATGCCCTGCGCCAGCCTGACCCGGTCTGAGGTTGAAGTGCAGGCCATTGGTGGCGAAGCGGCAGTCGGACATTTCTCGTCGGCGCCCTATTTCATGGGCTACCAGTCGCCCGAGAACGAGAAGTTCGTGCAGGCGTATCTTAGCCGCTACGGTGCTGATCAGGTGACGCATTTCGTGTCTGAAGCAGCATACTTCCAAGTCTATCAGTTCAAAGCCGCGGTCGAAAAACTTGACCCGGCAAACATCACCCCAACCGCCATCCGCGATGCGGCCGTGGGTCTGACGACGATGGCCCCACAGGGCGAAGTGGTGATTGACGCCAATCTGCACACGCATCTTTGGCCAAAGATTGCACGGTGGAAGTCTGATGGCCAGGCCGAGATCCTGGTGCAATCGGAAGCCCGCGTCGCGCCTGATCCTTACTGGGCCTATGAGGGCGAAACCTGCACTGGCGAAGGTCTGGTGCGCGGCTGATCTTGCCGCGCACTGACCCGACCTGACCTACGCTCCCCGAACTGAGCGCGTCTGCACTGGCACTTTGTTGCCGCCCTTTGTGCAGCGCGCGTTTTTCGGGATTTCAAACAGGAAATGGCTGATGGATGCGATACTGAATCAGGCTTTTGCCGGGCTGAGCATGGCCTCGATCCTGCTGATCGTGGCACTGGGGCTTGCCATTATCTACGGGTCGATGGGGGTGATCAACCTGGCGCATGGCGAGTTCGTCATGCTTGGCGCCTATGCGGCCTGGGCGATGCAAAGTTTTCTGGGGTTCAGTATCCTCGTCAGTTTGCCGTTCATCTTTGTTGCAATCGCCGTGGTTGGTTGGGTGGTGGAACGCGGGGTCGTGCATCGTTTGTATCGGCGCCCATTGGACACCATTCTGGCCACCTGGGGCATCGGCATCGTGTTGCAACAGCTGGTTCGCATGTTCATCGGACCGGAGTCGCTGTTCGTGGCGACACCAACGATCCTTGAAGGCAATACGGTGATTGGCGCTGTCGTGATGTCCAATTACCGCCTGTTCGTGATCGCTTTCGCTGTGGCTGTGCTTGCGGCTACCTGGGGGTTGATGACACGTACCGAATTCGGAACCCGCCTGCGCGCTGTGATCCAGAACCGGGAAATCTCGGAGTGCTACGGAATTCGGGCCGAGAAAGTCTATGCAACGACCTTTGCCTATGGCGCGGGTTTGGCAGGGGTTGCGGGCGCGTTGTTGACGCCGCTGGTCAGCACGACGCCGTCGATGGGCACCTATCTGGTCGTTGACGCCTTCCTTGTCGTCATCATCGGTGGCGTGGGCAGCCTGATCGGAACTGCCGTCGCCGCAGGTGCGGTGGGAGAGGCGACTGCGCTTTTTTCGATGCTCATGAATGACACGCTGGGCCGCATAGCCGTGCTTCTGGCCATCATCCTTTTGATCCGGTTCCGGCCAAACGGCCTGTTCCCGCAAACCATCCGGCGTTGAGGGCACCCCAATGAACCGCACCAATCACTATGATTTTCTGGGGTATGTTGCTTTCGCCATCATCATCCTGCTGGGCGTACCCTTCCTTTTGGGGTTTGACGGGTTCGAGTTGAACACCTTTGCCCGCTATCTTGCTTTGGCGATGGTGGCGATGGCGCTGGCGTTGTCGTGGGGAACGGCGGGTCTGCTTAACCTGGGGCAGGCCGCGACCTTCGGCATTGGTTCCTACGTGATGGCGATGCACCTGAAACTTGCGGCGTCGACGGGCAACCCCGGCGGTATGCCGGATTTCATGGGGTGGACCAACGTCGAAGCCCTGCCTTGGTTTTGGCAGCCGTTTCAATCTTTGTCGGTTACGTTGCTGGCGGGTTTGTTGTTGCCGGCGGCTGTAGCGGGGCTGATGGCGATCTTCATGTTTCGCGGGCGCATAACCGGCGTTTTCGTGGCCATCATCACGCTGGCATTCATGGTTGCGCTGCAATTGGTGTTCATCGAAGAGCAGCGATTTACCGGCGGGCAAAACGGATTGACGGGCCTGGCGCCGCTGGAGCTGCCTGGCTGGACGGTCGACACCTATAGCCTGCCTTTCTATTACCTTGTCGCGGGCTGTCTGATCGTGGCCTTGCTGGTGGGCATGCTGGTCGTCCGAAGCAAGGTCGGGCTTGTGCTGCGCGCGATCCGTGAAGACGCCGCTCGGCTGCGCTATTTGGGGTATGATGTCGCGGCCTATGAGACGTTTGTCTTTTGCCTTTCGGCGGCCATCGCTGGCTGGGCGGGGATGCTGTACACGCTGGTGCTTGAATTCGCATCCCCCACATACATGAGCGTTTCGTTCAGCTTGGCGATCGTGATCTGGTGTGCGGTTGGTGGGCGCGAGTCCCTGGTCTGGGCATCGGTCGGCGCAATTCTGGTCAATCTGGCCGAAGGACGACTGTCAGACATGTTCGTTGAAGGCTGGCTCCTGATCCTTGGCCTGCTGTTCATCTTCTTTGTCATCTTCTTGCCCCGCGGACTTTATGGGCTTGCGGTTGCTGCAATGGATCGGCTGCGCAGATCGCCTCGCACGGAACCACCTGTGCCCGTGAAGGAGGGTTGATCATGACGGTATTGGATATCCAGAACCTGACTGTTCAGTTCGGCGGGTTGAAAGCGGTCAACGGGTTGAACTTGCAGGTTCAACAGGGCGAGCTGCGCTGTCTGCTTGGTCCGAACGGGGCGGGGAAATCAACCACGCTCGACCTGATTTGTGGAAAGACCCGCGCGACATCGGGCCGGATATTGTTTGACGGTGCAGACATCACCAATCTGGCCGAGTACCGCCGCGCCCGCCACGGAATAGGGCGCAAATTCCAAGTTCCTTCGGTGTTCAAGGAATTGACGGTGATCGAGAACATCGAGATCGCAAGGTCACGCCGCCCCGGCCTGCTTGCCGCGTTGACGACATTTCGCACCCCGTTGCGTGGACGGGTCAAAGAGGTGTTGGACCGGGTTGCTTTGACCGATCACATCGACAGCAAAGCCGGAAATCTGTCGCACGGTCAAACCCAGTGGTTGGAAATCGCAATGCTGCTGGCTCAGGACAGCAAGTTGATCCTGATGGACGAACCGACCGCGGGAATGACCATTCAGGAAACCCTGAAGACTGCCGAAATCTTCAACAGCTTGCGTGGGGAGCATACCATCATCGTGGTTGAGCACGACATGCAGTTTGTCCGCCAGGTCGCGCAACGCGTCACGGTGATGAACCAGGGAAGTGTCCTGGCAGAAGGCACCATTGCCGAAATCGAAGCCGACGCGCGCGTCAAGGCTGTCTATCTCGGTCATTAGGAGTTCGTCATGCTCGAAGCAACCAATCTCTATTCCTACTATGGAAAAAGCCCCGTCCTGCAAGACATCGGCTTTCACCTAGACAAGGGGCAAATCCTGACAGTGCTTGGGCGCAATGGTGTGGGAAAAACCACTCTGATGCGCACCTTCATGGGCCTGACGGACCGCATGACCGGACGGCTGATGTTCAACGGCAAGGACATCAGCGCGATGCGGACAAGTGAACGCGCCATGCTGGGGATCGGCTACATTCCGCAGGGGAGGGAAGTGATCCCCCGCTTTACCGTGCGCGAAAACATCCTGATGGGGTGCTATGCGCGCCCGGATGGTAAGCGGGTCTTGCCCGAATTCGTGTTTGAACTTTTCCCGATCCTGAAAGAGTTCATGGATCGCCGCGGTGGCGACCTTTCGGGTGGCCAGCAACAGCAACTTGCCATTGCCCGCGCGCTGGCGATGGACCCGAAGTTGCTGGTGTTGGATGAGCCGACCGAAGGTATCCAACCCAACATCGTGCAGCAAATCCATGACGTGATCATCCGGCTTAATCGAGAGTTCGGGATCACCATCGTCGTGGTCGAACAGAACGTTCCTTTTGCGCGCCGTGTTTCTGACCGGTTTCTGGTGATCGACAAGGGGCGGGTCGCCCTGACAGGGGCCGGGGCCGATTTGACCGACGAGGTCGCCGAAAAACACCTGACATTCTGACTTTTCCACGCGGCCGCCCAGTGCGGTTGTTTTTCACCCAGAGGAGACGAACATGAGACATGGTGACATTTCCAGCAGCCCGACGACCGTTGGCGTAGCTGTCGTGAACTACAAGATGCCCCGCCTGCACACCAAGGCCGAGGTTCTGGAAAACGCACAGAAAATTGCCGACATGGTCGTGGGAATGAAGCAAGGTTTGCCGGGTATGGATCTGGTGATCTTCCCCGAATACAGCACCCAAGGCATCATGTATGACAACAAGGAGATGTTCGATACTGCCGCCGTTATCCCAGGTGACGAGACCGAAATCTTTGCCCGCGCCTGCCGCAAGGCCAACACTTGGGGGGTCTTTTCCATCACTGGCGAGCGCCACGAGGAACACCCCCGGAAGAACCCCTATAACACCCTGATCTTGATGAACAACAAGGGGGAAATCGTTCAGAAGTATCGCAAGATCATTCCGTGGTGTCCGATCGAAGGCTGGTGCCCAGGTGGCGAGACCTATGTCTCTGAAGGGCCAAAAGGGCTGAAGATCAGCCTGATCATCTGCGATGACGGAAACTATCCTGAAATCTGGCGCGACTGCGCGATGAAGGGTGCCGAGCTTATTGTTCGCTGTCAGGGCTACATGTATCCGGCCAAGGATCAGCAGGTCATCATGGCCAAGGCGATGGCTTGGGCGAACAACACCTATGTTGCGGTGGCGAATGCGACCGGCTTTGACGGCGTCTACAGCTATTTCGGCCATTCTGCCATCATCGGCTTTGACGGCCGCACGCTGGGCGAATGCGGCGAGGAGGAAATGGGTATCCAGTATGCCCAGTTGTCCGTGCCCGAAATACGTGATGCCCGCGCCAACGATCAGTCGCAGAACCATTTGTTCAAGCTGCTTCACCGTGGCTATACCGGTGTGCATGCGTCGGGCGACGGCGATCTGGGCGTGGCTGATTGCCCGTTCGAATTCTATCGTAATTGGGTAAATGACGCGCAGAAGACCAGAGAGCAGGTCGAGGCGATCACCCGAACCACCGTAGGGGTGGCTTCCTGCCCGGTCGGCAACTTGCCAACGGGTGCCAAGGAAAAAGAAGCAGAATGATCGAATGCCGCATCCGGTGCGAAGGCACCGGATGCGGCACGCCATGAACGAGGTGCCTGAATGCCGTTTCTGAATGACATGCTCGAACAGACCGAACGCCAGAGGCGACAACAAAAAGCCCTAGAGGTGGAGAATCTGACCGAGGATGACGTGCTAAGCGCACATCTTTCGTCACGTGGCATCGAAAGTCGCTTTGGTTTTGACATCGATATCATTGAACGGCATCTGAGGGCCGAAATAGTGGGGCAAGATGCAGCGGTTGACAGCGTGATCGACATGCTGCGGATTGTGCGGGCAGATATCGCCGATCCGCGCCGCCCCCTTTACACCAGTCTGCTGCTGGGGCCGACAGGTGTGGGCAAGACCGAACTTGTTCGCATGCTCGCCCGCGCCTTGCATGGCGATGCCGACGCGATGTGCCGGGTCGACATGAACACCTTGTCTCAAGAACACTACGCTGCCGCCATCACCGGCGCACCGCCAGGGTATGTCGGTTCAAAAGAGGGCCGGACGATCCTTGATCAGGACAAGATCGAGGGCAGTTTGGGCCGCCCCGGCATCGTGCTTTTCGACGAACTGGAAAAGGCCAGCCCCGAGGTCGTTCTTGCTTTGCTGAACATCTTTGACAACGGTATATTGACAGTGGCCTCTGGCGAGCGGACCTATTCGTTCCGGAACACCATCATCTTCATGACATCCAATCTGGGCGCCGAGCGCCTGCGGCGGGAGGCCGAAACCGCCTCGCGCCCGTTACGCCGGATGTTTCCAATTACGGCCGACGCAAGAAAAGCGCGACTTACCAAGATCGCGCAGGACGCCTTGTTGGCGCGCTTTCCGCCCGAATTTGTGAACCGCATAGACCATGTCGAGGTGTTCAACTGGATTGAGCCGCATGTGGTGCAGACCCTGATCGGTCTTGAGGTTGAAAAGCTGAACCGACGGATCCTAAAGCACAATTGTCGCCTCAGGCTTTCTGCCTCTATGGCCGAATTGGTCGCGCGTGAAGGGTTTGACCGTCAGTTCGGAGCGCGATCCCTGCGTCGCGCGGTGCGCAGGCACGTAGAGATTCCATTTGCACATTTTTTGCTGACCGATTTTGCCCGAGCCACCGCAGCACAAGCTGGTTCTACGGAAAATACGCTTGTGGCGAAGATTCGAACCTTTACTGTCAGTGCTGAAGCGGGTGTTGCCCGGATCACGGAAAGTGGTGATCCTGAAAGAGACAGACCATGACACGTTCCCCCACCGAAAGCGCATGGCGCATCGGCATCCTGTTCTCTTCGACTGGCACAACGGCGGTGATTGAGAAATCTCAGCGCAACGGGGTGCTGCTTGCGATCAGCGAGATCAACGAAGCGGGTGGGGTCAACGGCCGACAGATTGAGCCAGTTGCGTATGATCCCGGGTCAGTTCCAACCGAGTATGGTCGGTTAGCCGAACGTCTGATTGCAGAAGACGGTGTAAGCGTTATCATTGGTTGCTACATGTCTTCAGCGCGCAAGCAGGTTCTGCCTGTGATTGAACGCCGCAACACGTTGTTCTTTTATCCGACGCTTTATGAAGGGTTTGAGTATTCGCCCAACGTCATTTATGGCGGAGCAACACCGAATCAAAATTCTGTGCCGTTGGCGATTTATTTGATGGAAAACTACGGCACTAATTTTTACTTTGTCGGGTCAGATTATATTTACCCTCGTGAATCCAATCGGGTGATGCGAAACATCGTTCGTCAAGGTGGCGGGACCGTTGTGGGTGAACGCTATTTCCCGATTGATGCAAGTGCAGAAGATATTCAAGCTGTTCTTGAAGATATCGCGGCAAAGCAACCTGACGTGATTTTTTCGACTGTTGTCGGGGAAGGCACCGTCAATCTTTATCGAGCCTATCATGCAGCGGGCAATGATGCACGGCGCGTGCCGATTGCCAGTTTGACGACGAATGAGGCAGAAATCCTGGAAATCGGCCCCGAGGCTGCGGCTGGCCATATTACTGCAGCCCCTTATTTTAGGACGATACGATCTTCAGAAAATGATCGCTTCCTGGCCAGTTACACACGCCGTTTCGGATCTAGTCTGGCTGTAACCAGTTGCTGTGAGGCTGCATATTTTCAAACCCATATGTTTGCACAGGCGCTTGGCCGCACCAATTCTTTGGATACGGTGCAACTTAGGGAAAAACTGCTTGGTGCCACGTTTGAAGCACCGCAGGGAACGGTAAAGATCGACCCGGACAACAATCATACTTATCTGCAGTCTCGCATCGCCAAAGTGAATGACGCGGGTGAGTTCATGGTGGAGCGGGAATTGATCCGGCCTATCAAACCGGATCCCTATCTCGTGAACCCGGATTTGAACGATCGCAATTTCAAGTTGATGGTTACCGCTTCGGCAGATACCCAGCAGATGGCGGTGCCATCTTCTGCCGAGCGCCGACAGGGATGACATGCGCCGAAGCCTCGGGATGATCTGACATGACGGACCTGATCAACGATCTGCGCAGTTTGAATGTTTTGGTCCTTCACCGACGCGATGCTGACTGTGATGACCTTGTGCAGCAGATCAGCCGAATTGGGTGCAACGTTGAAACAGCCTGGCCACCACCAGAGACCCTGCCTGCAAATGTTGATGTGGTCTTTGTCGAGATCAAGGAATCGGTGCCGGTTGGAATGCAAAAGCTGTTTCAGGATTCCGCCCTGAACCGACCGACTTTGATTGGCATCATTGGCTATGAAAACCCCTCTGTGTTGTTGGGGCTTCTTGACCTTAATGTTCAGACGGTGGTGAGCAAACCGTTACGTGCCTTTGGTGTAATGAGCAGCATTCTTATGGCGCGACGCATTTGGGTGCAGCGCCGCGAAGATCTTGCAAACTTGGAAAAGTTGCGGCTGAAGCTTGAGAATGTCCAGATCGTGACAGAAGCAAAATTCATCCTGATGCGGCATCACGGCATAAATGAAAGTGAGGCATACAAGGTCATTCGGACGCACGCCATGTCACGCCGGACATCAACAATTGAGATTGCCAACGCAATCATAAACGCAGATGGACTTCTGAATAACTTTCAACTGAAGAAATGAGCTTGCGATCAAGGCCTTTAAACCAATTGACCAGTTCCTGAGAAAAACGCCAAACGTGCCGTGTGGTCGTTCGTCGTTCCAGTAACCGCCCAAAGCCGCCAACTTTTTGCTTTGCGGATCGGGTGGGTCGCGGCGCCGATACCGCCGCGACCAGATTGTTCAACCGAGATGATAGGTTTCCGGCACACCATAAGCGGGGGTGTCGATCCCTTCCATGCGCGCCTTCAGTTGCAGCGACAGGAACTGCGAATAGTGCCGTGACTGGTGCAGGTTGCCGCCATGAAACCACAGCGCCTCTTGCTTGGTTGGCTTCCACATGTTGCGCTGTTCGCCCACCCAGGGGCCGGGGTCTTTCGGTGTGTCCGAACCAAGGCCCCAGCATTTGCCCACCTTGTCGGCGACATCCTTGCCGATCAGGTCTGCCGCCCAGCCGTTCATCGACCCGTATCCGGTGGCATAGACGATCACATCCGCCTCGAGCTTGGTGCCGTCTTCCAACACAACGCCATCGGGAACCACCTCGGCGACATTGCCATGCGCCAGCTTTATCTTGCCATCAATGATCAACTGGCTGGCACCCACATCAATGTAATAGCCCGACCCACGGCGCAGGTATTTCATGAACAGGCCCGATCCATCGGCCCCCCAATCCAGCCAGAACCCGGCTTTTTCCAGCCCGGCATAGAAATCGGCATCCACCTCTTTGATCTTGTCATAGATCGGGATCTGGAATTCATGCAGGATCTTGTAGGGCAGCGAAGCAAAGATGAGATCGGCCTTTTCGGTGGTCATCCCCGAACGGACGGCCTGTTCGGAGTAAAGCCCACCCAATCCGTATTCCATCAACGGCTCGGACCGCACGATGTGAGTGGACGACCGCTGCACCATCGTGACATCGACATCATTTTCCCAAAGCGCGGCGCAGATGTCGTGGGCAGAGTTGTTCGATCCGATCACAACCGCCTTTTTGCCTTTGTAGGCATCCGGGCCGGGGTGTTTCGACGAATGATGCTGATCGCCCTTGAAGGTTTCCATCCCCTTATAGCTGGGCAGGTTCGGTTTGGCCGACATACCCGTCGCCAGGACAAGCTGTTTGGGCCGCAGCACAACCTCTTGACCGTCGCGGTCAACGACCACCGTCCATTCCTTGGCCGCCTCATCATATTTGGCAGATTTGCAGGTGGTGCGGGACCAATAGTTCAGCTCCATCACCTTTGTATACATCTCAAGCCAGTCACCGATCTTGTCCTTGGGTGCAAAGACCGGCCAGTTTTCCGGGAACTTGATATAGGGCAGGTGGTCATACCAGACCGGGTCATGCAGGCAGAGAGATTTGTAGCGGTTGCGCCAGCTGTCCCCCGGCTTTTCGTTCTTTTCCAGGATGATTGCAGGCACGCCCAACTGCCGCAGCCGCGCGCCCAGTGCGATTCCACCCTGTCCGCCGCCGATGATCACCACATAGGGTTGCGTCTTGTAGCCCAGATCGCGGGCTTCTGCCTCGCGTTCTTCTTTCCAGGTGGGGCGGTGCTTGTCGGCACCGTGCTTGGCACCCAGCGGGCGGGCAAAGCCCTTGGGTTCTTCATGGCCCTTGAGTTCGACCATAGTAGTGAGCAAGGTCCAGATCAGGCCGTTTTTCAGGCGGATCAGGCCATAGCCGCGCGCCACGGCGGTTTCGAAACTGATCCAGGCCGTTGTCACGCCTCCGTCTTCGTTTGCGCTTTCGCCTTCGGCGATGCGCCAGTTTGATGGTTGGGTCGCGGCCAGTTGCGCGCCCAGCATTGCGGCGATCTGATCCTTGCCTTCGCTGGTGTGCAGGTTCCAGGTGAAGGTCACCAGATCGCGCCAATAGCAATCGTCCTGAAAACATGCGGTTGCGGCGGCAATGTCGCCACGTTCCAACGCCGCGCCAAATGTATCCAGCAAGCCCTGCACTTCGGCATTCGCGGATGTATCAAGCATGTGGTCTCCTCCCTTTTTTTCTCCCGTTGCAGATGGTGCGGGATTGTTGGCCCCTGTCACCCGTTGATTGCATCGGTTGCCGGCGAGCTGGCATATTCCCGCCCGCGCCGTTGCGCGTGCAACAAATCTGTTGCGGGGTCAGTTCGGCAGCAGCCCGTCGCGTCGCGCCCGACGGAGGATGGTAGAGCGGTTGACCCCCATCCGCCGCGCAGCCAGTGCCATGTTGCCACCGCAGGCCATCAACACATCAGCGAGCGATTCAGCCGTTTCGACCAAGGAAAGGGGGGCGGATGGCAGATCGGGTAAGTCGATCACGGCACCTTCGGCCAGCGCCACCGCCACCTCTAGTGTGTTGGCAAGTTCGCGCAGGTTTCCCGGCCAGTTGCGTGATTGCAGCTCTGCCCGCGCGGCGGGGGACAGGCGCAGGCTGTCTGGGCGAAGATGGCTGAACTGGCGCATCAGGCGGTTCAGCAGCCAGTCGAAATCTTGCCGCAGGCGAAGGGGAGGCAGCATCAAGGTGACAGCCGCCAGCCGAAAGAACAGATCGGACCGGAACTGACCGCCGCGCACGCGACCGGCGAGATCGGCGGCCGTTGCCGTCAACAGGCGCGGCCTGCGCCGGGTGGGCAGCGCATCAAAGCCCGACACAAGGCGCAATAGCCGCGCCTGTGCCTCTGACGGCAGGTCTTCGGGCGCGTCAATGAACAGGGTGCCGGTCTGCGCGGTTTCCGCAAGCGCGGGCCAATCGTCGATACCGGTTGCGGCGGTTAGGGTGACAAAGGGACGGTTGCCCGGCTGGCTGGCATGGATGGCGCGGATCAGCCGTTCCTTGCCCGCCCCGGTTTCGCCGGTGACCAGAACCGGGATGGACGTTGGTGCAAGGCGTGCGGCTTCTGCGATGAGCCGCTGGATCGCAGGGTCTGCGCCACCGATGCTTTGGAACGCCAGGGTTGCTGCGCCCTGCGGCGCATGGGTGGGTAACCGTTCGGATTGCGGCGCGATGGCGTGACCGAACATGCCTTGCCCGTCGCGCAGCGTGATCAGCCGGTCCTCGGTCGGGCGGCCGCGCATCAGATCGGGCAGGGTGTCGACCGTCAGATCAAAGAACCGGTCAATCCGTTCGCCAAGAACGGTTGCGCATTGCCGCGCCAGAATGGTTTGCGCAGCATGCGTCATGCCGATGATCCGCCCCGACCCATCCAATGCTACGGCAGCCTCTGGGTCTACGTCCAGAAACTCGGGGCTGGTGGAAAAGCGCAGCACCCAATCGCCCCGGTTCATCGCCATGAGGTTCGCCATCTCTACCCGTCGCACGCTGGCAGTGACGAGGTTGAGCGCAAGGCTTTGGCTTATCTTGGGCTGGGGTGATCGCAGCAGGGATATGTCCAGAACCGCAACAAGATTTCCCCGCGTGTCAAAGATTGGAGCAGCGGTGCAAGAAAGGGGGGTGTGCGTCAGATCGAAGTGATCCATCTGGTGGATGGTTATTGCCTGTTTCGTCACCAGACACGACCCCACCCCGCAGGTTCCTGCCAGCTGCTCGGACCAGTTTGATCCCAGATACAGTCCTGCACGCCGCAATTCATCTTCGAACTTCGGGTCGCCAAAGTAGTCGACCGTCACACCTTTTGCATCCGCCAGCAGCAGAACGTATTTTTGCCCGGCGATCTGTCGAAACAGCGCCTCCAACCCGTTGCGAGCGATGGCGATCAGTCTTTCGGATTGCTCTCTATGTTCGCGTAGCTGCGTATCGGTGACGATGTGGGCCGGAGTCGGCTTGGCCGGGTCCATCCCATACTGTTCAATACAGCGCCGCCACGACTGTGCGACGACCGCATCGCGCCCGATGGCCTGTCCGGACAGGACGCGGTCAATTTCGGTCAGATGCAACAGATCGGACATTTCCCACCTCCTCCCAGATGCAGGCGCGCTCGGACGTTGGTGTCTTTTGTGAGCGTCGTCGGAGTTTGCGGCACAAGGTGAGGTCTGACAACGCTTCCTTGGTCGCATCCGTTTGGTCGGTGCTGTCGGGAGGACTGTCGATCAGGTCCCGACGTTCCCGGTTGCCATTGCCGGATCAGGAGGGGCTGTCTGAACGCTTTGCGCAGGCGGGCGGACGCCGCTGCGGTTATCGGACAAAGGCCAAAGAATCGGTGTTCCTGTGCAGCCTTCTACAGGCTTGACTGGCGCAAGATCAGGTCGGGCGAGATGACGATGCGGGCGGGTTGCGTCTGTTTTCCATCCAGCAAATCTTCGATCAACGTGACGGCCCGCCTGCCGATTTCCCGTGGATGTGGGTTGATCGTCGTAAGCGGCGGAACGCAAATTCCGGCGATTTCGTAATCGCCGAAGCCAGCAATGGAAATGCGGTTCGGAACGGGAATGCCGCGCCGCTGGCATTCGGTCAGGGCGCCAAAAGCGGACAGGTCGGATACGCAGATCACGGCTTCGGTATCGGGCAAGCCGTCAAGCAGGCGGGCCATCGCTTCGGCACCTTCACGCATCGAGATTGGTGGTGGCCCTGCCGCGACAAGGCGTGACGCGGCAAGGCCATGTGCCTGCATCGCGGCCATGAAACCTGCACGGCGGTCTGCGCCGCGCGTGTCACGGCTGACATCGCCGCCGATAAAGGCAATCCGGGTCAAGCCTTGGGCCACGAAATGATCGACCATCCCCCGAACGGCCTGCGCGTTGGAAAACCCGACAACGTGACCGATCGGCATCTTGGGAAGATCCCATGTCTCGATCACCGGGATTCCTGCGTTTTCAAGCAAGCGCCGCGCACGAGGGGTGTGGTTTCCCCCTGTCACAACTATCGTCTCGGGCCGCCGACGCAGAAGTTGTTCGATCAGGCGTTCTTCTTCGTTCATGTCATAGTCGGTGGTGCCCAGCAGTATCTGAAGGCCACGCGATTTAAGCCCATCCGACAGAGCGCGCACCGTATCGGCGAAGTTGGCATTGTTGATTGACGGGATGGTGACAGCGACGAAGTCGGTTTTCTGTGATCTCAGGTTAGAGGCCGTGCTGTCGAACACATAGCCCAACGTGTCAGCCGCCTGTAAAATCGCATCGCGCGTTGCGCCGCTGATCGAGCTGTCTGCCTTGAAGGCGCGGCTGACGGTCATTGGTGATACGCCCGCAAGGCGGGCGACATCGGTCATTGTCGGTGCTTTGCGGGGTGGCGTCATGGGATCATGGTAACGATACCTGATGCGCGAATCCAGCCCCGCACGAACCGGGGCAGTCGTGGTCTGCTTGGCTGTCAGGCTGGTTCGTGATCATGCGCGATGGTGACATGGTGATGGATGCGCCCGGTGAAGAACCGCGCCAGAACCGCCTCGGTTGCGGCTTTCCCTTCGCTTCGGGCGGGGCTGGCGAGCGCGCGGTCGACCGCGGCAAGATCCGGATAGCTGATGGCCAGGATCAGGGGGTATTCTGGTGCCTCGTCATCGCGGCTTTCGGCAAAGCTGACGCGCACGGCAAGCGCGCCGGGAAAGGCTTTCCATTTTGGCAGGATCTCGGTCAGGACAGCCTGGCGGAATGCTTCGGTCTGGCCGTCGTGAACCTTGCCTTCGAACAGGGCATAGCGGGTGATCATGCGAATTTTTCCTTTTCCGGGCCTTTGAAGAATTCCATCAACGCGGCCTGATCTTCGCCACCCAAACCGGCCGCAGTCAGCATGCGGTGGATTTCGGCGCAAAGTGTGGTCAGCGGCATTGGCGTTCGGGTAAGGCGGGCCAGATCTGCGGCACCGTCAAGATCCTTGACCATGTTGTCGATCCGGCCTGTGCGGCGGTAATCGCGGCTGGCAAAGCGTGGCATGTATTCCTGCAGGATCGCGCTGTCGGCCCGCCCGCCGCGCAAGGCTTGAGGGATCATGGCAACATCGACGCCCGCCGCTTCGGCCAGCGCCGTTGCTTCTGCCACCGCCAAAAAGCCCAGCCCGCACAGAACCTGATTGATCAGTTTGGTGGTCTGCCCCGCGCCCGTCCCGCCCATGCGGGTCTGATTGCTGGCCACCTGTGCCAGCACGCGCTGGGCTTCGGTCACGTCAATCTCGGCTCCGCCCTGCATCAGGGTAAGTTCGCCCTTGGCGGCCTTTGGGATGCCGCCGGACAACGGGCTGTCGACCCAGCGCAGCCCGCAGGCCGCGGCATCCGCTGCCAGCGCCTTTGTCGCATCCGGGTCGATGGAGGACATGTCGATCAGCAAGGTGCCGGGGGCTGCACCTTCGGCGACGCCCGCCGGTCCGAACACCGCCGCGCGCACGATGTGCGGCGCGTTCAGCGACAGGATGACGGTCGTTGCGGCACGCGCTGCCGCTGCGGCAGACCCGGCCGCCACAGCCCCAAGCGCCACCAGTGCAGCCATCTTTTCCTCATCAAGATCGAACACGATAAGGGGTGTCCCGGTCTGCACCAGGCGCGCGCCAATCGCGCCGCCCATTGCCCCGGCTCCGATCAGGGCGACGATTCCAGTCATGTGGTGTCTCCGGATATATCGGTCAGGATGGCATCGACGACGGTGGAAAGTGTTTCGGCGACATCCAGTTTCAGCGCCTCTTCCGGTCCGGGGGCCTCTAGCGTGGCAAACTGGCTGTCGAGCAGGGTGGCGGGCATGTAATGGCCCGTGCGCGCCGCCATGCGGGTTGCAATGAGGTCGCGGCTGCCTGCCAGATGGACAAAGCGCACAGGCCCGCCCGCGCCCTGGCGAATGCGGTCACGATAGGCGCGGCGCAGGGCAGAGCAGCCAACGATGACGGGCGCACCATCCTTTAACACCTGGGCCACCTGGTCGAGCCAGGGCCAGCGGTCCGTGTCGGTGAGCGGGATGCCCGCGCGCATCTTTTCGACATTGGCCGCAGGATGTAGGTCGTCGCCATCCCGATAGAGAATGCCAAGACGATTCCCAAGAGCCGCGCCCACGCTGGATTTTCCGCAGCCCGAAACGCCCATGATCACGATCCGATGCATCATAGGGAAGCCGTGATGCCGCCGTCTACGTAAAGGATATGGCCGTTCACAAAGCTGGCCGCGTCCGAGGCGAGGAAGATGCAAGCGCCCTGCAATTCTTCGACCCGGCCCCAGCGGCCGGCAGGGGTCCTCTTTTCCAGCCATTGGGAAAAAGCGGGATCCGCGACCAGTGCCGCATTCAGCGGTGTGTCGAAATAGCCCGGCGCAATCGCATTGCAGTTCAGGCCGTGCTTGGCCCAATCCGTGGCCATTCCCTTGGTCAGATTGCCGACCGCGCCTTTGGTGGCGGTGTAGGGCGCGATGGATGGGCGGGCCAAGGCGGTCTGAACGCTGGCGATGTTGATGATCTTGCCCTTGCCCCGCGCGATCATGTGGCGCGCCACTGCCTGACCTACGTGAAAGACGCTGGCGATATTGGTTTGCAACAGGCGTTCAAAGGCGTCGGGGGGGAAATCTTCAAGGGGCGCGCGGTGCTGCATGCCGGCATTGTTGACCAGAATGTCGATGGGGTGGCCTGCTGCTTCGAACCCGTCGACCGCTGAACGCACGGCGGCGTGGTCTGTCGCATCGAAGGCCAGTGTCTGCGCCCCGGTGATCTGTGCCGCTGCTGCCGCCAGCCTGGCCGGATCGCGGCCATTCAGGACCACTTTTGCGCCCGCCGCTGCCAGACCCTGCGCCAGGGCAAAGCCGATGCCTTGGGATGAGCCGGTGATCAGGGCGCGTTTTCCGGTCAGATCGAAAAGCGTCAATGCCACGATGCGTTCTCCTTACTTCGCTCTCGACAAGCGATGGTAGGACTGGTTATGTTATCGATAACAATTACTGTCAACCCCTGATGGGAGAGAAGATGGACAAGCCCCATATCCTGCAAGTCGGACCTTACCCGAACTGGGACCAAGATCCGATCGACGTGGCTTTTCATGCGCATCGGTATTTTGAAGCGGATGACAAGGCGGCGTTTCTGGCGGAACGCGGGCCACAGGTCCGCGCGATTGCCACGCGCGGCGAACTTGGGGCAAATGCTGCGATGATCGCGGCCTGCCCGCAGTTGGAAGTGATCAGCGTTTACGGTGTCGGCTATGACGCGGTCGATCTTGGTGCCTGTCGGCAGCGTGGCATACGGGTGACGAATACGCCAGATGTGCTGACCAATGATGTGGCGGACCTTGGGGTTGCAATGATGCTGGTGCAGTCACGCGGCATGATCGGGGCAGAAACCTGGGTGCGTGACGGATCTTGGGCAAATCGGGGGCTTTACCCGCTGCAGCGCAAGGTTTGGGGGTGCAGGGCGGGTATCCTTGGGCTGGGTCGTATCGGGTTTGAGGTGGCAAAACGCCTTGCTGCCTTTGACATGGATATTGCCTATTCCGCCACCGCGCCGAAGGCAGGCGCCGACGGATGGGAATTCATTCCCGATCCCGTCGCGCTTGCAGAGCGATCTGATTTTCTGTTCGTGACATTGGCCGCTTCGCAGGCGACGCGACATATTGTCGATGCCAAGGTGATCGAGGCATTGGGGCCAGAGGGGATGCTGATCAACATCAGCCGCGCCTCGAACATTGACGAAGGCGCGCTGCTTGCGGCGTTGGAAGGCGGCCGACTTGGTTCTGCCGCTCTGGATGTGTTTGAGGGTGAGCCAAAGCTGAACCCAAGATTTCTTGCATTGCCGAATGTGCTTTTGCAGCCGCATCATGCCAGCGGAACGATCGAGACACGCAAGGCGATGGGGCAGTTGCTTCGAGACAACCTGACTGCGCATTTCGCGGGCCAGCCCCTGCCGACCCCGGTGCTATGACATGCGCGCCATCGTCATTCATGCCGCGCGCGACCTGCGGATCGAAGATCACATGGCCGAGGTGCCTGGTCCCGGCCAGTTGGGCCTGCGCCTTGCCACAGGCGGGGTGTGCGGATCAGATCTGCACTACTACAATCACGGTGGGTTTGGCGCAGTTCGGTTGCGTGAACCCATGATCCTGGGGCATGAGGTTTCGGCCTTTGTCGAAACGCTTGGCCCCGGTGTGACCGGCTTTCGCCCCGGCCAGTTGGTCGCGGTTTCGCCGTCGCGGCCCTGCGGTGATTGCAAGTTCTGTCTGGAAGGATTGCAGAACCAATGTCTGAACATGCGGTTTTACGGGTCGGCTATGCCGTTTCCCCATGTTCAGGGCGCGTTTCGTGAAAGCCTGGTCGCCGATGTTGGCCAATGCGTCGATGCCAGCGGTCTGACGGCGGGCGAGGCTGCGATGGCCGAGCCGCTGGCTGTGACGCTGCATGCCACGGTGCGGGCAGGTGGGATGCTGGGCAAGCGGGTGCTGGTCACGGGCTGTGGGCCTATTGGGGTGTTGTCGATCCTTGCCGCGCGGCGGGGCGGGGCGGCAGAGATTGTGGCGACCGACTTGTCGGATTTCACATTGTCGCTGGCGGCCTCGGTTGGGGCGGATCGTGTGATCAATACGGGGACCGAACCCGATGCCCTGGCGTCCTATGGCACGGACAAGGGCTATTTCGACGTTCTTTATGAATGCACGGGCGTTGCTGCCGCGTTGGCAGGCGGCATTGCCGCCCTGCGCCCGCGGGGGGTGATCCTGCAACTGGGCCTTGGTGGTGATATGTCGCTGCCGATGATGGCGATCACGGCTAAGGAGTTGGAGCTGCGGGGATCGTTCCGGTTTCACCCGGAATTCGCTGTGGGGGTTGGCCTGATGCAAAAGGGCTTGATCGACGTCAAGCCGTTAATCACGCAGACTGTGCCGCTGTCGGAAGCAGAAACCGCCTTTCGGTTGGCGTCGGATCGCAGTCAGGCCATGAAGGCGCAGATCGAATTTGCCGTGGGCTAATCCAAAGATGCGCCGATAGCGGCCAATGCCGCCATTGCTACGTCGATATCCTGATCTCCGGTGCCAGAACCCACGCCGATGCCGCCCAGCAAGACGCCATCCCGCCAGATCGGCAGCCCGCCCGGTAGTCCTGTCATTGCCCCGTCGGTTGCCGCCGCAATGGCAGGGCGCACCGACTCGGCCATTTTGTGCGAGGCGCGGCCTGTCGAGGCGGCGGTCTGGGCCTTGGCCCGTGCGGATCGCAAGGACAGCACCCTTGCGCCGGTCATTCGGAGGGAAGCAAGATCGACCGCTGAAGGATCGACGATCACGATGCATTGCGGCTGGCCTATCGCTGTGGCCTTTTCGGTCGCGGCTGTCAGCATGGCCAACAGCGCGTGATCCGTCAGCCGCGCGGTCGTCTCGGTTATTTTCATCGGGAGCCTTCGGGTTTAGCCGTTCCTGTGATAACGATAACAAACCTTGTTGAGAGGAGCCAGCATGTCCTTTTTCGAAGTTTACGATCCGGTTTTCGCGTCCTATGTGATGGGGAACGCGCCGGTTAAGCGGATCGCTACGGGATTTGACTGGGTCGAAGGCCCGGTTTGGTTTGGTGATCAGGGATGTCTGCTGTTTTCCGATATTCCCAACAACCGCATCCTGCGATGGACGGATGAAGGGTTGACCACTTTCCGCGCGCCATCCAACTTTGCCAATGGCCACACGCGCGACCTTCAGGGGCGGTTGGTCAGTTGTGAACATGGCACACGACGGGTGACCCGTACGGAATGGGATGGCAGCATCACGGTCCTGGCTGACGCCTATCAGGGCAAGCCGCTCAACAGCCCCAATGATGTGATCGTGGCCCAGGATGGGGCCATCTGGTTCACCGATCCGCATTACGGGATCATGACGGATTATGAAGGGTTCAAGGCGGCGCAGGAATTGCCTTGTTCGGTCTATCGCATCGCGCCGGATGGCGGCATCACGGCGATGATCACCGATATGGCCTGTCCGAATGGACTGGCCTTCAGCCCCGATGAAAGCCGCCTTTACGTGGCTGATACGGGGCGCATGTTTTCGGATGATCCGCAGGGCATTCGCGTGTTTGACATGGTGGATGGGCGCCCGGTCAATGGCCGGCCGTTTCACAGTATCGCCACCGGATGCGCCGATGGCATCCGAGCCGATATGGACGGAAATCTTTGGTCATCGGCCGGGGACGGGGTGCATTGCATCGCATCGGATGGGCGGCTGCTGGGCAAGATCCTTGTGCCGGAGACGGTGTCGAACATCTGCTTTGGGGGGCGGGCGAAGCACCGGCTTTTCATCACCGCGACAACAAGCCTCTATTCCGTCATCCTGAACAGAAGGGGCGCACAATGGCCGTGACAAATCCGACAATCGGGCTGATTGGCCTTGGCACGATGGGTTCGGCGCTGGCGTTGAACATTGCCGAGAAGGGCTTTGGGATTGCTGTCTGGAACCGCACGGCCGCTGTGACGAAAACGTTCATGGCGCAGGCAGGCGGCCTTTCAACCTGCATCACACCAGCCGATACGCTGGTGGAATTTGTTGCAGCGATGGATGCGCCGCGGGCCATTGTCCTGATGGTATCGGCGGGGCAGGCGGTTGATGATCAGCTTGCGTCGCTTGGCCCGCTTCTTGGCCCGGACGACCTGGTGATTGACGTGGGGAACGCGAATTTCCACGACACAAACCGGCGCGCCTTGGCCGGTTTGCCGTTTCGGTTCATGGGGATCGGCGTGTCGGGTGGCGAGGAGGGGGCACGGCACGGCCCCGCCATCATGGCGGGCGGCACCCATGCCGACTGGGGCCGGATTGCACCCGTCCTGCTGGCCATTGCCGCGCGCGCCGAAGACGGCACGCCTTGTGCCGCACATCTGGGGCCGGATGGCGCGGGCCATTTCGTCAAGGCAGTCCATAACGGCATCGAATATGCAGACATGCAGATGATCGCGGAAACCTATGGGGTGATGCGCGATGGCCTGGGGATGCAGGCGGAAGATATTTCGTCCGCCTTTGCGGGGTGGAATGCTGGCCCCCTGCAATCCTATCTGGTGGAGATATCCGCCGAGGTGGCCAAGGCTGTCGATCCTGTAGGTGGTGGCCCGCTTCTGGATATGATCGTGGATGCGGCGGGGCAAAAGGGAACCGGACGCTGGACGGCGATAGAGGCGCAGAACCTGTCTGCGCCGATCCCTGTTATCGAAGCGGCGGTCATGGCGCGGAATGTTTCGGCGCGGCGGGCTGAACGTGCGGCGGGTGAGGCGGTTTTTGGGCCAGCACCGCAAAGGATTGATGGCGCGCTGACGGTTGCGGACCTGGAACAGGCGCTGATCGCGGGCAAGATCCTTTGCTATGCGCAGGGTTTTGCCATGATGAACGCCGCGGCGGCAGAGTTTGACTGGGCGCTTGATCTGCCGGCCATTGCGCGGGTGTGGCGGGCAGGCTGCATCATCCGGTCTGCCATGCTGAACGACATGGCGACGGCGCTTGGGCATGATCCGGGTCGGAACCTGATCTTGTCGGATTTCTTTGCCGAGCGTTTGCGGCGGTCCTTGCCCGCCTTGCGCCGTGTGGTGGCGACAGGGGCGTTGCGCGGGCTTGCGCTGCCTGCGCTTGGGGCTGGGCTGGCGTGGTTCGACATGATGCGCACCGCCCGTGGCACGGCAAACATGATCCAGGGCCAGCGCGACTTTTTCGGGCTGCATGGTTTTGAACGGCTGGATGGTTTGGCCCGGCCGCATGGTCCGTGGTCGGCTGTCTAGACGGTTTCGCCGGGGACGAGACGGGTAGGCACAACGGTAACCTCGGGCACGGCGGCCCCCGACAGGCGGGCGACCAGCGCCTCTGCCGCGGCCTTGCCGATGGCTGTCGTTGGCACCACCGTAGTGGTCAGGCGGCGCGGCAAGATCGAGGCTGCCTCCATCCCGCCCCATCCTGCGATGCCGATGTCGTCGGGCACGCGCAGGCCGTTGGCCTGACAATAGGCCAGGCCGCCAATCGCCATTTCATCATTGTGGAAGTAGACCACATCCAGGACGTTGCGCCGCGACAGCAGCGTCTCCATCCCGTAATAGCCCGCATAAAAGCCGGGCGCATCATGCAACACCTCGGCATCGACCAGCGGGTGACCGGCCATCGCCAGTTCGGATCGAAAGCCTTCAAGCCGCGCCGCGCCCATCACGTCGGCCCGCGCAAGAGCGCCGACATAACCTGCCCTTCGCCGCCCCCGACGGATCAGGTGGCGGCCCATTTCCACGCCGCAGTCGAAATGCGAGAACCCCACCGCCAAGTCGATCGGGCTGGTGGTCAGATCCCAGATTTCCACCACCGGCAGCGCGGTCTTGCGCAGCAGGTCCACGGTGCCGGGGGAATGGTTGCGGCCCGACAGAATCACGCCAGCGGGACGCCAACCAACCAGTTGCCGCACCCATGCTTCCTCTTCGGTGGGAGAGTGGTTGTTTGCCCCGATCATCAACTGGAAACCAAGTCGGGTCAGCGCCCTGTCGACACCGTCAAGGACATGGCCGAACAGCCCTGATGTCAGGCGCGGAACGCACATGCCGACCAGGGTGCTGGCCTGTTCCGCGCCAAAGGCGGCGGCGAGCCGGTTGGGGATATAGCCAAGATTTTCTGCAACTTGCATCACGCGCAACCGGGTATCGTCTGAAAATCCAGACCCGCCGCGCAGAACACGGCTGACCGTCATCTTCGACACTCCAGCAGCGCGGGCGATGTCTTCGAGGTTGGCCTTCATGGCGACTTTGGCGATCGGATCTGACATATGTTATCGATAACTTATTTCTTGACACGGGGGTAGGCTTGCCGTCTTCTGGCTACGTTACCGGTAAACCTTTGGAGGGGGAAGGCGGTAACGAAAGGGAGGGCTTTCCGTGCAACCATCAGCTGATGGCCTGTTGTTCGACAGCGTCGTGAAGTCTTTTGGCGGGACGCGCGCGCTGAAGGGTGTGTCGCTGAAAGTCAGCCGTGGCGAGATCGTCGCGCTGCTGGGCGAAAACGGTGCGGGTAAATCCACCTTGATCAAAGTGCTGGGCGGGATTCACCGCCCGGACGAAGGCGGCGTGTTCATTGACGGTGCGCCCTATGCCCATGAGGCGGGCAAGGCTGGCGGGCAGAAGGTCGCATTTATCCATCAGGATCTGGGTCTGATCGAATGGATGAGTGTTGCTGAAAACATCGCCCTTGCCCTTGGTTACATCAAGAAGGGGCGGCGGATCGACTGGACGGCCACAGAAGCCGCCGCGGATGCCGCGCTGAAACTGGTCGAGGCGGAGTTTTCCGCGACAGCCCGTGTTTCCAATCTTTCCCGCACGCAGAAATCGTTGGTTGCCATCGCCCGCGCCCTGGCCGCTGATTGTGATTACCTTGTCCTTGATGAACCTACCGCCAGCCTGCCCGCGGATGAGGTGGAGCGGCTTTTCGCTGCCCTGCGCCCGCTCAAGGCGCGTGGCGTGGGCATGATCTATGTCAGCCACAGACTGGACGAGATTTTCCGCATCGCGGACCGTGTGGCGGTGCTGCGTGACGGGGATATGGTGGGGATGCGCCCCATCGAACATACGACGCCCGAAGAGTTGGTCAGTCTGATCGTCGGACGCAAGGCGCGTGAGATTTTGCGCCCTGCCGTTCAGGATGGTCCGGCAATCCTTAAGGTGCGGGGTCTGGCGACGCCCGCCGTTGGGCCAGTCAGCTTTGACATAAAGCGTGGCGAACTGCTTGGCCTGGCGGGTTTGCGCGGGGCAGGGCATGAAGATATCGGTCGTGCCTTGTTCGGGGTGTTGTCCCATGCTGGCAGTGTTACGCTTGATGGTGTCGTCCCTGATTTGCGCAGCGCACAGACCGCGATGGGGTCTGGCATAGGGCTGATTGCGCGGGACCGCGTCGCGGAAAGCGTCGCCCCTGGCATGGCCATCCGCGAAAACGCCTTCATCAACCCATCCGCCACCGGGCGACGGATGCTGTCGCTTTTGAAGCCAAGCCGTGAAGAGGGCATGGCCCGCGCCATCGGCAAGAGGGTGGGCCTGTCGCCCAATGATCCGACGCTTGCGATCGAGGCGTTGTCGGGCGGGAACCAGCAAAAGGTTGTTGTCGGGCGCTGGCTGGACAGCGGGCGGCGTCTATTGATCACCGAAGATCCGACGGCTGGCGTGGATGTTGGCGCAAAGGCCGAAATCTACCACCTGCTTTATCAGGCGTTAGCGTCTGGCATGGGTGTTCTGGTCGTGTCGACCGATTTCGAGGAAATCGCCAACATCTGTCACCGCGCCATCGTGTTTTCCCGCGGACTGCCCGTAGCGGAACTGTCGGGTGTCGAACTTTCCACCGAATCCCTGATCCAGGCCGCATCGGCCGGAGAAGTTGCCTGAGGATAGCATGCCTGGAATTGAATCAAATGCGGTGGAACCCACCAAGGACGAACTGGCCGGACTGACGCCGTTCAAACGGATGCTTCGTCTGGCACCGACTTATGGGCTTGTTATCCTGATGGTTGGATTGATCTTTTTCTTTTCGATCCTTCTGCCGAACACGTTTCCCACCATGCTGAACTTGCGGTCCATTCTTTCGGACAAGGCGATCATTGCTCTTTTGTCACTGGCCGCGATGATCCCGATGGTGGCGGGGCGGATCGATCTGACGGTCGGTTATGGCATCGTGCTTTGGCACATCCTTGCGATCAGTCTTCAAACCATGTTCGGCCTGCCCTGGCCAGTCGCCGTGGTCATCGTGCTTGCGCTTGGTGTGTTGACGGGGGCGTTGAACGGGCTGCTGGTCGAGGTGGCCCGCATCGACAGTTTCATTGCAACGCTGGGAACCGGCACGATCCTTTATGCGCTGGCGCTTTGGCACACGGGCGGGCGGCAGATGGTCGGCACTTTGCCCGATGCGTTCTATGCGTTGAACGGCACGTTTGTCTTTGGCCTGCCCATCACCGCCTTTTACGTGCTGGCCATCACCGTAACGCTGTGGATCATCTTGGAATATACACCCATCGGGCGGTATCTTTACGCCATCGGTGCCAACCAGCGCGCGGCGGAGTTGAACGGCATCCCGACGCGGAAATTCGTGATTGGTGCCTTTGTCACCTCGGGCGCGCTGACTGCGCTGGCGGGGGTGTTGCTGGCGTCAAAACTTCGGATCGGACAGGCTTCGGTCGGGTTGGAATTCCTGCTGCCCGCCCTTGTCGGTGCCTTTCTGGGATCGACCACGATCAAGCCGGGGCGGGTGAATGTCTGGGGAACCATCGTCGGGGTGATGATCCTGGCGGTTGGCATTTCCGGCATCCAGCAATTCGGCGGCAGCTTCTGGGTAGAGCCGTTGTTCAACGGCACGACGTTGTTGGCCGCCATCGGGATTGCCGGATACGCGCAACGCAAGAAAGGCGCGAAATCAAAATAAGACAGCATATAGGGGAGGATAACCAATGCTGAAACGGACCCTTTTTAACGGATTGCTTGCAGGAACGATCCTGGCGGTTGTGGGCCTGCCCGCATTCGCGCAAGAGGCCTTTGACGGGCCGACGACTGGCCCGAAGGCGGCAGAAGGAAAGACGATTGTCGTTTTGGCCGGTGATCTGAAGAATGGCGGCATCCTTGGCGTTACCACCGGCATCGAGGAGGCCGCCGCCAAGATCGGCTGGACGGTCAAGGTTCTGGACGGCGCAGGATCGGTGCAAAGCCGGTCGGGCGCAGTGGGGCAGGCGCTCGCCTTGAACCCCGACGGTGTTGTCATCAACGGTTTTGACGCCGCCGAACAGCAGACCGCGCTGGAAGGCGTGACGGCAGCGGGTATTCCGATGGTGTCCTGGCATTCCGGCCCGAAGATCGGTTGCGATGCACCGGGCGGTATCTTTGCCAATGTGTCTACCGATGCGATGCAAGTCTCTGACGTTGCCGCGAAATGGGCGATTGACGACGCGGGCGGCAAGCCCGGCGTGGTGATCTTTACCGACAGCACCTATCAGATCGCCATCGACAAGGCCGACCGGATGAAGGCGGGAATCGAAGCGGCGGGCGGCACGGTGTTGGAATATGTTGACACTCCCATTGCCGAAACTTCGACCCGGATGGGGCCGCTGACCACGACCCTGCTTCAGAAATACGGGGCGAGCTGGACCCATTCGCTTGCGATCAACGATCTGTATTTCGATTTCATGGGTCCATCGCTGGCCGCTGCCGGGATCGACGGCAAGGGCGCGCCGAAAGCTGGCTCTGCCGGGGACGGGTCTGAGGCAGCGTTCCAGCGCATTCGCACCGGCCAGTATCAGGCGGTGACGGTGGCCGAGCCGTTGAACCTGCAAGGTTGGCAATTGGTGGACGAACTTAACCGCGCCATCCAGGGCGAGGCCTGTTCTGGCTATATAACGGCACCTGCGCTGGTGACCGAAGAAGGGTTGGCAGGGACTGAAGGCAACGCGTTCGACCCGAACAACGGCTACCGCGAGGCCTATGCCGCGATCTGGGGAAAATAACACATAACACTGTCTGAGGCGGCCCGGGCGAGAGATCGCCGGGCCGTTTCTTGACCGATCACAAGGTCACAATCGAAAATGAGACGGCACACTTGCCTTTGGGCGGTGCCGTCTTTTTCCATGTGCCACCAAAGGTGGCACACTGGCCCGCCATGCATTTTTTCGGATCAGTCAGATGGTGATGAATTCGCGCACGAAGGCGGTGGCCGGGCGGGCGCGGATATCCTGGGGTTTGGCGATCTGTTCAATGCGGCCCATCGACATGACAACGACAAGGTCAGCGAGTTCCATCGCCTCTTCCTGATCATGGGTGACAAAGACCGTGCTCAGGCCCGTTGTGTCATGTATGTCGCGCAGACCCTGACGTAGTTCTTTACGCACCTTGGCGTCCAGTGCGCCGAAGGGTTCATCCAAAAGCAGCATCCGGGGTTCGATGGCCAAAGCGCGGGCCAGCGCCACGCGCTGTCGCTGACCACCAGAGAGCTGGGATGGATAGCGTGCGCCGATGTCGGGCAATTGGATGAGGTCCAGCAACTTGGTCACGCGGCGGGCGATTTCGGCTTTGGCTGGGCGTGAGGCGCGGGGGCGGGCGTTCAGGCCATAGGCGATGTTGTCGAAAACCGTCATGTGACGGAACAGGGCGTAGCTTTGGAACACAAAACCGGCGCGGCGATCCTGCACGGTCAACCCGGTGGCGTCCTGCCCGTCGAACAGGACGCGCCCCGAGGTTGGGAATTCCAGGCCACCGAGGATGCGCAAAAGTGTGGTCTTGCCCGATCCGGAGGGGCCGAGGAGCGCAACCAAGGCACCGGATGGCAAGGACAGCGACACCGGATGCAAGGCGGCCGTGGTGCCGAACTGTTTTGAGATTTCGTCGACTTCGATATGCATGGAAATGTCCTATTGATGGTGCGCGTGACCCTAATGGCGGTGCGTGGCGGCGAGTTGGTCGGCGTGGCGAATTTCCAGAGCGGTTTTCAAGAGAAGCGTGACAAGGGCCAGCAAGGCCAGTACGGCGGCAAGGCTGAAGGCCGCGACCGAAAGGTATTCCTGATAGAGCATCTCAATCGTCGTCGGCATGGTTGCGGTCTGCCCGCGGATTTTGCCTGACACCACCGCGACTGCCCCGAATTCACCCATTGCGCGGGCGTTGCAGAGAAGGACGCCATAAAGCAGCGCCCAGCGGATGTTGGGCAGAGTGACTGTCCAGAACGTGCGCCAGCCGCTTGCCCCCAGCGTCAGCGCCGCCTCTTCTTCGGTCCGGCCCTGTTCGATCATCACGGGGATCAATTCACGCGCGACGAAGGGGAAGGTCACGAACATGGTCGCCAGGATGATACCCGGCATGGCGAAGACGATGGGATAGCCCTGCGCCACCAGCCAGCCACCAAGCGCCGAGTTTGCGCCGAACATCAGCACGATGCACAGGCCGGCCACCACCGGTGAGACGGAGAAGGGCAGGTCGATCAACGTGATGAGGAAGGCTTTGCCGCGAAAGTCGAATTTGGTGATGAACCAGGCAGCAGCGATACCAAATGCCGCGTTCAGTGGCACGGAAATGGCGGCGATGGTCAGCGTGAGCCGGATGGCATCTTGTGCGTCCGGTGAGGCGAGGCTTTTGACGGAGGCGGCCACACCATCGGCAAAAGCCTCGGCGAACACCGCGATCAGGGGCGCAAAGACCAGGATGGCCAGCCCCAGAAAGGCGATGGCGATCATTATCCGGCGGGCAGCCGGGCTTTCTTCGGTGGCAGAGCGGAAGCGCGGCTGCGCGCCTTTGTTCAGTGTTGCATCAGACATAGCCGATCCTCCGTCTGCTCCAGACCTGGATAAGGTTGATGACAAGGAGCATGGCAAAACTGATCAGCAGCATCGCAATGCCGATAGCGGCGGCAGCGTCATAGTTGAACTCTTCCAACTGGATGATGATCAGCAGGGGCGCGATTTCCGTGACCAAAGGGATGTTACCGGCGATAAAGATGACCGACCCGTATTCGCCAACAGCCCGTGCCAGCGACAGGGCGAAACCGGTCAATGCGGCGGGGCCAAGCATGGGAAGAATGACATGGCGGATTGTGTGCAGGCGGGTCGCACCCAAGGTGGCGCTGGCTTCCTCGACTTCGCGTTCGATTTCTTCGATCACCGGTTGCACGGTGCGGGTGACGAAGGGCAGGCCCACAAAAACCAGCGCGATGAAGATGCCCCATTGTGTGTAGGCGACCTTCCAGCCGATTGTGCCCGCGAGTTGGCCGAATGCGCCGTTGGGTGCATAAAGCGCGGTCAACGAGATGCCGGCCACAGCGGTGGGCAGCGCAAACGGCAAGTCGACGGCGGCGTCAAGGATGCGGCGACCGGGGAAGCGGTAGCGCACCAGAACCCAGGCCAGCAGGACACCAAAGATCAGGTTGAACAGCGCGGCCATCAGAGACAGTCGAAACGAAAGGAAAAGCGCCGCCCAGACGCGCCCGCGGTTCACGGTTTCCCATATGCCTGCCAAGCCGAAACTGGCACCCTTCAGAAGAAGGGCGCCAATTGGCAAAAGGACGACGAGGCACAGCATTGTCAGGGTGACCCCCATGCTCAGGCCAAGGCCGGGCATGGGGGATCGGTGGATCAAAGGTCTGCCCATCCGATCAGTCCTTATTTCGGAACGTAGATCTGGTCGAAAATGCCGCCATCGGCAAAGTGGTTGGCCTGCACCTTGGCCCAACCCCCAAAGCTGGCGATGTCCACGAGTTCCAGTTTTGGAAAGCGAGCGACATCTTCGGGGTTAGCGGCCGAGGCATCCCAGGCGCGGTAGAAATGCTTGAAGGCAAGCGCCTGACCTTCGGGGGTGTACAGGAAGTTCAGGTAGGCTTCGGCCAAGGCGCGCTGTGCGTCGGATTTGATGTTGCCTTCCACCAGAGCCACCGGGGGTTCGGCCAGAACGCTGATCGACGGGACCACGATATCGAACTGGTCTTCACCAAGCTCTTTCAAGGCCAGATAGGCTTCATTCTCCCAGGCCAGAAGCACGTCGCCAATGCCACGCTGTGCAAAGGTCGTGGTCGAACCGCGGGCCCCGCTGTCAAGCACGGGGACATTTGCAAAGAGCTTGCCGACGAAATCCTGCGGGTTTTGACCGTTCTTTTCGGCCCAGGCCCAGGCACCAAGATAATTCCACCGCGCACCACCCGAGGTTTTCGGGTTCGGGGTGATCACCTCAATCCCATCGTTCACCAGATCACCCCAATCGGCGATGCCTTCCGGGTTTCCTTCGCGCACCAGAAAGACGATGGTTGACGTGTAGGGTGATGAATTGTTGGGCAGTTGCGTTTGCCAGTCGGCAGGCAATTTTCCCGCCGCCGCGATGCGGTCAATGTCGCCTGCGAGGGCGAGGGTAACAACCTGCGCCTCCAGACCGTCGATCACGGCGCGGGCCTGTGACCCGGAACCACCGTGGCTGACCTCGATCGCGGGGGCCGTGTTTCCCTGGGCCACCCACCATGCGGTGAAGGCTTCGTTGACTTCACGGTATAATTCCCGTGTTGGGTCATAGCTGACATTCAGCAGGCTTTCCGCCTGCCCTTTGGTGGGGGCGATGCCCAGGGCCAACATGGCAACGGCAAGGGCCGAAAGGGTGCCGCGGAGGGCGCGGGCAACGGGCCATCCAGTCAGGCGGCGAAGGCCATCGGTTATGGTGAGGCGTCCGTCGGCATGGGCGCCGACGACCGGGCCTTGGGCTGTGACGGTTCCGGCAAGGGTGATGGTGGCAAGCAATGTCTTCTCCTGATGCGGGCGGGGATGGGCTGGGGTGATCGGGCGGTACGGAGCCAGACCCAGAATGGTTTGTGGGGGATGCGAGGTGGGTGTCATGCGTTTGCCCGGACGTTGCGGGCAGCTACGCCGATCGGTTCGACACGCGCCTCCCAGACGGCGGCGTCACGTCCAGACAGCAGTTCAGCCACCGCCACGTCAGGGGTTTTGGTGAACAGAACCAAAGGGCTGCCATTGATGCGATGGGTTCTGCCCGTGCGACGATCAATGAGGCGAACGGCGCAAGTCTGGGCCAAGGGGGCTGTCATGGCAAACATCGACAGTCCGGCATGCCCAATCGGGCCAAGGGGGAGGGCGGCAGTCATCATGTGTCTCCTTCGCTGTCGGTCGAAGTCAGTTCGGGTTATTCGCTGACATATCCATAATAACGACAGATATTGTCGAGTATTGCAAAGGAAAATTCACGCTAAAATTTGTCGTGTATAGAGAAGATTTTTCCTTGTCTCGGAAAGGCGGGCCGGATGGGGCCCATTGCATGCTGAATATTTACAGCATTTCAGGTGTTCGTTGCGCTACCCAGAACCTGTTCGGCCACAATTCCTGACCGCAGCATGTCTTGCAGGGTCAGGGATTCGATCATCACCAGATAGGACCAGAACACCTCGGCAAAGACTTTGCGGATGCGGCAGGTCGCTTCGTCGGCGCAGTCTTCGCAGCGTTGATAGGCGCGGCGTGACAGGCAGGGCAGGGGCGCTATTGGCCCGTCGATGGTGCGCAGAAGTTCAGAGATGGAAACCTCGTTCGGTTTCTTGATCAGGATATATCCGCCCGACCGCCCACGGATCGACGCAATCACGCCAGCGTTCCGCACCTCAAGCAGGATATGTTCAAGAAACCGCTTGGGCGTGTCCGACCGCTTGGCGATCTCTTCGATCGTCAAGGGTTCGGGCTGGCCCTTCGCGGCTTCGTCGGCAAGGACGAGAATAGCCTTGAGAGCGTATTTCATCTTCTGCGTGATCATGGGTCAGAGTTACGCCGAGGAATGACGAGAATCAATGTCGGGATTGGGTCAGGGCTGCCGATCACCCGCCCGGTTCAAGTGGACCGCCAAGAAAAGACGGATCGTTGGCACAGGACAACGAGCCACACCATATACACGACAAATACTATAGACTTTAATTGGTTTTGGTGCATCCTGATGCCCAAGCCCACCTGCGAGCAAGAAAGGCTGTTGATCCGTGACCGACCTGGATCTTATCGACCGCAAGATTGTGGCCGAACTCATGCGTGATGCAACGCTATCCATCGCCCAGATCGCCGACATGTCCGGCCTGTCGCAGACGCCGTGCTGGAAGCGCATCCAGAAGCTGGAAGCCGCTGGCATTCTGACGGGGCGGGTGGCCTTGGCCGATCCTGAAAAACTGGGCTTTGGTTTGACCGTCTTTGTAGCCATCGAGGCACCCGACCATTCCGCCAACTGGCGCGAGGCCTTTTCTGCGGCCGTGAACGCGATCCCCGAGATCATGGAGGTCTATCGGATGGCCGGTGAGATCGACTATCTGCTGCGCGTCGCGGTGGCAGACATGCTGGCCTTTGATCGGCTTTACAAGCGGCTGACAGATGCGGTGCCGATCAAGAACGTGACCAGCCACTTTGCGATGGAGCGGGTGAAATTCACGACGGCCTATCCAGTGGATACAGTGTCGCGCTAAGGATGCCGCAACATGGCCTTCCCGCGCTGCAAACGCGCCAATCCTGCGGCTGTGCGCGGCGCCTTTTTGTGGCTCCGGCCAAGACAGTTGGAAAGGATCACATCGGCCGGTTCGATGCCAGATCCGACCTGCGGATGGACATCCGGGCAACGGTCGTCGCAAGCCGGAATGATCTGCGGCCGGAATTTAAGCGGGCAGTGGATCTGGTAAGTCTCTGGGGGCGTCGCCGTGTCGATCTGGACCATGCAGGCCACGTCAACCTTGCTTCGGAACTTGGGGCTTGGGCAGCAGGCAAGAAGATGTGGGACTGGCTGGTCGCGGCGACAGCAAGACCCCCGGTCTTTTCCGCAAGAGCAGGGTAGAACGTGCGTTTCAAGACAGTGATGGTATTAGGGCCATTCCACTGAACGCGCTGATCGCCAGGCGTTGCTGATGACAGATGCTGCTTAGGACAGACGGGTGCCGTGATTGGCCTCTGGCGTATCTTGTGCCGCGTCGGGCGTCCTGACGGGAATGAACGGGGATCATCCTTGGCTTTCGGCGTTGAACCCTGATTGCTGTGTCGCGCTGCTTGGCTGGCGCCACCTGGTACGATTGCTGCCTCAATTTTCGCAAAATTAACAAATATTAAGTCCGCCTGGGGCAGCGAGAATTGTGATCGTTACCCTGATTTTCAGTGTGGCAAGTCGCTGATTGCGGTGCCGCGCGATTTGAAGAGCGGGCAGGGTTACATGGCGACGATGAATTCAGGACTGGGCGGTGCGGCGGGATATGGGGAGCAATCCTTCAGGACGTCGTCCATCTCTGGCAATCTGGATGATGGTTTTGTCAATGTGAATGTCACCTCGGTCTTTGGGGCCGGGGGGATGAACATCAATGGCACCAGCTACACATCGATGTTCATCAGTTCAAACGGACTGATCACCTTTCAGTCAGGTGTCACCGCCTATACCCCAACCGCGCTTACCTCGTTGGGCCAGCCGTCGTTGGCACCGTTCTGGACGGATGCGGACATCAGCAAGGGGGGCGAAATCTATTGGGATCTTGACCCGACAACAGGCAAGATCACAGTCACGTGGCTGAACGCCGCTGCCTATCAAGGGCCAGGCACCAACAGTTTTCAGGTTGTCATCTCTGCCACGGGTGGAGGCGACTTTGCAGTCGAATATATCTACCAGAACATCGGCTATACCAATGGCTATTCCGGCCATGCCACAACAGGCCTGTCAAACGGCGTTACGCAGACGCTTTTGGAAGGGTCGGGTGATCCGGCTGTTCTGGCGAACTATTCATCGAACGACTTTGACTCAAACTTTCCCGAAGGCGTCTATGCGCTTGGGTTCGAAGGTGGCAGCACCTTTGTAGGCGACGGTATTGTTGATGGCACGGCTGGCAATGATCTGATCAATACCAGCTATACGGGCGATCCAAACGGCGACCGTGTTGATGCGGGCGACGCAACCGGATTTGCAGGTACTACGGGGGATGGCGATTACATCCGTGCGGGTGCGGGCAATGACACGGTTATTGCGGGACTGGGGGGGGATATCGTCTTTGGTGGTGACGGCAGTGATTCAATCGTTGGGGGTTATGGCGCGGATACGGTTGATGGTGGCAATCAGAACGACATCATAGACGGCGGGTCCGGTAATGACAGCCTTGAGGGGGGGGCAGGCGATGATGTGATCTATGGCGGAGACGCAGGGGCAGGGGCAACCTTCGCCCCCACCTACACCGAGATCACAAGCGCGAACCAGACGATCACAGCGGCAGCGGGCCGGGCCAATTTCGCTGTTCAGACCGTGTCGAACGAGAACAACCTGACCGCCGGGACGAACGGTGCGGTTTCGGGGTTTCGGATCGGCAATTCGGATTCGAACGAAACCCATACCCATACGGCATCTTCCGAAATTGCAGGCGGCCGTATTCTGTTCAACGGGCTGGATTCGAACGAGGCGGCGACAATCCGCATCGACGGCACGACGGTGAACCTGAACACAGCCATCGCCAATGGAACGGTCACATTCAACGGTGCAGGTTTCTACGGCATCAATGCTTCAGGCCAGATTGTCCGCAGTGGCGGATCAGGAACCAACCCTGGCACGGTTGGGACGCTGACGATCAACATCCCCTATACCAGCCTTGCTGTCGTGGCGTCAGGCAGCAATACGAGCAACTGGTCATCGGGGCTGTTTTACGAATATTACGTCAACACCCAACCCTTGCCCATCGCAGCCGAAGCGGCAGGCAACGACGTGCTGTCGGGCGGCGCGGGCAACGATATCCTGTACGGCGGTGACGGCAACGATACGCTGTCCGGTGGGGATAACAACGATCAGTTGTATGGCGGGACTGGCAATGACAGCCTTTCTGGCGATCAGGGCAATGACACCCTTCAGGGCGAGGCGGGCGACGACACGCTTGTCGGTGGTGCTGGTGCGGACTCGCTGCTGGGCGGGATCGGGAATGACAGCCTGTTGGGGGATGCAGGTGCCGATACATTGGTCGGTGGCGATGGCAATGACCGCCTGTTTGGCGGTGCGGACAATGACAGCCTTGTGGGTGATGCCGGTTCGGACAGCCTGTATGGCGGTGACGGCGACGACATCCTTGCCGGTGGGGCTGATGCCGATCTTCTAGATGGTGGTGCAGGACGCGATACGGCAGACTATTCCGCGTCAACTTCGGGTGTCACGGTCAATCTGCTGACTGGTCAGGGCAGTGGCGGGGATGCGCAAGGCGATACGCTGACCGGGATTGAGGCGGTCATCGGTTCGGCCAGCGCCGATGTGCTTACGGCCAGCAACGCGGGCAATTCGCTTTTCGGTGGTGCTGGAGCGGACAGCCTTTTGGGCGGGGCGGGGAACGACTCGCTTTCGGCTGGCGAAGGCGCGGATGTTCTGTCCGGCGGGGCGGGCAATGACACGCTGAGTGGCGGGGCCGGGTCTGACACGGCCATCTTCAGCGGGCCGGTGACGGATTACAGCTTTGGCTATGCCTCGGGCGGCGTGTTGATCGTGACCGACGGCGTGGCGGGCCGCGATGGGGTGGACCGACTGGATGGGGTGGAGTTCGCCACGTTCAACGGCGTGACCTATCGGGTGATCACCGGAGATGATGGGTCGAACACGACGTTGCAGGGGCCGGATGACGGCACACCCAGCCTGATCATCGCGCATCAGGGCAATGACTGGGGCGGCGGGCATGCGACCAGCGATGTGGTTTTTGGCGGGTCCGGGAACGACACGCTGGATGGTGGCGACGGCAATGACACGCTGGTCGGCGAAGGCGACGACGATCTGCTGCGTGGCGACGGCGGCAATGATGCGCTGTTCGGCGGGGCAGGCAACGATACGCTACAGGGCGGGGCGGGGAACGACTCGCTTTCGGCTGGCGAAGGCGCGGATGTTCTGTCCGGCGGGGCGGGCAATGACACGCTGAGTGGCGGGGCCGGGTCTGACACGGCCATCTTCAGCGGGCCGGTGACGGATTACAGCTTTGGCTATGCCTCGGGCGGCGTGTTGATCGTGACCGACGGCGTGGCGGGCCGCGATGGGGTGGACCGACTGGATGGGGTGGAGTTCGCCACGTTCAACGGCGTGACCTATCGGGTGATCACCGGAGATGATGGGTCGAACACGACGTTGCAGGGGCCGGATGACGGCACACCCAGCCTGATCATCGCGCATCAGGGCAATGACTGGGGCGGCGGGCATGCGACCAGCGATGTGGTTTTTGGCGGGTCCGGGAACGACACGCTGGATGGTGGCGACGGCAATGACACGCTGGTCGGCGAAGGCGACGACGATCTGCTGCGTGGCGACGGCGGCAATGATGCGCTGTTCGGCGGGGCAGGCAACGATACGCTACAGGGCGGGGCGGGGAACGACCGGCTTGAAGGTGGCGATGGAAATGATGTGCTGGAGGGCGGCGACGGGTCTGACACGCTGATAGGTGGGGTGGGTGATGACACCTTCCAGCTTACCGGCGTTGGCGATGTCGTGGATGGGGGTGAAGGCACCGCTGACAATGACCGGCTTGATTTGTCGAACTGGGGCTGGCGCAATACCAACATCGTCTACGATCCGGGCAGCACACAGAGCGGTGTGGTCGAGTTTCTGGATGCAGATGGCGCGGTTGTGGGGACGATGCAGTTCTCGAACATCGAGACTGTCATCCCCTGTTTCACACCCGGAACGATGATCGCAACCCGAAGCGGCCTGACGGCTGTCGAAAACCTGCGCGCCGGGGATGAGGTGTTGACGCGAGATCATGGATACCGCCCCCTGGTCTGGACAGGGCAACGAGGCCTGTCGGCGGCGGACTTGATCGCCCGGCCCCAGCTTTGCCCAGTGCGCATTGCGGCGGGGGCGTTGGGGAAGGGCTTGCCGGTTCGAGACATGCTGGTTTCGCCGCAGCACCGAATGCTGATCGAAGGAAGCCGCGCCGAAATGTTGTTCGGCGAGGCCGAGGTATTGGTTGCGGCGTTGCATCTGATCGGGCTGCCGGGGATATGTTCGGTGTTTCAACCCGCGGTAAGCTATGTCCACATCATGTTTGACCGGCACGAAATCGTTTGCGCCGACGGTGCGTGGAGCGAGAGTTTCCAACCCGCGCAACGGATGCTGAATGGGATGGAACAAGAACAGGCAGATGAAATCCGCGCCATGTTCCCGGCGATCGATGCAAGCGACACGGCCTTTGCCGCAGCGCGCCTGTCCCTTAAGGCCTATGAGGCGCGGGTGCTTTTGGCGGCGTGAAACTGGCGGTGTGAAACTGTCGGGGTTGGGGATCAGCCGGGATCGCCTTGCCGGGTGCCTGTGCGGTCTATCCACCAGCAGATCGTTGTCGGTTCGGTGCGAAGCCGGTTTTCGCTGTCGGTGTTCAGGGAACGGATGGTCCGGTGGCAGGCGATGCCGCCGATCTGGAACGCCCCTTCGGCGGTGTGGCCAAGATGGGCCGACATGACCTTGTCGATCAGGGTGGGGCTTAGGTCTGCTTCTGTCGCCAAGGTCGGGTCGGCGATGATTTCGGCCAGACGCTGTCGATACGCGGCGTCGGCGGCAAGGATGGCGCTGACCTCCGCACGAAATGCCGCCTCGGTTGCGATATAGGCGTCGAGTGCGGCAAGGGGCTTCACCCCCGGTTTCTTCAGTTTCAGGTGCCCGCCGGTGTAAAGTGCCTTTAGCACGCGCGCGCCGATGGGCGAGGTCAGGGCAACGCTGGCCTGATGAAAGGCAAGGTCTTTGTCGTCGCTTGGCAGGGGCACGGTCGTGGGGCGGCCCTCGACCACCGCGCGTCGCAAGGCGGCAAGGGCCGGCGTGCGGTGGACATTCGGAATTAGGTCAATGATGGAAAGGGCGGGTTTCATGCGGGCCCGAATGTCCCAAAGCATATGGTCTGCCTTTGAATGATGTGCGGTCCCCCTGACCTGAACAGGTGCATATCGCGGCCACGGCCAAAGGTCCATCCGCGGGGGATGGTCTGTCGGTAGCAGACCAAAGACGGGGCTTGCGCTGTGCCTTTCAGGCGCGCATTCAATGGGGATGATGCAGGAATTCGAAGAAACACCTCTCTCACTTGCGGCGCTGGGCTGGTCGGCGTTTTTTGACGTTCAGCTGGAACCGGACGAGGTGGAACTTGGGCGGATGCGTGTTGCGACAGTCCACCGGTCGCGCATGACTGCGGTTTCCGTGCGGGGCCCCGTTCGGCTGCAACTGGCCCCGCTGGCCAATACGGCGGAATATGCCGTGGGGGATTGGGTGCTGGTCGAGCCACAGACACATCGTTTGGTGCGCAGGTTGGCGCGCAAGACCGTTTTGCAGCGACGCACCGAAGGCGGGCAGGTGCCGCAACTGATCGCAGCGAATGTCGACACGCTGTTCATCGTGACGTCGTGCAATGATGACCTGAACCCCGCGCGGCTGGAACGCTATCTCGCATTGGCGAATGAGGCGGGGACCACTCCGGTGATTGTTCTGACGAAGGTGGATCAGGTGCCGGATGCCAGCCCGTATCTGGCGCAAGTGACGGGATTGCAGCGGGGACTGACCGTGGTGACCCTGAACGCCAGCGCACCAGAGGCTGCCGAGACGCTGGCCCCGTGGTGCGGTTTCGGGCAGACCATTGCGTTGGTCGGATCGTCGGGGGTGGGAAAATCGACGCTGTTGAATACCTTGGCCGCAAAAGCCCCGGATGAAGCACAGGCCACCGGCGCCATCCGCGAGACGGATGCAAAGGGGCGGCACACCACGACATCGCGGTCACTGCATGCGATTTCCGTTGGTGGGTGGGCAATTGATACGCCCGGTATTCGCACCTTGCATGTCAGTGACATATCTGTGGGTCTGGATGTGCTGTTTGCCGAAATTGCGGAGCTGGCGCCGGGATGCCGGTTCCGCGACTGCACGCATGCGCATGAACCGGGTTGTGCCGTTCAGGCGGCGATTGCGGCTGGCGCGCTTGATCCAGCGCGTGTGGATCGGTGGCGCAAGTTGCTGGAGGAAAACCGCAGCAATACGCCGGTGACAACGGGGCCACGGGGCAACAGGACATCTGCACTGCCTGGCAAGCGGCGCTAATGGCGCAGGGCGGTCTTTCGTGATTTGTGCGCCTTGGTCCTGATGCGCGGCTTGAATTTCGGGACGGCCAGGCTGCACATTTGTAACGCAGATGACGCCATCGTGTTGAGAATATTATCAATGTGGGGTTGCGCGGTGGAATTTGTAGATCACTCTTTGCGCCAACTGTGGCGCGCCGTCATTCGGTGCGCCTGATCCAATTTTACTTGACCAAGGATGAGGACAAGATGTCGATCTGGAAGCAAATCGGTCTGAGCCTTGGCGTTCTTGTGATTGCACTGATAGGCGCGGCCGCCTTTGCGCCGCAGGCCAGTCAGGCGCTGCGGGGCATTGGGTTTGGTCCGATACTGGACCGTGTCGGCCTTGTTGCCATATCCGAAAATGAGCCGGGCCAGCAGACCGGTGGCGCGCGCGGTGGTGGGGATGCCCCGCTGGTCGTGGCCCGTGCCCCTGGCGAAGGGCGCATCGCCGACAAGGTTTCAGCCATCGGGGATGGGCAGGCGATCCGGGCCGTGACAGTGGTGGCTGAAACACCGGGGCGTGTGACCGAGGTGCTGGTGCAATCGGGGCAGCGGGTGCAGGAAGGCGAAGTTCTGCTGCGGTTGGACCGCGAGGCGGAAACCATCGCTGTTGAGCGGGCGCAACTGGTGCTGGACGATGCCCGTGCGGCATTGGACCGGCTGTCGCAGTTGCAAGGGTCGGGCGCGAGCTCTGCCGTGCAGTTGCGCGAAGCGGAATTGTCGCTGCGGCAGGCCGAACTGGAATTGCGACAGGCCGAGTTCGATCTTTCCCTGCGTGAGATACCTGCACCGGTATCCGGCTGGATCGGGATCTTGAATGCCGAGGTTGGCACACAGGTGACGACGTCGACGGAAATCGTCGAGATTGACGACAGGTCTGTGCTGTTGGTTGATTTCAGGCTGCCGGAACGGATGGTCGGGCGCATCGCACCCGGCGATCCTGTGATGGCCGAGGCGTTGGCGGGCGGTTATGACCAGATCGAAGGGATCGTCAGCGCCATCGACAATCGGGTCGAGGCCGCAAGCCGGACACTGCGGGTGCAGGCGCGGCTGGACAATGCCGATGACCGGTTGCGTGCGGGCATGTCCTTTGCCATATCCATCGATCTGCCGGGGGATCCGGCGCCATCGGTTGACCCGTTGGCCGTGCAGTGGAACCGGGAAGGCGCATTTGTCTGGGTGGTGCGGGACGAGGTCGCACAGCGGTTGCCGGTTCGCATCCTGCAACGATCCGAACGTGACGTGCTGGTCGAGGCAGAATTCGCGCCCGGCGATCTGGTGATCGTGGAAGGTGTTCAGGCCGTGCGCCCCGGCGCCCCGGTGCGTGTCCAGGGTGATGAAGCCGCCGCCGCCTCAAGGGTCGGTGCCGCGCCCGCCAAACTTTAACCGGGCTGAGGGACGCCATGAACCGCATCGAACGCAATGCCCACCTGTCCGGCACCGCCCTGTTCATTCGCAGGCCGATCCTTGCTTTCGTTCTGAATGCTTTGATCGTGATTGCAGGGATCGCGGGCTATCTGGGCGGCGAGGTGCGCGAGTTGCCGGAAGTGGACCGCCCGGTCATCACAGTTACGGTGGATTACCCGGGGGCTGCGCCGGAAACAATTGATCGTGAAATTACATCAGCCATCGAAGGCGCGGCGGGGCGGGTGTCCGGGGTTAGCGACATTTCATCCAGCTCGCGTTTTGGCCGCAGTCGCGTGACGGTGGAATTTTCAACCTCCACCGACCTGGATGTCGCGGCAACGGACATGCGCGATGCCATAGCGCGGATCACCAATTCCCTGCCGGAAGATGCCGAAGTGCCACGGATCGTGAAGGCGGATGCAAATGCCGAAGCGGTGATGCGGCTGTCCCTGACATCGCCGCAACGCAGCCCCGAAGAACTGACACGGCTGGCGGAAGATCTGGTTCAGGATCGATTGTTGTCTGTCGAAGGCGTGGCCGATCTGCAGATTTTCGGCGATCGGCAAGAAGTGTTCCGCATCGACATCGACATGCGGCAGTTGGCAGCGCGCGGGCTTTCGCTGGCCGATTTGCGAGAGGCGGTGGCGGATGTGTCCTTGGATGCCCCGGCCGGATCTTTGGCATCGGACCGCCAATCGCTTGTGGTGCGAACGACGGCGGCAATCAATTCACCCGAACAGTTCGAGGCAATCATTCTTGCCGATGGTGTCCGGCTGGGTGATGTAGCGCAAGTCAGCCTTGGGCCGGCGCTGGGCGAATCCATCCTGCGGGCAAATGGCGAGGCGGGGGTCGGGCTGGGTATCCTGCGCGCGGCTGCGTCGAATACGTTGAACATTTCGGCGGCCGTCACCGCAGCGGTGGAAGAATTGCAACCGCTGTTGCCGGAAGATGTGACATTGCGCGTCACGTCCGACGACGCCACCTTTGTTTCAGGGGCGCTGAACGAGGTGGTAACCACGCTTTTTCTGTCTACGATGATCGTGATCGTGGTGATCTATGCCTTCCTGTTCGATGTGCGTGCCACCTTGGTGCCCGCGATCGCCATGCCGGTTGCACTGATCGGCACTCTGGCGGCTGTTTACATGGCGGGTTTCAGTATCAATATCCTGACCCTTCTGGCCTTGGTTCTGGCGACGGGGATGGTTGTCGATGATGCCATCGTTGTGTTGGAAAACATCGTGCGTCGGCGATCTGAGGGGATGGGTGCGCGGGCGGCGGCGGTTTTGGGAACGCAGCAGGTGTTCTTTGCGGTGGTGACGACGACGGCGACACTTGCTGCGGTGTTCGTGCCATTGTCTTTTCTTCCTGGCGAGGCAGGCGGATTGTTCCGCGAATTCGGCTTTACCCTTGCGATGGCTGTGCTGCTGTCGTCGGTGGTGGCGCTGACGCTGTGCCCGGTGCTGGCAAGCCGGGTGTTGAAAGAGCATGAGGCCGGCGCAACAGGACCGTTCCAACGGTTGGGTGCCACGCTGTCAGGCATGTATCGGCGAAGCCTGATTTGGGCGCTTTCGGTGCCGCTCGTGGTGGTGGTCGCTACTGTTTTGTTTGCCGGGGCGGCGATGCTTGCTATCGGGACCATCCGGCAGGAACTTACCCCGCCCGAAGATCGTGCGACGGTCCTTTTGCGGGTCGAGGCACCGCAAGGTGTTTCGCTGGATTACACCTTTGGCAAGATCCGCGAGATCGAGGATGTGATTGATCCCTTCGTCGCGTCGGGCGAAGTGACCAATGTGTTCGCAATTGCCGGATCGGGGGGGCAGGCAAATTCCGGATTCATGGTGATGACGCTGGCACGCTGGGGCGAACGGGAGCGGGGTCAGCAGGCGATCGTGGCGGATATCAACCGCAGTCTCGCATCGGTGATCGGGGTGCGGGCCTTCGCCATCCAGCCCAACAGCCTGCGCATCCGCGGGGCGGGGCAGGGGTTAAGCTTTGCCATCGTTGGGCCAAGCTATGATGAATTGTCGACCCAGGCGGCAGCCTTGGTCCAGCAGATGGAGGCAAACCCTGCCTTTGGTCAGGTGCGACTGGGCTATGACACGACGCAGCCACAGCTTTTCATCGAGGTGGACCGGGATCGCGCATCCGACCTTGGGATAAGCATCGATGGCCTGGGTGAGGCGCTGCAGGCTGTCTTGGACGGCCGCACCGTAGGAACAGTCTTCATCGGCGACCGCAGCCTGGACATCCAGCTGATTTCGACCGCTGATCCGGTCAATGACCCATCCGATCTTGAACGCATTTTCATGCGGTCAAGCACGGGGCAGAATGTGCCGATTTCCGCCTTTGTCCGGCTGGAGGAACGGGCCGTCGCGCCAGAGTTGGGGCGCGAAGCACAGATGCGCTCTGTTCCCATTACGGCTGGACTGACGCCGGATCTGGCGCTTGGGCCGGCCTTGGCCGAAGTGGAACGGCTTGCCGCCGACATATTGCCGCCCGGTAGTCGTGTGGTTCCGCTGGCAGAGGCTGCGGCGTTGAATGAAACGGGATCAGGCTTGTTGCTGACTTTTGGATTTGCGATCCTGATCGTGTTCCTGGTGCTGGCTGCACAGTTTGAAAGTTTTGTGTCGGCCATTATCGTGATGTCGACAGTGCCGCTTGGTCTGGCATGCGCCATATTTGCTTTGATCCTTTCGGGGGGAAGCCTGAATGTGTATTCGCAGATCGGTCTGGTTCTGTTGGTCGGGATCATGGCCAAGAACGGTATTCTGATCGTGGAATTTGCCAACCAGCTGCGCGATTCTGGGAAATCCGTGCGTGAAGCCATTACGGAAGGATCGGTGATCCGGCTGCGTCCGGTGATGATGACAATGGTGTCGACAGTGCTGGGAGGATTGCCCCTGATCCTGTCCAGCGGGCCGGGTGCAGAAGCGCGCGAGGCGCTGGGTTGGGTCATCGTGGGGGGTCTTGGCCTTGCGACACTGGTGACGCTGTATCTGACACCGGTCGCCTATCTTATGTTGGCAGGATTTTCGGTGCCCAAGGCTGCCGAAGAGGAACGGTTGCGGCGTGAGCTGGATCAAGCGACGGGTGGGGGTTCTGTCCCGGCAGAGTGAACTGGGTCACGCCAAGGCAAGGATGGGACCATCCAGAACACGCATCAATGTGCCGAAATATCCCTCGGACCGGGCAGGTTGCGTTGGGTCCGATGTGATGGCGACGGCAAGCGCACGGCCCGGGTGGGCCGCGATGATCTGACCGCCATAGCCACGCGCAAGAATCCATCCTGTCGGGCTAATGAACCAGCCCAGCCCATAGCCAAGCCCGGAAAACGGGGACCGAGTCCGAACCGTTTGCGATGCGGCGACCCAGTCGGCAGGGATGACCTGCGCGCCATCAAACCGCCCGCCGTCGCGCATGACAAGGGCAACACGCAGCATGGCCTGTGGCGTGAGGGCCATTTCGTTGCCGCCAAAGTGAAAACCCTGCGGATCACGTGTCCAATCTGGGATGTCTATGCCCAAAGGCGCGCCCAGCCGTTCGCGGGCAAGGTCGCGCAAGCTGCGGTCTGTGGCGACGGACAAAGCCGCGCCCAAAACATGGGTTGTGCCGGTTGAATAGATCATCCTTCCGCCATTTGGCGCGATACGGGGCTGACGCAGGGCATAGGCCACCCAGTTGCCCGAACCTACCCAGGCGCCGTAATTGCCACCGGATGTGCCCTGGAGCCCCGCGCGCAAGGTAACAAGGTCAGACAGGGTAAGGGTGGCCGCCCCGGCTGTTGCATCCGCCGGGATCAGTTCCGGCGCAATTGCGGAGAGCGTCGCCCCAAGACCCGGAACCTCGCCTTTGGCGATAGCCGTTCCAAGCATAAGGCCGAGCAGGCTTTTGGAACAGGATTTGATGTTGGCGGCCCGGTCCAGCCCACGCCCGCGCGGCGCTTCGGCCAGCAAAAGGTCATCACCGCGCTGGACAAGGATCGCATGCAATTGCGGCAGGTCCAGTGTGGCGCTACGCAAATCGGCAACAGGGTCCGACTGGGCGCGCAGGACCATAGGGGCGGCAAGTGTGCCAATGAGTGCGAGGCCAAAGCGGCGTCGTGTAAGTATCGACATTGGGTCGGGTATCCTGTTGCCAACGTCCCGAAGAAATGCGCAGCCAGCAGGGCGGCGCAAGGGGCCCTTTACCAGTGATACTTCACGCCGCGTCACTTTGGCGTCAGGGATGAATGGGCAGGCTCAGGGCGCGGTTGCCATTTCGTCCTGCACAGGATTGGAGCAGATGCCGATGCCTTCAATCTCCACCTCGACCAGTTCACCGGGCCGCAGCCAACGCGGCGGGGTGCGGGCATGACCCACACCCGGCGGGGTGCCCATGGCGATCATGTCGCCCGGTTCCAGGGTGGAATATTCCGACAGCGTGGCAATGATGCGGGCAACCGACCACATCATTTCGCTGGTATTCGCGTTTTGCAGAACCTCCTGCCCGACCCGGGTTTGAATATCAAGCCCGGTGGCACCGGGTGGAAGTTCATCGGGTGTCACGACGACAGGGCCGATGGCCCCGGTGCCATCAAAATTTTTGCCCGGTGTCCATTGATGCGTCTTACGCTGATAGTCGCGCACCGATCCATCGTTAAAGATCGTATATCCAAAGACGTGATCAAGCGCCGCCTCTTCCGAAATATGCCGCCCGCCACGACCTATGATGACCATCAGTTCCGCCTCATAGTCCAGACGGTCCGAACAGGCGGGGCGGATCATCGGCGCGCCCGCAGGGATAAGCGAAGTCAATGTCCGCAAGAACAGCGCGGGATAGGTGGGGATTTCATAGCCACCTTCCTTGACGTGATCGACATAGTTCAGGCCAAGGCAGATCACCTTGCCCGGCCGCGCGATCGGCAGGGCAGGGCGAATGGTGGCGCTGGCAATGGTCAGTTCGGCCATACCTTCGGCTGCGATACGGGCCAGAAGTGCGGGATCCGTGATCAGGCGCATCAGATCATGCCCGATGCCGGGATGCGCCTCGGACAGGTTGCAGGCCCGTTCCCCGCTGACCAGAAAAACCGCATTTGGTTTTCCTGCCTCGGTGTTGCCGACGATGAAACGCATGTCTTGTTTCCTTGTTGACGGTGCTTTCCGCCCGTGGGTCAGTATAGTCCGGCCACTTTGCCCCGCAGGGCGATCAGGGCCAGAACCGTATCGATGGTCGGGGTTGGTATGCCTGTGATGCGACCAAGTTCCTGCACCGAACGCACGAGGGCATCAATTTCCATCGGGCGGCCGGCGGTCAGGTCTTGCAACATCGACGTGCGATGCGCGCCGACGGCGGCGCCCCCATCAATCCGGCGTTCCACATCGATGGGGAAGGTGACACCCAGCGTTTCGGCGATCTGCTGCGCCTCGATCATCATGCGGCGGGCCACATCGCGGGTGCCCGGATCAGTGCAAAGCACATCCAGCGTGGCGTGGGTCAGTGCGGATATCGGGTTGAAGGACAGGTTCCCCCAAAGTTTTACCCAGATTTCATCACGCAGGCGGGGTCTGACCGGGGCCTTCAGGCCAGCGGCCTGCAAGGCCTGTGACAGGGCCGTCGCGCGGTCGGATTTCGATCCGTCAGGTTCGCCCAGCGAAAAGCGGTTGCCTTCGATGTGGTGGATGGTGCCGGGGCTGCTCACCTCGGCGGCTGGATAGACGACGCAGCCAAGCACCCGGTCGGGGCCGAAGCCGTTCCATTGCACATCGCCGGGGTCAACGCTTTGCAGGCGGGTGCCTTCCAGCGGGCCGCCATGTTTGTGGAAATACCACCACGGCACCCCGTTCACGCCATGAACCAGGGTTGTTTGCGGGCCGAACAGCGGTTGCATCGCGCCCACGACCCCTGGCACGGAATGGGCCTTGAGTGTGAGGATCACATAATCCTGCGGGCCGAGTTCGGCGGCATTGGCGGTGGCGCGCACGGGCAGGGTGACGGTGTCACGGCCTTCCTCGATCAGGGTCAGACCCTTGTCTTGCATGGCGGCCAGATGGGGGCCGCGTGCAACGATGCTGACATCGGCCCCGGCCTGTACCAGTTTTGCGGCCATGTAGCCGCCAATGGCGCCTGCGCCGAAGATACAGATTTTCATGTCCTGCTTCCTATCGTCCGGTCAAGTTGACGACCCCAGCCCAAGTTTTTCAGCAAGGCCAATGCGTTGCAATTTGCCCGTTGCGCCCTTGGGGATTTCGTCAAGGATCACCACACGGCGCGGCACCTTGAAATCGGCCATACGAGTGGCGCAGAAATCGCGGATGTCACGTTCGGTGGCGCTTTGACCTTCGCGCAATACTACGGCGGCGGCCACTTCCTCGCCCAGCTTGGGATGGGGCATGGCAAAGGCTACGACCTGCTGGATGGCGGGATGGTCCAGCAGAATGCCGTCCACTTCCAGCGGGCTGATCTTTTCGCCACCCCGGTTGATGATTTCCTTCAGCCGCCCGGTCAGGCGCAGATACCCTTCCTCATCCAAGGCGCCCTGATCGCCGGTGCGGAACCAGCGACGGCTTTCGGCTTCGAAAAAGTTCTTTCGATTGGCCTCGGGGTTGCCTTCATAGCCGGGGGTCACGTTGGGGCCAGAAATGACCACCTCACCGGTGCCGTCGATCAGGCGATCCTCCACTTCGTGGGCAATACGCAGCAAGGGGCCTGCGGCGATGCCGACAGACCCAGGTTTCTGGGCGCGTGGGGGCAAGGGATTGCAGGCCATCTGGTGCGTTGCTTCGGTCATGCCATAGGCTTCGATCACCGGGGCTTTGAACGTGGCGGCCAGTTCCAGCATAACCTGCGCAGGCAGCGATGCAGAAGATGACCGCAAGAAACGCAGCGGGTTTGCGGTGATGGTGTCTGCGTTCCGTGCGGCGCGCGACAGGATGGCCTGATGCATCGTTGGCACGGCCGTATACCAGGTGGGCTTCACTTCGGCCATCCAGCCAAAGAACTTCAGCGCGTCAAAGCCCGATGCACACGAGACAGACCCCCCCGCTGCAAGGCTGGCTGTCACAGCGGCAATCAGGCCGTGGATGTGGAACAGCGGCATCACATTCAGGCAACGGTCCGACTGTGACAAAGCGAGCGACGTCACGATGTTGCCTGCCGATGCGGCCAGGTTTGACTGGGTCAGCGGCACGATCTTTGGCCGTGACGTGGTGCCGGACGTATGCAGGATCAGCGCCACATCATCGGGGCCAGGCTGCGCGGCAGGGGCCGGGATGGTGGCCGGTGTCCCGGTCAGGCGGAACTGCCCTGCCGGTCCGTCCTGCACAGGTTCCAGCCGCAGGACCGCCATGCCAAGCGGCTCTGCGGCGGCAAGGGCAGGCCCGTCATAACCCGCAGGCACCACCAGCGCACGGGCGCGCAAGTCTTCCAGATAAAAGCTGTATTCCGCCTGTTGATAAGCCGGGTTCAACGGTGCGGTCACAGCGGCCTGTGCGATGGTGACAAAGGCCGCCGCCATCTCCGGCCCATTGGGCAGGACGATGGCCACGCGGTCGTTTGATCCGATGCCAAAGGCGCGCAGTTGGCTGCCAATATCATCCGACAACTGCCGCAAGCCGCCATATGTCAGCCAGTCACGGCCGGGCGCACCGATGGCAGGCGCATCGGCCCCATGCGAGGCAAGCAGGGCAGCAAGCGTTCTGGTCATGTCATGCCTCTCTTTTAACTGGGTCCGACGCGCGGCGGATCAGCCGCGCGATGCTGCGTAATATGATACCTTCCGTTCCAGATAGGCCAGAAATTCCGACAAGGCGAAGGCCAGACCGAACAGCACGATCAGCACGGCCCAGAATTCCGCCATCAGAAACTTGCTGGAATAAAGCTCGAACAGCGCCCCGAAGCCGACGATGGAAATCAGCAACTGTCCGATGATGACCCCCTTCACGGCGCGGATCACGCCAATCCGCACACCGCCAAGGATTTCCGGCAAAGCTGCCCAGAAATAGACCTTGAAGAAGGCATCCAGCGGCGACGCGCCAAAGCTGCGGGCCATTTCAACCAACGAGCGGTTGATCTGCCTTACCCCTGCACGCGCATTCAGGATAATGATCCAGATGGCAAAGAGCGTGGTGGTGATGATCACAGTGCGGGTGCCAAAGCCGAACAACACCATCAAGACAGGAACCAACGCCGTCAGCGGGGCCGACAGGAAGATATTGACCCAAGGCAACAGCAATTCATCCAGCACACGGCTTTTGCCCATCAGGATGCCGACAGGAATTCCGATGACGATGGCAAAGAACACCCCCGCGCCAAAGGCGGCCGCCGTGACCCCCAAAGCCGACAGGAAGCCGGGTGTGGGGATCAAGCCGACAAGGGTTGTTGCCACCTCGGAGAAGGGTGGCACGAAGAAGGTAAGCTCAAGCCGACCGACCAGTTCCCAGAGCAGCGCCCACAGGATCAGCGACGACAGGGCCGGGAGTTTGCGTCCAAAAAGGGTCATGGCCTATTCCACGTAGTTGCGCAGGGATGCCCAGATACGATCGACGATGTCGAGGTATTCCGGGTCGCGGCGGATGTTGGCGACGCCCTTGTCGCGGAAACTGGCCGGGCGGATGATTTCCGACACACGGCTTGGCCGGGGCAGCAGGATGGCGATCTGGTCCGAGACATAGACCGCCTCTTCGATGGAATGGGTCACGAAGATGAAGGTCTTCTTTTCCTTTTGCACCAGTTCCAGCATGTCTTCCTGAAACTTGCGGCGGGTTTGTTCATCCACGGCCGAGAAGGGTTCGTCCAAGAGCAGGACTTCGGCATTCACCGACAGGGCGCGGGCCAGACCCACACGCTGGCGCATACCGCCCGAAAGCTGGTGGGGGTATTTCTGTTCAAACCCGGCAAGCCCAACGGCGGCAATGTATTTTTCGGCCACTGCCTCACGTTCGGATTTGGCCACGCCGCGCAGTTCCAGACCAAACGCCACGTTGCGCAACACGGTTGCCCAAGGCATCAGCGCGAAATCCTGGAACACGAAAGACCGGTCAGGACCAGGGCCATTGACGGCACGGCCATTGATCAGCACCTCGCCCGATGTGGCGGGTAGCAGGCCGGCAATGATCTTCAGCAGCGTGGTCTTCCCACAGCCCGAAGGCCCAAGCAGCGACGTCAGTTCACCGCGCGGAAAGTCCAGCGTCAGATCCTTGAGCGCCTGCACATCTCCATAGACCTTGGACACGTTGCGGACAGAGACGGCGCTGTCGGTGGCGGGTGCGACGTGCCGTGCGTCTGGCTTAATCTGAGACATATCCACGGTTGTTCCCTTCAAAGAGCATGTTTTCGAGAGCTTCGAGCAGGTTCAGGAAAAGAACCGCCAGAAGGATGATGGAGAAGATGGCCGCATACATGCTGGGATAGTCAGCGATGGACCGGCTGTAGGTGATGATATCGCCCACGCCTGTGGGCGTGATTTTCAGTTCGGAAAGGATCGCGCCGATGAACCCGGCCGAAACGCCAAGGCGCAGGCCAGAAAAGATCACGGGCGACGCGGCGGGCAGGATGATTTTCAGCAGCACATCTCGATCGGCCGCCAGAAAGGACGTGGCCATTTCCTTCAGAGATGCGGGCGTGTTTCGCACGGCGCTTGCGGTGTTCAGCACGATCACAGGCATTGCCATGATGCAGACCACAAAGACCTTTGATGTCAGGCCGATGCCATAAATCATCACCAGGATAGGGATCAACGCGGCCAAGGGCGCGGCTTGCATCACGATGAAGATTGGCGCGAAAAGCCATTCAAACCGCTTTGACAGGCCGATCCACAACCCCAGCCCGATGCCAAGAACCGCCGAGATGGCAACGCCAACGACAAGCGGGCGCAGGGTTTCGCCATAGGCCACGAAGATGGACCCGTCAAAGGTCATCCGGGCCAGCGCAGACATGGATTCAAGAAAGGTCGGGAAGGCATAGGAAATCGGGACACGTCCTGCGATTTCCCAGGCGCCAAAGACGATCAGCCCCGAAAGAAGTTTGAGCATGAGTGAACGGTTGATCATCATGGTTCCTTTGAGACAGGAGAAAGAGGCAAGGCGTGCCACCGCCCTTGTGCATCGATGCGCAGCTTGGGCGGTGGCGTCAGTCCAGGATGACCGCGTTACTTCATCGCGTTTTCAAGCGGCGCGAAGTACCAGAAGTCTTCAGGGTTCAGCGTGGCCGGATCGCCTTCGAGTTGGCCCGCCATAGTGTACCATTCCAGATCGGCCAGCGCTGCGTCCCGCCCACCGCCGTTCGGATCGTACAGACCACCTGCCACGGCTTCGGTGTAGAAGGTGTCAAGCGAACCCAGAACCTCGGCCGGAAGTTGACCGATCGGACCATTCGGATCGGTTTCACGGCTGATGATGGTCGGGTCTTTTGACATATCGGTCCAGACGCTGTGCAGTGCGTCGACGAAGATATTCACAGCCTCTTCGTTTTCCTTCATCCAGTCCAGATTGGCGAACAGGGCTTCATCGCTGGCCTTGACCTCAAACATCGGCAGGGAATTGAACTTGTCACCCGCTTCCGCGATGATCTTGTTGCGGTTGGACAGGTCAAGGATCGTCGCATCGGCCTGGCCCGCCAGCATGGCTACGACGCGGTTGTCTGATCCCGGCACATAGGACCGTTCACCGAATGTGATGCCTTCGCGGTCTTCGATCACGTTGGCGATTGCATCCGTGCCGCCTGCGCGCGAATGCAGCATGATCGGAACGCCGTCCAGATCCTTGAGCGTGCTGTATTCCTTGGTTGCAACCGGGAAGAACACCAGGCGCGACAGTTGGAAGATGATCCGCACAGGTGCCTTGGACCGCTGCATCACTGCGTAGGGCGTGCCAAAGGCAATGTCCATGTCACCGCTGAGAACCGCCTGAATGGCCAGTTCTTCTTCCGCGAAGGCGGTCCATTCATAATCAAGGCCCTGGGCCTTGGCGCGGTCAAGGGCAACAAAGAACGCGGCCATTTCATCCGACGGCTGTTCGGCCAGCGCGATGCGGATGGTTTCCGCATGCGCAGCCGAAATGGCCATGCTGGATGCAAGGGCGATACCTGCAAGGCTGGCAAAGAAGGTCTTCATGATTTCTCCTCCCTGAGAATTCGTTCCGCTGGTGTTCCGGCTGTGCGGGCTTGGTGCCGCCTTGGTCCGGGAATAGATGGTCTGCTCTACACCTCTCCGAAAAGGCGACGGGCGACAGAGCCGATATGTTTGCGCATCGCCTCATAGGCGGCGGTCGGGTCGCGGCTGGCGATGGCCTCGGCGATCCGGTCATGTTCAGCAAAGCTGGAATGATCCGGCGAGGGATGCGCGCTTTCGCGGGACACGATGCCCCAGGCGACGGCGCGGCGCACCTCATTCAGATGATCAAACAGCGACAGAAGCAAAAGATTATCGCTCGCCTCGGCGACCGCGCGATGGAACAGATCATCCTGCACTTCGTATTCGTTCCAGGTTGTCGCCGCCTTGGCCCGGTCGATGGCGCGCTGCATCCGCATAAGCGTTTCGCCAGACGCGTTTACCGCTGCCTCGCGGGCAATGGCCGGTTCAATGGCCAACCGTGCGCGGATCATGCGGAAGGGCGTCAATTGACGGCCCAGTTCGACGATTGCATTGTTCGGCTTTCGACCACTTTCTTCCGATACGAATGTGCCCTTGCCCACATGGCGCCAGATCAGCCCGTCCCGTTCCAGCACATCAAGCGCCTTGCGAATCGTGGCGCGCGACAGGCCCAGTTCATCCGTCAGCTGGCGTTCGGGCGGCAGTTTACCACCACTGCCAAAGCCACCTTCGATGATGTAGCTGCGCAGTCGGGTCACTGGATCTGTCGTCCGTACATCCATGGACCATTCCCTAGGATTGGTTGACCAATATCGTTCACAATTCGGTTATACATCAATAGAACGCGATATCAATCATGAATTGGCGCGGATTGGTCTGTTACCGCTATCGGACGGCGGTTGGGATGGCGGATTGATTTGAACCGGTTCATACGGTATGCAATGGCATATCGCTGATCAAAAGAGGTGGCAAATGACTGATTTCGTGATCCCAGCACCGCCGGTTCACACGATTCCCGTTGATGGGGGTGGGGCATTTCCGGTGCGCCGGGTGTATTGCATTGGGCGCAATTACGCCGCCCATGCCGTGGAAATGGGTCATGACCCGGATCGTGAGCCGCCGTTCTTTTTCCAGAAGAACCCCAACAACCTGATTGCCGGCGATGAATTTCCCTACCCGCCACAGACCAGCGACGTTCACCACGAGGTAGAGCTGCTTGTGGCGCTGAAATCGGGTGGCACCAACATCCCGGTGGATCAGGCACTTTCGCACGTTTACGGCTATGGCGTGTGCCTTGACATGACCCGCCGCGATTTGCAGGGCGAGGCGAAAAAGCTGGGTCGCCCGTGGGAGATTGGCAAGGCGTTTGAACTCTCCGGTCCGGTTGGGCCGGTTTATCCCGTGGCAAAGGTCGGGCATCCTGACAAGGGCCGCATCGCAGTGTCGGTCAACGGCGCGCTGCGGCAGGAAGGCGACCTGAACCAGATGATCTGGAAGGTGCCGGAAATGATTTCCTACCTGTCGGATTTCTTTGAACTTCAGGCGGGCGATGTGATTATGGCGGGAACGCCCTCTGGCGTTGGTTCCGTGGTTCGTGGCGATGTCATGGATGCGGTGATCGACGGGGTCGGGACTTTGATCGTCAAGGTCGTCTAACCCATCACGGATCACGGGCGTGGGCGGAATTGCACGCGGTTCCGCCCGATTCCGGCGCGAAAGCGCGGCATTCTTCATGCTACCGCTTTCGTTTCCGGCGCAGTCTGACTAGTTTGAAAAACAAGTGGCGGGGCGTGGCATGGCCGCGTGCCGCGCTTGCGTCTGGCCGCTGGCCGCAACTGCATGACAAACAGGTTTTCACATGACCGATCGACCCATTCCCGACATCATCTACACCAAGGTGGACGAAGCGCCGCAACTGGCATCGGCCTCGCTTTTGCCGATCATTCGGTCCTATGCGGCGGCCGCCGGTGTGACGGTCGGGACACGCGACATTTCCCTGGCGGGCCGGATCATAGCGGCCTTCCCGGAACGGCTGACCGACGCACAGCGTCAGCCGGATGATCTGGCGGATCTGGGTGATCTGGTGAAAACGCCCACGGCGAATGTGATCAAACTGCCCAATATCTCGGCCTCTGCCCCGCAGTTGATTGCTGCGGTCAAAGAATTGCAAAGCCAGGGCTATGACCTGCCTGACTATCCCGAAGACCCGCAGACCGAAGCCGAAAAAGAGGCGCGTCGTCGTTATGACGCGATCAAGGGGTCAGCGGTGAACCCGGTGCTGCGCGAGGGCAACTCGGATCGCCGTGCAGCCGTCGCTGTGAAAAATTACGCAAAGGCCAATCCGCATTCGATGGGAGCATGGAGCGCGGACAGCAAGACCCGTGTGTCCACCATGTCGGGTGGGGATTTCCGGTCGAACGAGAAATCGGTGACGTTGACGGCAGCACAGGCTGGCGCGGCCCGCATAGAACTTGTGACGGCAGATGGTGCGGTCCATGTCCTGAAGGAAGGCGTGACCTATCACGCTGGCACAGTGGTTGACGCAACTTTCATGTCGGCCGCGGCCTTGCAGTCCTTTCTTGCCGAACAGATTGCCCTGTCGAAACGGGAAGGGGTGCTGTTTTCGATCCACCTGAAGGCCACGATGATGAAGGTGTCTGACCCGATCATCTTTGGCCATGCGGTGAAGGCTTTCCTTGCGCCGGTGTTCGAAAAGCATGGCGCGTCGTTGGCGGCGGCCGGCGTGGATGCCAATTCCGGCCTTGGCGCCATGCTGGACCGGATCGCAGACATGCCGGACGGCAAAGCCATTCTTGCCGATGTCGAGGCGGTCATTCAGGACCGCCCGCCGCTTTACATGGTGAATTCGGACAAGGGAATCACCAACCTGCATGTGCCATCCGATGTCATCGTCGATGCGTCAATGCCTGCGCTGATCCGGGCAGGGGGCAAAGGTTGGGGACCGGATGGCAAGGCTGCGGATACGAATTGCGTCATCCCCGACAGTTCCTATGCGGCGGTCTATGATGAATCGGTTGCCTATTTCAAAGCCACCGGTGCGTTGAACCCGGCGACGGCCGGCACGGTGCAGAATATCGGCCTTATGGCGCAGAAGGCCGAAGAATACGGCTCACATCCCACCACGTTCGAGATTGCCAAAGCCGGCACCGTTCGGCTGATCGCGGCGAATGGTGACATACTGCATGAACATGCCGTGCAGGCCGGCGACATCTGGCGCGCGGCATCGACCCGCAAGGCGCCAATCGAGGACTGGGTCAAGCTGGCGATTGATCGCCAAAAGGCCGAAGGCTGCCAGGCCATCTTCTGGCTGGACGCGGCGCGCCCGCATGACGCGCAACTGATCCGCTATGTGCGCCCGATCCTTGATGCTGCGGGCGTGGCGGACAAGTTCCACATCATGGCCCCGCGTGAGGCGACGCGGCTGTCGCTAGAGACGATCCGCAAGGGCGAAAACTCTATCGCCATCACCGGCAACGTGCTGCGCGACTACCTGACGGACCTGTTCCCGATCCTTGAACTTGGCACCTCGGCCAAGATGCTTTCGATCGTCAAGTTGATGCAGGGCGGTGGGATGTTTGAAACCGGGGCAGGCGGTTCGGCCCCCAAACACGTGCAGCAGTTGGTCGAGGAAAATCATCTGCGCTGGGATTCGTTGGGCGAGTTCTGTGCGCTGGGTGAAAGCCTGAAATTCCAGGCCGATCTTTCGGGGAATGAAAAGGCGCGGGTGTTGGGTCGGGCCGTGGATGTGGCGACGCAGGGCGTGCTGGATCACGACAAATCACCCAAGGGCCGGGTCGGTCAGACCGACAACCGCGACAGCCATTTCTATTTTGCGCTTTACTGGGCGCAGGCGCTTGCTGTGCAGGCCGAAAGCCCGGAATTGGCCGCGCATTTCGCGCCTGTTGCCAAGGCGCTGGCCGAGAATGAGGCAAAGATCCTTGCGGAACTTGGGGCCGATCAGGGCAAGCCGGTCGATCTGGGCGGTTATTACCACACCGATCCGGCCAAGACGGCGGCGGTGATGCGGCCATCGCCTACATTTACGGCGATCATCGGCTGATACCCCCTTGCATCATGGCCCTGCGCTGCAGGGCCATGATGGTTTGTCAAAGGAGCATCGCAATGGCCTTTCGTACCATGGAATGGATCGAGGAAGGCCATTGCCTGCGCCTTCTGGATCAACGCTTCCTGCCTGAGCGTGTGTCCTATCGTGATCTGGCATCACCCGAAGCGGTGGCTGGGGCAATCCGTGACATGACCGTGCGGGGCGCCCCGGCTATTGGTGTTGCCGCCGCCTTTGGCATGGCGCAGGCGGCGGCGTTGGCCGAGGCGGGGCGGTTACCGATGATCCCGGCCTTGCGGGCGGCGGATGCCGTGCTGCGTGCGTCACGCCCCACGGCGGTGAACCTATTCTGGGCCTTGGACCGGATGGCAACGCTTTGGCGGGCTGGGGCTGATGCATCACGGTTGCTGGACGAGGCACGCGCGATGGAGCGTGAGGATATTGCCGTGAATGAGGCCATCGCTGCCCATGCCCTGGCGATCCTGCCGCAAGAGGTTACGTTCTTTCACCATTGCAACACAGGGGCCTTGGCGACCGTCGGTGTTGGCACTGCCTTGGGCATCATCCGGCGGGCGCACGGGTCTGGTCGCAAGGTTTTTGCCTATCTGGATGAGACGCGGCCCCGGCTGCAGGGGGCAAAACTGTCCTCGTTCGAGTTGATGGAATACGGCGTGCCACATGCCATTGTGGTGGATGGGGCTTCGGCCCATATCATGCGGCGACATAGGGTGGATATGGCAGTGGTCGGCTGCGATAGGGTGGCCGCGAATGGCGACACGGCCAACAAGATCGGCACCTATAATCTTGCCTTGGCGGCGCAGGATAACGGGGTGCCGTTCTATGTGGCTTGCCCTTCTTCGACCGTTGATCTGTCGACGCCTACGGGTGACAGGATCGAGATTGAAGAACGGGATGCCGATGAGGTGTTGATGATCGGTGAAACGCGGATCGCCCCGGCAGGCGCGCCTGCCTTCAACCCGGCCTTTGATGTGACGCCGCACCGATTGATTGCCGGGTTGATCACGGAACACGGCATTGTCCGCCCGCCGTTCGATGTGAACCTGCGGGCGCTGCTGGCTGGTGTCAACCGTCTGGGGACTGAATGAGTTAAGGCGGCGACAGATCGTCACCCAAAGGCAAATTCCGTTTGCCCTATTTTGGTGTTCGGACGACCATTTCGGGAAATGATTTGTTCGGGGTCCATTATGGCTGAAGTTTTACGAGCTGTTCATGCGGCGCTTTTCACGGGCCTTCTGGTGTTGCCCGTGCCTGCCAAGGCCGAGGATGTGGTGGTTTTCGCAGCCGCCTCGCTGAAAACGGCGCTGGATCAGGTGGCGGCAGAGTTTCAGGCCGATACGGGGCATCAGGTTGTAATCAGCTATGCCGGGTCAAACGCGCTGGCCAAGCAGATCATCGAAGGCGCGCCTGCGGATGTCTTTGTCTCTGCGGCGGTTAACTGGATGGACGAGGTGGAAAAGGCCGGGTTGGTGGCGGCGGACAGTCGGGTTGATTTGTTGGGCAACCGTCTGGTTCTGATTGCTCATGGCAAGGATGCCGCAGATGTGGACCTGCGGCGTGGGGTTGATCTTGCCGGGCTTTTGGACGGTGGCCGACTGTCGATGGCGATGGTGGACGCTGTACCTGCGGGGCAATATGGCAAGGCGGCGCTTGAAAGCCTTGGGGTATGGGCATCGGTTGAAGGGGCGGTGGCGCAGTCAGACAATGTGCGTGCGGCGCTGGCCTTGGTTGCGGCGGGGGAAGCGCCCTATGGAATTGTCTATGCCAGCGATGCGGTGGCAGAGGATAATGTAACGGTCGTTGCAACCTTTCCGCCGGAAACCCATCCGCCGATCATCTATCCAGCGGCCTTGTTGACCAACGCAACGGATGATGCGGACCGCGCCTTTTATCAGACGTTGTCAGGCGATGCGGCGAAAGACGCCTTTGTTGCCCAAGGGTTTTCCGTTCTGGATTGACCCAAGGCCGCCTGTCATATCAGCCCAGAGCGGAACAGGACGGGGCGACCTTCGACTTCGGCCACCAGTCGGGCTTCGGGCCAGAAGCGGAAAAACACCGTGGGACCAAAATCCGGGATGGCGCGGGGAGCGGGTGCCATGATCCGGGCAGAGGCCAGCGCAAGGAATGCGCGGCCTGCCGGGGTGGTGATGGGCATGGCGCGCAGGCCCATGTCATCCAACTGCGGGGCGTCGAGCGTGGCACAAGCCATCGCGTTGATGTCGATTAACCGCTGGGTGGCCAGATCCCATATCGACTCGCCGATGGACAGGTCTTCGATGGCGCAGATGTCTTCGGGGTGTGGGCCGACACGCAGGCGCAACCCTTCCGACATCATGGTTGCTTCGACGGCTTGCGCGGTCTGGGTGGGGGTGATGATGGCGGCGGGTGCGGCCAAGCCACTGTTTGGCATCAGAAAGCCTATCAGCGGCCCCCTGCGATGCGATCACAGAACAATGAAAGAAGGGGCGCGTTGCAGGGGCAAGCGGGCCGTTTGCCGCAATACGCGGCTGAAAACACTGGTACGAACATCACTCACCCCGGCAGCTTGGGCCAACATCAGTCTTTTGCCCCGATCCTTGGATCTTGCGGCCCCCACCGCTTGATCCTTGGCCTTTGGTGCAACGGCCTGTCTTGCAACAGCCGCCGACACTGGGCGTTGGGCACGCCTTTAATCAAATTGTTACCACAATCCAGCCACATCGCAAGGAATACGGATCGGGCGGCCAGATTGATTGCGCGCCAATACCTGATGGTTTGCGGATCTATCCACAGCCAAGAAACGATGAACCGAAAACGGGGCAAGTTATTAATTAGTGTTAATTATTTCCCAATGGATTGCACCCGAAAAACGGATGCCGAAGGGTGGATCAATCCGGCGTCAGAGGGGCGATTCGCATCGGTTTCGGGCCAGTCCCTATTCTGTTGGTGTCTCGGCGCTTACGATGTGGACGGCCAGAAGGCAGCCATGCGGGGTGTAGGAATTATGTTCTGTCCCGTCGGCGTAGAACACCAGATCGCCGGGTTTGAAGACGGTGCCATCATCTTCGATCAGCTCACCTTCGAGGATCAGGAACTGTTCATGGCCGTTGTGGATATGCTTGCGCGTCCGCATTCCGGCGGGCATGCGGTAGACGTGAAAACCTTCGCCGAGCGGCTTGTCGGTATCGAGTTGCAGGATGCTGTCGCCCAGGGCCATTCCATCCGGGTAGACGAAGGGTGTGAAATCTGCGGCATTGATGTTTGCGATGCGGCGGTCTGTTTTGGTAGCGGTCATCGATTGGGCCTTTCGGTCAGGTGAAGGGGGCGGCGCGGTGGACTGCGCGGCCTTTGAACAGGGTAAGTAGCACCTGCGTCTCCGCGATGGCATAGGGGTCGCAGGTGAAGATGTCGCGGTCCAGCACGATGAGATCGGCGGAATAGCCGGGGCGAAGCGCCCCAGTCTGGTGGCCGCGCCAGCAGGCGGCGGCGGCATGGATAGTGTAGCCGAGGACCGCTTCGTGACGTGTCATGCATTCGGATGGAAAGAACGGCGCGGCGCGGCCCCGGTGCCGGGGCGGTTCCCGGGTGATGGCGGTGCCGATAATTTCGAACGGGTTCAGCGAGGTGACGGCCCAGTCGGAATTGATGCAAAAGGGGGCGCCTGCGTCGATCAGGCTGCGGTTGGCATAGGTCCATGACGCGCGGTCGGGGCCGATCATGGCCATCGTGTCATCCGGAATGATCGGGTCAATACAGGCCCAGAGCGGTTGCAGGTTGGCCATGACACCAAGTGCTGCGAAACGCGGGCGATCATCGGGATGCAACAGTTGACAATGGGCGATCTGGTGCAGTCCGGGCCAAGGGCCATTGGCATCACGCGCGGCCTGAAACCCGTCCAGCGCGGCGCGGGTGGCCATGTCGCCGATGCAATGCACATGGATCTGAAACCGCGCGGCATCCAGCGCGGTGAACAGCGCGCGGATCTGGTCAGGCGGAAACATCAGCGGGCAGTTTCCGCCTTGCACATCGGCATAGGGGGCGATCAAGGCGGCGGTGCGGTTTTCCAGCCCGCCATCAAGGAAGAACTTGGCGGAATGCAGGTGAAAATCTGCGGTGTCATGGGCATTGCGCAGGGCGACAAGGCGAGACAGGGCGCTGTCCACCGTATCGGCGGCAGTGACGGACATCGCCCCCGCCACACGCAGGGTGAGCGCGTCCTGCGCTGCGGCCTGCGCATAGATGCCCACGTGATGGGATTGGATGAATGGGTCCAGCACGCCCGTGATGCCGTGGCGATTGGCCAGCGCCTGACCGGCGCGCATGCCGGCGTGAAAGGTCGCCTCGGTCGTGCGGGGCAGACGGGCGAGCGCCCAGTAGATTGCATCTTCGTGCAGCATTCCGGTGGCGTGGCCCTGTGCATCGCGGACGAAATGGCCATTGGGCGGATCGGGGGTGTCATCGGACAGGCCGGTCATTTCAATTGCGCGGGAGTTTAGGCACGCATTGTGGAAGTTGCCGTCATAGATCAGGCAGGGCCGGTCTTGCGTGACGGGGTCCAGCACGGTGCGGGTCAGGTTGGCATCGCCAAAGAACCCGCATTGCCAGCCCGCGCCCCAGAGCATCGGTCCATCCTGTGTGGCGGCATGGGCCTGCATGGCGGCGGCGATGTCGGCGGTGGTGGTGCAGTCGTAAAGGGGGGCGGTTTCCACCAGATCGGTGCCGCCGTTCAGCAGGTGGATGTGGGCATCCTGAAAGCCGGGCAGGATCAGGCGGCCTTGGGCGTCGATCACGGCTGCCGCCGGACCGGCACGTTCGGCCATTGTGGCGGCATTCCCGACGGCAAGGATACGGCCCGCGTCGATCACCAGCGCCTGGGCGGTTGGTTGGGCGGGGTTCATGGTGCGGATTTGGGCGTTGGTCAGCAGGGTGCGGGTCATGGGGCGGCTTTCAGGCGCAGGGATTCGAGGTGTTGCCAGTCGTCAGCAGGCAGGATTTCGGCCTGTGCCCGCAGATTGCGCGTGCGGAAGGTGAAGGCGAGGAAGGGGATGGCGCCGATCTTGATCAGGTGCGGGCGGTGCGGGTCGTTCCAGACGGGGTGGTGCGCGGGTTTGTGGATTAGCGGGCGGTTCGGGCCAAAACGCCAGCCATGCGGGCCGGTCAGCGGCAGGATAAGTTCGGGCGCGGCGTGGTGATGATCGCGGCACAGGACATCAGGGGCGATGAGAAGAAGACCGAAATGCGTGTCCGGTGCCGTGAAGGGTGCAGTCACGCCGATCAGCGACGCGGCGGCATGGTTTCCGGGAAAGCTGGGGCCGATCTGATCGGCAGGGTAGGTATCATCACTGGACCACACCAACAGCGGGGCGGCAGCAGAGATGGCATCAGCAAGGGCGGGGTGCGTGGTGGACAGGGCGGCCAGCGCGGTGGGCAGGTGGTCGGTGACCGTTGGGGTTGTCTGCGGTGGGGGCAGGGATTGGGGCCTGGGTTGGGGCGCGCGGCGGGCGATATGCCGGCGCAGTTCCGCCACGCCTGGGGCGCGCAGAGGGGCAAGGTAGGTGGTGGCCTCTTCCATCAGATGCGCAAGGGTGGCGGGGCCGTCTTGCCGAGTTTGATCAGGGAAGGGAAACATGCGGTTGGGTGGGGCGTTTCCGGCCAAACCTTGATGCAGGGCCTGCGTGTCGCGGGCCGATGCGATGCGCCACGCCTCCAGTTCCACGGGTGAAAGCGCGCCGGATTGGTAAAGCGCCATTGCCGCGCCATAGCGGATGCGTCCGGCACCTTTTGTGCCGCTGGGCAGGGAAAGCAGGGCTTCGGGTGCTTCAGTCATTGCTGCGATAGGCCAGGCGTTCGTCAAGGATGCGGCGGCGTTCGGCCCGGTTCAGGATCACGCCCGCGATGACCACGCCCAGGCCCACAACCAGAACGGTCAGGGTGGCAAGGGCGTTGATGTCGGGGGTGACGCCCAGCTTTACCTTGGACCAGATGAGCAGGGGCAGGGTGGTGTTGCCCGGGCCGGTGGTGAAGGAGGTAATGACCACGTCATCCAGCGAGATGGTAAAGGCCAAGAGCCAGCCAGACAGGATGGCGGGAAAGATGGTGGGAAGGGTGATGTCCCACATCACCTGCCAGGGGCGGGAGCCAAGGTCCATCGCCGCCTCTTCGATCGCGCGGTCGGACTGGATCATGCGGGCCTGCACGACGGTGGTCACAAAGACCATGGAAAAGGTGATGTGTGCGAGGGTGATGGTGGTAAAGCCGCGCTGGCCGGGCCAGCCGATCCAATCGGCCATCAGGATGAACAGCATCAGCGACGAGATGCCGGTGATCACCTCTGGCATTACGAGGGGGGCCGTGACCATGCCGGTGAACAGAACCCGGCCCCGGAAGCGGGTGAAACGGGCCAGCGCGATGCCTGCCATCGTGCCAAGGATGGTGGCGATGGTGGCCGAGATCAGGGCGATTTGCACCGAGAGGAGCAGCGCCGCGCCCACCTGACGGTTCGACAGAAGCGAGACATACCATTTCGTTGAAAACCCGCCCCAGACGGTGGCGAGGCGGCTTTCGTTAAAGGAATAGACGATCATCGACAGGATCGGCACGTAGAAGAAGGCAAAGCCGAAGCAAAGGACGCTGAACAGGAACCACGGGCGGCGTTTCATGGCTGCCCCCCTGCGCCATCGGCGCGGGCCTGATAGCGGCTGTAAAGCATGGTGGGGATCACCATGATCACCAAAAGCGCCACCGCCACGGATGAGGCCATCGGCCAGTCGCGGGCGGATGAAAACTCATCCGAGATGACCCGCCCGATCATCGGGCTGGCAGCATCGCCTACCAGCGTGGGGATCACCAATTCACCTGCTGCGGGGATAAAGACCAATAGGCCACCCGCCACGATGCCGGGGATGGATTGCGGCAGGGTCACGTCGCGGAACACGCCAAAGGGGCGGGTGCCCAGATCCATCGCGGCCTCATCCAGCGCGGGGTCCAGCCGTTCAAGGCTGGCGTAAAGCGGCAGGATCATGAAGGGCAAGTAGGTATAGACCATCACCAGCACGACAGCGAAGTTGGAATGCATCAGCGGCAGGGAGGTGACAGCCCAGCCTTCGGGGGTCAGCCAGTTCCAGCCATCGGTCAGCAGTTGGTTGAACCAACTGTTCCGGCCCATCATCCCCATCCATGCATAGACGCGCAGCAGGAAAGACGTCCAGAACGGCAATATAACCAGCATCAACAATATGTTGCGCCAGCCTTTTGATACGCGGGTCAAGCCAAGCGCCATGGGAAAACCGATCAGCAGGCACAGGATGGTTGCGACCGCGGCATTGCCCAACGAGGTCAGGAAAGCGCGGATGTAAAGATCATCCGTGAACAGGCGCGCATAGCCGTTGAAGTTCAGGATCGGGTTTTCCCCGCCATAACCAAAGGGGGGCGCCGTGGGCGTGCGGGTGGCCAGGCTCATGGCGAGGACGATCAGGAAGGGCAATAGGAACAGCAGCGCCAGCCAGACATAGGGCAAACCGATGATCAGGTCTGACCAACCCCTTTTATTGAACCAGTGGGACAGGCGGGCGCGCATCGGATCAATCCCGCAACAGGATGGCGGCTTCGGGTGCGAAGCTGAGCCAGACTTGATCATTCCAGTCGGGACGGCTGTCGCCACCGCGGCGGGCGTTCACGGCATGAACTGACAGCAGATCGCCCCCCGGCAGGGTGATGCGATAAAGACTGTCCTTCCCGAAATAGGCGAGATCCTTCACCTCGCCCGCGATGACGTTGGGGCCATCGGGCCGGTCGCGTAGCAGGGTGATCTTTTCGGGACGCAGGCCAAGGGTAAGGGTTTCCCCTGGCACAAGGTTGGGTAGGGTGCCGGCGATGACCTCTGACCCGAAGGCTGGCACATGAAGGCGTGTTTCCTTGCCGTTTGTGGCGGTGACGGTTGCGGTGAATTGCGTGATGGAGCCAAGGAAATTGGCGACAAACCGTGTGGCGGGGTGTTCGTAAACCTCGGCCGGGGGGCCGATCTGCTGCACCTGGCCCCGATCCATCACGGCGATGCGGTCGGCCAGTGTCATCGCCTCTTCCTGATCGTGGGTTACGACGATGAAAGTCACGCCCGTGCGTTCCTGGATCGACATCAGCTCGAACTGGGTCTGTTCGCGCAATTTCTTGTCCAGTGCCGCCAGAGGTTCATCAAGCAGCAGAAGTTTTGGTTGTCGGGCCAGGGCGCGGGCAAGGGCCACGCGCTGCCGCTGCCCGCCCGAAATTTGATGCGGTTTGCGTTGGGCAAAGGCGGAAAGCTGCACAAGGTCCAGCATGTCGCGGACGCGGTCGGCGCGTTGGGCGGCCGTCATCCTTTCGTGTTTCAGCCCGTAGCCCACGTTCTTTTCCACCGTCATATGGGGAAACAGCGCATAGCTTTGAAACATCATATGGACGGGCCGTTCCCACGGCGGGACGCCCGTCATGTCCTGCCCGTCCAGAAAGATGCGGCCTTTGGTCGGTTCCTCGAACCCGGCGAGCATCCGCAACAGCGTGGTTTTTCCACAGCCAGAGCCACCGAGAAGGGCGAATATTTCCCCCTTTGTGATGGTCAGCGACACGTCGCGGACGGCCTGAAAGGTGCCGAAGGTCTTTGAGACGCCCTCGATCCGCAGGAAGGGCGCGGTGGCATCGGCCATGTTCAGCCGCCGGATTTGATGGTGGCCCAGATCCGCGTGATTTCGCGGTCCTGTTCTTCGGTTTGCGGGGTAGGGGTATACATGCGCGCCAGCGTGGTTGCATCCGGGTAGACAGCCGGGTCAGAGGCGACGGCGGGGTCGATAAACGGCGTCGCCGCCTTGTTGGCGTTGGCATAACCGGTGTAATTGGTGCAGGCGGCGATCACCTCGGGGCGCAGCAGATAGTCGATGAACAGATAGGCGTTGTCAGTATTCGGCGCGTCGGATGGCATGCACAGCAGGTCGAACCAGGCCGGAGCGCCAGTCTTTGGCACGTAATAGGCGAGGTTCATTTCAATTCCCGCCTCTGCCGCGCGGGCTTTGGCGACGCCATAATCGCCGGACCAGTTGTTCACGGCACACACCTCGCCATTCGGGATGGCGGTCAGGTAATTGGCATTGTCGAACGTCGCGATGTAGTCGCGGATCGGGGCGAACGCCTCGGCCATCTTTTGGTATTCTGCGGGGCCTGCGGTGTTGGGGTCGATCCCCAGATAGCTAAGAACCATGAAGCCGATGTCGGTCGGGCTGTCGAGGATGGAGATGCCGCAATCGGCCAGCTTGGCCGCGTTTTCGGGTTTGAACAGCGTGTCCAGCGATTCCAGATCTGCATCGGGCAGGCGTTCGCGGACCATGTCCAGGTTGTAGGTGATGCCGACCGATCCCCACATGTAAGGGACGCTGTATTCATTCCCTGGATCGAATCCTTCAACGATTTTAAGGATTTCCGGGTTGAGGTTCGACCAACCTGTGAGCCGCGCGCGATCGAGTTTCTGGTAGACCCCCGCCTGAACGAAACTGGGCAGCGAAATGCCCGCCATGACGACCACATCATAGCCTGTGGATCCAGCCAGCATTTTGGCCTGCATTTCTTCGGAGCTGGCGTATAGGTCATAGACCACGCCGATGCCGGTTTCCGCTTCGAAATCCGCGATGGTTGTTTCGCCGATATAGTCGGACCAGTTGTAGACATTCACCGTGCCCGCCTGCGCCCAGGAGGGGCGAACGTAGGGCACCGCCAGCGTGCTGCCGAGAGTGAGGAGGGCGTTTCTGCGGGTCAGTTTCATGGCGGTCTCCCTTATGGGCATGGGCCGGTTGGTCCGGCTTTGCCGAAACGGGCTGGGGGCGGTCATTGTGCCGCGCCCAGCATTTCCTGATTGATGGCGGCGATCCGGTCTTCTGGCGGGGCGGTATCGAGCGTCATGACGGGCAAAAGGACGCGCAGGTCATCGTGATGGCGGCGCAGACCCCATTCGAGATCGGAAAGATGAAAGTTTTCAAAAGCCGACGAGCGCATGGATTCATTGGACCAGATCGACAGTTGCTGATCCTCGGCCGAGGTGTCGCGGTCGATGCGCATGGCAAGGTAGCGGGCGATGCGTTCCCGGCGGGATTCATCAGGGTTGCGATACAGCCGCCCGGTCAGTTTCGTCTTGCCGGGGCCGAGCGGGATTTCGTGATAGAATTGAACACCTTCCGGGGTGAAGGCAAAGACGATCTGGGGGAACATCCCGTAATATGTCCAAGCCCCGGCCAGATGCGGTGGCAGATGATCGCGTGACCGGGACAGGCGGTTGTAATGACGGACCGACCATGTCTTGCCTGGCGTATCGCCATAGCGACCGATGGACATGTTCAGGCCGTGGTCGAGAAAGATATCCCGATAATCTCGGCCATACAGGTCTTGCAGGCCGGGATGGGCAAGGGGGACGTGATAGCCTTCGTTGTCGACATCGCGGACGGATTTCCAGTTCACCGGCAGCACGGTTGACCAATAGGGCGTGGCGACGGGCAGCACATCGGAGACGCGATAGGCGACAAAATCGGCGTCGAACGGGGCGAGGAGGGTGGCGATATCGGGTTGCGGGCCAGAGTGGAAGCGGATGAACAGAAATCCGTGGAAGGATTGCATTTCAATGGGTTTCAGGCCGAACTTTGTGCGATCCATGTCACCAAAGCTGGTGGGTTGGGCGGCCCCCCGTAGCGTGCCGTCAAGGTTGTAGACCCAGCCGTGAAAGGGGCAGACGATGGACCCGCGGCATTGACCACGGTCGCCATCCACCACCCGTGCGCCGCGGTGCCGGCACAGGTTGTGGAAGGCGCGAACCACGCCATCTGCCCCGCGCATCAGGACGGCGCGTTCCCCCAGCATGTCAAAGGTGAGCCAGTCGCCCGGATTGGGCAGGTCGCATTCATGGCCGGCGACCTGCCAATGGGTCAGGAAAACATGGGTCTTTTCCAGATCAAACAGGGCGGGGGAGTGGTAGGTCCAACCCGGCAGGCCGCGCCGATCCCATGCATTGGGAATGGGGAGGGAGTGGAGCGGATGGGTCGTCATGGGAAGGCCTCGGTGGCGGGGCGGTTCAATGGATCGTCGCAAGATTCTGATTGAACTGTCAATCAAAATGAAGGATGGGTAGGAAAAGCCCTTGTTTCATTGGCGGATTTCATGATGGAAGGGGCCAAGGTAATGGTGCGGGGTAAGTTCATGGATGCGGAAACCGAGCCGAATCCGGTGCCGCGGCGGAAGTTGAGCCGTGAGGAGCGGCGGCTGCAGTTGATTGATGCGACGATTGCAGTGATCGCGGAAAACGGGTTTGCGCGGACCACCTTGGGCGAGGTGGCGCGGCGGGCCGGGCTTTCGCATGGGTTAGCGAATTTCCATTTTGAATCAAAGGATAAGCTGCTGGCGGCAACGCTGGAGCATTTGTCGGATGAGTATCGCGCCAATTGGCAGGCGGCCCTGGCGATGGCGGGGCCGCATCCGGCGGACCAGATTGCCGCCTTGATTGACGCGGATTTTGCGCCTGCCATCTGCACCGCTGATCGGCTGGCGGCGTGGTGCGCGTTCTGGGGTGAGGCGCAGAGCCGCCCGATGTATCAGGACGTGTGCGGCAATAATGATGAGGAATATCAATTGGTTCTTGAGGGTTTCTGTCGTGATCTGTTAACTGTGGGTGACTATGGCGGAGATGCGGTTCGGATCGCGCGGGTGTTGCGGGTGGCGACCGAAGGGGTCTGGCTGGACCTGATGACATTGCAATCGCCCTATAGCCGCGATGAGGCGCGGGCGACGGTTCTGGCCAGTGCGGCGGCGTTCTTTCCGCGCCACTTCGGGCCAGAGGGGCGGCTGTCGAACGGTTAAGGGCTGTGCAGCGGGCGGTGCAGACGGCCAGTGCAGCAAACTGTATGCACGCCGCGCACGGCGGGTGGCGATGATGTTAACCCTTTCATCCGGGATCGGACGGTCTTTCGGCCCCGGCCTGCGCCTGCCATGAAGGACCATTCGAGCAAGGCAGGGGGTCGGCAGATGCGGGCGGTGATGGTGCAAGGCACGGGATCGGATGTTGGCAAATCGCTGATCGTGGCGGGCCTGTGCCGGGCAGCGCGGCGGCGTGGAATGAAGGTGGCCCCGTTCAAGCCGCAGAACATGTCGAACAATGCGGCCGTCACGGTGGACGGGGGCGAGATCGGGCGGGCGCAGGCCTTGCAGGCGCGGGCGGCGGGGATTGATCCGGTCGTGGACATGAATCCGGTGCTGCTGAAACCCGAAAGCGAGACGGGGGCGCAGGTGATCGTGCAAGGTAAGCGGCTGACGCGGGCAGAGGCGGGGGATTATGCCGCGCTGAAGCCGCGGCTGATGGCGGGGGTGATGGACAGTTTCGCCCGGCTGAAGGCGGGGCATGATCTGGTGATCGTGGAAGGGGCGGGCAGCCCGGCAGAGGTGAACCTGCGGGCGGGCGACATCGCCAATATGGGCTTTGCTGTTGCCGCAGATGTGCCGGTGGTTCTGGTGGGTGACATCGATCGGGGTGGCGTGATTGCGCAGATCGTGGGAACGCAGGCGGTGCTGGATGCGGGGGATGCGGCGATGGTGGCGGGGTTCATCATCAACCGCTTTCGCGGGGATGCGCGGCTGTTTGATGACGGCTATGCCTGGATCGCGGTGCGGACGGGGTGGCGTGGGTTCGGGGTGGTGCCGTGGTTCCATGATGCCTGGCGGTTGCCCGCCGAGGATGCGGTGGGGCTGGTTGGCGGGCCGCATCGGGGCGGCGCAAAGGTTGTGGTGCTAACCTATCCGGGAATTGCCAATTTCGACGATATTGATCCGTTGAAGGCGGAGCCTGGGGTGGATCTGGTGATGCTGCGACCGGGGCAGCCGATCCCTGGTGATGCGGCGGTGGTGATCTTGCCGGGATCGAAGGCGACGGTGGAGGATATGCTGTTTCTGATGGCGCAGGGGTGGGACGTGGACCTGCGGGCGCATCGGCGGCGGGGCGGGCGGGTGCTGGGTCTGTGCGGCGGGTATCAGATGCTGGGCCATATGATTGCCGATCCGGACGGGATCGAGGGGTATCAGGATGTGGCGGCGGGGCTGGGCCTTTTGGATGTGGGCACGCGATTGAGGCGGAAAAAGCGGCTGGCGCTGGTTGACGGTGTGCATCTGGACAGTGGCATGGCGGTCAGGGGGTATGAGATCCATCTGGGCGTGACCAATGGCAGGGATTGCGCGCGGCCCTTTGCCCGGATCGACGGGCGGGCCGAAGGTGCGGTGTCGGCGGACGGTCGGGTTGCGGGCACCTATCTGCATGGGCTGTTTGCCGAGGACGGGTTTCGTCGGGCATGGCTGGCCGGTCTGGGCGTAACAGGCGGCGGGGTTGGCTATGAGACCGGGGTGGAGGCCGCGCTGGACGGGCTGGCCGATCATCTGGAGGCGCATCTGGATGTGGACGCGATCCTGACGCTGGCGCGGTAGGGTGACGATTCGGTGGGTGGGATTTTCCATTGGCTCGGCTGTGGGCATGGTCTGTGGGATTTGCCCAGTATTGCGGCAGAAGAAATTTTTTGACCGAAGGGTAAATCCTGTTAACGCTGGGGCAAGCGACAAGAGCCGAGCAGATCCTATGGTCTGAAGCGGCAAGATAACGGGGGTGACATGCTGGATCTGCTGGTCAGGGCGGGGCGTCTTGCCGATGGGAAAACCCCGGTCGATATTGCGGTGAAAGACGGGCGGATCGTTGAGATCGCGCCCCGGATCGCGGCGGAAGCGGGCCGCACGATAGAGGCGGGCGGCCGGTTGGTGGCCCCGCCTTTTGCCGACCCGCATTTTCACATGGATGCCACGCTGTCGCTGGGTCTGCCCCGGTTGAACCGATCCGGCACCTTGCTGGAGGGGATCGCGCTGTGGGGTGAGTTGAAGCCGCTGTTGACGGTTGAGGCGGTGATGGAGCGGGCGCTGCGCTATTGCGATCTGGCGGTGGCGCAGGGGCTTTTGTCGATCCGAACGCATGTGGATGTGTGCGATGATCGGTTGACGGCGGTTGAGGCGCTTTTGGAGGTGAAGCGGCAGGTGGCGGGGTATATCGACCTGCAACTTGTGGCGTTTCCCCAAGATGGGCTGTTCCGCGACCCAACGGCCGAGGCCAATCTGATCCGGGCGCTGGATATGGGCGTGGATGTGGTGGGCGGCATCCCGCATTTTGAACGCACGATGCAGGCGGGGGCCGATTCGGTGCGGCGGTCGTGCGAGATTGCAGCCGAACGGGGGCTGCCGGTCGATCTGCATTGCGATGAAAGCGATGATCCGATGAGCCGCCATATCGAAACGCTGGCGGCGGAAACGGTGCGGCTGGGCCTGCAGGGGCGGGTGGTGGGGTCACACTGCACATCCATGCATTCGATGGACAATTACTATGCGTCGAAGCTGATTCCGCTGATTGCCGAGGCGGGGCTGCATATCGTGCCGAACCCGTTGATCAACATCACCTTGCAGGGGCGGTCTGACACCTATCCGCGCCGTCGGGGCCTGACGCGGGTGCCGGAGTTGCGGGCGGCGGGGGTGAATGTGGCCTTCGGGCAGGATTGCACGATGGACCCGTGGTATCCGCTGGGATCGGCCGACATGCTGGAGGTGGCGCATATGGGGGTGCATGCCGTGCCGATGACATCGCGGGAGGCGATGGCTTGGGCCTTCACCTCGGTCACGGTGAACGGGCATCGGGCGATGGGGTTGCCGGACCCGACACTGCGGGTGGGCGGACCTGCGACGATGGTGGTGTTGCAGGCGCGTGATCCGATTGAAGCGGTGCGGATGCGGGCCACGCGGCTTGCGGTGATCCGTTCGGGCCGGGTGATTGCGGAGACGGCGCCACGGTTGGCGCGGCTGGATTTGCCGGGGCGGCCGGCGGGGCTGGACCCTGCCGATTATGCGCCAGTTGCGGAAGACTGAGATCAACAAAGACTGAGTTCAACAAAGACTGAGATCAACAACAAACCAACGGGGATGCTGCCATGACTTTTTCGACCTCTCGCCGGACGCTTTTGATGGGGGCTGCGGCCACGCTGGCGTTGCCGGCCTATATCCGCCGGGCGAATGCCCAGACCGTGATCAAGGTGGCGGGGGTCCATGCCTCGCCCGTGGAAAATGCGTGGAATTCGCGCATCCATGCCGCGATGCAGGCGGCAGCGGCGGATGGGGTGATTGAATACGAGTTTTCCGAAGGGGTGGCGGCGACCGACTATCCGCGTGCGATGCGGGAATATGCGGAAGGCGGGGCGCGGCTGATCTGGGGTGAAAGCTATGCGGTGGAGGCCGAGGCGCGGGCCGTCGCGGCGGATTACCCGGAGACGGCCTTCCTGATGGGTTCGTCGGGCGCGGCGGAGGGCGACAACTTTGGCGTCTTTGGCACGCGCAACCATGAAGCGGCCTATCTGGCGGGGATGCTGGCGGGGAAGATGTCGGCGACCGGGACGTTTGGTTCGGTCGGCGGTTACCCGATCCCGGAGGTCAACCTGTTAATCAACGCCTTCCGCATGGGGGTAAAGGAAGTGAACCCGGAGGCGAAGTTCCTGAACGGGTTCATTGGTGCGTGGTTTGACCCGGCCAAGGCAAAGGAAGCGGCGGTGGCGCAAATTGATGGCGGGGCGGATATCCTGTTCGGTGAGCGGATCGGCACGGCGGATGGGGCGCAGGAGCGTGGGGCAAAGGCGATCGGGTCGCTGATCGACTATACGCCGCGCTATCCGGGGACGGTGTTTGCCAATGCCATCTGGAATTACCGGCCGACGATTGATGCCATCGTTGCGGATGTGGTGGCGGGAAATCCGGTGGGTCGGGATTACACCGAATATTCGTTCATGAAGTATGGCGGGAACGAGTTGATCTATGTGGCCGAGGACGTGCCTGCCGATGCTGTGCCAGCGATGGAGGCCAAGCGCGCGGCAATAGCGGCGGGCGAGTTCGAGGTGCCGATCGACGCGAACGAACCAGCCTGATCCCTTGCAGGACGCAACGTCCCTTGCGGCGGCGATAGCTTCGGGTGCGGTTTCTGCGCCCGAGGTGATGGCCGCTGCGGTGGCGGCGGCGGACCGGTTTGGGGCGGTGGCGCGGGTGGAGGATGTGCAGGCGCGCGGGTTCCTGCCGGGGCCGTTTGGCGGCGTGCCGTTTCTGGGCAAGGATCTGGGGTCGGGGGCTGCGGGGTTGACGCCGGTGGCGGGGTCTGCGGCGCTGGCGCGGCGGCGGCGTGATCAGGCGGTGGACAGCGATCTGTTCGCGCGGTTCCGTGCGGCGGGTCTGGTGCCGTTTGGCACAACGGTGGTGCCGGAGTTTGGCCTTGCGCTGACATCAGACCCGGCGGTGAATCCGTGGGATGTGCGGCTATCGCCTGGCGGATCATCGGGCGGCGCGGCGGCGGCGGTGGCGGCGGGGATCGTGGCCATCGCCCATGCCACCGATGCGGCGGGATCGATCCGGGTGCCTGCGGCCTGTTGCGGGCTGGTGGGGTTGAAACCGTCGCGCGGGGCGGTTCCGATGGGGCCGGATCAGGGCAACTGGCTGATGGGGTTGGCGAGTGAATTGGTGCTGGCGCGATCGGTGCGGGATGTCATGGCGGCGTTTGACGTGGTGGCCGAGCCTTGGGCCGGGGATCGGGGCTTTGCGACAGGGCGGATTGCGGTGATGATCCCGGAGGGATGCAATGCGGAGCAGGCCGAGGGCACGCGTAAGATGGCGCGCTTGGCCGAAGGGCTGGGCATGGCGGTGGAGGCGCGCGCCTTTCCCGCAGCGATGGCGGCGCGGGCGGGTGCGGTGGCGCAACGGGTGCTGACGGCGTCGCTGGCCGACTGGATGGGCGCGCTGGGTGTGACGGCAGAGGAATTGACGCCGATTGCTGGGGCGGTTCTGGCCGAGGGGCGGGCGATGGGCGCGGCGGAATTGTTTGCGGCGTCGCGTGAATTGGCCATGCTGACGGCAGAGTGGGAGGCATGGATGGCCGGGGTGGATGCGGTGATGTCGCCTGTGCTGGCGGCCGGCGTGCCCAAGGTGGGGGCTTTTGACATGGGCAGGCCCGATGTGGCGGCGCATTTCGCGCAGATGGCGGCGGTGGCACCTGGTGCGGCAATGGCGAATGCGGCGGGATTTCCGGCGATGGTGGTTCCCTTTGGCGGTGCGGGTTTGCCGGTCGGGGTGCAGATTGCCGCGCGTGTGGGTTGCGACCGGGCGCTGCTGGCGCTGGGCGGGCGATTGGCTGCGGCGGCCCCGATGGTGGCCTATCCTTATCCAATTGCGGGGCATCCATGACTGTCGGTGATGTGCTGGAACTGGATGGGATCACCAAGCGGTTCGGGGCGCTGGTGGCGAATGATGATGTCACCCTGTCGCTGAAAAAGGGCGAGGTGCTGGCGCTGCTGGGGGAAAATGGCGCGGGCAAGACGACGCTGATGAACATCCTGTTCGGCCATTATGCGGCGGATGCGGGCGAGGTGCGGGTTTTGGGCAAGCCGCTGCCCTCGGCCAAGCCGCGCGCGGCCATCGCGGCGGGCGTGGGTATGGTGCATCAGCATTTCACGTTGGCGGGCAATCTGACGGTGCTGGAAAACATCGTGATCGGGTCTGAATCCCTGTGGAAGGTGGGGATGGACCGTGAGGGGGCGGAACGGAAGATCCGGGCGCTGTCGGCACAGTTCGGCCTGCCGGTGGACCCTGCGGCGCGGATTGGAGATCTGTCGGTGGGTGAACGGCAGCGGGTAGAGATCCTGAAGGCGCTGTATCGGGAGGCGCGGATCCTTATCCTTGATGAGCCGACGGCGGTGCTGGCGCGGCCCGAGGCAGAGCAGTTGTTCACCATTTTGCGAGGCATGGCGAAGGGTGGGCTGTCGATCATTTTCATCAGCCACAAGCTGCATGAGGTGATGGGGGCATCGGACCGGGTTGTCGTGCTGCGCGCTGGCAAGGTTGTGGCGGAACGTGTGACGGCAGAGACGACGGCGGCAGAGCTGGCCGAATTGATGGTGGGACGCGCGGTGGCGCGGCCCAAGCGGGCGGCGCATGAAGCGGGCGCGCCGGTGGTGGTGGCCGAAGGGCTGTCGGTCACCAAAGGTGGCGGTATGGCGCTGGACCGGGTGCGGTTCGAGGTGCGGGCCGGGGAAATTCTGGGCATCGTGGGCGTATCCGGCAACGGGCAGGCGATGCTGGGGCGGGCGCTTTCCGGGTTGGCACGGCCGGATGCCGGGACGATCACTTTTGACGGGCGGGACATTTCGCGGATCACCCCACGGCAGGCGGTCAAGCTGGGGATCGGGCGGGTGCCAGAGGATCGCCAGGCGCAGGGCGTGGTGGGCGATCTGGCGGTGTGGGAGAATGCCGTGCTGGAGCGGCTGCGGGATTTTTCGCGGTTCGGCTTTGTGCGGCGGCGGGCAGCCGAGGCGCATGCGGCGGGGCTGATCGGGCGGTTCGACATTCGCGGCGCGGCGCCTGCGACACGGACACGGCTGTTGTCGGGCGGGAATATGCAAAAGCTGATCCTTGGGCGCAATCTGGCGGCGGGGCCGCGGTTTCTGCTGGCCAATCAGCCAACACGCGGGCTGGATGAAGGGGCGATTGCGGGGGTTCATGCCGAATTGCTGATGGCGCGGGCCGAGGGGGCGGCGATCCTGCTGATTTCCGAAGATTTGGATGAGGCGGTGGGGTTGTCGGACCGGTTGCAAGCCATTTCCAAGGGGCGACTGTCGGAGCCTATTCTGGCGGAAGATGTGGATGCGCGGCGGTTGGGGTTGATGATGGCCGGTGTCTGGGAGACGCGGGATGCGGTTTGAACGGCGCGAAGAGGTGTCTGTCGCCGCATTGGTCATTGCACCGCTTCTGGCGGTGGTTGCCGCATTGATGCTGTGCGCGGGACTGATCGCTTTGGCGGGGGTCAGCCCGTGGGTGGCCTATGGTGAAATGCTGCGCGGGGCCTTTGGATCGCGGTTGGCGGTGACGGAGACGTTCACCCGCGCATCGCCCCTGATCCTGACGGGGTTGGCGGCGGCGGTCGCGTTTCGGGCGCGGCTGTGGAACATTGGGGGCGAGGGGCAGTTCTATATGGGGGCGCTGGCGGCGGCGGCGTTGGGGCATTCGGCGCTGGTGGGGTGGCCGGTGCCTTTGGCCTGGGCCGCGCTGGCGGCGGCGGGGATGGCGGCGGGGGCGATGCTGCTCCTTGTGCCTGCGGTGTTGCGGTTGCGCTTTGGGGTGGATGAGGTGGTGACGACGTTGCTGTTGAACTTCATCGTGCTGCTGTTCGTGGGGCTGATGGTGGAAGGGGTGCTGAAAGACCCGATGGCCTTTGGCTGGCCACAATCGGTGCCGGTGGCGGCGGGGTTGCGTCTGCCCGATCTGGTGCCCCGGTCGCGGTTGCATGTGGGGATCGTGCTGGCGGTGGTGGTGGTGCTGGTGGTCTGGCTGGTGCAGGCGCGAACGGTGTTCGGGGCGGAAACGCGGGCGGCGGGGTTGAACCCGGCAGCGGCGGCCTTTGCCGGGGTGCCGATCACGGCGACGCTGGTGAAGGTGGCGCTGCTGTCGGGCGGCCTGGCGGGGCTGGCAGGCGCGATCGAGGTGCTGGGGCCGGTGGGATATGTGACGACGACGATGTCGCCGGGGTTTGGCTATGCCGGGATCGTGGTGGCGATGCTGGCGGCGCTGCATCCGGTGGGGGTGGTGGCGGCGTCGGTCTTTGTGGCGACGGTGTTTGTGGGGGCCGATGCCATGAGCCGGGCAACGGGCGTGCCATCCTTTATCGCCGACGTGATCATGTCGGTGGCCCTGCTGGCAATGCTGGTGGCGCTTTTGTTCACAACCTATCGGGTGCGGCGATGATGGAGGCGATGGACATCCTGACCACGGCAAGTTTGTGGTCGGCGGTGCTGCGGATCGCGACGCCGCTGATCTTTGGCGTGTTGGGGGCGTTGATCTGCGAACGGGCCGGGGTGTTGAACCTGGGGATCGAGGGGATCATGACTATGGGGGCCATGATCGGCTGGTTGACGGTTTATTGGGGCGGCGACCTGTGGGCCGGGCTGGCGATGGCGGTGCTGGCCGGAATGGTGATCGGCTGGCTGCATGCGATGCTGACGGTGCCGCTGGGATTGTCGCAGCATGTGGCGGGGTTGGGGATCACGCTGTTTGCCTCTGCTTTGGCCTATTACCTTTACCGGTTGTGGGTGCAGGTGGGGAATTTGCCGCCCACCATCGTGCCGTTCCAACCCTGGGCGGTGCCGATCCTGTCGGATATTCCCTTTTTGGGCGAGGTGCTGTTCACCCAGACGCCGCCCACCTATGTGGCGTTGATTTTGGTGGGGCTGGTGGCCTGGATGCTGGCGCGGACGCCGATGGGGTTGGCGCTGCGGATGACGGGGGAAAATCCCCATGCGGTCGAGGCGCAGGGATTGAACCCGATGCGCATCCGTATCTGGGCGGTGATGGTGGGGTCGGGCATCATGGCGCTGGGCGGTGCATTCCTGACGACGGCGGCGTTCAACAGTTTCTTTCCGTCGATGGTGCAGGGGCGGGGGTGGATCTGCATCGCGCTGGTGGTGTTCGCGTCATGGCGGCCCGGCAAGGCGTTGGTGGGCGCGCTGCTGTTTGCGCTGTTCGATGCGTTCCAGTTGCGGTTGCAGACGGTGGTTGAGGGCGTGCCCTATCAGTTGTTCCTGATGGCGCCCTATGTGCTGTCGATTGTGGCGTTGATCCTTGTGGCGCGGCGGGCGCGGGTGCCGGAGGCGTTGATGCAGCCCTATCGCCGGGGTGAGCGGTAGCGGGGATTACGGCTGCCTTGTCGGTTGGCCGCGCCGTGGTTTGCGGTGATCGCGGGGCCGCTGGTTAGCCGTGGCCTAATCCATGACGAGAGAAATGCGTGTTTCGGGATGCGCCGGTTGGCCCTAATCGGGGGGCAAGGGACCACTGGTCGATGCCGGGTGGCCGGTGCGGAATAGGGATGGCGCGATGGCGGATGAGACGGTCGAAACCCTGGTGATCGGGGGCGGGCAGGCAGGGCTGGCCATGAGCGGGCATCTGGGCAAGCGCGGCATGGCCCATCTGGTGCTGGAGCGTCACCGCATTGCGGAACGCTGGCGGACCGAGCGGTGGGATTCGCTGGTGGCCAACGGGCCGGCCTGGCATGACCGCTTTCCCGACCTGACCTTTGATGACATCGACGGCGACAGCTTTGCGCCGAAAGACCGGATCGTGCGGTATTTCGAAACCTTTGCGGCGCAGAACCAGTCGCCCATCCGCTGTGGGGTGGAGGTGCGGCAGTTGGAGCGGATGGCAGATGGCCGGTTTCGTGCGGAGACGGCGGAAGGCGTGATCACGGCACGCAATGTGGTGTCGGCCACAGGGCCGTTTCAGAAGCCGGTCTTTCCGGCGATGATCCCCGAAACGGCGGGCGTGGTGCAGATGCATTCCAGCGGCTATCGCAATCCCGGCCAGTTGCCCGAAGGGGCGGTGCTGGTGATCGGGGCGGGGTCATCCGGGGCGCAGATTGCAGATGAATTGCTGCGGTCGGGGCGGAAGGTGTTCTTGTCGGTCGGGCCGCACGACCGGCCGCCGCGCGCCTATCGTGGCAAGGATTTCGTGTGGTGGCTTGGGGCGCTGGGCAAGTGGGATGCGCGGGCGGCGACACCGGGGACAGAGCATGTGACGATTGCCGTGAGCGGGGCCGAGGGCGGACAAACGGTGGATTTCCGGCGGATGGCGGCGCGCGGAATGGTGTTGGTGGGGCGGACCGAGAGCTATGCCGACGGGGCGCTGCGCTTTGCCCCGGATCTGGCCGGGAACATCGCGCGGGGGGATGCGAATTACCTGTCGGTGCTGGATGAGGCGGATGCCTATGCGGTGCAACAAGGGCTGGACCTGCCCGAAGAACCTGAGGCGCGGCAGATCGGCGCTGATCCGGCCTGCGTGACCGATCCTGTGTTGTCGCTGGACCTGCGGGCGGCGGGGGTGACCGCGGTGATCTGGGCCACGGGTTATGTGCTGGATTATGGTTGGATGAAGATTGACGTGTTCGATGAAAAGGGACGCCCGCGCCATGACAGAGGGGTGTCAGAGGTGCCGGGTCTGTATTTCATCGGCTTGCCCTGGCTGTCGCGTCGGGCATCGCCGTTCATCTGGGGTGTCTGGCATGACGCCGATTACCTGGCGGGCCAGATCGCGGCGCGGGGATAGGGGATCGGCCCGCCGGCCGCGCTGTCAGTTGAAGGACAGGACGTGCGGGCGATGCCCCGTGCGGGCGAGTTGATCCAGCAACTGTGGTTTGACGATGCGCCACATCGCGCCCAGCGTCAGGACCGCGGCAGCGACGGTGCTGACCAATGCGCAAAGCACCAGATGGGCCGGATCAGTGAGGTTGCCGAAGAAATAGGCAAGGCCCAGGACAACCAGCGGCAGATGCAGACCTGCAAAGGCGATGCCGATCAGGCGGGCGGTGGTGTCGCAGACGTGGCACTGTTCGTTTTGCATGGTCCCCTCCGAGTTTCCGTTGAACCCAGAAACGACGCGGACGGGGATGGATTTAGCTATCCGAACGGATGGTGGGGGCTGGCTTAGGTCTGGCGTAGGACAGGTGCAGCCCTGCTATGCGTAGGCGCGGACCGCGGCGGCGAGGGCGGGGCTGTCCTTGGCGGCCTGTGCAAGGGGGATGCCGTTCATCGCGGCGGACCAGGCGTCGTGCAGGGCGCGGACGCCTGCGGCGGGGCCATCGGGATGGGCCATGATGCCGCCGCCCGCGGCAAAGATCAGATCGGGTGATTTAAGCGCGGCCCAGGTGCCGTGGGCCTGAAGCGCAGTCTGGCCCGACGAAAAGACCGGCATCGGGCAGGCGGGGGTGGTGGGGGACAGCGGCGTCATCAGCGCGCGGGCCGAGGCGATGACGCTGGCATCCGGTTCGCTGAACTTGTTGGCCAGGCCGTTGACATGTAGGTGATCCGCCCCGGCCAGACGCCAGAGCGTGGACCAAGCGGGATAGTCGAAACCGAGGGCCGGATGCCGGGACAGATAGCCCCAGCCGTTGCGGTGGATGTGCAGCGGCAGTTGCGCGTGGCGGCGCAGGGCGAGCATTCCGGTCAGGCCGATGGAATTGGCGCTGGCCATGACGCAGGTGCCGCCCAGGGATTGCACAAGGTCGTGGCGGGCGCGCATCTCATCCACCTCGCCCGTCAGGTTGAAGGCATACATGACCTTTTTGCCGGTCTTTTCGGCATGGGTGTTGATGACCGCCATCACGGCGCGGGCGCGGGCGTCAAAGGGGCAGTGGCTGCCATCGGCCTGTAGTTCATCATCCTTGATGAAGTCGATGCCAGCGGCACAGAGCGTGGCGACCATTTCGGCGGTTTCATCAGGGGACAGCCCGATGGAGGGTTTGATGATGGTGCCGATGAGCGGACGGTCGTTGACCCCGGACAATGCCCGTGTGCCTGCGGTGCCGAAGGCGGGGCCGGGGCAGGCGGCCACCAGTTCGGGTGGAAAGCGCAGGGCGGTCAGGCGCAGGGCGGCGACGCAGTTCAGTTCAAACAGGTTGCCCGCCACCGTGGCCAGGATGTTGGGCAGGCTGGGTCCGGTATTGGCGAGCGGCCAGGACAGGGTGATGCGGGCGCGGCGGTGCGGGGCATCGGGTGTGGCGGCGCCCGGCAGGGCGGGGCCGGGGATGGGGCCAAGGTCGGTGATCACCTCGACCCGCGCGGCGGAGCGGGCCTTGAGTTCCGCGGTTTCGCCCGGCACGGGGCGGAAGGTGCCTGAGGATTGTTCGCCGGCAATCGTGGCTGCGGCCTGTTCCAGCGCGACGGGGGTTTCGAGCAGATAGTCGGCCTCGAAGCGGGGGGACATGGCGTTCCTTTCAGGCGGTGGTGGGGGGATCACATCGTCCAGGCGGTGGCGCAGTCGGGTGCCAGGGCGGGCAGGCCGGGATGGGGAGGCGGGGCGGGATCGGGCGTGCAATTGGCGGCCAGACCACCGCGATGCGAGCTGAGGGTGAAGCGGCCCGCGTCTTCGGTGATGGACACCTCTGCCCCGCCAAGGAGATGGGCCACGCGCAGGATGGCGACGAGCGGACCGTCGGGGCCGAGGGGGCCGTCGGTCATCGCCAGAGCAAGGCTTTTCACCCCGGCGCGGGCGGCATGGGCCAGGATGGCCACGGCATAGGCGGCGGCGAAGGGGGTGGGCTGGCGGGGGTCGGCCATCGCCATTGGCAGGCGCAGGCCATCCGGGTTGGGAGCCGTGGCATCGCCGTAGGGGTTGGAGCGCATGCCGATGGAGAAGAGGCCGAGGTGTAGGGGTTTACCCGCCGCGATGGCCTGCGCGGAGGTGAAGATTTCGGGCAATGCCTCCAGCGTTTGGCGCACCGAAACGTCATCGGCGGCATGGACGATGGCGGTGTTGCCGAAGGTGACGAAATCCACTTGTGCGGGGTTGGGGCGGTGGCGGTTCAATTCGGTGAAGTTCGTCAGGCTGCCACCGCCGACCAATGCCTTTGGGAAGGCTGCACGCAGGAGGGGGAGGGCGTCTGCGGGCTGTGCGCCTGTGGGCCAGATGGCATCGGGTTGGTAGCTTTTCAGGAACGGGCGGGGCAGGGCGGTGACACGGATGGGGATCATGCCGACGGCCCCGGCGCGCGCGATCTGATGCGACAGGTCGGGAAGATCGTCGAAGATGATCTCTAACGCGAGGGTGGGGACGCGTGCTGCGGCCAGAATGTCGGTTGTGGGCGTTTCGGCGGTGAGGCGGAACAGGATGGGCAGGCCGTGGCCTTGTGCAAGGCCCGCAACCGAGGTGAGGCCGTGTTCATGGGCCAGCAGAACCTGTGGCAGGCGGGCTGTGGCTGTGCTGGGGCGGCGTGTGGCGCTGGTGGGCTTGCTGGTTTCGGCCAGATTCAGGGTAAGGCTTTGACGGATCACCGCATCTTTGGCGACGGCATAGGGATAGGGAAGTGACAGGGGGCGGCAGTAGGTCTTGAACGAGGCGTCGGACCAGTTGCGTTGATCCTCCATCTCGAACACGTCGCCTTGCAGGGCGATCTCGACGGTGGTGCCGTTCACGCTGTGGGTCAGTCCCGCGATGCTGCGGGCGGGTTGTGCGGGGCTGATGAGGGCGGGAAAGGTGGTGACGGTCGTGCTGCCATCGGGGTGGTGGATGGTCAGGGGCTGACCCGCAACGCCTTTGATCGGGTGAAGGAGGGTGAAACCTGCGCGGTTGATTTCTGTGGCGCGGTGGAAGGTGAAGGTGACGTCGGCCACAAGGTCGTTGGGCGACGTCAGGCGGGCGCGGAAGGTGCCGCTGAAGCTGCCATCAGGGTCGGTGAAGTGGCGGGTATAGGTGGTGGGGGTGATGTCCTGTCCGGTCGTGCGGGTAAGGCAGGTGCCCCAGTCGCGGTTGCGGACGGGATAGGTGAGGGCGCGAAGCACCTCGATCCCGTTGCAAGTGAGGTTGCGCAGGCCGCCATCCTGCACCTGCACGGTGATCGGGCCGTGGTGAAGGGTGGCAGGGTCAGCCATGCGCCGCCCCATCAGGCTGGAGGTGACTGGCCATCAGTTTGCGTCCGGCGCAGAACGAGGGGGGGCAGAGGGTGGGCGGGGCGACCGCGCCCTTGGCAGGGCCGCCCTTGTAGGCGGTGGCCATGCCGCACCTGGGAACGGTGAACCAGATCGCGCCAGCGGGGGCGGATTTCTGGTCTGTGGGGAATTCAGGCGCTGGTGTTGATGGCGGTTGGCCGTTGTGGTGGCTGCCTGTTCCCCGCTTTTGGCGGGTTTGAACAGAGCGTGGGCGAGGAAGCGGCCCGGCCTGCCCAGCCCGTGGCCCGTTGCGAACCGCGGAGGGTGGCGGAAGGGGCTGACAGGGCCGGAGGCCTTTTTCTGGCGCGGGATGCGGGTGTGGGAACATGCAACGTGGGGGCAGGCGGGGACAAAGGCCCGGCCTGCGGGCCAGCGGTCCGCGTGATGGCCTGTGCCGACAGGGGTGTTGGTCAGGATGATCGCGTGGACGCGGTCATCGGTCCCGTTGAACCAATGGGTGATCATTGCCGCCTCTCCCGCTTTGTCCCGCTGCCCGATCAGGTGATGCGCTTGATCGAGTCGGTGATTTCATCCCAGTCGAAAACACGCTTCCAATCATCCTTCATCAGGACAGGGATGCCGAACTGGATGGCCTTGTTGCAGGCATCGGAAAAGACGCCGACGCGTTCTTCGAAGATCACCGCGCCAAGGATGTTCATATGGCCCAGAAGAAAATCGCGGGCGCATTCGTGGCTGACGCCAGAACGGCGGACGCATTCATCCATCGCTTCGCGCATGACCGTCATCAGCGAGGCGCAGACGGTTTCCGACAGGCCGGGTTCCAGCATGGCCATTTGGGCGACCGTCACCTCGTGGCTGCGCATGACGGGGGCATAGATGGCGCGGGCGATGCGATCACCCATGTCATAATGTTCGCGCGGGCCTTGCATCAGGGCGTTGACGATGGCCTGTTTGGCCGCCACGCCGCCGAAATGGTCGGCCTTTGCTTCGGGCGTCACTTCATCATTGTAGATGGGGGGGTGGCAGGGATGCGAGATGAAATATGTAATGTCGGCGCGTTCGGGCAGGTGGCCCGCATAGGGGGCGGCGGCGTCCAGAATGACGATGATGGTGCCGGGGGCGACGATCGGCACGACCTCGGACGCGACGCGGCCGATATGGGTATCCGGCACGGCAAGGATAACGGCGGTGGCGCCGTCCAACGCCTGTGCGGCGGGGACGCAATCAAGGCCGGTCGCATTTTTCAGGCGGGCGCGGCCTGGCTCGCTTACCTCGACCGGGGCGGTGATGAAATCGGTGCGGAGGAGATTGGTGGCGCAGCGGACGCCCATCTTTCCACCGGCACCAAAGAGGGCGATCTTGGTCATGGGCGATCCTTGGCTGAATTCAGATGGCAACTGGTATGACATGTTGATAAGTGGGGCGTCAAGCGACGGGTGGGGGGAACGGGATGGTGGATGGCAGTCCTTGGGTGACATGGATCGGGGATGACTTCACCGGATCGGCGGCTGTGATGGAGGTGATGGCCTTTGCGGGTCTGCCCGCAGTGCTGTTCACCGATCTGCCGGATGCGGCGTTGGCGCGGCGGTTTGCCGGGGTGCGGGGGATAGGGATTGCGACCACCCTGCGCAGCCAATCGCCCGATGCGATGCGAGCGGCGTTGCCGCCGCTTGTGGGCTGGCTTGGGGCGCGGGGTGCGCCCTTGCTGCATTACAAGATCTGTTCGACCTTTGATTCTGCGCCAGAGGTGGGCAGCATCGGCTGTGCCATCGAGACGCTGCTGGCCTGCCGCCCGTCGCGCGCTGTGGCGATGCTGACGGCGGCACCTGTGATGCGGCGGTATCAGGCGTTTGGGCATCTGTTTGCGGGGCTGCCAGAGGGGGTGTTCCGGTTGGACCGGCATCCGGTGATGGCGCATCACCCGGTGACGCCGATGACGGAGGCCGATCTGTTGCGGCATCTGGCGGGGCAAACGGGTTTGCCGGGTGGCCTGATCTCTTTGGAAGATCTGATGGCGGGTGGGCAGGCGCGGTTGGAGGCGCTGGTGGCGGCGGGGGCAAAGGTGCTGTCGGTGGATAGCGTGGACGCGGTGAGCGAGGCGGCGGCGGGGCGGCTGATCTGGGAGAACCGGGGGGAGATGGGCGTGGTCGTGGGCAGCCAAGGCGTGGAATATGCGCTGGTGCGGCATTGGCAAGCGGCCGGAAAGATCGGGCCTGCGCCGGCGGTGGGATCGGCGGGGGCGGTGGCACAGATGGCGGCGGTGTCGGGGTCGGTGTCGCCGGTGACGGCGGGGCAATTGACCTGGGCCGGGGCGAATGGGTTTGCGCGGATCGGGTTCGAGGCGGCGGCGGTGTGCGGGCCGGGCGATGCGCTGGCGGTTGAGGAGGCGCGGGTGGTGGATATGGCGGTGGCGGCGGCTTCAGAAGGGCTTAGTCCCTTGGTGCATTCGGCGGCGGGGCTGGATGATCCTGCCGTGGCGCGGTTTCGTGCGGCGCTGTCGGGCAGCGGGTTGACGGCGGGCGAAGCGAACCGGCGGATCGGGGCGGCGCTGGGGCGGGTGCTGGACCGGGTGTTGCAGGCGACGGGGTTGCGCCGGGCGGTGATTTCGGGGGGGGATACATCGGGGCATGGGATGCAGGCGCTGGGCTTGCAGGCGTTGGTGGCGCTGGCCCCTACGGTGCCGGGGGCGGCGCTGTGCCGGGCCTATGGGACCGGGCCGCATGATGGGTTGGAGATTGCGCTGAAGGGCGGGCAGATGGGATCGGAGGATTATTTCGGCTGGATCCGTGCAGGCGGCGGGCCGCGCTAAAGCGGCATGGCGTAGCGGTCGCGCGAGCGGTTCAGGTGGGCGCGCATGACTTCGACCGCGGCATCGGCGTCATGGGCTTCGATGGCATCGACGATGGCGGTGTGTTCGGACAGCGTCACCTCTTCATACCCGGACCAGTGCAAAAGGGCGGTGTGCGTTTCAAACAGCCAGCGCAGCATGGCCTGGGATGCGGCGGCGATGATGGGATTGGCCGATATTTCGGCAAGCCGGATGTGAAAGGCCATATCCGCCTGGATGAACGGCAGCGGATCGCCACCTTGCTGGGCGGCCTGATGCGCGATGGCGGCGCGCAGGGTGGCGATGTCATCCGGCGTGGCGCGGTCGGCGGCAATACGGGTGATGCCGAGTTCAAACATCTGGCGCACCTCTTTCAGGTGCTGAAGGTTCGCGGGCGCGGTGTTCAGGACAAGGCGGGCGATTTCATTGCTTTGGTCAAAGAATGTGCCGGCGTCGATGGCGTTGACGCGGGTGCGTTCGCCCTGACAGATCGAGATCAGGCCCGTCTGATGCAGGGTTTGCAGCGCCTCGCGCACGGCGGGGCGACCCACGCCGAAGCGTTCCATCAGCGCGCGTTCGGACGGGAGGTGATCGCCGGGTTTGTATTCACCGGCACGGATCATGTCGCGCAGGCGATCAAGCACCTGATCGGACAGCTTGCGCCGCACGATCCGATCCGGGTTCTGCTGTTCTTCCCGTTGGAAATTCACCTGTTCCCCCACCGGCCGCCTGTTGCATCGGTATAGCACGACGCAAGTTGCGACAACTAGCTGCTGTGGCCGTCCCAGGCGCGGGCGCAAGCTGCAGGATGAATTCACCTGATTGATACCAAACAGTTGCGTGGCCGTCACCACGTTGCGCCATCTTGCCATCAAGCGACGCAGGAGGCGAAGCATGACGGTCGAGGCGGGACGGGTGGCTCCAGACGTGCATCGGACGATGTTCCTGTCGGACCTGCATCTGGGGGCGCATGGCTGCCGGGCGGATGCGATCCTTGACTTTCTGATGCGCAATGATGCGGAAACCATCTTTCTGGTGGGTGACATCTTTGACATCTGGGATCCCCTGATCCTGCATTGGGGCGCGCGGCACGACCGGATTGTCGAGATCTTGCGGGCGCGGGCGGCGGCGGGGCGGCGGCTGGTCTATCTGGTGGGCAACCACGACCGGGCATTAGTGGGATTGGCGGTTGAGGATTGGCCTGCACGGGCGCGGCTGGGCATCGGCGTGCATCGGCAGGTCGAACACCGCGCCGCAGACGGGATGCGCTATCTGGTGCTGCATGGCGATGTCTGCGACGCGCGCCTTTTGCGGTTTCACATTTGCACACGGGTGGGCAGCCGGATCGACGGGCTGTTGCGGTTATTGGACTGCGGGTTGCGTGCGCTGCGGCTGCGTTTTGGGCGTGAGGCGCGGGGACCGATCGAAATGCTGCTGCGGGCGTTGAATACGGTGCTGTATCGCAGCCACAGCCATGAACGGCGGCTGGTCGCGCTGGCCGAGGCGGCGGGCTGCGACGGAATCATCTGCGGGCATTTCCATCTGGCCGCGCTGCATGACGATCATCGGCGGCGCTATGTAAATTGCGGCGACTGGACGGATAATTGCACCGCCATCGTAGAAGGGTGGGACGGGCGGCTGCGGCTGCTGTCCTTGGGCGGCGAGGGGGCCTTGGCAGTTCCCGAAAGCATCGGGGCGCCGGGCCTGTCTGCCGCAAGCGCGGAGGTGGCCTAGGATGGATGTGGTGTTCATCGGTCTTTCGCTGGGGCTGCTGGCGCTGCATCTGGCGTCTTGTGCCGTGGTGGGATGGCGGTTGCGCGGCAGGGAACCGGCGCGGCCTGCGCAAGCCCCTTTCATCACGCTGCTGCGTCCGGTTTGCGGGTTGGACCCGCTGGATGCAGAGACGCTGGGTTCCAGCTTTGGCCTTGATTATCCGCGGTTCGAGGTGCTGTTCTGCGTGGCGGATGGGAATGATCCGGTGGTGGGGGTGGTGCAGGCTTTGATCGCCGCGCACCCAGAGATTTCGGCGCGTCTTCTGGTGGGCGAGGACCGGGTGAGCGCCAACCCCAAGCTGAACAATCTGGAAAAGGGCTGGCAGGCTGCGCGCGGCGAGGTGATCGTGATGGCGGACAGCAACCTGCTGTTGCCGCGCGATTATTTGTGGCGGCTGCTGGTGGTGCGGGGTTCGCAGGTGGGGCTGGTGTCATCGCCGCCGGTTGGCATTCGGCCTGATGGGGCCTGGGCAGAGCTGGAATGCGCCTTTCTGAACAGCAATCAGGCGCGGGTGCAGCTTTTGGCCGATGCCTTGGGGTTCGGCTTTGCACAGGGCAAGACCTTGATGTGGGAGCGCGGCTTTCTGGAGGCGCGGGGCGGTTTGGCGGCGCTGGGGCAGCGGCTGGCCGAGGATGTGGCGGCAACGCGGCTGGTGCGGGGGGCGGGCAAGCGGGTTGCCCTGTCGCGGCGGCCGTTCGGGCAGCCCATCGGGCGGCGATCCTTGCGCCAGGTCTGGGCGCGGCAACTGCGCTGGGCCAAGGTGCGTCGTGAAGGCTTTCCGGGATTGTTCGCAGGGGAAATCCTGAACGGGTCAGTCGTGGCGCTTTTGGCGGCAGGGTTTGGCGGTGGGCCTGTCCTTTTGGCTGGCGTGGCGTTGGTCTGGTATGGGGCCGAGGCGGGGCTGGCGCTGGGCTGTGGGTGGTTGCGACCGGGCCGGGCGCTTTTGATGCTGCCGCTGCGCGATCTGATGCTGCCGGTGGTGTGGGTGGCAAGTTATGGCAACACACGGATCGAATGGCGCGGCCATGCGATGGCACCGGGTGCCTTGCAAAAGATATCGGGCTGACGCGATGGAGGCAGAGGCAATCCGGGCGCTGTTGCAGGATCAGGGACTGGCATTCCTGTTCGTGCTGGACTTGATCGAGGGGCCGATTGTGACTGTGGTTGCCGGGGCTTTGGCCGGCGCGGGGGTCTTTGCGCCGCTGGCCGTGCTGGCCGTGGCCGTGGCGGGCGACATCCTTGGGGATGTGCTGCTGTATGGGGTGGGGCGGTATTGCCCAAAGCTGGCCGCGCGGCTGTTTGGCAAGGATCTGGCACGGGATACGGGGGGGCTGCGGCAGAAATTCCTGCGCCGTGGCGGGCTGCTGTTGTTTCTGGGCAAGCTGACACATGTGGCGGGGTTTGCGGTGATTGTGACGGCGGGCTTTGTCCGGATGCCGATTGTCCCGTTCGTCTGGATTTCAGTTGCGGCAAGTCTGCCCAAGGTGGGCGCTTTGGTGGCGGCGGGGTGGGTGTTCGGCCTGTCGCTGGGGGCTGGCAACCTGGTGTTCGTCTTGGGGGTGTTGGTGGCGATCTGCGGCGCGGTGGTTGTGTGTCTGGCGCTATGGGGGCGAAAATGCGTGTCAGCGTAAGTTGCATCATTCCCGCCTGGAACGAGGCGGCCCGCCTGCCCTCTGTGCTGGCGGCCGTGGTCGGGCATCCGGCGATTGACGAGGTGATCGTCGTGGATGACGGGTCACAGGATGGCAGCGCCGCGGTGGCCGAAGCGGCGGGGGCGCAGGTGGTGCGACTGGTGCGCAATCGGGGAAAATCGGGGGCTGTCGCGGCCGGGATTGCGCGGGCACGGGGGGATGTGATCCTGATGCTGGATGCGGACCTGATCGGGGTGACAGCGAAGGGTGTGCTGGATCTGCTGATGCCCGTGCGGTCGGGGCGGGCCGATGTGGCAATCAGCCTGCGGCAGAACGCGCCGTGGGTATGGCGGCGGATCGGGTTAGATTACATCTCGGGCGAGCGGGTGATGCGGCGCGAGACGGTGCTGCCCTATCTGGACCGGATGGCTGGACTGAAGGGGTTCGGGTTGGAGGTGTTCCTGAACCGGCTGTGGATCACCGAAAAAGCGCGCGTGGCGGTGGTGCCTTTGGCGGCAACAAGCCCGTCGAAAGCTGCCAAGCGGGGGCTGTTGCGCGGCATCGCAGCCGATATCGGGATGATGTGGGATATCTTTGGCACCATCGGGCCTGTGGCGGCGCTGCGCCAGATCATCGCCCTGCGCGGATTGCAGGGAACGCCCGCTGCGCGCACATTCACCCCGGCCGCCGGACAATAGCGGACCCACGCCGCCTGGCACATGGTGGAACCGGATGGTTCCGACTCATTGTGCGCAGCAAAAATAGCGACGTTAGGCACAGAGGGCGGGTAAGCGGAAATAAAGAGCGGCGTCAGCCGCTGATCATTGATTTCCCGTCAGATTTTTTGATTGGCTCCGGCGGTAGGGATCGAACCTACGACCAATTGATTAACAGACGGTTTTTTGACCCCTTCCAACCCCTTGAAACAGTGACAAATAGCTTTTGGGGTGGCCGATAAGACACTGACATATATTGACAAATACCTATGACTAACTGACAGTTGATGACACTGGTTGCCATTCGATACAGTGACAAACAGTGACAAACAGTGACAAATCCGGTGACAAGCGCGATGACCAACGCGCAATTGATGAACCGGCAGGCCAGTCATAGGGGGAAGCATGGCAACGCTGAGTGACGGAAGGGCCGGGAGCATCGCCAAGTCCGAGACGCCTGCCAAGGGGCAGCGCCTTGTATTTGATGATCACCGGGACGCGCCGCGTGGGTTTGGCCTGCGGATCACTGCGGCAGGCGGGAAGGCCTTCATAATCCGCTACACCATCGACGGGCGCCAACGGCTCAAGACCATCGGCGACTGGCCGACATGGGGGCTGGAACAAGCCCGGATTGAGGCGCGACGGCTGATGCGGCAAATCCAGACCGGCCGTGATCCTTTGGAAGCCAAGCGCAAGCGGAAGGCCGAACCGACCATTGCCGAACTTGCGACGGATTGGCTGGACCGTCACGCAACCGGCCTGAAATCCGAAACAGGCATTCGGGCGCTGATCGGCGGCGATCTGGTGAAGGCGCTGGGGCGCAGCAAGGTATCCGACATTCGCAGGCGGGACGTGATCGAGGTGGTGGAAGCCAAGGCGGCAACCGCCCCGCGTCAGGCAGCGATCCTGCTGGCCTATGCGCGCAAGATGATGGACTTCGCGGTTGATCGTGACTTTATCCCTGCCAACCCGCTTGCGGGGCTGAAACCGGGATCTATCACGGTGAAGGGGAAGCGCGACCCGCTGCGCCAAGTGGCGCGGGGCCGCATCCTTGATCATGATGAAATCCGCACCTTCTGGACCAATGCCGAGACATGCGGCCTGCACCGGCTGACCGCCCTTGCGCTGAAACTGGTGCTGGTGACGGGCCAGCGCCCCGGCGAGGTGGCGGGGATGCACGAAAGGGAGATTGACGGGGATATCTGGACCATACCCGCCGCGCGCCGGGGAAAGACCGATACGGCGCATAGCGTCCATCTGACTGCCACTGCGAAGGCGGTCATTGCCGAGGCGAAGGCCGAGATTGAGAGGCTTTCCGCGCGCCGGATCTTGCCAGCGACGGGCCACATCTTTGAGGCATGGCCGGGGAAGTCGGTGAACAATGCTGCGCTGGCGCGGGCGGTTGACCGGGCAGCGCAGGCGCTGGGGGCCAAGGAAGTGCAGCCATGGGGCAGGTGGACGCCCCACGATCTGCGCCGCACGATGCGCACGGGGCTTTCGGCTTGCCGCATCCGGCCTGACATCGCGGAAATGACCATTGGTCACGCCAAGCGCGGAATCGTCGCGGTCTATGATCAGCACGAATTCGACGCGGAACGGCGCGCGGCGCTGGAGGCTTGGGAGTCGCGCTTGCTGCGGACTGTGGCATGCCACGAGCCGGACACTGCGCAGGCTGACAACGTGGTGAAGCTTCGCGATGCATAGGCATGAGCGCATCGCCAAAATCATGCTCAGCTTGCCGCTGGTGCCGGGCGCCGAAGCGGCGATCGTGAACCATGCGGACTACATTGCGACCTTTTACGATCTACACGCAATCGCCGGCCGGGCCCGACCTCAGCGCGCGGGCATCAAGTCCGAACGCCCGGCGAGTCTTAAGGGGCCATTGGAACGGGACGCTCTCGAGCGTGCGGTTGACCTGGCCACGGCAATCCGCGACATGCGTCGGGCGCTGGCCAATGCGGGGCTGGAGCTGGAAATGGCGCTACGGCACGAGCTGGGGGACAGCGGGTTTGTCGACCTTGGGCGATATCTGAAAGCGATCGAGCCGAGGATTTTCGCGGCGCACGACCGGATTGAGCAAGCGCCGCCCGTTCCACTCCCGAAAGGTCGACGACCGAACGTCTTGGCGGCAGCGATAACCGACCTAGCCGCCGAAAGCTTCGAGACGTTGACCGGAATTAGAGCAACTGTTGGAACGGATTGGGATTCGAAGGTAAAATACGGACCTTTCTTGAATTTCTTGAAGGAGATATTCGAGGCCTTGGGAGTTGTCGCTGCACCTGTTGCGCAGATAAATGCGATGATTAAGCGGCGCAATATTGATGGTATTGAACCTCAGAAAATTGGTGCAAGTTTCACCTTTTAACTGTTTTGGACCGCCCCCGCGACTTTGCGCGACACTAGCCCCACGCCAACGCAACCTGCGCGACGTGAGGTGAAACAATCCACGATTTGGCGGATGTTGCCTCGCTGCGTTCAACGCAAAGTGAGGTAAGAAATGACCTTTCAAGACCTTCAGACCGAAGCCGAGTATGCCATGCATCGCGGTGTTTCGGTTCGCACAGTGCAGCGCGAGCGCGCCCTGCGCAAAGGCCCCCCTTTCATCAAACTGGGCAAATCCATCTTCTATCGCCCCGCCGCTATCGAGGCCTGGCTTCTGTCCCAAGAGCAGACCCCGGCCGGAAAGGCGACCTAGCATGGGGCGAAAGGAAAACCCCGGCGCGCTGGGGAGCGCAACCGGGGCGGGTCTTGTGCAGACGGGTGTAGTAAATGAATACCCTGAGCGGCGCTGCGAGGCAAGTCCTTCGGTCTATTTCCCGCCGCCTGGCGCCTATGTCTCTGTCCGCTTGATGCCCGATGGGTGGGCCGCAGTCGTGGCCCAAAGCGCAGTCGTTTTGGCGATGACCCCAACCTATTCCGACCGATCGGAGGCGTTCCGGCAGGCGATCAAGAAAGCCGAGAGCGCGGGTTTGCCGTGCCTGGTGCGGAGGGCGGCAGGATGATTGGAGTTTATCAGGCTAGCCCGATAAAGCGCCGCCGAGCCACAAATGACGAGATGGCTGTGCGTGCAGAATTCCTAGTGTCTTATGCCGAGGAATTCGCGCCGGTGACCGTCCGTCAGTTGTTCTATGCCGCCACGGTGGCGGGGCTTGTGGGGATTGACAAGACCGAACAGGGCTACGCGAAGGTGCAGAGCCAAGTCCTGGCCCTTCGCCGCGAGGGTAGGCTTTCTTACGCGCACATCGCAGATGCTACCCGCTACATGCGCAAGCCGACGGCCTATGACGGTTGGCAGGAGGCCCTACGGGAGACCGCACATTTCTATCGCAAGAGCCTTTGGCCGGGCCGAGATGTTGCGGTGGAAATCTGGCTTGAGAAGGGCGCACTGGCCGGAGTTCTGGAGCCTGTAACCAGTGAATACGACGTTCCCCTCATGCCGACTGGCGGCTACACCTCCGAGACATTCGCCCACGGCGCCGTGGATGCGCTGAGGGGAACAGGGCGCAAGCTGATCATCTATTCGCTCTATGACTTCGACCGATCCGGCAAAGATGCGGAGGCATCACTGCAGGAGAATGTCACGCGTTTCGGTCGCGAGTATGATGTGCCGGTGGAGTTTCACTCGCTGGGCCTGTCATTCGACCAGGTGCATGACTTTGGCCTTCCAACCAGGCCCGCCAAGTCGCGGACTGTGGCCGACCAAAGATGGCCATATCCCTATGCGGCCGAGCTTGACGCAATCCCCCCGGACATTCTACGCGTCATGGTTCGAAGGGCGATTGAGGAGAATATCTCGACTTCGCAACTAGAGGCGCTGCGGTCCACCGAGGAATGGGAACGCAACACCCTTCTGCAGATTCTCAACATGGTGGGGCCGCAATGACCGATGCCCTCACCCTTGCCCTTGGCGGCGCGCTGGTAGGCGCAAACGGGGCTGATGTCGCGACTGGCAGAACGCAGTTTCACCGCTCGCATGACAAGCTGGCAGCCCGGCACCACAGCGCTGCCCGGATGCTGCGGATCGCCCTGACCCTTGGCGCGCACCGCTTCAGCGAAGAAAGTAGGCTCGGGGCGTGGTGTGACTTCGCCAACGTAATCTTCCACCGGCTGACAGAGGAAGAGCGGATCATGCTCGCCTATTGGTCGCTGCGGACCCTTGAGCCTGGCAATCGGTTGAAGATCGCCCAGGCCGCATTGTGGGGGGCAAGATGACATTCGACCTCAAAACATATCGCAGAAAGTGGCCTCGCGTCGTGGACCGCGCCGAAACCGAATGGGCGCGCCTGTTTGCGGCCGACATATTTCTCAAGCTCAAACGCGACGACTTCCAGCCGACACCGCGCCAGCTCGAGAACATGGAGAAGCTGCTGATAGCACACAAAGCAGACACACCCTTGGAGGGGGAGGAGTTGCGCGGCGGAGACGGCATTTTGCGCCGCTTCTGTAGACACAACGGCTGGGTGGTGTTGCACGAATGAGCACAGTCATTCCCAACCCGTTCAAGCTGGTGCGGATCTCCGACATGGAGGCCAAAGAACCGGATTACCTAGTCGATGGGCTTCTGGAGAGTCAGCTGATGGCGGTCGCCTTCGGAGATCCCGGTGCGGGCAAGAGCTTCTTGACCATTGACCTGTCAGCCCGCATCGCCACCGGAACCCCATTCCACGGCCGAGAGACCAAGCAAGGAACCGTTATCTACATTGCCGGCGAAGGCCATGGGGGCATCGCCCGCCGCCGCGCCGCGTGGGAATTAGAGACACGCGTAAGCCTAAAAGGTGCCCCCTTTTTCGTCAGCACGGTTGCGGGAAACTTCCTCGATCAGGTCACAACCGAAGCCGTCATAAAGGCAATCGAGGCCATCGCGCGCATCTCTGGCCCGCCCGCCCTGATCGTGGTGGATACGCTCGCCCGAAACTTCGGTGCTGGGGATGAAAACAGCGCACAAGACATGAACCGCTTCATAGCGGCGATTGATGACATCAAGGCGCGCTGGCCCGGCTGCACTGCCCTTATCGTCCACCACACGGGCCACGGCAGCAAGGATCGAGGCCGGGGAAGTATAGCCCTCAAGGGTGGCACCGATGCCGAGTATTGCGTCAAGAAAGAGGGCATGATCATGACACTCGAATGCACCAAGATGAAAGACGGGCCACCACCGGCGCGCATCTCCTTTGACCTGGTGGAGGTCATCTTAGGGCAAAGCCGCAAGGGTAAGCCCATCACAAGCCTTGCGCTGAGGCTTGGTGCAGCCGCCCCACTCTCGAAGCGCAAAAGGGCTTCAGGAAAGCCCGCAGTTGCCATGCAAGCGCTGTCCGAGGCGATCCTCGAAAAAGGCAGCAAACTTACCGGGCCAAACTATCCCGCTCGACCGATCGTCTCGCTCGACGCTTGGAAGGCAATGTGCATTCGCCATGGGCTGACGGACAGTGACAACCCCGAAACCATCAAGAAGGCTTTCCAAAGGGCAAAGGATTCCCTCATCGGTGACGGCCTTGTGAGGCAATTCGACAGCTATGTGTGGACGGTTACCGATGACGCATAACCGGGGACAGACAGGGACAAGTCGGGGACAAGTCCCCTTCTGTCCCGGCACACCCAACCGGGGACAGACAGGGACACACTTCTATAGGAAGTGTCCCCTGTCCCTGAGTGCTGCTGGTGGCTTTCTTCACAGAAACGGCAAGGTTTCGTTTCCGCTAAATTCAATCAAAAGAAGATCCTCATGACAGACGCCGACACCCTGACCGACGCCTCAGACGTGATTGGCGTTCGTGTCAAAAGCGAGCAGGGCGCGCTGGCCGCTGCCCCAAGCGCGAGCTGCACCGCGACTGGTCCGAGTGACGGCTGTGCGGCGGGGGGTGGGGGGAGCCGATCCGGCTGGCCCCGTCCACAATTGACGTGCTGACCGATCAGGACGCGCGCGAGATACTGGCGCACAACACGTTTGGGCGTGGGCGGGGGTGCTGGTAAACCCGCACGGGATTAGCCTTGCAATGGCGGGTAGGCGGGTTTTTCTTGTGCAACATCGGATGCGGGTTGTTGTCCAACATCGGCAGCTGGTTGTTGCACAGGTACGCCCTGCACGGTGGCCGATCTGGTCGTGAGAACGGAGCGCAGCATCAGGCCGTGAGGGGTGGAGCCCGTCACCCAGCTGCAGCCATCAGTTTATCATATCGAGCACGGATGAAACCGGTCTCAAGAATTCGATCGCGGAGATAGGACTTCTGCATTGGCCCTACGGCCCATTTCAGGCTTGTAAGGCGCTCGTGTGCCAGCCGCGCCCCTTCAACAGCTTCCCTTAGATCGCGCTCTCTCCAAACTGAGATATCGATCGTGTCTAAAAAGGCCTGTGCAGCGCTGCCGGTCGCCGCTAACCTTGCAAACTCAACGTCGTATTTCACAGCGCTCTCCATCTTCATCAGCAGCCATGCGTCTGGAATTGCGCTAAGGACGCCCCAGATACCGTGACAAAATCTATTGCGAACCTTCTGGGACGGCTTGAACTCTTGCAGGGTCGCCTTAATGAGGCATGCGTCATGCTCTGGTAAGACCTGCGCTGCCACTTCTTCTATGGCAGTCTGCCTCAGGCTCAGACTCTTCTTGTCGTCATAGATCGTTCCTACATCGATGGCTAAATCTTCTCTGGAAATCGCGCACAGCATAGATGCGAGGTTCATGTCGATCTGAGACCAGAGGTTTACTACATGAAACACAGCATCGGAAACGATCTGGTGACTGGGTTGTCCTGGCTGGCCCAACGAAATTCCCATCCTCTTCTGTGCTCGGGTCAAGGGCTGTGGGGGCATAACACAATCCTTTCGATGGGTTATGGTTCTATATGAGGTCAAGGTTCTGCCGGCAGCGTACTGCCGGCAGATTTCTTACGCAGGAACCAAGATCGGCCAAGCACGCTTGCCGAAAGATCGGGCCCAAAGCCGCTGACCGGTCACAGGACAAGTCCGCCATGGGCGGTAAATGTACTTGAAGCCGGGAGGCGGCGGGGGAAGACGGTGTTTCACCATCTCCTCTCTCCTTCTCGTAGGCACGCCGCCCGACGATCTGTCGTTGACGGTCTTTCTGTCTCGTGGCAGAAAAACCTAGCGTAGGTGACATGAACGCGGACGACGCAGTTTCAGGGAACCAAGGGCGGGTCGTGGTGGTCCAACACTCGACCTGCCCGCTAAACTGGAACACCACATTTTGTGTAGCATAGCCACACTTCGTCAAACTGTCGAAACGGGCGGGGCGGATCAATGGGAATATTTACACTCTTGGGGCGATTTTTTTCTTGACGATTTTCCTGCAACAGGCGCGCAAGGTCTTGCTGTTCAATGAAAAACCGCCAGTTGTAAAGAATAGTCTTCAGGCGCACGTTTGATTATCGACGGTTACAGTTCCCGGTTCACACCGAATCGCGCCGTGTCTCATTCGAAACCTGCTTTTGCCGTACAAACCGGCTGTAAAAGTGAAACCTCTGGCCACCTGCCTTTTCGTCTGTGCAGAACGCTTCCAGAACAGATTTCTCGAATCGGACACCCGTATGCCCCACTGGCCCCAAACCATCCCGCCCGACCTCCGCCGTCGCCTGGAGAACGTCACCGGCTACCGACAGTTCGGGCCGCAAGACCTCTGGGGCGAGATAGGGGAATGGCTGGAGAAGCATCAGGTCGAGGTGCCGGACGGCTTGCCCGTTGATCCGAGCAGTTGAAAGAGCCACTTCTTGCGTGGCTTGCTGCGAAGCTCCGGGCGCGCGACATAGTCCTAAAAAGTTGTTCCGGGCGGCAACCTGTTGAAGTAAGCATCGACTTCGTACATCTTCCGCAACCTGTTGATCCCCGGTAACTGTCGTGTTGTCGCCTGACGCTGTTGCGCTCCGGGTGGCCCTACAATGCAGAGGTCTTCCGAGCCACGCCGACAACCCGATGGCCGGGATGCCAGTGCGGGGCTGGACCTATTGAATGGTCGCGGGTCCTTCCCGGCGCAAAGCTATGCGGGTTGGCCGGTGGCTCGATGGGTTTCTAGCGACAGAAAATATGTCAAGGGGTATGCGGCAATATTTTCAATAACTTAGCCGATTTCTCATAGCATGGAGCATCGTCCAGGATGGCCTCTAGAGCAGACTTCGCCACCCACATCGGCGTGACTAAACCAAAAGTGGATGACCTCATTCACCGCGGAATAATCAAGGAGCACAAAGCCTTAGGTGGAACTGATCTTGATGAGACGCAGTTGGCGACCTCCAGTTTTTAATCAACCGGCATCTTGACGTGATGGCGCCTGAAGAACTCGACGCGACGATTTACCTTGCCACAGTCGCATTTGCCGATCGCAAGGGCTTCAAGGCCACAGTACCCAAAGCCGTGCTAACTGCCGATTGATCATTCTAGTACCCCATCTTGTGTATCCTTAGTTATCGGACAATCATTCTAGTGATGGGAAGCGGAGTGGACGCCATGCATATTCTTATCACAGGCGACGCGGGGATGTTGGGGTGTAAGCTGGCCGAACGGCTGGCGCAGGACCGTGGGCTTGGAGGACATGAAATATCGCGCATGATGCTAGCCGATCTGGTTCTGCCCGAGGCGCCGAAACATTTGCCATCTGGTTTCGATGCGCGCAGCGCGTGTGATCTCGGTTTTGTTGCCGAGAATGATTTTGAGCAGATCATCCGCGCCCATATTGAGGACGAATTGGAGGACCGCACATGATCGCCTTTCTTGGCACTGGCCTGATGGGCGCGCCGATGGTGCGCCGTCTGCTGGCGGCAGGCCATGACGTAACCGTGTGGAACCGCACGGTCGTCAAAGCAGAGGCGCTGGCCGCCGACGGTGCGCTTGTCGCGTCCAGCCCCGCCGAGGCCGTGCGGGATGCCACAACGGTCTTCACCATGCTTTCCGACGGACCTGCGGTTGAAAAACTGCTGTTTTCAGAGGGCGTGGCTGATGCAATGACCGCGGGCGCAATCCTGATCGACTGCTCGTCCATTCCACCAGAGGCTGCGCGGGATCATGCAGCGCGGCTTGCGGAACGGGGCGTTCTGCATGTCGACTGTCCAGTTTCCGGCGGTGTCCCTGGTGCGCGCGAGGGTTCGCTGGCGCTGATGGCCGGGGGAGAGGATGTGGTGATCGACCGCATCGCGTCGCTGATGGCCCCGCTTGGGCGACTGACCCATGTTGGTCCCTGTGGAGCGGGGCAGGTTTGCAAGCTTGCCAATCAGCAGATCGTCGCCATTACCATCGGCGCTGTCGCCGAGGCGATGGTGCTGGTCACAGCCGGTGGCGCCGACCGGTCGCGGTTCCGCGACGCCATCCGCGGCGGCTTTGCCGAAAGCCGCATCTTGGATTTGCATGGTGGCCGTATGCTGGCTCGCGACTTTGCGCCGGGCGGGCCTTCAAAGCTACAACTGAAGGACCTCGACACAGTCGCCGCGCTTGCCGATGCAGAGGGCCTAATTCTGCCTCTTACCGAGGCTGTCCGCGCAGAGTTCCGTGATTTTGTCGAAAGCGGTCACGGGGATATCGATCATAGTGGAATTTTGCTGCACCTCGAAGCAACCAACCCCCGCAAGCCTTGAAACCGAATCGCCTTAGGGGCGAAGGCAAGAGCACAAGGAGTTCGCGCTCGGCCACCAATCGCATATGGTCCGGAGGAATCGGTCCACGCGCGCTTCATTGATGTGCACGCAGCCATGTCCCCAATCTTGGAATGGCGGTGCGCGATTTTTGCGGCAGGTTGCGGAACAATCGGGAAAGGTATCATGGGCCGCAGCACAGGCACGATTTACCAGCGCGGGCGTGTCAACCGAGACGTAGTTAGCACCGCCATATGCCGACTGGCTGAAGAACCGCGCTTCGGTCGCGATATCCTGGCTTGCAATCAGATGGTTACCGTGGAGCAAGTGAACCATATGACCACCTTCTTTGCGCAAGCTGCGCGGAGTCCCTGTTGCGGCGCCAGCTGCAAAGACTTCAGGCAGGCGCTAGGACTGGAAGTCATAATCCTAGACAGTTTCGTCAGTTTCTGCCCGCAGTTGTAAAAGATCGGTTCTGAAGGTCGCATAACGGGACGGCATCATACGTGGAACCGGTCAGCAGGGCGCTTATGCGGTGGGAGCGCATAGTTCGGCGTTCGTCGATGCTGCCCAGTTTGTGAGTTCAGTCAAAAAGCTGGATGCTGAGTCCCACCCGTTCGGCCGATTGCAGCATATGCGCCCGCATCGCCGCATCGCCGCTCGCGCTTCGCGCGCGTCGTCGGCCTTGATTGCAGCACTTAGTGCACAGTGTTCGCGATCCACATCCGGCGCGAAATCTTCGGGACGTGTCCTGACGCGCGAGTCGATGACCGTATGCAATAGCCGTTCAGAAATCGCGCCCTGGAACTGGACGAAGTAAGAATTGCCCGAAGTTGTGGCAATGACGCGGTTAAAATCAAGATCAGCCTGTATCTTCTTGTCCTTTGCAGCATCGGTCTACCGGGTCAAAGCGTCGTCAATCTGAGCCAGATGCTCGACATTGCGATTGAGCGCGGCCAATCCCGCCGCCTCGATCTCCAGAGGCATGCGGAGCTGGAACAGATCGCGGAACGCATGCGGGGCCATCGCGCGTGCGTCGTTCAACCGGATATGGTTGGCCTCGCGCTGAATGACGAAAGCGCCCGCGCCCTGTCGCGTCTGATCAGCCCCTCGTTGCGAAGTTGGCAGATCGCCTCACGCACGACTGTGCGGCTGACGGTGAAGCTGCGTGTCAGCGCAAGTTCGGCAGGCAGCCGGCCACCCGGTTTCAATGCGCCAACGGCGATCTGAGCAGTCAACACACCGGCGATACGGGCAGGCAGATGTTGCGGTCGGGACCAGGGGGTAGAGTCGGCCACGGCATCACTATTATTTGGTCATGCCGGACGTGGAAGGTTTGGCTTGCTGTTCAAAATTTATCAGACAATCTTACAAGGAGTTACTATGAGAAGTACCATGACTGAAGAAAGTCCCCGCCGCCTGCGATCCCAGGAGTGGTTCGATAACCCGGACCATGCCGACATGACCGCGCTCTATCTTGAGCGGTTCATGAATTACGGTATCACACCCGAAGAATTGCGTTCCGGTCGACCGATCATCGGCATCGCACAATCTGGCAGTGATCTGAATCCCTGTAATCGCCACCATCTTGAGCTGGCGCGCAGGGTACGCGACGGCATCCGCGATGCGGGCGGAATTGCGATCGAATTCCCGAGCCACCCTCTATTCGAGAATTGCAAGCGCCCCACCGCGGCACTGGACCGAAACCTGGCCTACATGGGGTTGGTTGAACTGCTCTACGGCTATCCGTTCGACGGGGTGGTGCTGACCACGGGTTGCGACAAGACCACCCCTGCCGCCATAATGGCTGCGGCAACGGTGGACATTCCTGCCATTGTCCTGTCGGGCGGGCCGATGCTGGACGGCTGGCACGAGGGCAAGCTGGTCGGCTCGGGGACAATCATTTGGCAGTCGCGGCGGAAATATGCCGTCGGGGAAATCACCAGAGACGAGTTTCTTCAATCCGCACTAGATAGTGCGCCCTCGGCTGGCCATTGCAACACAATGGGTACCGCGCTGACCATGAACGCCGTCGCAGAAGCACTTGGCATGTCGCTGACCGGCTGCGCTGCAATACCGGCGGCTTATCGCGAACGGGGGCAGATTGCCTATCGCACCGGCTTGCGCGCGGTCGAGATCGTGCGCGAGGATTTGCGCCCATCCCACATACTTACGCGAGAGGCGTTCCTGAACGCGATCCGGCTGATCTCAGCCATTGGCGGATCCACCAATGCACAGCCTCACTTAATGGCGATGGCCCAGCATGCGGGCGTTACCGTAAAGGCGTCGGATTGGCAGACGTATGGCTATGACATTCCCCTACTGGCTAACGTCCAGCCCGCCGGTGCCTATCTGGGGGAACGGTTCCACCGCGCAGGCGGAGTGCCGGCGATAATGTGGGAGCTTCTGAAGGCCGGCAAGCTTGGCGGCGACTGCATAACGGTCAGCGGTCGCAGCATGGCCGAAAATCTGGAAGGCCGCGAAGCGACCGATCGAGAGGTCATCCTGCCCTTCGAGGCGCCGATAATGGAACGGGCGGGCTTCCTCGTTCTTAAGGGCAACCTGTTCGATTTCGCGATCATGAAAACCAGCGTCATTTCGAACGAGTTCCGCGCGCGGTATCTGTGCCGACCGGGCCATGAGGGTATCTTTGAGGGCACGGCTTTCGTCTTTGACGGTTCGGGCGATTACCATGATCGCATCAACAACCCGAATCTGGCCATCGACGAGAACTCGATCCTCGTGATCAGGGGGGCGGGTCCGCTTGGCTGGCCGGGTTCGGCCGAAGTGGTGAATATGCAGCCGCCCGACCGCCTCATTAAAAAGGGCATCCTCACCTTGCCCACCATCGGAGACGGGCGGCAATCGGGGACTGCCGACAGCCCTTCGATCCTTAACGCCTCACCGGAAAGCGCAGCTGGGGGTGGCCTTGCCTGGCTACGAACCGGCGACCGGATACGTATCGATATGAATGAGGGGCGCTGCGACATGCTGGTGGACCCGGCTGAGATCGCCCGCCGTAAGACCGAGGGGCTGCCACCCGTGCCTGCCTCGGCCACCCCTTGGCAGCAGCTTTACCGCAAGACGGTTACCCAGCTTGATGAGGGTGCCACCATCCGCGGAGCGGAGGAGTTCCGTCAAATCTCGCAGACGCCACCGCGCCACAACCACTGACTTGACACTGCTCCGGGGTTCGCAATGGTTAGGCCAATCTTTCGGCGTCACCTAGCGTCTGCGAGGAGACTGAATGGTGGGCAACTTGTCTTGGCTGAGCTGGGCCCTCATGCTCTCCTCCACCGTATGACTACAATGCACGCCTTGCAGATGACGGCGAAAAAGAGAAGTTTTGGCCAGGTCTCGATAGGCAGGAGTAGCCACGATGCACTGGCTTCCGAGACATCGTCTAACGTGGTTACTCGAAAATCTCTACTATTGCAGAAGGACACTTGAATGTCTGAAAATTTCGCTCGCCACCCCAGCCTCGCCGGCAAGGTCGTCTATGTGACCGGAGGCGCTTCCGGGATCGGTGCTGAGATCGTCACCGCTTTTGCCGAGCAAGGTGCACAGGTTGGTTTCGTCGACAACGACGCGGCGGCCAGCGTGGCGATGACCGGCGCCCATCCCAATGTTACACACGAACTCTGTGACCTGCGTGACATCGAAGCGCTGCATGCGGCTTTTGCCCGCCTGAAATCGAAGATCGGACCAGCCCAGATCCTTGTGAACAATGCCGCGCGGGACGACCGCCATACCTGGACAGAAGTCACGCCCAACTATTGGGATGACAGGATGAACACAAACCTGCGCCACATGTTCTTTACCATCCAGTCAGTCGCACCCGACATGATCGCGGCAGGCGGCGGGTCGATTATCAATATGGGATCGAACAGCTGGTTCGAGGCTGGCGGCGGCTTTCCCGCCTATGCCACGGCGAAGGCTGCGGTGCATGGCCTGACGCGGACCATGGCGCGCGACCTCGGCCAGCACCGCATCCGCGTGAACGCAGTCGTCCCCGGCTGGGTCATGACTGAACGGCAAAAAACGCTCTGGGCCAAGCCTGACGCCATCGCCGCGCATCTAAAGCGCCAGTGCCTGCCCGATCTGATCGATCCGATCTACATCGCCCGCATGGTGCTCTTCCTCGCATCGGACGATGCGGCGATGTGCACGGCCAACAGCTACATGGTCGAGGCAGGGTCGATCTGACCCTCCCGCATTGATGGCCTGCGGAGCCGTGCGGCAGATCATCAGCATAACACAAGCACATGGAGCTTGACCCGCCTGATACCCACAACTGATCAAGAGTTCAGTCAGAAAAGCGGGTCAATTCTCGATCGATAACTGGGTCATCCCTCAGCAGAAACCCACGCGCCACGGCCTGTCTGGAGGCCCGCCGAGGGCATATCATGCGTCAAAATGGAAGCCTCCCACCCAGTTCTTCGTCCACATAGACCTGGATGATCTCGTGGAACGAGGTCTCGGCATTGAAGCCCAGGTCCCGTGCGCGAGCAGCTTCGAAGTCGCGGGCCCAACCAGAGACGATGCGATGAATGGTTTCATCCGGCTCTCGACGGATGAGCGCTACCGCCTTTTCACCCGCTATGTCGCGGAGTGCCGCGATCTGATCTCCGACGGTCGCGCTAACACCCGGCATTGTCAGGTTGCGACGATGCCCCATCAGGCGGGTGTCCAGCCCCGCCGCATGGTCAATGAAACCCACTGCGGCGCGCGGACTGGCATGCCAGTGGCGGATCGTGTCGGGGACTGGCAGGATGGCGGGCAGGCCGTTCAGCGGTTCGCGCAAGATACCGGAGAAGAAACCCGAGGCTGCGGCATTCGGCTTGCCAGGACGGATGCAGATCGTGGGAAACCGAATTCCAACTCCATCAAGAAAACCGCGTCGCGAGTAATCGTCCAGAAGCAATTCGCCAATGGCCTTTTGCGTGCCGTAACTGGTCAGCGGCGTGAGGTGGAATTCATCCCCAATTTGCTCAGGGAACGGCGCGCCGAAAACGGCCAGGGAAGAGGCGTAGACGAGGCGCGGGACGTAGCCGTCAATCGCACGGATTGCGTCCAACAGAGAGCGAGTGCCGTCGAGGTTAATCGCATAGCCCTTGTCGAAATTGGCTTCGGCCTCGCCCGACACGATGGCCGCCAGATGCACAATCACATCGGGCCTGCCTTCGATCAGACGTTCCGCCGTACCCGAGCTCGAAAGATCCGCTACGATCGAATGCCGCTCGCCCTTGAAGTTGGTTGCGACCTTTGGCTCGCTTACGTCGGCGAGCGTGAGCCTGGTGACCGTCCGTCCGCCGATGGTCCCTTTGCCACACACATTATCAGCAAGTTTTCTGCCAATCATGCCGGCTGCGCCGATGATGAGAAGGTGCATTTCAGGTCTCCATTCGGATGCGTGCGACAGCAAAGGCATCAAGGCCAGTTGTTCCGTCGAAGGGGGTTGTATGATCCATGTGGTCCGGGGCCTGTGTTGCGGTGGCGAAATTGTTGGCATCAAGTATCGCGATGCTGCTGCCACCGGGCACATCAATCGTCACTTGTTCGGGCCCGGCATTTCCTATCCAGAGTTCACGGCCCGCAGTTCCCTGCGCTGCAAAGGCGACAACCTGCGCGCAGGATGCTATGTCGAGCGAGACCATTGGGGCACCGCGAAGCCTCGCAAGGCCGCGAAGCACGTGGAATACCGGATAGACGCCTCCATGACACTCGAACCACGGCCTTGGAAATTCAGCGGATGCAGAAATCGCGCCGAATGGGCCGGTGCCGCCCCCGAGTGTCACGAAGGCCGAACCGCCGCGTGCGAAGGCTGCAAAATAACCCAGAGCCCAGACAGCGCCGAAAAGGCCACGCTGCCGAGGATCGTTAAGATTCATTGCCTGACGGATGTTCTGCGGATTGGCCTTTGCCGCCGCACCATAGGGATTGTCACGCATGCCGATGGCGGAGGGGCCGACACCCCAAGGCGTTTTATCTGCAATAGCAGCGACCGACTTCACGATGGCAGGATAGGCTTCCCGCGTTTCCATCACCGAGCGGTCGTCTCCTGCATGGACCAGCGGCGAGGTGGTGAACGTCACCAGATCAAGTAGGTCCGCAGGCGGTCGCTTCCTGTTCAGCTCAGTGAAATAACTGAACATTCCGCCCGCTATACGTGCCTTCGGGAATGCCGCCCGCGCAGTATCGTAGAGAGCGCTTGCCTCTGGCGCATCCGGCCACGGCGATCCCGGCAAGGTGCATTTAAGATCGGGCGCTGGCGAGACAAGAACTGTTGGAAACGGGTCGCCCAGATCCCTCGCCGTAGCGCCGAGCGCGATCACCTCGGCCTGCGCCCCTGCATTATCCGTACGCTCGATCACTGCTTCCAGCCAAGGCTCCGCCCCAATATCGCGCACGACCTTCAGCATGCAGGAAAGCGTTTCAAGCCGATGCCCGGCCCGTGGATCGTGGTGCAGCATCACATGGGCCGGTCCCAGGTCGCGAAGAAGGTCAGCCGCACCCGCATTCGTTGCGGCGTCCTCGGGGCGCATCCCGATCCCCAGCGGCGGCACAACGCCAATCTCCCCTCCCAGATTTAGCGTGATGGCCCGCTGCACCGCATGTTCCGGCCTGCCGCCAGAGACCTTGACGGTGATCTTCTGGTCCACGCCCTCACCAGCAGGGATCAGGTAAGGCCAAGGCTTCGCTAGCGGTCGCACATAGGTCTTGTAGGAGGCATCGGTCCAGTTTCGCTGATCCTCCATCTCGTAAGTGTCGCCTTCCATCAGGGTGACCACCCTTGCACCGCCGGATGTATGATGGGTCAAAGCTCGCAGGTTCATCATCGGCTGCACAGGATCGATTATATCAGGAAAGCGGTGCTCGATTGTACAACCATCCGTATGCTCGATCGTCACCGGCACACCCGCTATGCCGTCTATCGGATGCAGTATGACGAAGCCAGTCCGGTTGGTCAGGAAGCCGCCATCCGTCTTCCCCTTGCCGGCGAAGGTCAGCCATCCTCCAGCGCTGCCTTCAATCACGGCTTCGTAGGCGAAAGACTGAACCGCGTCGGCAGCCACGGCATGGAAGGTCACCCGGAACCTGTTCTCCGTTTCGCTGACATCTAGACGGGAAATCGTCGGGTTGTAGGTCCCCCAATCCTTGTCGCGCACGATGAAGGAGACGGCGCGCAGCACCTCCTCGCCGTCCCAGCGAATGTAGCGCAGGTTGCCGGCTTCCAGTTCCGCGGAGAGCTTGCCTGCCCTTAACACGCGGTGAGGCACGACTGTTTCTTCTGTACCGTAGAGTGCAATAGCGCGGGATGGGTTCTGCATTTGTGCCTTCGTCAAGTGCGGGTCGATCGCCAGGTGATCAGCCGTTCGGCCAGGAGCGCAATAATGATGATCGAGCCGATGGCCGTGCCCTGCCAGAACGGCGACACGCCCATCAGGTTCAGGCCGTTACGTATCATCACCATGATCAGCACGCCCATCAGGGTACCGATGATCGAACCGCGCCCACCATAGAGACTGGCCCCGCCGATGACGACTGCGGCGATAGCATCAAGTTCAAGACCACTGCCCGCCATCGGATCGGCCGACATCACCTGGGCCAAGCTAAAGGTCACAGCTACCGAGGCAAGCGCGCTGGATACCACATAGGGCAGGACGGAATAAGTCGCCACAGAAAGGCCCGCAGCCCGCGCCGCTTCACGGTTTGACCCAACGGCATATATCGTTCGTCCGCCCTTCGTATAGGTTAGATATCCCCAGGCAGAAAGATAGAGGACAATCAGGAAAAGCACATTGGCAGGGATGCCGAGAAGGCTGGAATATACGATGTTCTCCAACTCGGGAGGCAACCCGGAAATGCTGCGTTGACCCGAGAAGATGAACGAAAGGCTACGACCGATCGCCATGACGCCAAGCGTCACGACGAAGGGTGCCAACCCTATGAGCGCGATCAGAACTCCAGAGAAGAGACCGATCGCGGCCCCCGAGAGAACCGCAATGGGAATTGCCGCAGAGATAGGCATAGTCTGAAGGAGTTGCGCAAGAATTATGCCCGTCAGACCGAACACTGCCCCCACCGAAAGGTCTATGCCACCTATTAAGATCACGAAGGTCATGCCAACCGCAACGATACCGACCACGACCGACTGGTCGAGGATATTGAAGATGTTGCGCTCGGTCAGAAATACCGGTGAAGAAAAGGATAAGATGACCGCCAGCGCGAGCGCAAGGCAGAACATCCGAAACTCCAGGCTGTGCAAGATCTTGAATATGGATCCTGGTCCACGGGAAGCTGCTGCGTCGGTCATTTGTCCTCCTCTCCGGCGCGCAGGAGGGCCTGCACCCGCGCCTCTATCTCATCTGGCGACGGCGCCGATGCATTGCCTGCCAAAGTAACTCCGATCCATCCAAGGTCGTGTCCACGTTTGTCCGTCATCTGGACCAGCATGGTCTGGTGAGTGTCGTCGCTCTCCTTGACGAATTCATTGCGCCGTGCGGCTAAAGCGATCGGGATACGTGTCTCGTCAAACCGCAACGCCTCGCCAGGCGCGAGACCGGCCAAAGTCCGGCCCGCCTGAGCAAGACAAATCAGATCATCTCGGTCCAGAAGCGTCCAGAATGCATCGGCTTCAAACTCCTGCGCGAAGGCTTTAAGGAGGGCCTGATTGCGCGCAGTCGAGGTTCGCGGCGCCGCCAACAGCGTCAGCTTTTCCTCTGTAAGGCGCGCGGCCGGAAGGTCCGCGATCGTGTAGCCGTCACTAACGACCACGATCCGCTCTGCTAGCCCCAACAATTCCTCGAAGTCGGATGAAATCACGATAACGGCCATGCCGGCATCAGCGGCGCCCTGAAGGATTCGATAGATGGACGAGCGCGTTCCTATGTCCACTCCTTTGGTTGGCTCGTCGAGGATCAAGACCTCTGGGTCGGTTAGCAACCAGCGGGCTATGATGATCTTTTGCTGCATGCCGCCAGAGAAGTTGAGGAGACTCGAGTCCAACCGATCCGCCGGCAATCCCAAGTCCTTGATCAATTCCGCGATGCGTGTTGTGCACTTGCCATAGCCACGACCGAAGCCGCGATGCAGGCCCAGATGCGCCAGCAACAGGTTCTCGCGCACCGACATATCGGGGACGATGTTCTGTGCGCGCCTGTCTTCGGCCACGAACCCCAGACCTGCGCGAACGGCGTCGGCGGGTTTGCGGAACGTGACGGGTCTTCCCCGCACAAGGATCTCACCATCCTGATGCGGTCGGAGGCCCCAGATGGCTTCGGCGGCTTCCGACCGACCGGCCCCGACTAAACCGCCGAGGCCCAGAATCTCGCCCTTGTGGACAGCAAAGCTTACATCCCGCACCCAAGGCGCTGACTTGAGATGGCGAACCTCAAACACCACCTCGTTCGTCTTGGGACGCGACGCGCTGCGGGCCGAATAGATTGCACCGATGTCCCGACCGACCATATGCTGGATAACATCGCCTTGCGTTAGGCTTGATGTCTCCACATCTTCGACAACCGACTGCCCCTCGCGCAGGATTGTCACGCGATCCGTGATGGCGAAAACCTCCTCCAGCCGGTGCGACACGAAGGCCAAAGCGCGGCCGCCGTCGCGCAAGCGCGCCATGATATCGAACAGGCGGCTGACCTCTGTGGCAGACAAAGATGCCGTCGGCTCGTCGAAGATCACCAGCCTAGCATCCAGCGCCAGCGCTTTGGCGATTTCCACCAGCTGCCTCTGCGCGGCGGACAAGAGCCTCACTTCCGCATCCAAGGGCAAGACGTGTTCGTGGCCGAGACCGGAAAGCAGCGTGCTGGCCTTGCTGCGCATCGCCTTGAAGGACAGGCGCCCTGGTGTTGCGAGATCGGGAAGAAAAATGTTCTCCAGAACTGTCAGATCAGGAGCCAGCGATGTCTCCTGTGCGACCAGCGCGATTCCCTGCTGCAATGCATTGCGCGTCGATGTCAGGACCAAAGGAGCGCCGTTCAGAGTGATGTCGCCCCCCGAGGGCTGGATATGTCCGGAAATGATTCTTGAAAGCGTGGACTTTCCCGCTCCATTTGCACCCAGCAAGCCCACGACTTCACCCGGCCGCAGTGTCAGCGCGGCGTCGGTCAGAGCCTGAGTCTTGCCGAACGCCTTGGACACGCCGCGAGCGGTAAGCAATGGTTCGGTGCGGGTCTGGGACTTGAGCGTGTTCATCTGGATATGGAAAAAGTGCCAGGGTGACCGTGGTCACCCTGGCATCAAGTGGGTTTACTGCATCTCGTTCGCGAAGACGGTCTCCCGGATCGTCGGCAGCATCTCCTCGATATTGCTGGATGTGACAATCAAGATCGGAACCGTGATTTCCTTCTCCGGGGTGCCGCCATTAAGATGTTCAACCATGGCTTCCGCAGAGCGCACCCCCATCAGATAGGGCTGCTGCATACCCGACACGACCAGTTCGCCGGACTGAAGCAGGGGGACAAATTCGGGGATGCCATCAAAGGCTCCAACGAGGACCTCGCCGTCCATCCGCGCGGCCTTGATCGCGCGCAATGCACCCAACGTCGGGCCGTCCGTCTGGACGAACATGCCCGTCATGTTCGGGTTCGCCGTGATCATATCCTGCGTGAACTTGAACGTCTCGTCGGCGGTGTAGGACTGCATCTGCTGCAACCCGGCGTCGCCGGTAATGCCTGCCGCAGTGACGGCGTCCTTGAAGCCTTTCGTGCGGGCCTGCCCATTCAGGCGTGCCTGGCTGATGCCGACAATACCGATGCTGCCGCCTTCCTTGCCCGCCGCCTTCATCGCCTCGGCCAATGCCTCGCCAACCCCAGACGCTCCCTCGTAGTTGTTCGAGCCAATGACAGATACGTATTCACCCGAATCCGTGCCGATGTCCGCGATTACGACTGGGATCCCCGCGTCCGCCGCCAGCGACAGGACGGCGGGGGCTGTGCTGCTGTCGGTCGGCGACATGATGATGCCCGCGACACCACGTGCGATGGCGTCCTGCGCATTCTGGAGCTGCGTCTGCGGGTCGTTGGTGCTGTCGAGAGCTGCAAAGCCGTAGCCCTGCGCCTCTGCCACCGATTTCACGCCTTCGGAAACATACCGCCAGAAGGCAAGGTCGAGGCCGGGCGTTATGTAGACCAGTTCCCCCTTGTCTTGCGCCAGCACGGGTGCGCCAAGGCCCAAGGTCAGGGCCATAGCGCTGGATGCTGCCACTGCGGCTAATGTTCTGCGAGTAATCATAAGTTTCTTCCTCCTCTGTTTATGCTCTGTCCCACCAGGCCCTCTCTGGACATGATCTGGTGGGTCGTCTCGTAGATGCGCCGCTCGTGAACCTTGAAGGCTGCTGCGGCAGCATTTCCGTCACGCAACACCAACGCGTCGAAGATCGCGCGATGGTCCGAGATGCTCACGTCGATCGCTCCGGGGCGCGCCACGACCCGGCGGCGATGATCCATCAGGTAAGCGTAGAGCGTGGTCGCGACGTCGGCGAGGACCCGGTTGGCCCCCGCGGAATAGATCACAGTGTGAAATTCACGGTCCGATATGAGGAAACTTAACGGGTCTTCCTTGGCCGCCTCCTGCGCCGCGATGAGATCTTGCAACCGTTTCAAGGACGCCGCATCGATCAGCTCTGCCGCCCGTCGCGCTAAAGCCTCCTCCACGACCAAACGCGTCCCGTGCACATCCTCCAAACTGTAGGCTTTCACATCCCTATACGGCATCTCCGCCAAAGCCAGTTCGCCAACGTTGGCGGAAATCACCATCGTCCGCGCACCCTGAACGACCGACAGGATCCCCCGTGTCGACAGTATCAGCAGCGCACCACGGATGGTTTCGCGACTAACGCGCATGGCAGACGCAAGGTCACGTTCAGAGGGAAGCTCATCTCCAACAGATATCGCGCCTGAGGCGATCAGGGTGGCCAGCTTTTCGGCGATCGTGTTCTTCATGGGCCGGCGCGACACTTGAACCGCGCCAGATGCAGCCTCAAACAAAAGCGTCATTGCATCCATCGCCAGCCTTTCTATAGCGTTTCGTCGGGGAACAATTTCTGCACTACTGGTCGGAACAATGTACCAGTTAGAATGTTGAGTCAACGAGATCGTGAAGACCTTGCCCACTAGTTCCGCGTCCCTAGAAGGCTGCTGAAGATGGCGGCGACGTCCGGCAGTTTACTTTCCCTGCAGCTTGCGGCCTTTAGCATTAGGTCGTTCGGCGCAGAAGGTATGTGTGCCTTACTCGGCGTCTCAACGTCAGATGGTCGGAAGCTGGGGCAGGGGCACAAGACCAAGCACTGCCTACTATGCGGGGTGCGGGTGGAACTACCCAATCGGGTCTGGTGTGCCGCCATCTCCTATCTGCCGATTTGCCTGGACTGACCGGTTGAAACGGGTCGGCACCTGTTCAAGGATCGGGTAGAAGCTCACAAGTTCTTCTGACACTGCCACATTTCGCTGAAATCAGAAAACCACCCCATCTGTAGCGGAGGTGCCTTTGGGGGCGGCAAGTTGCAAGGCATAATCTATCGCCTCGATCAGGCTGGTCGCGTCTGCGATGCCCTGGCCGGCGATGTCGAAGGCCGTCCCGTGATCGACGGACGTTCGGATGACTGGAAGTCCCAAGGTCACATTCACGCCGCTGAGCGCTAGCCAACGCCCGGTTGCTGGATCCACTGAGAAACCCAGCAGTTTCACAGGGATATGCCCTTGATCGTGATACATGGCGACAACCGCGTCGTAATCGCCCGCGCGGAGTTTGACGAATACAGTGTCGCCCGGGACCGGCCCAGCCACGCGTTCGCCCTGTGCGACATACTGTTTGACCAGCGGTTCCGTTACGTCAATGTCGTGGCGGCCGAAGATGCCGCCCTCGCCCGCGTGAGGATTGAGAGCCGCCACTGCAATGCGCGGGTGATCAATGCCCATCTTGCGCAGAGTTGCCAGCGTCAGGTCAATCACGCGGGCAATTCTTTGCGCCGTCGCCTTGCCTGGTACTTCCTCCAGAGCGCAATGCGTCGTGACGTGGCTTACGCGGAACGGTCCGTGTGCCAGCATCATCACACTGCCAGTCATTCCTGTCAGGGAGGCAAGAAGTTCGGTGTGGCCAGCGAAATCATGGCCAGCAAGATGCAATGCTTCCTTGTTCAGCGGTGCGGTCACGATGCCTGTGATCTGGCCTTCCAGCGCCATACGCGTTGCAATGGCCACGGCCTGATAGGCCTGTTCTCCGGCTGCAGCGCTCAACTCGCCCCACCGGATTTCGGAGCCGGGCGGCGGTGTGGATAGAACAGCAGCACCGGCAAGGCCAGGGATGTCAGCCTCTGCTATGACTGGCGGAGGGACCAGGTCGAGTGCGGCCCCGGCACGGGCGAGCACTCCTGGATCACCAACGAGAAGCAGCGCCAGTTCCTTTGCGGCGAGCCGGCCCTTCATTTGGGCAACTGCCTTGAGTGCTATTTCGGGTCCGATGCCTGCCGGATCGCCAAGTGTTATGGCGAGAACTGGATGCGTCACAGCGGCCTCATTTGAATTTGGATTTTCTGGAATGCATTGCCGCCATTTCCGCAGTTGATCACCAGTCTGAACGGCATATCCTTGAACACTGGGCTGAACGTACTGTCCGTCATGGCTATCCTCCGTTGCCTTAAAACGGTCGTGTCGTCGTGTTTACGAAACCTTTGGCAAGCCAATTATGGTCTGACCAAGCACACCGGAGTTCTGCACAATTTTCGGAATCGACGTCAGTCGCGCCAACTTGACAGCCAGCCCAGTCCCGAAGATGTCGATCCGGCGGGGCGATACTCGCACCCGACAAAGCCATCGTAGCCCAAAGCGTCCAGTTCGCGCAGGATGCGCCTATCATCCAATTCGCCGCTGCACGGTTCGTGACGGAGAGGCACTGCGGCTATCTGGATGTGGCCAATGATCGGCATCATCTGTCGCAAGCCCATCGTAACATCGCCATGCAAGATCTGACGGTGGTAAATGTCGAATTGCAGTTTGAGGTTCGGCAGGCTCAGTTCGGCGATGAGATCGGCCGCTTGGTTGAAGTCGTTCAGGTAATAGCCCGGCATATCGCGTTTGTTGATCGGCTCGATCACGATATCCAACCCGGCTTGCCCGGCATGTTCGCAGGCATAGGACAAGGCCTGCCGATAGGCGGTGGCGGCGCCGGGATCCGACCTGTCCGCAAGGCCCGCCATCATGTGCAGGCGACGCACACCGGTGGCCTGAGCATAAAGCAGTGCCGTGGCAACGGAGGAGCGAAAATCTGCGCCCCGGCCTGGCAGGGCGGCAAGACCGCGTTCCCCGGCGGCCCAATCGCCCGGTGGAAGGTTGAACAAGGCTTGCGTCAAGCCATTCTTGGAAAGGGCCTCTGCGACCTCGCTCGGTTCATGATCATAGGGAAAGAGATACTCCACCGCATCGAACCCGGCCTGTGCGGCCGCAGCGAAGCGATCAAGAAAGGGTACTTCGTTGAACATCATCGTCAGATTGGCGGCAAAGCGTGGCATGGATCATGCGTCCTTTGCGGGCAAGCCGGGCAAGTCCAGCCCCGCCAGCGTGGCAATCATGCGCGCGACGGACGCATCATCATCGCGCCCCATTCCTGCAGCGGCGGTCATCACGAACATCTGCAGGGCCATCGACGCGATCGGAGTGGGGAATTTCAATCCGCGCCCGATATCCGACACGATCCCGAGATCCTTGGTGAAGATGTCGACTGCGCTTTTGGGCGCGTAATCGCCTTCAAGGATGTGGGGCACACGGTTTTCAAACATCCATGAATTGCCGGCGGATGCGGTGATCACCTCGTAAACCCTCGCGATGTCCAGGTTCATCGCCTTTGCAAAGGTAATCGCTTCGCAGGCAGCGGCGATATGGACGCCCGCAAGCAATTGATTGACGATCTTGAAGGCGGCCCCTGTGCCCGCATCGGGGCCAAGTTCATAGACCTTGGCGGCGATGCAATCCAGAACCGGGCGGGCCCGCAGGAAGGCCGTTGGAGAACCCGATGCCATGACCGTGAGGTCGCCCGCAGCCGCACGGACCGCGCCGCCGCTGATGGGAGCGTCGAGATAGCCCAGATCCAACGCCGCCGCACGGGCCGCGAAATCATGCGCCGCGTCGGGCGACATGGTGGCGCAAGACATCAGAACGGCGCCCTTGGCTGCCGTGGCAGCCGCGCCCTGAGGACCGAACAGCACCGACTCTGTCTGCGTCGCGTTAACCACGACACAGAGGACGACATCGGCATTGTCGGCTGCTTCGGCCGGACTTGCCGCAGTTTGCCCACCCTTTTCGGCGAGGCTGGACATGGTATCGGGGTTCACGTCGAACCCTGTCACCGAAAAACCGCCGCGCAGCAGTGATGCGGCCATTCCAAATCCCATGGAACCAAGGCCGATCACGCAAACCTTCAGGGGTGTTGGGGTGGTCATGCGCGTGGCCTTTGCAGTTTGGTGTGATGGGCAAAGCGCGCAGAAAAAGTGCGTTCACCTTGACTTTCGGCGAGTGGTAACGTTCCCATAAGCTGGTTAGCGCAGGATTGGCGTCGAACGCAAGCCTTTCCTCTGCCGGTTGGCATGGCCCGGACAGGCCGTTCCGGCTGTGTAAAACGGGGGCGTGGATGCCCTATAGAAAGGAACGCCAATGCGGTTGGGCGCAGTAGCAGATGACATCACCGGTGCGACGGATCTATGCCTCATGCTGTCGCGCGGCGGGCTCAGGACGGTGCAGATCATGGGCCTGCCCAGCGGTCCATTTCCCGATGCCGATGCGGTGGTGATCGCGCTGAAGTCGCGTTCTATTCCGGCCGAGCGAGCGGTCGAGCAATCGGTGGCAGCGGCACAAGCCTTGCGGGCCGCAGGGGCGGAGCAGGTCTTGTTCAAGTATTGTTCGACCTTTGACAGCACGGACGACGGAAACATCGGGCCTGTCGCGGAGGCGCTGATGCATGTCATGGGAGGCGACCTGACGATTGCCTGCCCGTCCTTTCCCGAGGCGGGGCGGACCACCTATCGGGGCCATCTTTTTGTCGGTGACCTGTTGTTGTCCGACAGCCCGCTCAAGGACCATCCCTTGAACCCGATGCATGATGCAAATCTGGTCCGGGTGCTGGGACGTCAAACCGACCTTCCCATCGGCCTTGTCCCGATCGGCGTGATCCGGAAGGGCGCGGCAGCCATTCGCACCCACTTTGCCAAAGAGCGGGCAGACGGCAAGCGCATCCTTATCGTCGACACTCTGGAAAACGAGGATCTGCATGTGATCGCGGCGGCTTGCGCGGACATGCCGCTCGTGACTGGTGGCTCTGGCATAGCCATGGGCCTTGCCGCAAACTTTACAGCGTCGGGCAAGGTCGTGCCCCGGCCCGCCCCGCGCAGCATGGTTGCCCGCGCTGGGCGGTCGGTTGTTCTGGCGGGATCGTGTTCATCGGCGACACGTGGGCAGATCGCAGCGGCCAAGGCGGCGGGCCTGCCTGCGATGGCGCTTGATGTGTCGGCATTGGCCGAAGGGAGGCAGTCGGTCAAGGATCTGACCGACTGGATCATTGCGCAGCCGGAGAACAGCATTCCCGTCCTGTATTCCAGTGCGGATCCCGAGGTGCTCGCCTTGGTGCAGGCAAGTTTGGGCCAGCACGAATCCGGCCGCATCGTGGAAAACGCCCTGGCCGATGTTGCACAGGGGCTGTTGGCCCACGGGTTTTGCAGATTCATCGTGGCGGGGGGCGAGACTTCCGGTGCAGTCGTGGCTGCGCTCGGGGTCACGATGTTGGAAATCGGACCGGAAATTGCTGCAGGGGTGCCGTGGACGCGCAGCGTTGGCGGTCCTGATATCGCCCTGGCGTTGAAATCCGGCAATTTCGGCGGGCCGGATTTTTTCCTGACCGCGTGGTCCCTGCTGGAGCCTGCCAATGTCTGACGAAACTAGAGCGCGAGACGAAATATGTCGTGTCGGTGCGTCCCTTTTCGACCGGGGTCTCACTGCAGGATCAAGCGGCAATATATCGGTGCGGTTGCCAGATGGTGGTTGGCTCATGACACCCACCAATGCCTCGCTTGGTGCACTGGAGCCGACGCGCCTTTCGCGGTTTGACGCTGATGGGCGGCTGATTTCCGGGGATGCCCCGACCAAAGAGGCGTTCCTGCATTTTTCAATGTATGGCGAGCGGGCCGATGCGGCGGCTGTCGTGCATCTCCATTCCAGCCATGCAACGGCTGTCAGCATCTTGCGCGATGTGGACCCGAATGATGTGCTGCCGGCCCTGACCGCCTATTATGTGATGCGGGTCGGGCGGTTGCCTCTGGTGCCCTATTTCGCGCCTGGGGATGCCGACCTTGCCCATGCCGTACGGGCCTTGGCCAGCCAGCATCATGCCGTGCTTCTGGCCAATCACGGGCCGGTGGTCGCGGGCACGTCGTTGGCCAATGCACAATATGCGACGGAAGAACTGGAAGAAACCGCAAAGCTGTTCCTGATGCTGCAAAACCATGCCTTGCGGACGCTGACCCCCGAACAGGTGGGTGACCTGCGAAAGCGATTCAATCTCGCCTGACCGGGCGGCTGTTTTTTGAGGTGTCACCCAGCACTGGGAACCTTGGATTGGGGGCCAGTGTTTCGGCCTTTGGTTGGGTAGGAAACCAGCGCTGGCCAGACTTCTGATCTTGCAAAGGAATCTTCCGACACGCCAATCGAGGGCGTGTTGTACGAGAAAGATGTTGACGGGTCAGGTTAGATATGCACTTTTGGGAACGTTCTCAGGGAACGTTCTCATAAGCGAACCGACCCTGAGTGCATGGGAGGAGACCACAATGTTAGGTGCGAGGCACGACGCTGCGCGAGCAGTCGGCGAAGCGCATTCTGTCGCCCTTTTGGCCGAAGGCCTGCGTAAGGCCTATGGCGCGACGGTGGCGCTGGAGCATGCCGACATTTCGCTTGCTGCGGGCAAAGTCCATGCTCTTCTGGGCGAAAATGGCGCGGGGAAGTCGACGCTTGTTCGTATCCTGACAGGGGCGGTTCGCCCGGATGCGGGAACCCTTGAACTGAACGGCTCTTACTATGCGCCACAGACCTTGATCGAGGCGCGAAGCTATGGCGTGGCGACAGCCTTTCAGGAACTGAGCCTGGTTCCGAACCTGACGGTGGCGCAAAATCTGCTGCTGCCCGATATGCCCCGAGGGCCGCTCGGGCTGGTCTCATTCCGGCGTGTTTTGGAGATGGGCAGCGACATCCTTGCCCGCCACGGCCTGCAGCGGATTGATCCTGCGACGCAGGTCGCGCTTTTGCCTTTGGCCGAACGGCAACGGATCGAGATTGTTCGCGCGATGGAAAACGCCTCATCGCTGTTGATTCTGGATGAACCCACTGCAGCCTTGGCGGAAACCGACTGGCTGTTTGACCGCATCAGGATGATGACGGCACGGAATGTTGCGGTGCTTTATATTTCGCACCGATTGGCCGAGGTGCGCGAAATTTGTTCTGACGCCACGGTTCTGCGAAACGGACGGTCTATCGCATCTGTCGGGCTGGCGGAAGCATCGGATGACGATATCTTTGAAATGATGGTGGGGCGCCGGGTGGACCACACGGCCCGCAATCGTGCGGCCTCGCGTCTAAGCGATGCGGCGCCGCGCCTTTCGGTCAAGGGGCTGAGCGGGCACGGGCTGAAGGATATTTCATTCGAGCTGCGCCCCGGCGAAGTTCTGGGTATCGCGGCCTTGGAAGGGCAGGGGCAGCGTGGCCTGTTCCGGATGCTTGCAGGGCTGACCGTGCCAGAGCGCGGTGCCGTGCAGATTGACGGACTCCCCACCACCCTGAGCAGCCCGCGTCAGGCATTGCGGGCAGCGAGCGGCATCGCCTACCTGCCAGAGGAACGCAAGACGGAAGGTATCCTTGCCGGTCTCACCGCCGCAACGAATGTGGTGCTGCCCGTTCTACCTGGCGCGGCCTATGCCGCGATGATCACTCCGCAGGCCGAGCTGCGCGCGGCTGGACCGTCGGCGACCAAAGTCGACATGAGCCCGCGCTATCTTGATTTTGCGATCGGTGATCTTTCCGGCGGCAATCAGCAAAAGGCCCTTGTCGCCCGCACCTTGGCGACCGGGGCAAAGACACTGTTGCTGTTCGACCCGACACGTGGCGTCGATGTCGGGACCAAGCAGTCCATCTATGCCGCCATTCGCGCCTTTGCCGAACAGGGGGGATCGGTGATCTTTTATTCCTCGGAATTGCCCGAGGTGGTTCAACTCGCAGATCGCTGCCTTGCGCTTTATGACGGGCGGGTTTTCCAGGCCTTTGAGGGTGACGCCATTGCCGAACAGGCGTTGGTTGCGGCCATTCATGGCCATGCCGGGGGTCATCACTGATGGCGTTGGCCCAGTTCGAAGTTCAAACCGTGCCGGCGTGGAAAACCCTGTTGATCAAGTCAACGCGCGGTGCTGCCCTGATCGTCGGGATTTATCTGATCCTCTATGCCTTCTACGCCTATCAGCAACCAAGGGCCCTATCGGCGTCGTCATTTGCGTCGCTGATGAACAACACGGCCCCGCTTGCCTTGGCTGCGGCGGGGCAGGCGCTTGTCGTGATCAGTCGCGGCTTTGATCTTTCGGTCGCAGGGGTGATTTCCATCTGCAACGTGACGCTTGCCGTCTATCCGTTGGAGGGACCGGGCGGTGCCCTTATGTCGGCTTTGCTGTGCATGGCTATTGGGCTGACCGTCGGCGCCGTGAATGGCGTACTGGTGGCAGTGCTGCGGCTGCAATCCATTGCCGCGACGCTGGCGACGATGATCATCTGTCAGGGGATTGCCCTTGTCATTCTGAAAGCACCCGGCGGATCCGTGGCGAACTGGATCGCGGATGAGATGACTGGCCGTCTGGCAGGCGTGATCCCGGTGTCGGGCCTGGTGGTCGCGCTTGTGATCGGGACTTGGCTTTTGCTTCGGCGCAGCAATTTCGGCCTGTCGCTGTATGCGATCGGGGCGGATGAGCATTCTGCTGCGCTATCCGGGATCAACACCCGGCGTGTGCGGTTCCTGACCTTTGTCATAGCGGGGGCAATCTATGGGCTGGCCGGGTTCATGTTGAGCGCGCAGACCGCGACCGGCAACCCAACTGCGGGCACGCCACTTCTGATGCTGTCCTTCGCGGCGGTGGCCTTGGGGGGCACCTCACTTTCTGGTGGGAAGGGTGGGTTGTTTGCCGCAGTGATGGGGGCCGCGGTGTTGATGCTTTTGCAGAAGGTGCTGTTCTCGTTCGGGATTTCGTCATTTTACACTGGCATGTTTCAGGGCGTCGCGTTGATTTGCGCCGTGGTGTTCAGCGGCCTTCTCACGCGGTTGGGAGAGGTGAAATGACGCAAACCCCTGAACCGACACCCTTTACCCAAGCAGGTGACACCAGGACCAGCGCGAAGATAAGCCGCGATACGATCAGTGCGGTATCAGTCGCCGTGCTGTGCGTGCTGCTGCTTTTGAGCGCGCGTCTGGTCAGTCCGGCGCTGGGATCTTGGACACAGGTGGAAACCGTTCTTGTGCTGGGCTTCTTTCTGGTCGTCCTGTCTTACGGTCAGGGCCTGGTGATTCTGTCCGGTGGGCTGGATCTTTCGCTGCCCGCCACGATCACGCTTGGCGGCATTCTGGCGACAAGCTGGGTGGGCGCGAATGACCCGAATGCCTGGTATTTGCTGCCGGTGGTTCTGATGATCTGTGGACTTGTCGGTCTGATGTCCGGGATCGGTGTGGTCTGGTTGAAAGTGCCGCCGTTCATCATGACGATGGCCATGTCGATCATCGTCGCCTCGGCCCTGCTGGGATACACCAACGGCACACCGCGCGGGGCAGCGCCTACGGCAGCGGTCGCATTGATGAAAACCGAACTGCTGGGTCTGCCGACGCCGGTGATCGTGCTGGTGGCCTTTGTCGCCATGGGCTGGCTGTTTCAAAGCCGGTCGATTTATGGCCGATACCTTTACGCCATTGGAACCAATCTGGACGCGGCCCGCATTGCAGGGGTGCCGGTCACCATGATGCAGATCCTGCCCTATGTCATCAGCGCCATGTGCGCCGGTTTCGTGGGCATTGCGCTGGTGGGCTATTCGAGCGGCGCCACTCTTCGCATGGGGGATGACTACCTTTTGCCATCCATCGCGGCAGTGGTGATTGGCGGGTCGTCCATTCTGGGTGGGCGCGGCACCAACCTTGGCACCGTTGGCGGCGCGATTCTGCTGACAACACTGGGCACGATCATTTCGGCTCTTGGCATGGAGTTTGGCCTTCGGACGGTCATCGAAGGTTCGATCGTACTCTTCGCACTTCTTCTGCTGCGCGAAGAGCTTTTTCAAAAACTGCGCAATCTTTGGCGCTGACCAGAACGACACAAGACGATCATCACGGAGGAGGAGACCACGATGAACATCAACCGCATGAAGACATCAGTCGCGACCGCAGCCCTTGCTGCGGCAAGCCTGACCTGGGCCGCGCAGGCGCAGGCGCAGGATGGCGAAAAGTTCAAAATCTATCTGAGCCTCAGCTATTCCGGCAACGCATGGCAGTCCGAGGCTGCGAATATCGTCAAGGCGCTGGCTGCGACCCCGCCCTATGACACGCAGGTCGAACTGATCGAGAACATCTCGGGCACTGACCCACAGGCGCAGATCGCGGCCTATGAGAGCATGATCGACGATGGGGCTGATGCGATCATCAGCTTTCCGATTTCGTCCACCGCGCTGAACCGCACCATCCGTCGCGGGTGCGATGAGGGTGTGCTGTTCTTCATGTATGACGGCACAGTGACCGAAGATTGCGCCTATAACGTCAGCTTCCTGTCGGCGGGTTTCGGCGAGAATACGGCGCAGGCGCTGGTGAATGAACTGGGTGGCAAGGGCAAGATCTTCCTGTCGCGCGGCGTTCCCGGCAACTCGGTCGATCAGCGGCATACGGATGGCGCGATGAGCGTGTTCAGCAAGTATCCGGGCATCGAGATCGTGGCAGAATACTATTCCTTCTGGGATGACCGGACGACCCAGCAGGAAACCGCAAAGGCGCTGGCCGCCCATCCGCAGGTTGATGGTGTCTGGGCCCAGGCTGGGGAATATGGTGTCATTCAGGCGCTTCTGGATGCGGGCCGCCCTCTGGTGCCGATGACGGGCGAGAACTCGGCCGGCTTCCGCCGTGCGCTTGCCGATCCGGAAATGCAGGCCAAGGGTCTGCGGGGGGTGTCTTCGGGATCGGGTCCGGCACAGTCGGGCTATGCGTTCAAACTGGCGATGGAAATCTTGACCGGTCAGCGCGAACTTGAACCGCAGAACATCGAATACCCGCTGCCCTGGGTGCCTGCGGCCGAGGTGAAGATCTGTGAAGGCGACAGCTATACCGACGGGTGCAACGTGTTCCCCGAAAGCAAGGTGCCGTCTTCTTTCGTGAGTGAGGTGCTGAACCCTGTGCTGCTGCCCGAAATCAACGTCGAGTCCGCGTTGAACGGGACGCCGGTTCCGGGTGCCACGATCCAGCCGCTGCCTGCAGATGTGGTGGTGACCGCCAATAACGAGCCGGGCATCAACTGCGACCCGTGCGAGGCAGCACCGGATCTGTACAAGCTGACCAAGGTTGAAGCGACGGTTCAGCCGTAACCCACCAAACAGGGCTGCCCGGCTGTCAGATTGACAGTCGGGCAGCCCCTTCGCCGCGCATGGATTGTGATGGACAGCCGTTGTGCAAAATCGCGGATATGAGGATGGAGCCTCTTATTCCGTTGGAGTACGCCAAGATGGATCAGATCAAGCCGGGTTCAAGAAATCGCGTCACGGTCAAGGACCTTGCGCGTGATCTGGGAATGTCCGTTTCCACCGTGTCGCGTGCATTCTACCCCGATGCGGTAATCGCGGTTGAGACGCGCAAGGTGGTGTTGGACCATGCAGCAAAGATCGGTTATCGGCCCAATCCTTTTGCCCAAAGTCTGATCACAAAGAAAACCAAGATTGCCGGGATGGTGGTTTCCGGCCTTACCAACCCGTTCTATCCCGAGGTCATGACCCGGCTGACAGCCCTGTTGCAGCAGGCCGGGGTCAATCTGATGTTGGCGGCCGCCGAAGAGCCCGAAAAGATCGACGAGGCAGTCGAACTGCTGCTGACCTATCAGCCCGATCTGATGATCGTATTGGCAACCAATCTGGACTCGCGCGCGCGCGAGAAATGCGAAGCGGCGGGGGCGCCTGTCATCTTTTTCAACCGTCTGTCAGCCGACGGCCTTGGCTATGGCGTTTCTTGTGACAACGTCGAAGGCGGACGAATCGCTGCGGATCATCTGATCGACCTTGGGCATCGGGAATTGGCTTATGTTTCCGCATTCCCTGGCGCATCCACCAATGTGGAACGGCAACGCGGGTTTTGCGACCGCGCCGTGGAGCGGGGACTTGCTCCGCCGCAAGTGATAGATGCGGGCATCTTTTCCTATGAAGCAGGCTATGCCGTAGGACTGCGTCTGAACGATCTACCACGCCGCCCAGAGGGCGTATTGTGCGCCAATGATATTGTCGCGATCGGTTTCATCGAAGCCTTGCAGGAAGGGCTTGGGATCCACGTTCCCAAAGATGTTTCGGTGATCGGCTATGACGACATCGCCATGGCAGGGTGGCCGTCGCACCGGTTGACCACTGTCGCCCAACCTTTGGACGAGATGATGGCCGCGACGGTGCTCTTGGCGCGTGAACTTGCCGCCGAGCGACAGATACCGCAACGGATCCTTCGCATTCCGCCAGGTCCGCTGGTTGAACGAAGTACCGTGCAGGATCGCCGAAAAGGAGAGGGGAAATGACCGAACCCGACCTGTTCACGCGTCTGGCAGCCACGCACAAGCCTGACTGTCTGTTGTCGCTGGATGGTCCCCTTCCCGAAGCCGTGCCCGACCCCGAAGAGCTTGGCCGCACGCTAGGGTCTGATGCTGTGGCCGCTTATGCAGGGGCTTGTCGTACGATTTACGAAGACCTGCGCCGCGTGATCGGGCAGCTATCGGGGCTGTTGATCCTTGCGCGGCTGACAAACAAAACAGAAATGGGCGACTTGCCGGAAATGGCGCAATGCCGCGCCCGTTGGAATGAGGCGGGGCAGAGGCTGGCCGCGCTGTTCCCCCCGGCCGGGTTGCAGCGCCACAAGGCGCAACTGAACGGGGCGCATGTCTTCAGCGGTCATGTCATCGCTGCCGCACGCGATCTGCGCAGAGGGTCTGACATGGACGCACAGCTTGACCTGATGACGGTGCAGATCAAGCGCGCCTATGCCCATCTGGAGGCTGCAAGCGCCCCGAAGGCAGGACTGCAGATGGTTGATTTCACACATGCTTGCTGTGCCTGCGCGCATTGACCGCGCAGGACGAAGAACACGGAGGGAGGATACGATGGCGGACTATTCGATCTGGGTGCTGGAATACTGCTATGTCAGCAAATACCACAAAAGTGGCGTCCTGTATGGCGCCCATAATCAGGGTTATGTGAAGCTTCCTTACTGCTATGTGGTGATCAAGGGTCGCGATCATGTGGCGATGGTGGATGTCGGCTATAACGACAAGGCCTATGGCAAGGTGCTGGGCGACCGGTTCGGTGTGGAAAACTGGCGTGATCCGAAGGCGGTTCTGGCCGAGATCGGCCTTTCGCCGGCGGATGTGGATACCTGTTTCATCAGTCACGCCCATTTTGACCATTTCGGCAACGTGGAGGATTTCCCCAAGGCGAAGTTCTACATCCAGGAACGCGAGATTTCGAAATGGGTCTGGGCGATGTCGCTGCCAGATCGGATGCGGTGGATGATGGTGGCCGTTGATCCAGGTGACATCGTTCGCGGCGTGGGACTTGCGGCAGAAAAGCGGTTGGTCACAGTTGACGGTGCGATGGAGGATGTACTTCCCGGCATCGACCTGCATTCGGCACCGGACAGCCACACATGGGGTTCGATGTGGGTGACCGTCCGCAATGATGGGCAAAAGCAATCGCAGGACGCATGGGTGTTGGCCGGTGATCTTGTCTACCAGTTCGACAACCTGAAAAGCTCCGGTGCGGTGGTGGACGTCGATACGATGTACACCCCGGTTGGCCTGGCCGTTGGCAGCCAGACCAACCTGATTCTTGCGACCGAAGAGATGATGTCGCAGGTCGGTTATGAGGCGCGCCGCGTGATCCCGATCCATGAGGAGGGCCTGCGAGATGCCTTCCCGTCGCGTATCAGCAAGGATGGCCTGCGTGTCACCGAAATCTGCCTCGCCGATGGCGAGAACTCGAAGGTGGCCTGATGACCGATCAGCGTCCGGTTGCCATTGTCGGAGCAGGGCTGGTCGGCTCGGGCTGGGCGCTGGTTTTTGCGCGCGCGGGGTATCACGTTGCAGTCTATGACCCTTCGCCCGACATTCGGGCGGGGGTTGTGCCATGGGCGCGACAGAGCCTTGCCGAGTTGACCCACGCGGGATTGGTGGATGCGCCAGATGAGATCGTCGCCCGGATCACCCTGCATGATACATTGCAGGCAGCTTTGGCTGGCGCGTTCTACGTGCAGGAGTCGGTCTATGAAACCGTTGCGGCCAAGACGGAGGTCAGCCTTGCGATCGACGCGTTGATGGATGCAGATGCGGTGGTGGGGTCGTCATCATCGGGGATACCGGCGTCGAAATTCACCGCAGACTGTGCCAATCGCGAACGGTTCCTGATAGCGCACCCCGTCAATCCGCCCCATCTGGTTCCGGTTGTGGAACTGGTTCCCGCACCTTGGACATCGCCCGCAGCGGTGGATCTGGTGGCCGACCTCATGAAGACGGTGAAACAGGTGCCTGTGCGCCTGACGCGCGAAATTGACGGTTTTGTCCTGAACCGCTTGCAGGGTGTTCTGCTGAACGAGGCTTGGGCACTCTATGAGGACGGCATCGCCAGCCTTGCGGATATTGACGCCACCATAGCCTATGGTCTTGGTCTGCGCTGGTCCTTCATGGGGCCGTTCGAGACGATTGACCTGAACGCTCCTGGCGGGATCGAGGATTACGCCACCCGCTTGCGCGGGCTTTACGCCGGAATGGTGCGGACGCCTCCGCCCGGACCGTGGCCCGATGCGGTGGTAGCAAAGGCCACTGCAGAACGTCGCGCCGCCCTTCCGGTGGATGCGCTGGCCGAACGGCGGGCCTGGCGGGACGGTGTTCTGGGGCGGCTTTTAGCCTTCAAGAAATCCAACTGTCTTGCGGATTGATGACAGCGATCCCGCCGGACAAGACCCACAGAGTTTGCAAGGAAGAGAAAATGACCGTCACCTACCTGAAAAACAGCAAGTCCGACGATGCACGGTCAGAAGATGACGCCGCAGTTCGAGCATCTGTCGAAGCCATTCTCAGTGACATCGAAGCCCGTGGAGATGCCGCGGTTCGCGACCTTTCGGAAAAGTTCGATAAATACTCGCCCCCTGCCTTTCGTCTGACAGACGGCGACGTCGAGGCGTTGATGAATCGTGTCAGCCCACGCGACATGGAAGATATCAAATTCGCCCAGGAGCAGGTTCGCAACTTTGCACGGGCACAGCGCGCATCCATGCGAGATATCGAGATCGAGACGATGCCGGGCGTGATCTTGGGGCATCGCAATATTCCGGTTCAATCGGTGGGTTGTTATGTGCCCGGCGGCAAGTTCCCGATGGTAGCTTCGGCGCACATGTCTGTGGCCACTGCATCGGTTGCCGGCGTGCCCCGCATCATCGCGGCGACGCCGCCCTTCAAGGGCGAACCAAACCCGGCGGTGATTGCTGCCATCAAGCTGGGTGGCGCGCATGAGATCTATGTCATGGGCGGAATTCAGGCCGTGGGCGCGATGGCCATCGGCACCCAGACGATCAAGCCTGTCGACATGTTGGTCGGTCCGGGCAATGCCTATGTCGCCGAAGCCAAGCGCCAGCTTTATGGCCGTGTCGGGATTGACCTGTTCGCCGGCCCGACAGAGACGATGGTGATCGCGGATGACACTGTGGATGCAGAACTCTGTGCAACAGATCTTCTGGGCCAGGCCGAGCACGGCTACAACTCGCCCGCCGTACTCCTGACGAACAGTCACAAACTGGCTGTCGCGACGATGGTGGAAATTGACCGCTTGCTGGAAATCCTGCCCACAGCCGACACCGCCCGGAAGAGCTGGCAAGACTATGGTGAGGTTATCGTCTGCGACACGCATGACGAGATGTTGGCCGTTGCAAACGACATCGCGTCCGAACACGTTCAGGTCATGACCGACAGGGATGACTGGTATCTGGAACATATGCACAGCTACGGCGCGCTGTTTCTGGGGGCCCGGACCAATGTCGCCAATGGGGACAAGGTGATCGGCACCAATCACACATTGCCTACCAAGAGGGCCGGGCGCTATACGGGCGGGCTGTGGGTGGGCAAGTTCCTGAAAACCCACAGCTATCAGCGCATTACCACGGACGAGGCGGCGGCGATGATCGGGGCCTATGGGTCGCGTCTGTGCATGTTGGAAGGTTTTGTCGGCCACGCCGAACAATGCAACATTCGCGTTCGTCGTTATGGCAAGCGCAACGTAGCCTATGGCACAGCGGCCGAATGACAGCCGCCGCCCCCAACTTTAGGCTGGATGGAAAGCGGGCACTCGTCACAGGGGCATCACGGGGTATCGGGCTTGCCATCGCACAGGCATATGCAGCGGCAGGTGCCGACGTGACCCTTTGCGCGCGTACCGCAGCCGAAGTTGAACGCGCCGCGGACGAACTGTCGGCTTCAGGTCTGTTGGCCAGAGCGATGGTCGCCGATGTGACCGACATCGCGGCCTTTGCTGACTTGATTGCGACAGAGCCTGCCTATGATGTTTTCGTCAATAACGCTGGGACCAATCGACCAAAGCCTCTGAGGGAGGTCACTGAGGATGACTATGACACAGTCTTGAACCTGAACCTCCGCGCAGCGCTTTTTGCAGCGAAAGCCGTCAGTAGAGGCATGGTGCTTGAGGGCAGAGGTGGATCAATCATCAACATGTCATCACAAATGGGCCATGTCGGAGCGGCCAATCGCACGCTCTATTGCGCGTCGAAGTGGGCGATCGAAGGCTTCACCAAGGCTCTGGCTATTGAGCTTGGCCAGCATCACATCCGGGTCAACACGATATGCCCCACCTTCATCGAAACGCCAATGACACAGGGTTACTTTGAAGATACGGCATTTCGCACGGCAGTTCTTTCGAAGATAAAGTTGGGGCGCCTTGGGACGGTCGAAGATGTGACGGGAGGGGCAATATTCCTTGCCTCGGACGCATCAAGCCTGATGACGGGGAGCGCCCTCATGCTTGATGGCGGCTGGACCGCAGATTGATCATTTCTACGTCGGGCTCGGGCGGCACACCTTTGCCATCCAGTTTCGCGACACGCCGGTGCGAACGGCGCTCAGGTATCTGCGAGCAAGCGAAAGATTGTCTGTGATCACAACCCAGTTCTACCGGACGATTGGGACGGGAACCTGCACGTCAATCGAGTTAGCGAAAATCAGGCGTGAGGTATTGACGGCGGCGGACGGCGTTGTGTTGCTGGCCGATAGCTCCAAGATCTTCAGACGCGCCTTCTGCAACTTCAGGCCCAGTCGAGTACCGCCCCGCACGTCAAAGATGACCACCTTTCATCAGGGGACAGGGCTTACTTGTGGGACGCCGCTGTAATGCTTGAGATCGTTTATGAGGCCGACGCATGATTTATTCCGGTGGACCCGTCCGCATCGTTGCAGATGATCTGACCGGTGCGCTTGATGCCGCCGCTCCGTTTGCAAGCTCGGACCATCCGGTTGGACTGGTTCTGGACGCCAAACAACTTCCAGACCGCCTAAACCTGACAATCAGCACTGATAGCCGCGACAGTTCCCCTGACGAAGCCGCGGCAGCGACCGTCCGCGCTTGCAACGTGCTACGCCAAGCACATCCTGGTATTCCGGCTCTTTGGTTCCACAAGGTGGACAGTGTTCTTCGTGGTCAACCGTTTGCAGCGACCGCCGCCATGATGAAGCGTCTCGGGTTGGAACGCTGCTTATTTGCTCCCGCGTTCCCAGCGATGGGGCGCATAACGCGGGGCGGGCAGCACTTGGTGCTGACTGGGGCTGATTGGCGACCGGTTGCCAAGGCAGACATCATGCAGGGGTTGCGGTCAGCGGGATTGACACCGGCGAGCGAGGATAGGAGTCTATTTGACCGCACAAACGCCATTGTTGTGGACGCTGAAACTCAAGGTGACCTTGACCGTGCTGCTGCACGGCACGTTGACCCGCGCATCTTGTGGGTCGGTAGCCGCGCTTTAGCCGAGTCTTTGGTGGGACATGTTTCGCCGGTCCTCTGTCCTCCCTTTGCCATCGTTCTGGTTGGTACTGCTCACCCTATAACCCGCGCACAGGTTGCGTTCGCCGCAACGCGCTTTGCTATGGCTCCTGTGACGGGACCGATCAAGCCAGCCGCTGATGAGTGCGTGCTCATCGACCCTGTAAGCGAGAGCGCGGATCCAGATCTAACGCAGGTGGCGGTCATTCAGGCGGTGCGGCGGATGGATCCTGATGGGTTCAAAGGACGAAGTCTGTTCGTCACAGGTGGTGAAACGCTGTCGATCGTTCTGAATGCGGCAGAGGCGAGAAGTGTGGATTGTATAGGCGAGGTTGCCCCAGGATTGCCGATTTCCGCCGTGCGCGGCGGGCGGCTTGATGGCATCATGATTGTTACAAAGTCGGGCGGGTTCGGAACGCCTGACCTACTGATCCGCAACTGCTGATTTCCGATGTGCGGTAGTTCTGTTGCACAAATCTCGTGAGGGGCTCATTTTGTGAAGCCAGCGTGGTATCTGGAGGGCATCAACAAACCTACGCTTTCCGCCAACAAGATCATAAATTGACCCGCTTACCAGCAAACGCTGAAGCGCGGTGGCTCGCGGGTGATCTAGTTTGATCCCACCATGACCTAAGAGGTCGCACCGACGGGCTTAACACCTATCGGATGCAATGAAGCAGCAAAAGGCATCGTGAACGTCGCCGGACAAGTAAGCTGCTCAACGCTGGATGCTCAACGGCAGGCGAATGCCCGCTTCGCCGAGGCCTCCGTCGTGCAGCGTCTTGCCGAGGAATCGACCGACGCCGCCGAAGATTGGGAACGCAAAGAAGAGCGCGCCCGGATCAAGGCGGCCGGGCTTGAACCCACCTGACTCGGATTCGCCATGGCACGATCTGGCCCCGCCATCGCGCGAGGCTTTCTTTGGCAGTGACAAATCCGGTGACAAGCCAAAAGCGAGGCTTAATCAGGCTTTCGCCTGTCTGCCTAACCGCTTGTTTTTCTTGGGATTTTTGGCTCCGGCGGTAGGGATCGAACCTACGACCAATTGATTAACAGTCAACTGCTCTACCGCTGAGCTACGCCGGAACACGTGGGCCGTATAGCAAGGGTGTTTGGGGGCGGCAAGGGGATAACGGCAGAAAATCATCTGGTAGCGTCAGATCAGCTTAAAGTGGCTGTTGTGGGATAGTGTGGGGTTGCCGATGACGCGGTTTTTCTCTTGCAGATCAATAAGGTGGGCGAGGATGTTTTGCCTTGCTGCAGGAAGGAGCTGGACCGGGATATCGTTGTAGAGGCAGCGCGAAAGGGTATCGGGATCGGCTGGGCCATCGGCAAGCGCGGCGAGGATTTGCGCTTCGCGGGTGCGGCGGTGCGTGATCAGGGCGCGGATGCGCTCTTGCGGGTTTGTGATGTCTGCGCCGTGTCCAGGCAGGAATTGCGTCCACCCTGGGTGATCAAGCTGTTCAAGGGCTTCGATATAGGCCCGCATGTCGCCATCGGGCGGGGAGATGACAGAGCTGCTCCATCCCATCACGTGATCGCCGGAAAACAGCCACGGCCCGATGGCAAAGCACAGATGGCTGCCCAGGTGGCCAGGGGTATGAAGAGCGGTGATCTGCCAATCCGCCCCCTGCACGGTTTCGGCATGGGCAAGCCGGATGTCAGGGCGGAAGCCGTGATCCAGCCCGTCGCCCCCTGCCGCCCCACCTGCCGCCATGCCGCTTGCGGCAAGGACCTGCATGATCGGGGATCGGCCATCGGTTGCGGTGCCGTAGCCCAGAATCGGCGCGCCGGTCGCGGCCGCAAGCGCGGGGGCAAGGGCGGAATGATCGCGGTGGGGGTGGGTCACGAGGATATGGCTGATCTCTTCACCCGGTTCGAGGGCCGCAAGGATGGCCGCCAGATGGTTGGGGTTGTCGGGGCCGGGATCGATCACGGCGACCTGCCCGGAGCCGAGGATATAGGTGTTGGTGCCCTGATGGGTGAGGGGGGATGGGTTGGGGGCAAGACGGCGACGCAGGCGGGGCTGGCTGCCATCGGCCCGGTCGAACTGTGGCATCCTCGGCGGCCTCTTTCCTATGGTCAAAGGGCAGGCTAGGCTGATGGTCCATGGCCCGCAAGTCCTTCCTTCCCCGTGGTCTTTATGGCCGCGCCGCGTTGATCCTGATCGTGCCGATTGTCACGATCCAGCTGGTCGTGTCCGTGACCTTTATCCAGCGGCATTTCGAACGGGTGACGCAACAGTTGACCGGCGGGGTGGCGGCGGAGTTGCGCCTGCTTTTGAACGTGGCGGCGGTGGCTGAAGATCAGGCCGCGGCGGTTGCCGAGTTGCGGGCGCTGAGCGCGCCACTGGATCTGAGGGTGATGCTGCCGTCGCAGGGCCCGGTCCCGGCGGCGGACCGGACCGAATGGCTTGATCTTTCCGGGCGGGTGGTCATCCGCACTTTGCGGGACGAATTTCCCGCGCTGGCCCCGGTAGATCTGGTCGAAGGAGGAAATCTGGTTCGGTTGCACCATCCGACGCGGTGGGGCGATCTGGCGGTGACGGTGAACCGGGCGCGGATGTCGGCGACCAATCCGCATCAGTTGCTGGTGCTTATGATTGCCACGTCGGTGTTGATGACGATCATCGCGTATCTGTTTCTATCCAACCAGTTGCGCCCGATTGAACGGTTGTCGCGGGTGGCAGAGGCCTTTGGCAAGGGGCAGGTGATCCCCTATTCGCCGCGCGGGGCGATCGAGGTTCGGGCGGCGGGGCATGCCTTTCTTGATATGCGGGCGCGCATCGAACGGCAGATCGAACAGCGCACCCTGATGCTGTCGGGTGTCAGTCACGACCTGCGCACGCCGCTGACACGGCTGCGGCTGGGTCTTGCGATGTTGCCGGAGGACGAGGAAACAAAGGCGCTGCTGGGTGATGTGGCCGAGATGGAGCGGCTGGTGGATGAGTTCCTGTCCTTTGCGCGCGGCGACGCGACAGAGGCTGTGGAACCGGTTGATCCGGCGGCCCTGGCCCGGCGTGTGGTCGAGAATGCAGCGCGGATCGGGCGGCAGGCCGAGTTTCGCCAGCCGGGCCGTGTGGACCCCGTGCCTTTGCGCCCACAGGCCGTGACGCGGGCGTTGGAGAACCTGGTCAACAACGCCCTGCGCTATGGCAAGCGCGCGGTGGTGACGCTGGAGATGGGGGCGAACTGGCTTCGCTTCACGGTCGAGGATGATGGGCCGGGCATCCCCGATGCGCGGCGGGCCGAGGCGGTGCTGCCCTTCAGCAGGCTGGATGCGGCGCGCGATCCGAACCGCGGCGGCGGGGTCGGCTTGGGCCTGTCTATCGCCGCCGATATTGCTCGCAGCCACGGCGGGGAATTGCGGCTGGGCCGAAGCGAGGCTTTGGGTGGGTTGAAGGCAGAGCTGCTGTTGGCGCGGTGACCGGCGCGGCCTTGGCATTTCATCTTGGCAGAAATACCCATTCAACGCGGATGCGGGGCGCGACCTTTGGCTTTGGCGTGCGGGTCTGATGCCGGATTTGGGTATTTGGACCAAGGTGATATGGGCTTGGTTCCGTCAGCGCGCAGCCCCAAGGTTCAAGACCCAATGCAGCGCGCCATCACGCCCCAGCGCAAGGCCGATGCCGGCGTCGCGGGCATTGCGGGAAAGGATGTTCTTGCGGTGGCCGGTCGATCCCATCCAGCCCTGCACCACGGAGGCGGGGCCGGGATAGCCAAGTGCGACGTTTTCCGCGATGTTGCGAAAGTTGTAGCCTTCGCGGTGCACCCGGTCGGCAAGGGTGCTGCCATCGCTGCCCTGATGGCCCATTCGGTTGCGCGCGGCGCTGTCGCAGGCATGGGCGGTGGCGGCGGACGTCAGCCGGCGGTCGGCGGCAAGGGGGGCCATGCTGCGCTGGCTGCGTTCTGCGTTGATGGCCGTGAGGGTGGCGATGGCCATTGCCGCGGCCTCTTTCGGCTGTGCGCAGGCGGCGGCTTGCAGTGGTGCAAGCGTCAGCAGCAGGGTCAGGATCAGGGCGATACGGGGCATGGGGGGGCCTTTGGGGTGATGGCTGATCCAGATTAGCGCGGGGCGTTCGGATTTGGCAGAGGGGAGCCGTTACGGCAGCAGGGCTTTGCCGAGCGGGTTAAGCACTGGGCCACCCGCGGCGCGGGCGTCATCGCTGTCATGGGTGATGAGCAATGTCGGGATGCCCGCCTGCGCGGCGCGGTCAAAGACGAAGCTGCGAAACTGGGCGCGCAGATCGGTGTCGAGCCGCGAGAAAGGTTCATCCAGAAGAAGCGCGCAAGGTTCGGCCAGAAGGGTGCGCAACAGCGCGACGCGGGCCTTTTGGCCACCCGACAAGGTAGCCGGGTCACGGGGGGCAAATCCCGACAACCCCGCCGAGGTCAGCGCCTGATCGACCCGCGCCTGACGTGCAACGCGGCCCCGGATGTGGGGGGGCAGGCCGAAGGCGAGGTTGTGACCAACCGACAGATGCGGGAACAGGACGGCGTCCTGAAACATCAGCCCGATGTTGCGGGCGCGGGTGGGCAGGGCGGTTATATCCTTTCCGTTCATAAGGATACGGCCCGACATGCGAAAACCCGGTGCCAGCGTGCCTGTCAGTGCGGCCAGCGCGGTGGACTTGCCGGAACCGGACGGACCCATGATCGTGACGATCTGGCCTGCGGGGATGGTGATGGTCAGGTCGACCAGCGTGCGGTCGCCCAACGTGATCTTAAGCCCTTGCATTTCCAGCGTGCCGGTCATGCCAGCCCCCGCATCGCGCGCCGGTTGCGCCACAGAAGGGCGGGCAGCGCCAGTGCCGCGCCAAAGGCCATCGCGGGCAAGGCCAGTTGCAGCATGGCATAGGCCCCGATCAGGCGGCGATTGCCACCCGAGGACAAGGCCACCGCTTCGGTCGTGAGTGTTTCGATGCGGCCCCCGCCGATCAGCAGGGTCGGCAAGTATTGGCCCACGGAAACCGACAGACCCACGGCGGCGGCCGTCAGCACGGGGGCCAGCAGCATGGGCAGGCGCAGGCGCCAGAAGATGCGCGTGGGCGAGGCGCCAAGGGTGGCGGCGCTGATGGCGATGCGATTGTCCCAGGCGCGAAACGGACCGGCCAGCGACAGAAAGACATAGGGCAGCACAAAGATCAGGTGGCTGGCGGCGACTGCGGCGGCGGTGCCTTCGATCCCGGTGGAAAAGGCAAGGACTTGTAGACCTGGCAGGAAGGCCACCTGCGGCACAAGAAGCGGCAGATACAATAGCGTCAGCGCGCGCGAGGTTGGGGTCAGGCGCAACTGCGCCTCGGCCTGGAGGCAGGCGAGGGTCAGGGCGAGGGCGGCGAGGGTTGCCAGCGTTGCGATGGCAAGGGTGGTGGTCAGCGTCGCGGTGAGCGAGGGCCAGGCAGTCATCCAGGTGCGGAGGGTCAGGCCCGTGGGCAGCGCGTTGGGGAATTGCCAAAGGCCCGCGAAGGACCACAGAGCAAGCCCGGCGAGGCCAAGGGTCAGGCTGCCTGCGGTGACGACTGTGGCGGTCAGGGCAAGGGTGGCGGCGGGGCGGTCAAGTCGCGTGCGGCGCTGGCCGTGGAAGGCGAGAGCAACAAGGGCGCGTCGGGCGGCCATTTCCATCAACCGCCAGCACCCAAGCGCGGCCAGGACCAGCGCAAGTTGCAGCAGTGCGGCGGCGGCGGCAGTGTCGCGCTGCATCAGGCTGGCTTCGGCCATCCACAGCACGATCTGGGTGGACAGGGTGGGCGGCAGGCTGGGGCCAAGGATCATCGCCATGTCGACGACGGTCATCCCGTAGGCAAGCACGGCATAGACTGGCAGGCGCAACTGGGCATAAAGCGCGGGCAAGGTGGTCAGGCAAAAGCCTGCGATGCGGCCATATCCAAGGGTGGCGGCGGCGGTAAGGCGGCGGTCCGCGTCAATCTGCGGCAGGGCGGCGAGGGCCATGAGAAGGAGGAACGGCAGTTCCTTGGCGATGAGGCCAAGGGTCAGGGACAGGCCGTAAGGATCGTTCAGGATCAACAGGTTGGGTGGCTGATCCCACCCGGTGAGCCAAGGAGAGAGGGCGCGGGCGATCCAGCCGGAGGGCGCGATCAGAAAGGCAAGGCCCAAGGCCGCGGCGGCATGGGGGACGGACAGGAGCGGCGCGATCATCCGGCGGATGCGGGCAAAGGTCGGGGTGCCCGCGAAGGCCGCAAGGATCAGGATGGTGAGCAGCAGCGACAGCGCGGTTGCGGCAAGGCCGGTGCCAAGCGATAAGGCTGCGGCGCGCGGCAGGCCGGGCCATTGGGCAAGCGTGGCAAAGGCGGCGGCGCCGTCGCGTAAGGCGGGAAGCGCGGTTCCCGCCACCCCCGCCAACACGGGTGCCGCCATCAAGCCAAGCGTCAGAGGCGGGGCCAGCCGGAGCAGGCCCCGCGATCGCCGTTCCGTCACTGCGCAACCCCGTAGCGGGACGCCCAATCCTGCGCGATACGGGTCATCCAGCTTGCATGCGGTTCCAGCAGGACGGGGCCAAGATCTGCGGGCGACAGGGTGGCAATGCCCAGGTCCAGCGCATCGAACCTTGCCCGATCGGCGGCGGGCAAGGCGGGGATGTTCAGCACGGTCTGAAAGCCAAGGATGGCGGGGTCCTGGGCGCGTGCCTGAACCTCGGGGTCGAGAAGCAGGTTGCCGATGACCTTGGCGCCCGCCTGATGTGCGGCGTTGAAAGGAATGGCCACGAATGACGCGTTCCCTATGGTGCCGCCTTGCAAGACAAAGGTGCGGACCGTATCGGGCAGCGTTCCGGCGGCGATTTCGGCGCTGGCGCGCCCAGGGTTGAAGGCGAAGGCGATGTCCACCTCGGCATCGGCAAGCAGCTGGCCCAGGGCTGGTTCGTTTTGTGGGAAAGCCTTGGCTTCGCGCCATAGGGTGGGGTGCAGCGCATCAAGAAAGGCCCAGAGCGGCGCGGTCTGCGCGTCATAGGCCGCCTCATCCACCGGGGATTGCAGCAGGGCGGGGTTTTCCATCACGCCATAAAGCACCTGTTTCAGGAAGGTGGTGCCAAGGTAATCGGGCGGCTGCGGATAGGTAAAGCGGCCGGGATTGGCGGCAGACCATTCGGCAAGCGCGGCAAGGGTTTGCGGCGGGTTCTGAAGGCGCGCGGTATCGTATTCGAACACCAGTTGCGCCATCGCCCAGGGCGATTCAAAGCCTTCGGTCGGCAGGGTGAAATCGGTCACGGTGGCGGGTTTGCCTGTGATGTCGACCAGCGGCCAATTCGGCAACGCCTCGGCAAAGGGGCCGTGCAGCAGACCCTGCGCCTTCATCGCGGCGAAATTTTCGCCGTTGATCCAGATAAGATCGACCGCGCCACCTGTGGTTTGCCCGGCCTGCTGTTCGGCCAGGACGCGGGCGACGGCATCGGCGGTAGAGGCGAGTTTGACATGTTCAAGGGTGACTCCATACCGCTCCTGTGCCTTTTCGCCGACCCAGGTTATGAAATCGTTGATCTTGGGATCGCCGCCCCAGGCGTGCCAGTAAACGGTTTGGCCCCGTGCTTCGGTCAGGGTGTTATCCCATTCCGCGGCAAGGGCTTTTGTCGACCATCCGGCCAATGCGGGAAAGGCGGCAAGAAGGCGGAGGGCGTCGCGTCTGTGCATGGGAAATCCTGTGGCTGGTGCTTGTCGGCGGTCGTCTGACGGGGATAGCTAGGGCGGGGGATGGCTGGCAACAAAGATGTGCCAGTGCAAACGGAAAGGTGACCGCGATGCTGGACGGAAAGATGCGGCGGTTGATTGATCCGCCGCTGAATCGTGTTGGGAAAAGACTTGCAGCGCAGGGGGTTACGGCGAATGGCGTGACGCTGGCGGGGCTTGCGTTGGGGCTGCTGGCGGCGGGGATTATTGCAATGGGTGGGCCGGGTTGGGCGGCGCTGTTGCCGCTGCTGGCGGGGCGGGTGGCGGATGGGCTGGACGGGGCGGTTGCGCGGGCCACGGTCAAGACGGATTTCGGTGGATACCTTGATATTGTTGCGGATTTTCTGTTCTACGCCGCCATTTCATTGGCCTTTGTGTTGCGCGATCCTGGGCAAAACGGGGTGGCGGGGGCGTTTCTGCTGGCGTCCTTTTATGTGAACGGGGCCAGTTTTCTGGGCTATGCGGTGCTGGCCGAAAAGCGGGGAATGCAGACGCGGTCGCGGGGAGAGAAGTCGCTGTATTTCACCGCTGGTCTGCTGGAAGGCACGGAAACGATTGGGTTTTTTGTTCTGCTGTGCCTTTGGCCCGCGGGCTTTGCGCCGATGGCATGGGTGTTCGGTGCCTTGTGCTTTGTAACGGCCGGGGCGCGGGTCGGGCTGGCGGCGCGGACCTTTGGGTGACGGTGCAGCAGAGGGTGCAGACGCGCAGTGCAGCAAAGTGTATGCACGGGGCGGGCGGGGTGTTCAGCGCGGGTTAAGGGTAACGCCGCAGCTTTGGTGAAATGCGCCTGGCGGGTTTTCAACTGGCCATCACAGCCTCTCGAAACCGAAAGAAACCGTGGGTGGCATGTGGCCATGCTTCGGCGTCATGCATGCGCAGCAGGCGGGCAAGACGGATGCCACGGGCATCGAGAAGCGGGGCCAGCCGTTGCAAGGCGGCGGCGGTGGGACCGATCGGGGCGTAGGGTGTGGCAAGCTGCGCGAACCCTTGCGCGGCCAAGTGATCGGCAAGCGGTTCCAAACTGGCGTCGGTAAAGCGGGGCGCATCGGGTTGGGCCAGTCGGTGGGCGGTATCGTTCAGCGCCTGTTCCACGAAATCGGTGACCAACGGGTTGATGGCAAGGGTGGACCGGCGGGGCGTTGTGACCAGAAACATCAGGGGCGTGTCCTTTGGCAGATCGGGAAAGCCGTCCCCTGCCAGATCCTCTTCGTGCAGCATGAGGGCCGTGGGAAGGCCGGGATACAGTGCATCGCTCTGCGGCATCGCGCGCGGGGCAGGGTGGGGCGGCATCGGCAAAGGCGGGCAACTGCGTGCAAGGCCGGTGGGGTGAAAGCGGCCGTTGGTGTTTCTGGCGATGTTGTCCGCCGTCGCGGCATAGGTCTTGCCGGGCGTGTGCAGACCACCGACCCAGCGCCAGGACAGGGTGTTCGAGGCGGGATCGCCGTCTATCAGGTGGCGCAGGAAGAAATCCGCCCCCAATTCCCAGGGCAGGCGCAAGGTGAAGATCCAGATCGAGGCAAACCACATCCGCGCGTGGTTGTGCAAATAGCCCGTAGCGACCAGTTCTTGTGCCCAATGGTCAAAGCCGTCGATGCCGGTGGTCCCTTCGCAGGCGGCCTGCCATTGTTGCCGCAGCCCGGATTCGGTTTGCACGCGGTTCAAGGCGGCCGTCAGGCCCAAGCGGTAGGCCGACCAGATGCCGGGGCGGCGTTCCAGCCAGCCCTTCCAATAGGTTCGCCACCACACCTCGGCCAGGAATTTTTCGGCCCCTTGCGGATGGGCGCGCAGGGTGGCGTCGATCACCTCGGCCTCGGTCAGCAGGCGGTGGCGCAGATAGGGCGACAGGCCCGACACATGCGGATGCCCCGGCAAGTCTTCATTACGGCGCGCGGCATAGGCAAGGCCCGCGCGGGGCAGGAAGGCGGCAAGCCGTGCGGTGGCCGCGGTTCGGGTGGCGGGCAGGGGAAGCGGAAGGAACGGACCGGTCATGCTGCGCAAGCTAGGGGCGCGGGCCAAACGGGCAAGGAACAGATCACGATGGCGATCACGATGGCCGGCAGGGTGCGGCCCAAGGTCATCGCTACTTTGCCATTTCATCTTGGCAAAAATACCCATGCGACGGCCACCAAGCAGGCCGACGGCAAAGGGGAGAGCTGGCAATCGTCGGGGCTGCCCTTGCAGCCCCCCGCCCACGCAACTAAGACTCTGGCAAGACATAGCCGTTATGACCCTTGTGAGAAGAAGAGGCAGCCCGCGATGCGCGATCCCGTCGATCACTACATGAACACCCTTGTCCCGATGGTTGTTGAACAGACCAGCCGGGGCGAACGTGCCTATGACATTTTCTCGCGCATGTTGAAGGAGCGGATCATCTTTCTGTCCGGCCCGGTGCATGACGGCATGTCATCGCTGATCTGTGCGCAGCTTTTGTTCCTTGAGGCGGAGAATCCGTCCAAGGAAATCAGCATGTATATCAACAGCCCCGGCGGCGTTGTGACCAGCGGGCTGTCGATCTATGACACGATGCAATACATCAAGCCCAAGGTTTCTACGCTGGTGATCGGGCAGGCGGCATCGATGGGGTCGCTGTTGCTGACGGCGGGGGAAAAGGGGATGCGGTTCTCGCTGCCCAATTCCCGCGTGATGGTTCACCAGCCAAGCGGTGGCTATCAGGGCCAGGCCACGGATATCATGATCCACGCGCGTGAGACCGAAAAGCTGAAGCGGCGCCTGAACGAGATTTACGTCAAGCATACCGGCAATGACTATGACACGGTCGAAGCGGCGCTGGAGCGGGACAATTTCATGTCGGCCGAAGATGCGAAGGCCTGGGGATTGATCGACGAGATTGTCACGGACCGTGGCAAGGCGGACGACACATCAAAGTGAGAGTGCGCCCCCGCCGATGCGGTTTTGGCGGGGGCTTTTTGGCATTGTGGGGGCGCGGGCCTTGGCCTAGACTTCCACGCTGAGACCGGCCGCAGGGCCGGGTTGTGGCAGAGGACGACCGAATGGCGAACAACTCCGGCAGCGACAGCAAGAATACGCTTTACTGCTCGTTCTGTGGCAAGAGCCAGCATGAGGTGCGCAAGCTGATTGCAGGGCCGACCGTGTTCATCTGCGACGAATGCGTCGAGCTGTGCATGGATATCATCCGGGAAGAGACGAAGACGACCGGGCTGAAATCCAGCGAAGGGGTGCCGACACCGCGCGAGATATGCAAGGTGCTGGATGATTATGTGATCGGCCAGATCCATGCCAAGCGCGTGCTGTCAGTGGCGGTGCATAACCACTATAAACGGCTGAACAATTCGTCGAAAACGGATATCGAGCTGTCGAAGTCGAATATCCTGCTGATCGGGCCGACGGGCTGTGGCAAGACGCTGCTGGCGCAGACGCTGGCGCGTATTCTGGATGTGCCGTTCACAATGGCGGATGCGACGACGCTGACGGAAGCGGGTTACGTTGGCGAGGATGTGGAGAACATCATCCTAAAACTGTTGCAGGCCAGTGAATACAACGTGGAACGGGCGCAGCGCGGGATCGTCTATATCGACGAGGTCGACAAGATCACCCGCAAGTCGGACAATCCGTCGATCACCCGCGACGTTTCGGGCGAAGGCGTGCAGCAGGCGCTCTTGAAGATCATGGAAGGCACCGTGGCATCGGTGCCGCCGCAGGGTGGGCGCAAGCATCCGCAGCAGGAATTCCTGCAGGTGGATACGACGAACATCCTGTTCATCTGTGGCGGGGCTTTTGCGGGGCTGGAAAAGATCATCGCGCAGCGGAACAAGGGATCGGGCATCGGCTTTGGTGCCGATGTGAAAGACCCGGATGCGCGTGGCGTGGGCGAGTTGTTCAAGGAGCTGGAGCCGGAGGATCTGTTGAAGTTCGGGTTGATCCCGGAATTCGTGGGCCGTCTGCCGGTGATTGCCACGCTGAACGATCTGGACGAGGGGGCGCTGGTCACCATCCTGACCGAACCGAAGAACGCGCTGGTGAAACAGTATCAGCGCCTGTTCGAGATTGAAGGCACGAAGCTGACCTTTACCCCGGATGCGCTGTCGGCGATTGCCAAGCGCGCGATCAAGCGCAAGACGGGTGCGCGCGGTCTGCGGTCGATCATGGAAGACATCCTGCTGGATACCATGTTCGAATTGCCGGGCATGGACAGTGTCGAAGAGGTGGTGGTGAACGAAGAGGCGGTCAATTCGCCCGAGGCGAAGCCGATGCTGGTTTACACCGAAACGAAAAAGAAAGAGCCGGCGACGGCGGGCTGAGCCGGGTCGAGCGGAAAGAATTAGGGGCGGACCGGTGGGTTCGCCCTTTTCGTTTCTCAGGGGCGAAGGCATCCAAGGGATGGGGCCGTTGTTTCCGGCTTTGTTCATGCGCGGCGTGGCCAAGCGGGGAAAGAGGGAGATGAAGGCCAGCCCGCCTGCGACTGTGGCATAGCTGAGCCAGGTCACCTGGGACGGGTCAAGTTCGTGCCGTTGCGCCATGAAGATCGGGATGGGCTTCGTGTTCACGAAGCCGGTCATCACGGACTTCGAGACATAGCATACTACAAAGCCGAACCGGGCCAGACCCATGCCGATGTGCCGCAGGCCCGCAAGCAGCGTGGTGGCCAGCAGGGATTGCAGCCCGTGATCCTTGACCGCGCTTACCGTCCGCACGGCGGTGGCGGTGGTAGCGGCCGGGATCATGCCGGGGTGTCCGCCCGCGATGGCGGTGATGACGGCGATGGAGCAGGCGGCGTTGAGGCCGACCTTTGGATCGACGCCTGCGATGATGGAATAGACGATTGTTTCGGCGATCAGGGCAAGGGCCACGGCCAAGCCAGAGAGCAGGCCGCCCGGATGTTGCCCAGCCATTGCTGGCGATAGATGGCGAAGGAACACATGAAAAATCCGTCCTTGATCGAAGCGGCGCAAGGGCCGGGTCGATATGTGTCTTGTTCAGGTCTGACGGTTGTCCGGCGGATTGGCGGCCGGAAGAGCCACCCAGGATCCTTGTGCGCCGGGCGTGGCGTGTGGGAGGGCGGCAGGATTGCAAAGCCTTTGGTGGCCGGATCGGGGGATGTGCCGGGTGGTCACTTTCCCGCTGTTATCGCGGCTTGCCGCTGGACCTTTTTGCGGCCTTCGGCCATATCAGGGCAACGATTTCCCGGAGGGTGTTATGGATTTCCTCAAGCGACTTGCGACATGGTGGCATGGTCAGACCCTTGGCACGCAGCTTTATACCTCGCGCAAGGGGGTGAAGGTGGGTGAGGATAATCAGGGCAATATCTATTACGAGACGCGGGATCGGAAGCGGCGCTGGGTGATTTTCAACGGCGAGGCCGAGGCAAGCCGGGTGAATGCCGATTGGCATGGCTGGTTGCACCATACGTGGGATGAGCCGCCGACAAAAGCACCGCTGAAGCACCGCGCCTGGGAAAAGCCGCATCAGGAGAACCTGACGGGGACAGAGGCGGCCTATGCCCCGACCGGGTCGATCCGGCGGAGCGCGCCTGTGGCGCGGCAGGATTACGAGGCGTGGCAGCCCGAGTGATGGCCGCCGATCTGATGGACACCTGATCTGATGGAAAATCGTGCGGAAGTTTTGGCCGGGGCTGCGGTGTTGGCGGCGGCAATCGGGTTCTTGATCTATGCCGGTCAAGAGACGGGTGCCACGTCGCGTGCGGCGGGCAGTTACGAACTGATGGCATCTTTCCGGTCGGTTGAGGGTATCCGCGTCGGCACGGATGTGCGGCTGGCGGGGGTTAAGGTTGGCACGGTGACCGGGTTGGCGCTGAATCCCGAAAGTTTTTTTGCGGATGCGCGGCTGAGTGTTCAGGATACGGTGCTGCTGCCTGATGACTCGGCGGCGCTGATTTCCTCTGAAGGGCTGCTGGGCGGGAATTTCGTGGAGCTGGTGCCGGGCGGATCGCTGGACAATCTGGCGCCGGGGGCCGAGATCGAGGACACGCAGGGTGCGGTGTCGGTGATTTCGCTGATGATGAAATTTGCGGGCGGTGGCGGGGATGAACCCGCGCCGGAGGCCGGAGCGGTGGAATGATCCGCCCGGCGTTCAGGGCGCTGGCGCTGCTGGGCGTTATGGCCGGGCCTGCGGCGGCACAGGGCTTTGCCGAAAGCGATGCGGGCATTCTGCGGTGGTTGGACAAGCTGACCGGGGAAACGGCAGATATTGAATTGGCGCTGGGGCAAGAGGCGGTATCGGGGCGGCTGTCGATCCGGCTGGACGCCTGCCGTTATCCGGCCGACAACCCGGCATCCGATGCCCAGGCGCATCTGACGATCCGGGATGCGGGGATCGAGACGCCAGTGTTCGAGGGGTGGATGGTGGCGTCATCGCCCGCGCTGTCGGCGCTGGATCATCCGCGCTATGACGTTTGGGTGTTGCGCTGCGATTACCCGGAGACGGCGCCCGAAGCCGCCGATGACGCGACATCCGAAGGTGCGGGCGAATAGCCTGCGGGGTGAAAGCGTGCCTGCCCGTCCAGGGCATGGGCGAGGCGGCGGCGATAATCCCCGCGCGGGATTTCCAGACCACCAAGGCTGGCCAGATGCGGGGTCAGGAATTGCGTGTCAAACAGGGTGAAACCGCCTTGGTTCAGGCGATGCACGGTGTGGGCCAGCGCCACCTTGGAGGCATCGGTGCGCCGTGAAAACATGCTTTCGCCAAAGAACGCGCGGCCAATGGCAACGCCATAGGCGCCACCTATGAGTTCGTTATCCTCCCATACCTCAATGGAATGGGCGTGGCCAGAGCGGTGGAGATCGACGTAAAGGGTGAAGATCGTGGCATTGATCCAGGTTTCCGCCCGGTCGGCACAGGCCCGGACTGTGGCGGCGAAATCGGTGTCAGCGGTCACGCGCCACGGGCTGCGCAAGATGCGGCGTCGTAACGAGCGCGAGATGTGAAAGCCGTCCAGCGGCAAGATCCCCCTGCGGCGCGGGTCGATCCAGTGAATTTCGGGGTCATCGCGGCCTTCGGCCATCGGAAAGATTCCCGCCGCATAGGCGCGCAGCAGGATGTCCGGTGTGATGGCATTCAGGGGCATGGCAAAATTCTTTAAGGAAGAATTTTGCAAATTCCTTGCTTAAGGAATTTGCGGCGACGTCCCCCGGATGGGGGACGCCGCGCGGGTCACGTCATTCGCCGAACTGGGCGGCGAGCCATTTTTCCAACCAGTGGATGTTATATTCCCCGGATTGCACATCAGGTTCGGCCAGCAGGGCGTGGAACAGTGGGACGGTGGTGTCGATGCCATCGACGATCAATTCCCCCAGCGCACGCTTGAGCCGGGCCAGCGCCTCGGGGCGGTCGCGGCCGTGGACGATCAGCTTGCCGATCAGGCTGTCGTAATAGGGCGGGATGGAGTAGCCGCCGTAAAGCGCGCTGTCCATGCGCACGCCAAGGCCGCCGGGTGCATGGAACACCCGCACCTTGCCGGGGCAGGGGGCGAAGTTCGGCAGCTTTTCGGCGTTGATCCGCACTTCGATGGCGTGGCCGTTGATTTCCAACTCTTCCTGCTTGAACGACATGGGCAGGCCGGCGGCCACGCGGATCTGTTCGCGGACCAGATCAACGCCAAAGATCGCCTCGGTCACCGGATGTTCGACCTGAAGCCGGGTGTTCATTTCGATGAAATAGAACTTGCCGTCTTCATACAGGAACTCGACCGTGCCCGCGCCGATATAGTTGATCTTGGCCACCGCCTCGGCGCAAATCTGGCCGATTTCCGCGCGCATCTTCGGGG
>OY288161.1 GCA_958439195.1 uncultured Paracoccaceae bacterium
TGGTCAAGGATGCCGCCCACGTTGACGGCACCCTTGGCATGATGGCCCAGTGGCACCTCGAAGAGGTGATGCCCCGGCTTTTGACGCAACACACACCTACGCTTTTGATTGCCTCGACTGGCGACAAGGCGGTTCCGGCCCGCATCTCACGCGATGCCGCCCGAAAGATGCCCGCTGGCGACTATGCCGAAATTCCCGACAAGGGGCATCTCGTCCACGAAGACGCCGCACAAGAGGTGGCTGATCTGATCCTGCCGTGGCTCGCCAAGCATGGGATCGCGTGATCCTTTTGCCCATTCACCTTGGCAAAAATACTCAAAAGAACCTGAGCCGAAGCGCGAAGGCGCGCAGGCGAGGCAAGGAAAATGCGTGTCGGGCGTCAGCCCGGCACGCGCAATCGGATTGACCCGCTTACCGCCCCGCGACGAGGCTGCCGAAAATGCGGTCCATATGGTCTGCCAGATAAATCCGCAGCCAGGGGGTAAAACTCTCTGGGCAGCGCAACACTTCGGCCGACAGGTCATAAAGATCGACCCAACGCACGGCAGCCACTTCATCCGGGTTCGGCGCAACGGTCAGGTCCGCGCCCGCCTCGGCCACAAAGATATCGACCAGTTCATGTTCGATCAGCCCACCGCCCACATCGGCGCGGTATTCCACCCGGTCGGCAAAGGCGGGGAACAGATCGGCAATTCCCAACTCTTCACGCAATCGGCGCACCGCGCAGGCAGCGGGGTCTTCATCCCAGCGGGGATGGGTGCAGCAGGTGTTCGCCCATAATCCGGGCGTGTGATACTTGGTCAGCGCGCGCTGCTGGATCAACACCTTGGTACCGTCCACCACAAAAACCGACACGGCCTTGTGGCGCAGGCCCTTGACATGCACCTCAAGTTTTCCAACTGGGCACAACCGGCCATCGACCCAGGCCGGGATCATTTCTTCAAGCGTGGCATCCGGGGCAAGATCGGCAGTCATGCGATGTTCAGGTCCACACGGGCGATACAAGGCGCAGCAGATGGGCCATGTTCTTGATGCCGATCTTCACATGCGCCATGGGCCGTTTGGTGACCAGTTTCTTGTTCATATAGGCCTCGAAAGTCAGCTTTTGCACATCCACATCGTGGCACAGGCTGACAAAGCGTTCGCGTCTTTCATCGCTGCGATAATAGGCATCCTGCATCGACCGCAACACCCGGAAGACCGTGCCATGTTCGCGCATGAACAACCTGCGCGCAATCCGCAGATCGGCAGCCTTGCCGGATGCCAGCATCGCCTGCGCCGCCGTGGCGGCAACGCGGCCCCCGGCCATCGCATAAAAGATGCCCTCACCCGATGATGGGGCCACTACTCCGGCGGCATCGCCCGCCAGCACGACATCGCGGCCATTGTCCCAGCGGTCCATCGGGCGCAGCGGAATCGGCGCACCTTCCTTGCGGATGGTTTCGCAATCCGTCAAACCGGCCGCCGCGCGCAGGTCGGCCGTGGCTTTCTTCAGGTCCACCCCATCCAAGCCGGTGCCCATACCCACGCTGGCTTGTGAACCATGCGGGAAAATCCAGCCATAGAAATCCGGGCTGATCTTGCCATCATAGATCACGTCACAACGCAACGGATCATAATCAGGCGATGGTTCGGGGGCCTTGATGATTTCGTGATAGGCGATGACATAGGGGATGCGGTCACCCCCCGGCACTTCGGTCCGTGCCACGTTGGACCTTGCGCCATCGGCACCGATGATCAGCTTGGTCAGCGTCCGCGTTTCCTTACCCGTTGCCTTGTCACGCCAGACAACATGGCTTCCCGTGCTGTCACGATCGATGCGCAGATAGGTGCCGGTCAATCGGTCCGCGCCCGCCTTGACGGCCCGGACGCGCAGGTATTCATCGAAATGTTCACGATCCACCATACCGACATAGCCGTTCTCGATCGGGATATCGACCATCCGGCCAGTGGGTGAAATCATCCGCGCTGTGGTGATCCTTGCCACGATCTGGGTGTCGTCGATGGCGAAATCCTTGATCGCGCGGGGCGGGATCGCGCCGCCGCAGGGCTTGATCCGGCCGTCCCGATCCAGCAGGGCGACACGCTTGCCCGCGCGGGCCAGATCTTCGGCTGCCGTTGCACCCGAAGGTCCGCCGCCTACCACAAAGACATCATAGGTCATGGGTCATTCCCCCGGTATAAGTTGCGGGCTGGTGGTGCGGATTGCGCCACCCCGCCCTTCGACGACCTTTGCCGCAATGATGGCCGCGATGCAGAACAGCCCGGCCTCAAGCACGAAAACCGCCCCGAACGCATCAGGCGCATCAACCCACAGCCGCAACACATCTGCCGCCGCCGCGCCCACAAGCCCGCCGAACCCGGCGGCCACGGCCTGCGCCGCGCCCCACAGGCCCATGCGTGTGCCTTCGCGGGCCGCACGTCCCTGCCCCGCCAGCGCCATCATCGACCCGATGGCCGCCACCGCGAACATTCCGTTGAAAAACCCCAGCGCGACGACCGCGGGCAGCAACGTGCCGCCCGTCTGGCCCAATACCGCCACCGCCAGCAGCGCCGCCGCCGAACCGAGGCAACCACCAATCACCCACATGCGCAGCGTGCCGATCCGAAATCCTGTCGCCGCGATGCCGACCAGCAACATCCCCACGAAAACGCCACCATTCTGCGCGCCGGAAAGCTGTGTGCTTTGCCCCGGTGAAAAGCCGAAAACCAGACCGGCATAGGGTTCCAGGATCAGTTCCTGCATAAAATACGCGGTCATTGACAGAAAGATGAACAGGGTGAAGGCCCGCGCCCGTGGCTCGGCCCAGACCTCGACGATGCCGACACGGAACGGCAGCGCCTCTGGATCGCGGGAAGCGGTGACCCGCGCCTCGATGCCCCAGATGGCCAGCGCCGTCAGAAGCACCGCGCCACCGGTTACCACCGCCACGATCTTCAGCAGCAGGGTGGGCGTGTAAGGGTCCAGCACCGTGCCGACCGTGCCCGCCGTAACCGCGATCCCCAGGATCATCATCAACCATGTGATGGTTGCCGCAGCGGCCCGGCGTGATGGATGTGTCGCTGTTGCAAGCAAGGCCAGAAGCGACGTGCCGGATGCGCCAACCCCCACGCCGATCAAGGCGTAGGCGACCATCGAAAGCGCCATCCCACCCCAGTAACTGGCCGGAAACAGCACCACGGCGACAGCAGCCAGAAAGGCCCCAAGCGCAAGACCCACCATGCCACCGATTACAAAAACAGTGCGGTTTCCCTTTGTATCGGACCGAAAGCCCCAGTTCGGGCGCGTGATCTGAATGCCGTAATGCAGCGCCACCAAGAGGCCCGGCACAACCGCCGGCAAGGCCAATTCAACCACCATAAGGCGGTTCAGGGTCGATGTCGTCAACACGACGATTGCACCCAGGCACATCTGCACCAGCCCAAGGCGCGCGATCTGAACCCAGTTCAACATTATGAAAGCCCCCGCAGGGCAAAGGCTGAAATCATCATGCCGGCGACATACAGCACCACGCCGGTGCCATTGTACCAGGGTGCCTTGCCCTTGGGATCGCGGAACAGAACCCGCATGGCGGCAATCTGTGCCAGCAGCACCGCAAGCACGCCCAACGCATGCAAAGGTTTGCCCCACAAGGCCAGCAAGGGAATGACCAGGGCCTGCGCCATACCCATCACCGTGCAGGCAATCTTGGCCGCAACTTCCGGCCCCAGCACAACGGGCAGCGACCGTACGCCATGCTGCCGATCCCCTTCCAACGCCTTGAAATCATTCAGGGTCATGATCCCATGCGCCCCAAGGGAATAAAGCAGCGCAATGATCACGATTTCAAACCGTGGCGCGGCCTGCAACAGGACCGCCGCACCGGTGAACCAAGGCAGACCTTCATAGGACAGCCCTACCAACCCCGGCCCCCACCAGCCCGATTTCTTTAACCGGATCGGTTCCGCCGAATAGGCCCAGGCGGCCGCAACCCCGGCAACCGTGGCCCAGAACCCCCATGTCCCCAGCAAAGACCCGACCCAAAGGCTGAGCGCCGTCATGGCAAGCGCGATCCAAAGGCCCCAGCGCCCCGGAATGCGGCCCGACGGGATGGGGCGATCCGGTTCGTTCACGGCATCGACATGGCGGTCACACCAGTCATTCGCAGCCTGGCTCATGCCACAGACGATCGGGCCTGCCAGCACCATACCCAGCAAAACCATGCCCCAATTGCCCGCCAATGGCACCCCTGCGGAAACCGACCCGCACAGATAGGCCCAGATCGGCGGAAACCATGTAATGGGTTTGATCAGCCGCAGCATGGCGGCGGGTTCCGGAAAGCGGCGCGGTTGTATGGAAAGGCTGACAGTCATATGTCAATTACACCTTACATTGAAGAGTCGAGCAAGGCCTCAGTCACCGAAGTGTCAACTTTTTCTGACACTCACCGCGCAAATCCGCGCATTTCAAGACGGGCTGGCATCAGATCCACCCAATCCGCCCCTGACCGCTTGGCAATATCTCGAACCGGCAGGCGGGATCGCCCATGGCACAACAGGCCACTTCGCGCACGATGCAGTCACCCCAGACCAGTTTCGCAAACAACTGCTCAAACACGGCGGCGTGCCAATGGCAGATCGGATGCGCCGCCCGTTCATGCGCTACCAGCGGATTTGCCATCACCTCAAAGGTCAGGGGATGCCACCCCGCCACGTTGAATTGGCCTGACCCGGCAAAGGTCCAGGAATGCCGCGCAATGGCCGCCGTCAAGACCCGAGCGCCAAGGGCGGCGGGCAGCGCACGGATCAGCACCTGCGCCAATTGCGGGATACGGTGGCACAGGATGTAGCTGCCGGTCGCAAGACCGGCGAGGCGCAACAGCGCCTCGGCCCGGTCCGGTGCAAAATGCCGCAAGGCAAGATGGACAGCCGCCGCCTCAGCTTCGGGGATCATGCCTTTGGCGGGGTCCGGGACGGAAACCGCAGCCAGCGACATCACCGCGTCGCGCAGATAGCGCCCCTCGGTCCGGTCCAATACGGCAACCAGTTGCGTGATCGCGTTCGGCCCGATGCGTGCATCCGCAACAGCACGCGGGTTTGCCCCGTCCATGGTTCAAACCTCTTGCTCCATCTGCTGTTTGCCCCCGCCACATGCTGCGGCCTCGTTCGGCATTCTGAATGCATTGCGTTCCTGGGCGCGTTCAACCATCTGCGCCTTGACAGCGGCGCGGCGTTCAGCCGCCCTTGCCGCGCGATCTGCACTTGCCTCCCAATCGGCCATCTGGGCGTCGGCAATCTTGCGGGTTTCATCAAAGTGGAAATCCACCTTGCCCTTGGTCTGTGGCCCCCAATACCCCGCCTTGCCCAGGTCATAGAAGGTGCGCCCGACCCCGGCCCTGAGGAAGGCTTTCAGGCATCCCAGCAGATAGCGCCGCCGAAAGCCCGTTCCGCGCCACGGATAGTGGAACAGCGCCTTGCGCATGTAAAAGCGGCGATAGTTCTTCATCACGCCGTCCAGCAATTCGCCCCGCGTCAGCGCATCCGGTTTCATGATCGGTGTGACGAAGTTGTATTTCGAGAAATCAAAGACCTCGACCTGATCCCGCATTTCCTGAAACAGCGGGGTGAACGGCCAAGGCGTATACATCGCCCAATTCGCCAGATCGGGTTGCCAGTCCCAGGCCATCTGGAACGTCTCTTCCAGAGTTTCCAGGGTTTCGTTGTTGAGCCCGACAATGAATTGCGCTTCGACAAAGATGTCTGCTTCGCGCAAAAGGCGGATCGCCTCCTTGTTTTCGGCGACGGTGGTTTCCTTGTTGAACATGTCCAACTTCAGTTGGGCCGCAGCCTCGGTTCCCAGCGAAACGTGGACAAGCCCGGCCTTTCGATAGAACTTTAGCAAATCACGGTCGCGGTAAATGTCGGTAACGCGGGTGTTGATGCCCCATTTGATCCGCTTGTTCAGGCCACGGTCGATCAGTTCCTGGCAGAATTCGACGAACTTCTTCTTGTTGATGGTGGGTTCTTCGTCGGCCAAAATGAAAAAACCGACGCCATGATCATTTACCAGCCGCTCGATTTCATCGGCCACCTTCTTAGGGTCGCGCACCCGATAATCGCGCCAGAATTTCCATTGGCTACAGAAAGAGCAGGTAAAGGGGCAGCCCCGCGCCATGTTAGGGATCGCCACTTTCACGCCCAAGGGCACATAGATATATTTGTCCCATTCCAGAATGGACCAATCCGGATCGATCGCATCCAGATCCTTGACCGTGCTGGCGGCTTGGGTGGCCACGATCTCATCGCCGTCACGGAAGGCTATGCCCTTGATCCTGCGCCGTTCGGATGGCCATTTGCCGTCGCGCAGCGATTCCATGAGGGCGGTCATGATTTCTTCGCCCTCGCCGCGCACGATGACATCAATCCACGGTGCCTCGTCCAGCACTTGGCGGAACATGAAGGTACCGTGAATGCCCCCCAGCACACGCAGGGCGCCTGGGGCGACATCCTGCGCGATGCGCAGCACCTCTTCGGCCTCGTATATGGCCGGGGTGATCGCGGTCGTTCCCACCACATCCGGCCTGAGGTCAATCAATCGCTTTCGTAATTCCTCGGGGCCGATGTGATGGGTCATCGCGTCGATGAAGTGAATGTCGTCAAATCCGGCCCGGCGCAGGTGTCCCGTCAGATAGGCTACCCAGGCAGGCGGCCAGTTTCCCGCGATTTCTGCGCCGCCGGAATGATAGTTCGGGTGGATAAAGACGATCCGCATCATGGCCCCCTTGCCCAGTGTAAACAAAGGTTGACAGTTGTTGCGGGTGGCGGCCTTGACGTATGTCAAATCACGCTTGCTGTTGGCCTAAGGATCGGACCTGGATCTGGTGGGATTTGCGCGGAATGCAGATGCAATCCAGCGCAGCAGCGACGCTGGCCGCTTCAGATGTTTCGGGTTATTCCCCGTCCTTGTTCAGCAGGCCGTATTTGCGCAGCTTTACATAAAGCGATTGGCGGCTGAGGCTGAGCATTTCCGCCGCGGCAACGCGGTTGTTACGGGTCAGTTCCAGTGCCGTTTCAATACACATCTTTTCAATTACGTCGGTGGTTTCCGACACGATATCCTTCAACGTGCTTGACCCCACCAGTTCCATCACATTGCGCACCCCGTCATCGGGCTGCCCAAAGGCCGGACGGCGCATGGTTTCCACCCTGCTGGCATCGCGCACCACCAGGACCAACACAGGGTTCGGCCGATCATTCAGCCAGGTGGCCGAGATTTCGACCGCGATCTGCCCCATGAAATCCGTCGTCAAACGCGTGGCGTAAAGCCGAAGCTGGCCCGTGCGTTTGACGTTATCCAGAAGAACCCGCAAATCAACCGCACCACGCGCAAGGAAATCGGTCAGCGACCGCCCCCGCACGGCTGCGATATTGGCCGTGTCTGTCAGGTTCAGAAACGCCTCATTGGCGGCGCGAATATTGCCATCGGCATCGGCAAAAACGATCCCGTCAACGCCTTCATGATAAAGCCGGGCCAGATTGTCGCCCAACTCATCGCCGCCAAGTGTGCCACGTTCGTTTGTGTCAAGCTGACACAACAGGATGCGTTCACCCGCAGCCCGAAAAACTGTAGGCGTGACAAACATCCGCTTTTGTGATCGCCGAGCCGTCAGTTCGATGGGAACCGAGCTTTCGGCAACAGCGATATTGGCAAGGCTTTCCAGAAATTCACCCCGACGCCGGCCTTCGAATTCCTGCGCGACGGGCGATCCCACCATGTCGCCCCGTGCGCCCCCCAGCAGCAAAGCTGCAGCCGGGTTGATGTCCGTGATGCGACCTGTCGACATGGATACCATCAGCACCGGATCGCGCGACACTTCCATCAAGACACGATACCGCGTGTCCATTTCACGTTGGGTTTCATAATCGCGTTCCAGCGCAAGCTGGGCCTGCACCAGTTGTTGCTGCACCTCGGCGATCGGGCGCAAATCGCGGCCAAGCATCAGGATGGAATCGTCCGACCCGATCCGATGCAGCGAATAGCGGACCGGAAATTCCCAATTCGCCTCATCGACATGGTTCAGTTCAACCGCAGCCCCGCCGTGGCGCGCACCCTGCATTTCCGTCAGACGGGATTCCAGCTTGCGCAGGCTTTCGGCGGTCAGCACATCCCGCAACTGGCTGCCTTCCCAATCGGTCAACTGACCGAAGCTGCGATGATGGGGGTTCACAAGCACGGAAATGATCCGGCGCGACGGCGCAACCAACAAAGCAAGGTCAGACGCCGTCGCGATGATCTCACTCAGGAGATCGGGCGCGATCAGCGGCAACTTCCCGCCGTTTAGCAAATGTCTACCGTCCGTCGTCACTCTCTTTCCGATCCCGAGCCAGCCCCTGGGGGAATGGCCTCGTCAGAGGTCAACTCAGTTCCAACACCGGTGAACGACCGACGGCAATACCCATGACGTGAAGCGCACGGGAAATGTCGTTCGTTACCACATCGGCACCTGTCAACCGCACCACATCCTCGGCGTCGTCAAGGATGGCGCCACCAATCGCCACCATCAACTTGCCATTCGAGGCATTCTTAAGCGTTTTTATCAGCTTACCACAAGTTTCAAGCCTGTTTTCACAGGTAACGGAGATCATTGCCCCATCAAATGCACGGTTTGATACAAATTTCGACAATTCGGCAAGTTCGGGCGCAATCTGCATCGACACAGACACCCCCATCCGGCGCAACCGCCCGGCAAGAACCATTGCGCCGAGTGTGTGCTGTTCACCCTGCGGCAGCAGCACAAGCATGGTCGGCCCGTCCGCCTGCCCCAAGGCATCGGCGGACCAGGTTGCCCCCAATTCCCGCAGGATGGCCTGCAAGCGCGCGACACCCATCGTGACGTCGGCAAAGCTGAGCGTGTCATCCTCCCAAGCCTGCCCAAGACGACGCGCGACTTCGGGGATGTAGTGATCCGCCAGCGCAGAGGCGGAAATGCGGGCGCGCTTGAAGTCTGCCTTGATCTCGTCGAATGCCGACAGGTTGGCGGCCGTCACGGCTTCGCAGAAACGGTCTACCAGTGGCTCGCGCAGACCAGCCTCATCCGCGCCGTCGCGTGCTACCAGTTTGGCCACCACCTCTGCCGCGAAACGGGACACGCCGCAGACGACAACCGCATTGCCATGCGCAGACCTGATCGGCATTTCATGATGCATTTCCGGCTCCCGTGACCTGCGAAGCCCGCCTGACAAATGGTCACGCGACCCCTTTAAACGGCCCACCAGAAATGTCTGCCTTTGAATCTGGATTGTCAAAGCAAATTGACACATTCGGCGGAAAGAAAAAATTTCCTCCCCTCTTTAGATCGGTTTTTGCGCAAATTTGCCAATAATATAAGCCTAAATTTGGCACTTCCGGCCAGAGTCAGTCAACCCTTACACCCGGGCGCAATGTGTAAGTTTTGATTGACACTTCTGCCCCCAACGCTAACCTTCGATAGCAAGACACCGAAAGGACAGGCATCTTCTGATGCAAGCAATGCAGAGCCAATCACCGCGCAAGCGGCTGTACACAGAACAGGAGCGCGCACGCCGCGACGCGACAAGATGGACCCTGGTTCAAGGCTTGTTGGCACCGGCGCAATTCGTGGCCTTTGCTGTGTCGCTGGTCCTTGTCCTGCGGTTCCTGTGGACGGGCGAAGGCTATGGCGCGGCGACCGTGTCGATCGTCGTTAAGACCGGCTTTCTTTACGTAATCATGTTGACCGGCGCGATTTGGGAAAAAGTGGTCTTTGGCCAATATCTTTTCGCCCCCGCCTTCTTTTGGGAAGACGTGTTCAGCTTTGGTGTCATCGCACTGCATTCTCTTTATATTGCCGCGCTTTACACCGGATACCTTGACCAAAGTGGGCTTATGCTTCTCGCGCTTGCGGCCTATGCGGCCTACGTGATCAACGCGGGTCAGTTCCTTTGGAAGTTGCGCATGGCCCGGCTTGATGCCGAGGCGGAGGCGTTGGAAGAAAACCGCACCATGGCCGAGGTGATCGCATGAGCCTTGACCTGCCCACCACAGGCTGCCGCAGCACCCCGGTGCTGAAGGAACGTGGCCAGCGCGAGGTGTTTTGCGGCCTGACCGGGATCATCTGGCTGCACCGCAAGATGCAGGATGCGTTTTTCCTGGTGGTGGGCAGCCGCACCTGTGCGCACCTGCTCCAAGCGGCCGCCGGGGTGATGATCTTTGCCGAACCGCGCTTTGGCACGGCGATTCTCGAAGAAAAGGATTTGGCCGGTCTGGCGGATGCCAATGCCGAACTGGACCGCGAAGTCGCGCGCCTTCTGGCCCGTCGACCGGACATTCGGCAGTTGTTTCTGGTAGGGTCTTGCCCGTCCGAGGTGATAAAGCTGGATCTTGCCCGCGCGGCAGAGCGGTTGAATGGCCAGCACGCGCCGCATGTGCGGGTTTACAACTATTCCGGGTCGGGCATCGAGACGACGTTCACCCAAGGTGAAGATGCCTGTCTTGCGGCTATGGTGCCGACGCTGGCCCCATCGGTGAGCCGCGAATTGCTCATCGTGGGCGCGATGCCGGATGTGGTGGAAGATCAGTGCCTTGCGCTGCTGTCCGCTATGGGGATCGGCCCGGTGCGGATGCTGCCTGCCCATCGGGCAGGCGAATTGCCCGGCGTCGGGGCCGAAACGGTCTTTGCGTTGGTCCAACCCTTCCTTGGTGACACCCATGCTGCGCTTTTGCGGCGCGGCGCACGTCATATTGCGGCCCCCTTCCCCTTTGGCGAAGAAGGCACAACCGCCTGGCTGCGCGCCATCGCGGAAGAATTCGGTGTGTCGCGTGAGGTGTTCGAGGCGGTGACGGCCGCGCCCCGTGCGCGTGCCTTGAAGGCCATTGCGACGCAATCGGCCGAATTGCGCGGCAAGCGCGTGTTCTTCTTTCCCGACAGCCAGTTGGAAATTCCCCTTGCGCGCTTTCTGGTGCGTGAATGCGGGATGACGGCGGTCGAAGTGGGCACCCCATATCTGCATGAGGCCATCGTCGGCCCTGATCTGGACCTGCTGCCTGCGGGGCCGGTGATCAGCGAAGGCCAGGATGTGGAAAAGCAGCTTGATCGTCAGCGTGCCGCCGCACCGGACCTGACGGTTTGTGGGCTTGGCCTTGCCAACCCGCTGGAAGCGCAGGGATTTACTACGAAATGGGCGATCGAGCTGGTCTTCACCCCTGTGCATTTCTATGAACAAGCCGGTGATCTGGCAGGGCTGTTTTCACGCCCGCTGCGCCGCAAGGCAGCCCTCCGCAAGGAGGCCGCCGAATGAAGCTGACACTGTGGACATATGAAGGCCCGCCGCATGTAGGGGCGATGCGTGTAGCCACCTGCATGACGGGGCTGCACTATGTGCTGCACGCGCCGCAGGGCGATACTTATGCCGATCTGTTGTTCACCATGATCGAACGGCGCAACCACCGCCCGCCGGTGACTTACACCACCTTTCAAGCGCGCGATCTGGGCGGTGACACAGCGAACCTGTTCAAGGATTCCGCCCGCGATGCCTATGCCCGGTTCAAGCCGCAGGCGATGATCGTGGGGGCATCCTGCACCGCAGAATTGATCCAAGACGATCCGGGCGGTCTGGCCGAGGCTTTGGGTCTGCCGATCCCGGTCATACCGCTGGAGCTGCCGTCCTATCAGCGCAAGGAAAACTTTGGCGCGGACGAGACGTTCTTCCAGATCGTCAAGGCATTGGCGAAACCTATGCCCCGGACCGAGGCCATTACCTGCAATCTGCTTGGTGCCACGGCGCTGGGCTTCCGGCACCGCGATGATGTGACCGAGGTGACGCGGCTTCTGGCCCTGATGGGGATCACCGTGAACGTCGCGGCCCCGATGGGATCATCCCCCGCCGACATCGCCCGCATGGGTCAGGCGCATTTCAACGTGCTGCTTTACCCCGAAACGGGAGAGACGGCGGCCCGGCATCTGGAACGCGCCTGTGGCCAACCTTATACCAAGATCGTGCCGATCGGTGTTGGGGCCACGCGTGATTTCCTGCATGAAATCAGCGCCTTGACCGGCCTTTCTGCAACTGTGGATGAAAGTGCGCTGCGTGCGCCGTGGTGGTCGGCTTCGGTCGATTCCACCTATCTGACTGGCAAGCGTGTCTTTGTGTTTGGCGATGCCACCCATGTGATGGCGGCCGCCCGGATCGCCGCCACCGAGATCGGGTTTGAAGTTGTCGGCATGGGCTGCTTCAACCGCGAATTCGCCCGCCCGATGCGGGCTGCCGCCAAGGCTTATGGCGTCGAGGCGTTGATCACCGATGACTATCTGGAGGTCGAGGCCGAGATTGCCCGCCTGCAACCGGAGCTGATCCTTGGCACGCAAATGGAACGCCATATCGGCAAGCGGCTGGGGATTCCCTGTGCCGTGATTTCCAGCCCGGTGCATGTGCAGGATTTCCCCGCCCGTTACAGCCCACAGATGGGGTTCGAAGGCGCGAATGTGATCTTTGATACCTGGATACATCCGCTGGTGATGGGCCTTGAGGAACATTTGCTGACGATGTTCCGCGAAGATTTTGAGTTCCACGATGAGGCCGGGCCAAGCCATCACGGCGCAAAGGCGATGGCACGCACTGAAGAGGAGGTCGAAGACCCCTTTGACGCTGTCGCCGCTGAACATTCCATTCCTGTGGTCACGCCGTCGGGCGAAATCGTCTGGATGCCGGATGCCGAACGCGAGTTGAAAAAGATCCCCTTCTTTGTGCGCGGAAAAGCCAAGCGCAACACCGAGAAATACGCCGCCGACCGTGGCGTGGTTCAGATCACCGTCGACACTCTCTATGAGGCAAAAGCCCATTATGCGCGATGACCGCTATACATCGCCGGAGAAGATGACTGCGCCCGTCAAGGGCGATGGGGTCTACCGTTTTGTGATCGTCACGCTTGACGCCCACGCGGCCGGCCCTGCTGCACGTGTTGCCCCCGCCCTTGTGAAGGATTTTCCCGGCATTCAGGTGACAGTCCATGCCGCCGCAGAATGGGCCGAAAACCCCGCCGCGCTGGCGCGGGCCAAGGCCGATGTGAGGGCGGCGGATTTCGTGGTGGCGAACCTGCTGTTCATCGAGGAACACATCACGGCAATCATCGATGATCTGCGCTTTGCGCGGGAAAACGCAGATGCCTTTGTGGGCGTCATCGCAGACCCTGCAGTGGTCAAGCTGACCAAGATGGGCGACATGGATATGTCAAAGCCCGCGTCGGCCGCAATGCAGTTGCTGAAAAAGCTGCGTGGGTCGGGGCCGCCTTCCGGCGGATCGGGCGAAAAGCAGATGAAGATGCTGCGCCGCCTGCCAAAGATCCTGCGCTTCCTGCCCGGCAAGGCGCAGGACATGCGCGCCTGGTTCCTGTCGATGCAATACTGGTTGGGCGGGTCAGACGACAACATCGAACAGATGATCCGTTATCTGGTCTCTCGCTACTCGGCCAACCGCGACTGGAATGCGGTTTCGGCCAAACCCCCGGTCGACTATCCGGATGTGGGCCTTTACCACCCGGATTTGAAAGCGCGTATCACCACGAATGCGGCGGACCTCCCCCGCCCCGTGGGAGCGACCGCGACCGTGGGCCTTTTAATGCTGCGCTCCTATGTGTTGGCGTCGGACACAGCCCATTACGATACTGTCATCCGGGCGTTCGAGGCGAAGGGGATTGCCGTTCGGGCCGCCTTTGCCGGTGGCCTGGACGGGCGGCCCGCGATTGACGCCTATTTCAAGGGCGAGATCGACACGATGGTATCGCTGACCGGGTTCAGCCTGGTGGGTGGTCCGGCCTATAATGACAGCCCCGCCGCCGTGGCCGCGCTTGAGGCGCTGGATGTGCCCTATATCGCGGCGCACCCGCTTGAGTTTCAGACTCTGGGTCAATGGGGCGCGTCGGGTGGCGGGCTTGGCCCGGTGGAAACCACCATGCTGATCGCCCTGCCGGAAATTGATGGCGCGACCAACCCGACAGTATTCGCCGGGCGGCACGATCTGAACGGCTGCGCAGGCTGCGCCAGGAACTGCCAACCCGAGAGCGCCGAGTCGCTGACGACCCGCGCGATGGCCCCCTGCTTTGAACGGATCACCGCGCTGGTCGACAAGACCGCGCGCCTGGCGCATCTGCGCCGGTCCGATGTGGCAAAACGCAAGGTCGCCGTGATCCTGTATGGCTTTCCGCCCAATGCCGGGGCTGCCGGAACGGCGGCTTACTTGGGTGTGTTTGAAAGCCTGTTCAACACGCTGCATGCGATGGCGTCGGAAGGCTATGACCTGACACCACCCGCCACGGTCGATGACCTGCGCGAAGCGGTGATGGGCGGTTCGGCCCGGATGTATGGCCAGCCCGCCAATGTGCATTGCATCGTGCCTGCGGCGGAAATCGTGGCGCGGTCGCGCTGGCTGACGGATGTGGAAAAGGCCTGGGGCCCTGCACCGGGGCGGATCCAGACGGATGGGCGCGGCGTGATGGTGTTGGGTCGGCAGTTCGGCAATGTGTTTGTCGGGTTGCAGCCGGTGTTCGGCTATGAGGGCGACCCGATGCGGTTGCTCTTTGAGAAGGGCTTTGCCCCCACCCATGCCTTCACCACGTTCTATCGTTGGCTGCGTGAAGATTTCGGTGCAGACGCCCTGCTGCACTTCGGTATGCACGGCGCGTTGGAATTCATGCCGGGCAAACAGGCGGGCGTGTCGGAAACCTGCTGGCCGGACCGGTTGATCGGCAACCTGCCCAACATCTATCTTTATGCGTCCAACAACCCGTCCGAGGCGACGCTGGCCAAGCGTCGGTCGAACGCGGTGACGATCACCCATCTGACCCCGCCTTTGGCGCAATCAGGCCTCTACAAGGGTTTGCTGGACCTGAAGGATACGCTGACCCGCTGGCGGCAGGCCGAACCGGACAGCCCGGAACAGGATGACCTTATCCTGCTGATCCGCGAACAGGCCGCGCTGGTCGATCTGGATGCCAGCGACCCTGCCCAGCTTTGGGTCAAGTTGTTGGAAACCGAAGGCGCGCTGATCCCGGACGGGCTTCATGTGCTGGGCCGCCCGATGGGGGCCGATGCGCGGCGTGACTATATCGCCCTGATCGGAGCAACCGGGGCAGAGGCAGAGGCGCTTGATGGGCGGCTGCAAGAGCAGACCGAAATCCCGGCCCTTTTGCGCGCACTTGGAGGCCATTTCATCAGCCCGGTTCCGGGCGGCGATCTGCTGCGCAGCACGGATGTGCTGCCGACCGGGCGCAACATCCATGCCTTTGATCCGTTCCGCATGCCCACCGCCTTTGCCCTGCGCGATGGCGCGGCACAGGCGCAGCGCCTTTTGGACACCCACCCGACCCTGCCGCGCACTGTGGCGCTGGTCCTTTGGGGATCGGACAACATCAAATCGGATGGCGCGCCGCTGGCGCAAGCCCTCGCTCTTATGGGCACGCGGCCGCGCTTTGACCATTATGGCAGACTGTGCGGGGCGGACCTGATCCCGCTGGCCGAACTTGGGCGCCCGCGCATCGACGTGGTGATGACGTTGTCGGGCATCTTCCGCGATCTGCTGCCGCTGCAAACCCGGATGCTGGCCGAGGCCGCGTGGAAATGTGCGACGGCCGCGGATGAGCCGCTGTCGCAGAACTTCATCCGCGCGCATGCCCTGGCCTATGCCGAAGAGATGGGCGTCGATATGGAAACCGCCGCCTTGCGCGTGTTTTCCAATGCTGAAGGGGCCTATGGATCGAACGTCAATATCCTGGTGGGCAGCAGCGCCTTTGGGGAAGAAGACGAATTGGCCGATGCCTATGAGAACCGCAAATCCTTTGCCTACAGCCGCAACGGCAAGCCGGTGCAGAACGCAGCGCTGTTGCAGAAGGCGCTGAAGGATGTGGATCTGGCCTATCAGAACCTGGAAAGCGTCGAACTGGGTGTCACCACGGTTGACCAGTATTTCGACACGCTGGGGGGTATCGCTCGCGCCGTGAAACGGGCGCGCGGCGGGCAGGAAACCCCGGTTTATATTGGCGACCAGACCCGTGGCGGTGGCACTGTCCGCACGTTGAAGGATCAGATCGCACTGGAAACCCGATCCCGCAGCCTGAACCCGAAATTCTATGAGGGTCTGCTGCGCCATGGCGCCGAAGGTGTCCGCCAGATCGAGGCGCATGTCACCAACACGCTGGGCTGGTCGGCCACCACCGCGCAGGTTGACCCTTGGGTCTATGAACGCCTGTCGGAAACCTTTGTGCTGGATGATGTGATGCGCCGCCGTCTGGCGAGCCTGAACCCCGAAGCATCAAACCGCATGGCGCAGCGCCTGCTGGAAGCATCGGACCGCAATTATTGGCAGCCCGATGCCGAAACATTGGCCGCGCTGCAACGCGCCGCCGATGAACTTGAAGATCGACTGGAAGGAATCGCAGCGGAATGACCCATGCGAACACCCACGGATTTGAACAGAACTGGAAGGGGCGCCCCCCTTTCTGCAAGGAGGCCGCATGAGCCCGAAAGATGAAATCCCCCTGCTGAGGGGTTTGGATGGCGACGGGTCGGTGCAGGTGCACCAGGACTCGGAGGTCAAGATCGAAGGGGCCAAGGTCTTTTCCGTCTACGGCAAGGGCGGGATCGGCAAATCGACGACCAGTTCCAACCTGTCGGCAGCCTTTTCCATGATGGGAAAACGCGTGCTGCAGATCGGTTGTGATCCCAAGCATGACAGCACCTTCACCCTGACAGGCCGGTTGCAGGCGACGGTGATCGACATCCTGAAGGATGTGGATTTCCATGCCGAAGAGCTTCGCCCCGAGGATTATGTCGCCACCGGCTTCAATGGCGTGAAATGCGTTGAAGCGGGCGGTCCGCCGGCCGGCACCGGTTGCGGCGGCTATGTCGTCGGCCAGACGGTGAAGCTGTTGAAACAGCATCACCTTCTGGAAGATACCGATGTGGTGATCTTTGACGTGCTGGGCGATGTGGTCTGCGGTGGTTTTGCCGCGCCGCTGCAACATGCCGACCGCGCGGTGATCGTCACCGCCAACGACTTTGACAGCATCTATGCGATGAACCGCATCATCGCCGCCGTGCAGGCCAAGTCCGGCAACTACAAGGTTCGGCTTGCGGGCTGCGTTGCCAACCGATCGCGAGAGACGAACGAGGTGGACCGCTACTGCGAACGCGTCGGTTTCAACCGCATCGCGCATATGCCCGACATCGATGCCATCCGCCGGTCGCGCCTGAAGAAGAAAACGCTGTTCGAGATGGACGACTCTGAGGACATCGTGATGGCGCGGGCCGAATACATGCGGCTGGCCGATGTGCTGTGGCGGTCGGTTCAGGGCGAAGGGTCATCCCCTGCCCCGCTGCCAGACCGCGAAATCTTTGAACTGCTGGGTTTTGATTGATCATGAGCGACTACGCCATCACCCGTGACCGGGTCGAGGACTATTTCGACCGCAGCGCCACCACCGTGTGGGAGCGTCTGACATCGGACGCGCCGGTCAGCCGTATCCGCCAGACGGTGCGTGAAGGGCGTGACCGCATGAGAGCGATCATGCTGGCGCGCCTGCCTGCCGATTTGCGCGGCTGCCGGGTGCTGGATGCGGGCTGTGGCACCGGGCTTATGACGGCGGAACTGGCGGCGCGCGGGGCGGATGTGGTGGCGGTGGATATCTCGCCTCAGTTGATCGCCATTGCCGAGGCGCGGTTGACCGAAGATCTGAAACGCCGCGTCACCTTTGCCACGGGCGACATGACCTGTGCCAGCCACGGGCGGTTTGATTTCGTCATGGCGATGGACAGCCTGATCTATTACCGCACCGCAGATATCGCCGAGGCGCTGGCAAAGGTTGGCGCGCGGACAGCCGACAGGGTGGTCTTTACCGTGGCCCCACGCACGCCGTTCCTGATGACCTTCTTCACGCTGGGCAAAGCCTTTCCACGCGCGGATCGGTCACCCACCATGATCCCGCAGGACTGGCGGCACCTGACGCGCCAGACAGGTGGCAAGGTCAGCCGGGTCGAGCGGGTCAGCCGTGGCTTCTATATCTCGGAATGTCTGGAGTATCGGCCGTGATCATCCGGAAGAAAGACCTTCAGAAATTCTCGGCCTCGTGGCTACCCTTTGCGGATGTCGCCTCAAGCGGCCTGCCGTTGGCGCAACTTCTGCGGCTGTCGCTGTTTCAGGTCTCTGTCGGGATGGCGCAGGTGCTGCTTCTGGGCACGCTGAACCGGGTGATGATCGTGGAACTGTCCGTTCCAGCGATGATCGTGGCGGCGATGATCGCCATTCCCGTGCTGGTGGCCCCCTTCCGCGCCTTTCTTGGCCATCGCTCCGACACACACCGTTCGGCCCTTGGCTGGAAACGGGTGCCCTATCTGTGGTTCGGATCGCTGTGGCAGATGGGCGGGTTGGCCGTCATGCCGACTGCATTGCTTGTGCTGTCAGGGGACGTGACCTTTGATGTGCCGTTTGCGGGCGAGGTGCTGGCCGCCGTCGCCTTCCTTATGACCGGCCTTGGGATGCATATGACGCAAACTGCCGGTCTTGCCCTTGCCTCTGACAGGGCCAGCGATGCGACACGGCCCCGCGTCGTGGCATTGCTGTACGTGGCGAACCTCTTGGGCATGGGCATCTCGGCCCTGGCGATCGGATGGCTGCTGCAGAATTTCAACCCGCTGCTGCTGGTTCAGGTCGTGCAGGGCTGCGCCCTTGCGACATTGGTCCTGAACCTGATCGCGCTGTGGAAGCAGGAAATCGTGCGCCCAATGACAAAGGCCGAACGCGAAGAACCGCGTCCGCGCTTTCGGGATGCCTGGGCCGATCTGATGGCCGGCGGCACAGCCGGGCGGCTTTTGGTCGTGGTGATGCTGGGAACGCTGGGCTTCAACATGCAGGATGTGCTGCTGGAACCCTATGGCGGTGAGATCCTGGGGCTGAGCGTATCGCAGACCACGATGCTGACAGCGATGTCGGCGGCGGGAGCGTTGTGCGGCTTCGTGCTGGCGGCGCGTTGGCTGGCGCGTGGGGTGGATCCGATCCGCTTGGCGGCGCGCGGCATTCTGGCGGGCGTTCTGGCCTTTTCCTGCGTGGTCTTTGCGGCACCTTTGGGATCGACCGCCCTGTTCTTTGCCGGGGCCGGGCTGATCGGCTTTGGCGGTGGGTTATTCGCCATTTCCACGCTGACCGTTGCAATGACCATGCCCGTGGGCGGCCTTGCTGGTGCGGGCATCGCGTTGGGCGCTTGGGGTGCGGCGCAGGCCACGGCTTATGGCCTGTCCATTTTCATGGGGGGCACCATCCGCGATGTGGTGGGCCATCTTGCCAGCTCGGGCCGTCTGGGCGCCGCGCTAAGCGACCCGTCACTCGGTTATTCTTTCGTTTACCACCTCGAAATCGGGCTGCTTTTCGCAACCCTTGCCGTGCTCGGACCGATGGTCCGGTTGCGGCCACTTGCCGACCCGAACCAACCGCAGACTTCCGGCGATGGGCGCCTGCGTATTGCCGAATTCCCCACCTGACCCGGAGGACCATCACATGGTAGGTGTCAACTTCTTTGGAAACTTCGATCTGGCCAGCCTTTCCATCTGGCTGTTCTGGGCGTTCTTCGCCCTGCTGATCTACTATCTGCAAACCGAAAACATGCGGGAAGGCTATCCGCTAGAGATGGAGGACGGCTCGCCCGCCCCGAACCAGGGCCCCTTCCCCGTGCCCAAACCCAAGACGTTCCATCTGCCGCATGGCAAGGGCGACGTGACCGTGCCTTCGGCAGCCAATGAGGCGGCGCATCGCCGGACCGACCTGGCGCTGGCGCGCACGGCGGTTTCAGAAGGCTTCCCCCATGCCCCGACCGGCAACCCGCTGGTCGATGGTGTCGGCCCCGCATCCTGGGTGCCGCGCCGGGACGAGCCGGAATTGGACGGCCACGGCCATGCCAAGATCGTACCGATGGGTCATGCCAAGGGCTTCGTCGTCAGCGCCGGGCGCGACCCGCGCGGACTGCCGGTTCAGGCCGCCGATCTGGAAGTGGTGGGCCGCGTGTCCGACATGTGGGTCGACGCCCCGGAACAGCTCGTCCGTTATCTGGAGATCGAGTTGAACGATGGTGGTAAGCGGCTTGTGCCGATGACCCTTGCCCGTATCTGGGGTGATCGTGTGCGCGTCCGTGCCCTGGCATCGGACAGCTTTGCCGCCATCCCGCAGACCAAATCCATGACCACCGTGACCAAGCTCGAGGAAGACAAGATCTCGGGCTATGTCGGCGGCGGTTGGATGTATGACGCCGACAAGCGCAAGCACGGCTTCTAAATCAAAAAGGGGGGCGGCCTGCGCCCGGGCCGCCCCGTCTTACCCCAACACGGAGGGTCTGAACATGTCAGACCATGATGATTTCGCTTTCGACGTGGCGCCGGGCATTCCCGCGCCGCTCCCCAAAGGCGAAGAGGTTCTCTGGCAGGGTCGTCCCGATACGGCAGCCCTTGCCCGCGAGGCTTTCAAGATCCGCTGGATCGCCGGATACATGGCGTTGATCGTGCTGTGGAAGGCGGGCCTTGGCCTGGCGGAAGGTGGCGTTCTGCTGTCGCTTGCACGCGGCCTGCCATATCTGGCCCTTGCCTTCGCTGCGGTGGCCGTTGTCTGGCTGCTGGCCTGGGCACAGGCGCGCGCAACGGTTTACACCATCACCACATCGCGGGTCTTGATGAAGATCGGCGCTGCCCTGGCGGTGACCTACAATATCCCATTGACGCAGGTTGGCACCGCACGCGCCGAGATCGGCCCCAAGGGGACCGGAACCATCGCAATGGAAACGCTGGGCGAAACCCGCCTTGCCTATATTGCGCTGTGGCCGCATGTGCGGCCCGGCCATGTGAAAAAGACCCAGCCCGCCCTGCGCTGTGTCCCGGATGCCGCCAAGGTGGCGCGCATTCTGGCCGAAGCCGCCGAAAGCCGGTTGGCCATGCCGGTCATCACGCGCAGCACTTCCGCCCCGATGGGCGCGGATGCCGTGGCAGCAGAGTAAGGGGGGGCGCAGACCATGAACACCCCCCGTCAACCCGCGCTGCACAACCAAAAGCCGGAAATGATCCCGACAGCCCTGCTGCGCGGCATGTTCGCGCTGGCGGTAACGACGCTTGTCATCACGGCGGCCGCCGTGGTGTCTGACCGCCCGACCGTGGGCCAACCCAAACCCGCCGAGGTTCTTGCCTCACGGGCGGTGATCCTCGAGGGGCAAAGTGCGCAATCCGTGACGGTGCGCAACACTGATGGCACGGTGTTGGCAGAGATGCCGCATGGTGGCTTTATCACGGTGATCCAGAGTGCCATGGCGCGCGAGCGCGTGGTCCACAGGATCGAAGGCAATCCACCGATGAACATCGTCCGCTACGCCAATGGCCGCTTGGTCGCCGAAGATCCCGCCACGGGATGGAGCGCCGAACTGTATGCCTTTGGTGCCGAAAACAAAGCCGCGTTTGAACGGCTGCTGGATCAATAAGGGAACCGAGAAAATGGGAATCTTTGCGAAAACAAGGGAACAGGTGCCGTGCACCGTCGAAGTCAGTCATCGCTTCGAAAGCCTGCACGCCCATGTCCGTTTCAACAATGGCGCCGTGGTTCATCCCGGTGATGAGGTTCTGGTCCATGGCACGCCCGTGATGGCGGCCTATGGCGAGGTCGTCATCGAGGACCGCACCGCCACCATCACCCGTGCAACCTGGCTGGAACGTCAGTGGACCCGTCTGACAGGTGATTTCGACTTCATGGAACTGTGTGAATTCTCCTTTTCCGATGAGGTGACGCTATGAACGCGCATGCCCAACCGCAGCACGACACCACTCATGGCGAGCTGCATGCCGAGATGTCGGATGCCTTTGACACCACCGCCATGGCAACCGAAACAACGCTGCTCAATCCGCGCTTCTACACCACCGACTTTGACGAGATGGACCGCATCGACGTCACCCCGGTGCGCGCGGAGTGGGATACGCTGATTGCGCAGATGAAAAGCGATCCGAACCGCGGGCATTTCAAAAAGAACGCGGAATGGGACGCGATCGACTGGAAGGCAATGGACCCTGCCCTGCGGGCGGAGTTGATTGACTTTCTGGTGTCGTCCTGCACGGCCGAATTTTCGGGTTGTGTGCTCTACAAGGAAATGAAGCGGCGCGGCAACAACCCCGACATCTGCGAGCTGTTCAACTACATGGCCCGCGATGAGGCCCGCCATGCAGGCTTTATCAACGACGCCTTGCGTGAGGCGGGTGTAGCGGTGAACCTGGGCTTTCTGACCAAGGCCAAAAAGTACACCTACTTTCGCCCGAAGTTCATCTACTACGCCACCTATCTGTCGGAAAAGATCGGCTACGCGCGGTATATCACGATCTATCGCCACCTTGAGGCACATCCCGAACACCGTATCCACCCGATCTTCAAATGGTTCCGGGAATGGTGCAACGACGAGTTCAGCCACGGCGAAGCCTTTGCCCTGCTGATGCGGACCGATCCGAAACTGACCACCAGCTTCACAAACAAGCTGTGGATCCGGTTCTTCCTGACGGCGGTCTATTCCACCATGTGGGTGCGCGATCATGCGCGGGTGGAATTCCACAACGCGTTGGGCATCGACATCGATTGGTATGACCAGGAAGTCTATCGCAAGACATCCGCCATCGCGCGGCAGGTGTTCCCGGTGGAATTGGACATCGATCATCCACGCTGGCTTCCGGGTCTGCGCAAGATGGACAGCGCCATGCGCGACATGGACAAGGCACAGCGCAAGGGTGGGCTGTCCGGCTGGCTGGCGCACAAGGCGGCCGCGTCGCGCGCCCTGCTGGCCTTTGTTGGTCTCTATACGATCCCGGTCAAGAATACGACGCCTCCGGCACTGGTCCGGATGGAGCCGTCCTATTGATCGTAGATCGACATATCGCCGCGCGAGCGGTGGTTGCGGCGGCGGGATGGGCGCGTCCCACCGCCCTGTGCGGCACCCCTCTGATGGGGGGTGCCGTGCATGACTAATCCGTGGGTGGCAGCTGTGGCAGCCCTGTTCCTGTGGTGGTTTTCCACCGGCATCATCATTTGGCGCGTCAAGCGGGCCGATCTGGAAGGGCGCGATGCGCATCTGTGGTCGGTCATCCTTGGCCTGCCGCTGCTGATCGGTGGCTTTGGCGCCTTGATCCACAGCCTTGATAATGGCAGCGCCACCGGTGCCTTCATCGCCTTTGTCGCCGCGCTGGCCATTTGGGGCTGGATCGAGCTGGCCTTTCTGTCAGGCATCATCGCCGGGCCAAATACCCGGCCCTGCCCCCCGTTTGCGCCGATGTGGGAACGGTTCCTGCGGGCCTGTGGCACCATCGCGTGGCATGAATTGGTCCTGATGGCCACATTGGGCGTCTTGGCGCAGATCAGCGAAGGCATGGTCAACAAATTCGGTCTCTGGACCTTTGCGATCCTGTTCTTTGCCCGCATCTCGGCCAAGCTGAACCTGTTTTTCGGTGTGCCGCGCATTCATACCGAATTCCTGCCGCGCCCATTGGCGCATCTGCCCAGCCATTTCCGCATCGCTTCGATGAACGCGGTTTTCCCCGTGTCCATCACCGCGCTGACCTTTGCCGCCGCCTGTTTTCTGGAACGGCTTTGGGCGGCCACCACCGATGGCCAGATCATCGGCTTTACCCTGCTTTCGGCCCTGACTCTGCTCGCGCTTCTGGAGCATTGGTTCATGGTTCTGCCGCTTCCCGACCAGAAGCTCTGGCGCTGGATGTTGCCATCCAACCGCGCCGCCCTGACACCAGCAAATGCATCGGGCAAGCCAAGACCCGAAAAGCCACTGACAGTGAGGAACTGACGATATGGACTTCGACGCAATGTTTCAGGGCCAGATCGACGCCCTCAAGACAGAAGGCAATTACCGGGTCTTCGCCGATCTTGAACGCCGCTGCGGATCTTTTCCCCGTGCCGCCAACCACAAGGACGGCGCCGTGCGCGAGGTGACGGTCTGGTGTTCGAACGACTATCTGGGAATGGGACAGAACCAGACGGTTGTGCAGGCAATGGTCGACGCTGTCCTGACCTGCGGCACAGGCGCGGGCGGCACACGCAATATTTCAGGCACCAATCATCACCATTTGCTGCTGGAACGTGATCTGGCCGAGCTGCATGGCAAAGAGGCGGCTTTGCTGTTCACCTCTGGCTATGTGTCGAACTGGGCCGCCCTGTCCACGCTTGGCTCTCGTATCCCGAATGCCGTGATCCTGTCGGATGAAAAGAACCACGCCTCGATGATCGAAGGCATCCGCCACAGCCGCGCCGACAAGGTTCTGTGGAAGCACAATGACTGGCGCGATCTGGATCGCAAGCTGCACGCCGTCGGTGACCGGCCAAAGATCGTGGCTTTCGAAAGCGTTTATTCGATGGATGGCGACATCGCCCCGATCCGCGAAATCGTCGAGGTGTGCGAAGCGCATGGCGCGCTGTCCTATATCGACGAGGTTCATGCTGTCGGCATGTATGGCCCGCATGGCGGCGGCGTGACCGAAGAACTGGGGCTAGCCCATCGCATCAGCCTGATCGAAGGCACGTTGGGCAAGGCTTTTGGCTGCGTCGGCGGCTATATCACCGGATCGGCGGCGCTGTGCGATTTCATCCGCAGTTTTGCAAGCGGCTTCATTTTCACCACCGCCCTGCCCCCGGCCGTGGCGGCGGCGGCCTCTGCGTCGATCCGTCACCTGCGCCAATCGGATGAAGAACGCCGAATCCAGCGGGAAAATGTCGTCAAACTGCGCGCCCGTTTGACGCGTGCGGGCATTCCGCACATGCACAATGAAAGCCACATCATTCCTGTCATGATCGGCGATCCGGTCAAATGCCGGATGATTTCCAACATCCTGATGGATGACTGGGGCATATATGTGCAGCCGATCAACTATCCGACCGTGCCGAAAGGCACCGAAAGACTGCGTATTACTCCCGGCCCCTTGCATTCGGATGCCGATATCGATCATCTGGTCACCGCGCTTGCCTCGCTTTGGCAGCGCTGTGCTGTGGCACATGCGGTTGCCTAGGCGAAAAACTTCACATCTCTTTCACGAAGACTTGCCAGACAAACCGACCAGACCACATTAGAGTGCGCTAAGGAACCCGGGAGGATATACCCCATGAAGACCAAACTTACTGCCCTTGCCCTGCTGTCGACGATCATCGCCGCCCCCGCCTTTGCGGCTGGCGATGCCGAAGCAGGCGCCAAGGTGTTCAACAAGTGCCAGACCTGCCACGTTGTGGCGAACGAGGCTGGCGAAACGCTTGCTGGAAAGAATGCAAAAACCGGCCCCAACCTGTATGGCATCATCGGCCGTGCAGCAGGCACCTATCCGGATTTCAAGTATGGTGAATCCATAGTAGCACTTGGCGCAAGCGGCTTTACCTGGACCGAAGCTGATCTGGTGAGTTACGTCGCCGATCCTGCCAAGTTCCTGAAGGACAAGCTGGGCGACACCAAAGCCAAGTCGAAAATGGTGTTCAAGCTGAACAATGAAACCGAAGCGGCCAATGTCGCGGCGTTCCTTGCCAGCTTCTCGGCTGCACCGGCCGCCGCCGAAGGCGAAGCCGCGCCTGCCGAAGGCGAAGCAACCAACTGATCCGGCATTCGCCATTCCTTCTGAAGGGCTGCCCTGATCGGGCAGTCCTTTTTCGTTTTGTGCATCAGACAGAGACGGTGGCGCGCAATGTATCTTGTGACAGGTCGGTCTTGTTGCCCTGCAACGCTACCGCCCCACGTTTCAGCACATAGAAACTGTCCGCCAAACCGTAGGCAAAATCAAAGTATTGCTCGACCAGAATGATCGCCATGTCGCCCTTGCCGCGCAGATAGCTGATCACCCGCCCGATCTGCTGGATAATGTTTGGCTGAATGCCCTCGGTCGGTTCATCCAGAAGCAGGACCTTTGGCTTCATGATCATCGCCCGCGCGATGGCCAGTTGCTGTTGCTGTCCACCCGACAGATCCCCCCCCCGGCGATGTGCCATGTCTTTCAGCACCGGGAACAGATCATAGATTTCGTCCGGGATGCGGTGGTCCGATTTCGGCAACAGGGCAAAGGCGGTTTCCATATTCTCGGTCACTGTCAGCAACGGGAAAATCATCCGCCCCTGCGGCACCACCGCCAGCCCGCGTTTGGCCATCCCCTGTGGCGGCACACGCGGCACGTCCTCGCCGTCCAGGATCACCCTTCCGCCCGACCGGGGGTGGGTGCCTGCCAGCGCCTTCAGCAGGCTGGTCTTGCCCACGCCGTTGGTGCCCATGATGCAGGTCACCTCACCTGCCTTAGCCTCCATGTCGATCCCATACAGGATCTGCGATCCGCCGTAATGCAGGGTCAGCCCTTCGGTCTTCAGCATGTCATCCCCGCCCCAGATACACTTCGATGACCTGCTGGTTTCTGGTCACGTGATCCAGCGACCCTTCGGCCAGCACCGATCCTTCGTGCAGCACCGTCACCTTGCAGTTCAGCCGCCGCACGAATTCCATGTCATGCTCCACCACCACCACGGCCCGTGTCCTGGCCATCTCCACCAGCAGCGCGGTGGTGTGTTCCCGCTCGGCCAAGGTCATCCCTGCGGCGGGTTCATCCACCAGCAACAGGCGCGGCTCCTGCGCCAGCAGCATCCCGATTTCCAGCCATTGCTTCTGCCCATGGCTCAATTCGCCCGACTTGCGCGGCAATTGATCGGCAAGCCCAACCTCGCGCGCCAGATCCTGCACCCTTTCGCGGTCTGCCGGACCTTCTTTCCAAAACAGCACCCGCCACGGCGCACGCGCGGCCTTTAACGCCATCGTCAGGTTTTCGGCCACCGTCTGATCCTCGAACACGGTGGGCCGCTGAAATTTCCGCCCCACACCGGCGCGGGCGATCTCTGCCTCGTTCATCGACAAAAGCGAAATGGATTTCTCCCCAAAGATCACCGTGCCCATATTGGGCCGGGTCTTGCCCGTAACAATATCCATGAACGTGGTCTTGCCTGCACCGTTCGGGCCGATGATCGCGCGCAGCTCCGTGGGGCCGATGGAAAAGGACAGGTTGTTGATGGCGCGGAACCCGTCAAAGGTGACAGACACACCGGACACTTCCAGAAGCGCGGTCATTTCACGGCCTCTTTTTCCTGAAGCGAACTGTCATCGGGACCAAGCGCCGCGCCCTTGCGATCCGGGCTGCGCAAGCCTTGCCAAAGATCGAACAGCCCCCCAATCCCTTTTGGCGCAAACAATGTGACGGCAACAAAGGACAATCCCAACAGGACCAGCCACCAGTCCACCCAGTTGATCGTGTAGAACCCAAGCGGGATCGACGGCGCGCGCCCGCCGGTGAACCAAGATGACAGAAGCGAGACAAAGGCCGCACCTATCACCGCGCCATACAGCCGCCCCCGCCCGCCAATCGCCACCCAGACCGCCAGATAGATCGACGCGATTGGCGCCAATTCAGCCGGGTTGATGATCCCTGCCTGCGGATAATACAACGCCCCTGCAATGGCGGCGATCACCGCTGTCAGGGTAAACACAAACAACTTGTAGCCTTCGACCGAGTATCCCAGGAAACGCACCCGCTGTTCATCATCGCGGATGGCGCGGATCACAGATCCGAACTTTCCGGACACGACCCAAGTCAACAGAACATAGGCAAGGCCCAAGGCCACTGCCGATGCCCAGAAAAACCAGACCGACAGCGCATCCTGTGACACGTCGCCCAGCCCAGGCAGATTCTGCAAACCCGAAAGTCCGTTATTGCCCCGAAGGCCGGAATCGTTCTGGAACAGATACAGCGCAAGGGCGAGCGTCATCGCCTGCGTCAGAATGGACAGGTAAACCCCCGTGACACGGCTGCGAAAGGCCAGCCAGCCAAAGACCAACGCCAACACCCCCGGCACCGCGACGACAAGCGCCATCTGCGCCCAGAAGGAATGCGCCAGCGCCCAGACAGGCGGAAAGTCGGACGCCCCCACCACCCCGAAAATCTGTGTGGCGATGCCCTGCCGCACCTCTTCGGGCGTTGCGGGAAGACCACCTTGGGCCAGGGCCGCCACAACAATCTCTTCCGTGCGGGCATACATCAGCCACATGCCCACCATGTAGCCGCCGATGGCAAAGAACGCCATGTGACCCAGGCTCAGGATGCCCGCATAGCCCCAGATCAGATCCATAGCGAGCGCGACAAGACACAGGCACAGTGTCTTTCCCAAGGTCTTAACGAAAGAGGTGGAGATGAAGGCCACGCCATAGGCCTCAGACAACAAGGTGACCACGATGGTAAAAACCGCAAGGATCAGCAGGAACCACAGCACGGCAGGGTTCTGGGCGATAAAGGAATGGCGCGTCATGGCAACCTCGCGCTGATGGGATTTGCGGGGCCAGCGGCTTCAAGCCCCAGCCCTGCCTGGAAAACTATGTCGGAGGGAAAATCGAGGATCATCACATCAATCCCCCGCGGCCCGGCCCTTGAGGGCGATGATCCCCCGTGGGCGGAACTGAATGAACAGGATGATGAACAGGATCATATAGGTTTGGGCGGCAAGGGTATTGGACGGGTTCAGCCATTCAATCCCCTTTTGCAGCGTCCCGATTAGGAACGCCCCGGCCAGCGTGCCCCAGATATTACCAACGCCACCGACCACCACCGTCATGAAACTTTGTACGATGTAGTCGGAGCCAAGTTCTGACGTGACCTTAGCAAACAATCCGATGGCCACCCCTGCGATCCCTGCAATGCCGGAACCAAGGCCAAAGGTCAGCATGTTGATCCGGTCGGGATTTATGCCCATCGACGCCGCCATGCTGGGGTTTTGGGTCACAGCGCGCACCTCTAGGCCCAGCCGCGTCCGTTTCATCAGCCACAGGAAGAACAGCAGGAACATCATCGCCATGACAAAGATTGCAATCCGGATGTAGCTGATCGACAGAACGTCGTTAAAGGTCAGCGCCCCGTCCAGCCATGCGGGTGCCGTCAGCGGACGGGCCTGGGTTCCGAAGATGTTCTTGGCGATCTGCTGAAGGGCTATGGAAATGCCGAATGTGGCCAGCAGCGTTTCCAGCGGCCGCTTGTAAAGATGCCGTATCACCAGCCGTTCCATCGCCACACCGGCCGCGAAGGTCACAGCAAAGGCCAAAGGCAGCGCCACGATGATCGACAGGGTATAATTCGTGATGAACAGTTGAACGACATAGCCGGTATAGGCGCCCATCATGATGAATTCGCCATGCGCCATGTTGATCACGCGCATCACGCCGAAGGTGATCGCAAGGCCAATGGCCGCCAGGAAATAAATCGACGCAAGCGATATTGCATCCAGCGCAAGATCGGCTGCCTGCATCGCACCCACGGTCAGGTCGATCCGGTCCATTGCGGCGCGTGCGGCAGTGGTCACTGCGGGGTCGGGTTCGGCATAAACCTCGGCAAAGCTATGGGCGGCGATTGCGGCGGCCGCCTCGGCATCGGTTGCAGCGGGTGGCACGGCCCCGGCCGCCTCAAGCGCGGTGTAGGCACGGTCACGATTGGCCTGAATGCCAAGATCCGTCACAGGTATGCCAGCCACCGCACCATCGACAATGTGCGCCAGCAACGCCGCCCGTGCCTCATCAACCGTCAGCCGGGCCGGGGCCATTCCTGCACCGACCAACAGATCATAGGCTTCAACGTCCGAGATGTCCGTCCCCGGATCAAGCATGCGGGCAAGATTGGTGTTCGCGGGCAGGTCGCCCGCAAAGGCAATCTGCCGCGTGGCCAGAAGCGGGTTGATCGCGCCGCGGACATCAAGGCCAAGTTCGGCACCGAACCCTTCGATCGCCGCAACGCGCTTGGCGCTATCGGGATCAAATCGCAGGGTAAGAAGTTGTTCCAGCCGGGTCTTTTGTGCCTTCAGCGCCGGGTCTGGTTCCGCCTCGATCGAGGCGCGCAAAGGTTCCAGATGCGCGGCTTCCGGGTCGCGTGCGATGGATTGCAGGGCGTCGGCGCGCTTGGCCGGATCAGGATCGGACAGTGTGAACTGCACCAAAGCCGTGGCAATCAACCCCCGCACCCCGGCATTCGGACGCAATTCCAACACGTCACCCTTGGCGGCGGTGCCGGCCTCTGCCCCTGTCAGGTCGCGCAGCTTCCAGCCATCTGCCCCAGCCTCGATCAGGAAAAACATTCCGTCGGATTTACGGATGCCCAGCCCTTTGTCGCCCCATGCCCCAAGGACCGTCGCTGCCAGCGGAACACCGCTTTCCGCCAGGGCTGCAATCACGGGCGCAATCTTGGCCCGTGTGGGTTTTTCAATAAGGTCGCGGTTTGTGTTCAGGATATCGGTTGCCGACTGATCCTGAGCCAGCCCCGGCAGAGCCATGAACAGGAATGCGGCAAGGGAAAGAATGATACGGCGCATGGGATCCCGCGGAACAGACAAGGGGGCCGGGACATCCGGCCCCCTGTTTTGTGGAACAAATCAGTAGTTGGATTTGATCTGCACGCAGGTCTTGGTCTCAGAGTTGTACATACCGCAATCAAGCTCGGCCCAGTCAGATTCCAGCACAGCCGATTCCGGCAGGAAGTCGGTCCATGCATCGCCGGGAACCGGGTCGGTCTGGCTGATGATATCGAATTGACCGTCTGCCTGAATTTCGCCGATCAGAACCGGCTTTGTCAGGTGATGGTTCGGCAACATCTTGGCGATGCCGCCCGTCAGGTTCGGCGTTTCCAGGCCATACATTGCCTCGCGCACGGCATCGACATCGGTTGTGCCAGCCTTTTCAACCGCTTGCACCCACATGTTAAAGCCGATCACGTGGGCCTCCATCGGGTCGTTGGTCACGCGCTCGGGGCCAGCAAAGGCCTTCCACTTTTCGATGAATGCCGCGTTCTCTGGGGTATCTGCCGACTGGAAATAATTCCAGGCCGCCAGATGGCCGACCAGGTTCGAGGTATCAAGACCCGACAGTTCCTCCTCGCCGACCGAAAAGGCCACGACGGGGATTTCTTCCGCCGAGACGCCCGCCGCCGCCAGTTCCTTGTAAAATCCGATATTGGCGTCGCCGTTGATGGTGGAAATCACGCCAACCTTCTTGCCATCCGCGCCCAGCGCCACGACATCGGCCACAATCTTGGACCAATCGGAATGGCCGAACGGCGTATAGTTCACGAAGATGTCTTCCTTGGCGATCCCTTTGGACACCAGGTAGGATTCAAGGATGTTGTTCGTGGTGCGCGGATAGACATAGTCGGTGCCGAGCAGGGCAAACTTTTCGACGCCCAGTTCTTCAAGGAAGTAATCCGTGGCAGGGATCGCCTGCTGGTTCGGCGCGGCCCCGGTGTAGAACACGTTCTTCGACGACTCTTCGCCCTCATACTGCACCGGGTAGAACAGCAGTCCATTCAATTCCTCGATCACCGGCAGCACAGATTTGCGCGAAACGGATGTCCAGCAACCGAACATGACATCGACATTCGACACGGTCAGCAATTCGCGCGCCTTTTCGGCGAACAGCGGCCAATCCGATGCCGGATCAACGACGACCGCCTCAAGCTGTTTGCCCAGCAGGCCGCCCTTGGCGTTCTGTTCGGCGATCAGCATCAGCATCGTATCTTTCAATGTCGTTTCTGAAATCGCCATCGTGCCCGACAACGAATGCAGGACACCGACCTTGATCGTTTCCTCCTGCGCCAGTGCGGCCCCTGCGATGGCCATTCCCATCGCGCCGCCCAGCATCATCCCCTTGATCTTGTTCATTAGGTAATCCTCTTTCGAGGCCGCCCGAAGCCTTCCCTTCCCTTTGTGGGCCGGGGTCACTATCTTCGAGAGGCAACTCAGGTTGCACCCCGTGCGGCGGGGGCGGACTTCCACATCGAAACCCCTGCCGCACATCTGTTCTTTCGCGGGCCGCCGAGGACGCCGCAAGCAACAGGAAATCGCCTTCGCCGCGCTGCGGCAACGCGCGACCACTGGCTGCCGGGACACCGCACCTGAAAGCCGGGATTTCCGCCCAATCCCTTTGCATCCCCGCCCAGAACGCTGCATTTATGGGCGTTCACAAAGTTGCGACTGCGCGACTCAGGCCGCTTATGGGCAGCGATGTGTCGGAAATGCGGTGGGTGGGCGTGGCCCTGCTGCCCAGCACGGCACGGGCCAACGCTGTCATGCCGTCAAACGCAGCCCGCCTTCGCGTTCAAGAAAGGCCACAACCTCATCTGTCCCCACCCCCTGCCGCAATCGCGCCATCACGTAGGGGCGGCTGCCCCGCGCGCGCTGGGTGTCTGCCTCCAAAAGCGCGATGTCGACGCCGACATAGGGGGCAAGGTCAGTCTTGTTCACGACCAGCAGGTCAGACCGGGTCACTCCCGGCCCACGTTTGCGGGGGATGTCCTGCCCGGCGGCCGTGTCGATCACATAGATGGTGATGTCGGCCAGTTCCGGGCTGTAGGTTGCGGCAAGGTTGTCTCCGCCGCTTTCGATCAGGATCAGATCAAGGTCGGGAAAAGCCCCGCGCAGATCGGCCACCGCCGCCAGATTGATGCTGGCATCCTCGCGGATCGCGGTATGCGGGCAGCCACCGGTTTCCACACCCCTGATGCGTTCCACCGGCAAAACCTGCGCGCGCATCAGGTATTCGGCATCCTCACGGGTATAGATGTCATTGGTGATGACCGCCATGGAACAGCGGCCCGCCAAGGCACGGCAAAGTTGTTCGGTCAATGTGGTCTTTCCCACACCAACAGGGCCGCCGATGCCCACCCGCAAAGGTCCGTGTCCGGTCATGTCTTGAAGATCCTTACATCCATGATTTCGTGCCGCATGGCGGCAAGGTCAGCCCCAAAGGCCGCGGTTTCAATATCGTCCACCCCCTGCCCTGCGGCAGCATCGGCAAGCGACTGGATCATCGGATGCAGCGCCGCCAGCGCCGCCTGCCCTTCATTCTGGCCCAAGGGCACAAAGCGCACCGCAACAGACACCAGATTGGACGCGAAAGCATGCAGGTAAAGCGCGATAACCTGCGTCTTGTCCAATTCCAACGTCTGCGCCGCCGCGCCAAACGCCACCGGCAGGGGTCGCGCCACACAATCACGGCCTGTCAACGCGGCAATGGCGCGGGCAAAGGCGGCGCCTTGTTCCGACGTTTCTCGCAGGCGCTCGGCCGAAGGTTGCAACGCCACCGCCAGCGCCGCAAGCGCGGTGTGATCGGCATCCGGTTCCAGCGCCGCAGACAGCAGGATTGCATCCTGACGCCCGGCCCCAAACCGCAGCACATCACCCAGCCATTCCACCAGATCACTGCCAGAGGCGATGATGCCGTCGCTGATCACCTGCTCCATCCCATGCGAATAGGCAAAGCCACCCGTCGGAAAGGCGGGCGACAGCCATTGCACAAGGGTCATGATCCCCGCAGATGTCATTCGTCGGGCAAATCCGGCTCTTCGGCATCCACCCGGTGCGAGGCGTGATGCTGGACCTGCACCGCCCCATGAGAATGGGCCAGCGTAAAGACATGCGGCACATGGCCATGTGCGTGACCGTGGTCATGCCCCATCGTCCGGCCGTGGCCATAGGCCCCGCCTTCGGGCGTAAAGGGTTCCATTGCATGGGTCACCGTGGCCCCAAGCTGCACCAGCATCGCCTTCAGCACATGGTCATCACGAATGACCAAGCGGTCATCTTCAATCTGGCAGGGCGTGTGTCGGTTGCCGATATGCCAGGCCAGACGGGGCAAATCGCCCTGAACGATCAGAACCGGCTCTGCCGCCGCGACAATCTCGATCAGCCGCCCATCCATCAGTTCAAAGCAATCGCCCGCTTCGGTGCTGACTGTTTCAGGCAGGTCGATCATCACGCCGCGATCCGCCGCTGTCATCAGCCGTTTGCGTCGCAGAAAGCGTTCGTCATAGCCAAGGACGACATGATCCACCGGCTTGCGCACGCCCACGGCCGAGCGGCGGATCAAGGCGTGGGCAAGGGGATAGTCGGCCATTGATGATTGGTCCCTGTTTCGTTCCGTTGGTCTGCCAGAGTTTATCACCTGGAACCGGCAGCGTCGTCACCGCTTGTTAATGTGTGGCTGCCAAACTTTTCGGGCAATCCGGGAGAATACCATGCATCACTTGTCCGCCATTGACGAGCTTGCCGAAATCCGGGCCGAAATCGCCCGGCTGAAACACCGCGAAGCGGCCTTGCGCAAGCAGATCATCGCCTCTCCTCCCGGCGGTCGCACCGGCCGCTGGCATGGGGTAGCGGTGACGGATCATCTGATCCGGTCTTTCGATCCCGCGCTTTTGCCGCGAACCATCCGCGATGATCCGGCCTATTGGCGCGAACATGTGCAAACCCGAATCCACATCCATGCGATACAGCCACGCTGCGCCCGACCGGGATGGCCGATACGGCGTGGCGACGGTGGGGCCGCGCTGCATTGATCCGCACGTCGTGGGCAATGTCCGGCGCGTCGCCCGGATGCCATGTGCCAGCATCATCTGGTGCTGCCGCCGCATCAGAACAGGAAATAGCGTTGCGCCAAGGGCAATTCCCGTGCGGGTTCGCACGTCAATAACACGCCATCGGCACGCACCTCATAGGTTTCGGGGTCAACCTCGATATGCGGCGTGGCATCATTCAGACGCATGTCGCGCTTGCCGATGCCGCGGCAGCCTTCTACCGCAAGGGTTTCCTTGGCCAGCCCGTATTGCCCCCTGACATCGGCCTCCTCCCCCGCCTGGCTTACGAAGACCACGGCGTTGCGTTCGACACTGCGGCCAAAGGCCCCGAACATCGGCCGCGTGTGCACCGGTTGCGGTGTCGGGATGGATGCGTTGGGATCGCCCATCTGTGCCACGACGATGCAGCCACCGATCAGCACCATTTCCGGTTTTGCACCGAAAAACGCCGGCGACCACAACACAAGATCCGCGCGCTTGCCCATTTCCACACTGCCGATATGGCGCGACAGCCCATGCGCCACGGCAGGGTTGATCGTATATTTTGCGATATAGCGACGGACGCGCAGATTGTCGTTCTCGCCCTGCTCCCCCTCCAGCCTCCCACGCTGCACCTTCATCTTGTGGGCCGTCTGCCAGGTTCGGGTGATCACCTCGCCCACCCGACCCATCGCCTGACTGTCGGACGAAATCACCGAAAACGCCCCCAGATCGTGCAGGATATCCTCGGCTGCGATGGTTTCGCGGCGGATGCGGCTTTCGGCAAAGGCGACGTCTTCGGGCACCTTACGATCCAGATGGTGACAAACCATCAGCATGTCGAGGTGTTCTTCGATCGTGTTCACCGTGTAGGGCATGGTCGGGTTGGTGGAACTGGGCAGCACATTCTGGCTGCTGACGACCTTGATGATGTCCGGCGCATGGCCGCCGCCCGCGCCTTCGGTATGAAAGGCGTGGATGGTGCGCCCCCGGATGGCCGCAAGGGTGTTTTCCACAAAACCGGATTCGTTCAGCGTATCGGTGTGAATCATCACCTGCACATCCATCGCATCGGCCACGGTCAGGCAACAATCGATGGCAGCGGGCGTCGTTCCCCAATCCTCGTGCAGCTTCAATGCGCAGGCCCCGGCGCGGACCTGTTCCTCCAACGCGGCGGAAAGCGAGGCGTTGCCCTTGCCAGCAAAGGCCAGGTTCATGGGAAAGGCATCTGCAGCCTGCATCATCCGCGCGATGTGCCACGGCCCCGGCGTGCAGGTGGTGGCCAGCGTGCCATGCGCAGGCCCCGTGCCGCCCCCCAGCATCGTGGTAATGCCGGAATGCAAGGCATCGTCGATCTGCTGGGGCGCGATGAAATGGATATGGGCATCCATTGCCCCCGCCGTCAGGATACGCCCTTCACCGGCGATGATTTCGGTCCCCGGACCGATGATCACATCGACGCCGGGCTGCGTGTCGGGATTGCCCGCCTTACCGATCCGGGCAATCCGGCCGTCCCGTAGCCCGACATCAGCCTTGTAGATGCCGGTCCAGTCAACGATCAGCGCGTTGGTGATGACCGTATCCATCGCCCCGCCCGCACGGGTGATCTGGCTTTGCCCCATCCCGTCACGGATCACCTTGCCGCCGCCGAACTTTACCTCTTCACCATAGCGCAAGGCGTTGGCGCCTTGGGATGATCGCTCGGCGATCAGGTCACGTTCCACCTCGATGATCAGGTCGGTATCGCCGAGGCGCACCTTGTCGCCCACGGTCGGGCCATACATGTCGGCATAGGCGGCGCGGCTTATGGCAAAGGGCATCGGATCACTCCTGCAATCGGGTCACTGGATTTCATATGCCGCCCGGCTGTTCACCGACCCTGAACCGGTCATCCACAGGCACCTGCAGCGCGGTCGCCAGCGCGTTGGTCTGGGCGGCCATGGCGATCACCGCCAGAAGTTCACCATGTTGCGCATCGGTCATGCCTTTGGCGCGGGCTGCTGCGGTGTGGGAATGGATGCAGTAACTGCATCCATTGGTGACCGACACCGCCACATAAATCATCTCCTTCACCAGCGGGTCGATGTGACCCGGCCCCATCACCGCTTGCAACCTGTCCCAGGTCGCGCGCAACAAGGCCGGGTCAGAAGCAAGCGCCCGCCAGAAATTGTTCACATAATCCGTGTTCCGCTTGTCCCGGATGTCATCGAACACGGCGAGGGCCTCTGCCCCCGCCGCTACGTCCGAAAGGATCGGCGCGACCGCCATCAAACCACCGCCATCACACGGGCAGGCCCGCCTGTGCCGGTCTTGTGTTTGGGCGCACCGATGAAAACGGTGGCCCCCGCCGCGGGCAACGCGTCCAATCCCGCCAGGTTTTCAATCCCGAACCGTCCACCCGGCAGCCAACTGAAATGCACGGCGAAATCGGCGGAATTGCCGGGGTCCAGCGACAGCGTATCCACCCCGATGCAAGCCGCATCCAGCCCGGCCAGCATATCCGTCGCCGCCTTTGAAAAGCCCGGAAAGGCGAATTTACCCTCTGTATCATTACGATAAGACGGATCGCCAACCTTGGCCGCCCAGCCCGAATTCATGGCCACGCAGGCACCGGCTGGAATATCGCCATTCGCACTGACCCAGGCTTCGATATCGGCGGGCTCCACCATAGCATTCGGATCTTCGGCAACCTTGGCCTTGATGTCGATGATGCAAAGCGGGCACATCAGGCGTTCGGGTGCCAGGTCAGCCACCGATGTGCCATCTTCGGTAAAGTGCAAAGGCGCGTCGATATGCGTGCCGGTATGTTCAAAAATTGTCAGCTTCCACAATTGATATCCGGAATCCGCAAACTTGACCGCCGGTTCATAAATGATCCCCGGATTGCCGTCGAAGGTCGGGAATGCACCATCATAGGCATGGGTCAGATCAACCACCCGCCCCGCCGCCTGCGCCAATGCCGGACGTGCCGCTGTCAGCCCAGAGGCCACCACCGCAGCGGTTGTTGCGGCCGCGCCGGTGAACAACGATCGGCGTGACAGCATGGATTGCTTGACCGACTCGATAAGGCAGGTGTCACACATGGTATCCTCCTTGTTTTCGTTGTGTTTTTTTCTGCGATCTGGGTGCCGCGGCCCGATCTCTCCGCAGGTCGGACCCTAAGCCTTTCATCCACGACGACCGTGCGTCAAGCGTGGTCACAGTGGACCCATCACCTTGCCGTTGAAACCATAGACGGTGCGATTGCCACCCAGCGGTACAAGCCGGACCTCGCGGCTTTGTCCGGGTTCAAAACGCACAGCCGTGCCGGCCGGAATATCCAGCCGCATGCCATGTGCGGCCGCGCGGTCAAAGGACAGGCCGGGATTGGTTTCGGCAAAATGGTAATGGCTGCCCACCTGCACCGGTCTGTCACCGGTGTTGGCGACCATAATTGTCAATTCAGGCGCTTCGGCATTCAGGATGATGTCGCCCTCTGCCGGAAAAATCTCACCAGGGATCATGTTAACGGCCCTTTATCCAAAGGCCAGTGACAGGCCCGCAAGGGCCGTCGCTGCGCCAACAAACCGAAGTGTTTTCCGTGCAAAGCCGGATTTCAAGGACAGGCCAAGCGCAACGCCCGCCAGATGCAGCGCCGCCGTGGCAAGCCCAAAGCCAAGCGCATAGGCGGCAAAATCACCCCCTCCTGCCTCGGCTCCGTGGGCATGTCCATGAAACAGCCCAAAGATGGATGCGATCGCCGTTGCCCAGAACGGTGGAAAACGCAAAACCAACGCTGCGGCACATCCCATAAACACGACCGATGCCAGGATCATCGGCTCGACCCCCGGCAGGGGTAGGCCGGCATAGGCTGCCGCGCCGCCCATCAGCATGGCCACAACGAACCCAAGCGGCATCGCCCAAAGCGCGCGCCCCGCCAGCATTGCGGCCCATATGCCCACGGATACCATCGCCAGCAGGTGATCCGCGCCGCCAACAGGATGCGCCAGACCCATAAGAAAGCCTGAAACATGGCCGCCTTCATGCGCCCAAAGCGCCGATGGGGCAGCGACGGCAACCGCAGCTATGAATTGGGCAATGTATCGCATCTGGATGCCTTTCAGCGGATCGGATGATGAACGGTGACAAGTTTGGTGCCATCGGGAAAGGTCGCCTCGACCTGGACCGAATGGATCATTTCGGGAATGCCTTCCATGCACTGGTCACGAGAAATGACATGCGCGCCCGCCTCCATCAGATCGGCGACAGAGCGGCCATCACGGGCACCTTCGACGACGAAATCGGTGATCAGGGCAATCGCTTCGGGATGGTTCAGCTTTACGCCACGCGCCAACCTGCCGCGCGCAACCATTGCGGCAAGGCTGATCAGCAGCTTGTCCTTTTCACGGGGGGTAAGGTTCATGCTGTCCTCTCTTGAAATTGCCAGACCCGCGGCAAGACCGCGCCGCGCCGCAAGACCGATACGGCGCGGGCAATCTGGCGACGCAAGGGCCAGCCGTCCTGTGCTACTGCGCGCAGGGTCAACCGCCCGTCAAAGGCCGAAGCGGCGGCTGTCACGCCCGGTTCATCCAGCACGCGGCGCAACGGTGCCAGCGCATCCTCCAACCCCGGCGCAATCATGACAAGACTGGCAAAGGCCCGTGCCCCCCCCAACACCGCCACCCCCGCCGCCAGCGCCGCATCATCCAGCGTCAGGGGTTCGACATGCAGGGGGCGGTCGCCCAACCATATCTCGCGCCGATCCCGAAACCGGATGCGCCCAACCGTTTCGCCCATAGCCGCGCGGCCCAGAACAACCGTCTCCAACGCCAGACATCCCGCGCCTTGGCCAAGGTCGATCCGCGTCCTGCGGTCCATCGCGGCGGCGTCGAACAGGATGGTTTCCTGCGGCAGCCAATCCAGCCAACCGCCTGCCCCCACCCGCAATGTAACATCCACCCGCGCCAGCCCTGCACCCGCGCGATACGCACGTTCAGCGGTCTGCGTCGTGGCCGTTGCGCGCAGACCGTCTTCCAGCGTTACGGAATAGGAAAGCCTGTCGCCGCCGGTCAGGCCGCCCGAAGTGTTCAGGAACACAATCTCTGGCGCATGTCCCACACGGGGCAGGATCGCCTTGGCCGAACCCGACTGTCGCAGATCGACAAGCCTTACCTGCCCATTATCCAGCCGCAGGCGGACTGCCGCGTCACCACGGCTGCGCTGATGCGTTTGCAGGGGGGTCATATCGGCCATGGAAACTCCTCAGTCCACCCAATCGGAAGGCATGCATGTTGATCAATGGAGCAGTGTCAGCCGCCTGATCCGCCGATGACGCGGCGGGGCAAGACGCACAAGATTTGGGCACCTTGCCCGAACCTATGTCAACGCGCGAAATCGGGCCAAAGCGGGGCGCCTTTGCTAACCAGAGGTTATCGATGACTAACCATAGGTTGTGTGTCACCTTGGAACCGATACGCAAGGACTGGTGCGAACGGGATTTCTGTGGATAACTGAAACTGCGCCGTGGATAAGTTGGCGACATAGGCATTAGGTTTATCGTCGTTGTCCCCGGTGCGTGTACGTTTGCTTCATATCAAAGAAATTGTTTGGCGAACGGAGACAGTTCGAAATGAACCGGATGAGCATGAGGGAATTTCCCAAGACGGCGATGAACCGCAAGGCAAGCGATGTCTATGAGGCGGCTTCGGTCGGGCCTGTCAGCCTGTCGGAACACGGCACCTCGCGCTTTGTCATCATGTCGCGCCGTTTTTACGACGAACACTTCGGCAAGGGCACGGCCCCAATCGATCCGCAGAAGCCGACCATCGAACAGGTCAAGATCGAAAATGTCGACCTGACCGAGGAAGAGGCACAGCCGTTGGTCGAGGAATTGGAACGTCTGATCGGCGCCCGCGATTGGGGGTGACGCGTCGGGCGTCATCTTCAACGGGTGGCTGCGGATCGGCCGTCAGCCCCCTATGAAGTCGGCCAGCACGGCGCGTGTGCCCCGCGCGCCCAAATCGGCAAGGAAGCCCGCAAAGCACGCAATGACCTTCGGGTCACGGCCCATCGTGCCATAGATATCCTCCATCGCAAGCCATTTTGCCGGATCACCCTGTGCCGCACGCGCCGTGGATTGCAGCCTGTCCCAGTTCGGATCATTCGGCGCGATTTCCACCCCAGCGTCAGTGCGCCCCATGCAGTAGCGACACCACAGCGCGCTTTCCAGGATCAGACCACGTGGCAAATTCCCCCGCGCCAGATTGTCGGCGATTGAGGGGATGATGAACTTCGGCTGTCGGTTCGACCCATCCAGACACAGGCGACGTTCGGTATCGGCAATCTCCGGATTTGAAAACCGGGCGCGGATCTGATCGTAGTAGGCGTAAAGATCGGTGCCCGGCACGGGTGGCACGATGGGGATGATTTCCTCGCGTTCCACCTTGTCGAGGAACCCGCGGATCAACGGGTCGGCCATCGCCTCATGCACATATTCGATGTCCATCAACCCGCCCGGATAGGCGATGATGGCGTGACCGCCATTCAGGATGCGGATCTTCATCGCCTCATAGGCATGGACATGGGGGGTAAATGTCACGCCCACCTTTTCCAGCGGCGGGCGTCCGGCGGGAAAATGATCCTCCAGAACCCATTGCCGGAACGGTTCACAGGTGACGGGGACCGGATCGTCCGCCAATCCGAAGGACGCAGCCATCGTGCGTTCGCGCGGCCCGGTGGCAGGGGTGATGCGGTCCACCATGCCGTTGGGAAAGGCCACCTCTGCTGCCACCCAATCGGCCAGTGCCGGATCGGACAGGCGGGCAAGTCCCGTCACAGCGGCACGTGTCACATCGCCGTTGCCGGGAAGGTTGTCACAGGACATCACGGTGAAGGCCGGCACTCCGGCCGCGCGACGGGCGCGCAGCGCAGCGAGGATCGCGCCAAAGGCGGTGGCGGGCCGGTCAGGACTGCGGGCATCGGCCAGAATTTCGGGATGGCTCGGGTCGAATTGCCCGGTGGCGGGATCTACGAAATAGCCGCCTTCGGTGACGGTCAGTGACACGATACGAATATTGGGCTGCGACATGGCGGCAATCAGGGGGGCATTGTCCGGCGCGACCGGCAGGAAATCGACCATCGCCCCGATCCGGCGGGCGGATTTTCCGGCCGGGTCCAGTTCGATGACCGTTGACAGGCAATCCTGCGCCAGCAGGGCATCGCGCATCCGTGCATCGGGTCCGCGGACCCCTGCGCCGATGATGGCCCAATCCATCCCTTCGCCCAGGGCAAACAGATCATCAAGATAAACGGCCATATGCGCGCGGTGAAAATTGCCCAGCCCGATATGCACGATGCCCGGTATCAGGCGGCTGCGGTCGTAGGCGGGCAATGAAAAGGCAGGCGTGATTGTCATGCGGGGCCTCGGAAGTTAAGGGCGAACCCTTGCGGCAAGACTGGAGCCAAGGGGTTAAGACGCAATTCATGCAGGGGTCGGCGGGGCATGGTCAGGCCATCCAGTTCCCGCCGTCGACACCAAAGCATTGTGCCACGATATAGCGAGCCTCGGGGGTGGCCAGGAAAATGGCCATTCCCGTCAGATCGGCCGCGGTGCCCATGCGCCCGAAAGGAACGGCTGCGCCCACCTCACGCTTTTTCTGGCCGGGGGATTTGCCTTCGTATTTGGCAAAGAAGGCATCCACGCCATCCCAATGTTCGCCGTCCACCACGCCCGGCGCGATGGCGTTGACGTTGATGCCGTGCTGGATCAGGTTCAGCCCCGCCGATTGCGTCAGGCTGATCACCGCGGCCTTGGTGGCGCAGTAGACGGCCACCAGCCCTTCACCCCGCCGCCCGGCCTGTGACGCCATGTTGATGATTGTGCCCCCCTGCCCGCGCGCAATCATGTGGCGCGCGGCGGCCTGTGTGCAGAACAGGGTGCCTGCGACGTTGACGGCAAAGAGCTTGTCATAATCGGCACGGGTGATTTCGGCGATAGGCGCGGCAGAGAACAGCGCGGCGTTGTTGATCAGGATGTCCAGATGACCCAGTTGCGCCAGCGCCGCATCAAAGCCCGCGTCTATGCTGTCTTGCCGTGTCACATCCATCTGCACCGCCACCGCCTGCGGACCAAGGCTGGCCGCAGCCTGCTTTACGGCGCTATCATTGATATCGGCCAAGGCGACCCGCGCCCCTTCGGCAATGTAAGCGCGGGCAATCTCGAAGCCGATCCCCCGCGCAGCACCCGTGATCAGGGCGTTTTTTCCCTGCAACCTCATGCCAGTGCCTTTCCGTCTGCGCCAAAGCGGTGGATGCGATCTGGCCTTGGGGCAAGGCTGATCCGGTCGCCGTGGCGCAGGCCCACCTCGCCATCGGCGCGCACGGTGATGGTGTCGCCAGTGTCCAGAACCACCTTCAGAAAGGTGTCCGACCCCAGATGTTCGGTCAGGCCAACCACGCCGTGCCAAGACCCGCTCTCCACGATATCCAGATGTTCAGGCCGAACCCCGATGGTGTCCGCGCCTTGCGCGGCCGCCACAGCCCCCTGGACCAGATTCATCTTGGGGCTGCCGATAAAGCCTGCAACGAACAGGTTGGCGGGGCGGTGATACAGTTCCAGAGGCGATCCGACCTGTTCGATATTGCCGGCGTTCAAAACAACGATCTTGTCGGCCATGGTCATGGCTTCGACCTGATCATGGGTCACATAGATCATCGTGGTCTTCAGCGTCTGGTGCAGTTCGGTGATTTCCTGCCGCATCGAAACGCGCAGCGCCGCATCCAGATTGGACAGCGGTTCATCAAACAGAAAGGCCGCAGGCTCCCGCACGATGGCCCGCCCGATGGCGACACGCTGCCGCTGGCCGCCTGACAACTGGCCGGGGCGGCGGTCAAGGTAATTGGTCAGATTCAGGATGCGCGCGGCATTCTGGACCTTCTTTTCCTGCTCCTCCTCCGACAACCCCGCCATCTTCAGGGGAAAGGCGATGTTCTTGCGCACTGTCATGTGCGGGTAAAGCGCATAACTTTGAAACACCATCGCCAGCCCGCGTTTCGCCGGGGGCAGATAGGTGGCATCCAGACCGTCAATGTCGATCTGGCCTGCGGTCACATCCTCCAGCCCTGCGATGAGGCGCAGAAGCGTGGATTTGCCACAGCCCGACGGACCGACAAAGACAACGAATTCGCCGTCTTCAATGGTCAGGTTGATGTCGGGGATGACCGCCACCTCGCCGAAGGATTTGTTGACGTGCTTGAGTGTTATCTTGCCCATGGGAACCTCACTTCACCGCGCCAAAGGTCAGGCCACGGACGAGTTGTTTCTGGCTGAACCAGCCAAGGATCAGGATCGGCGCGATGGCCATTGTGCTGGCCGCGCTGAGTTTTGCGTAGAACAGTCCCTGCGGTGCCGAAAAGCTGGCGATAAAGGCCGACAGGGGTGCTGCCTTTGTGGTGGTCAGGACAATGGTCCAGAACGCCTCATTCCACGCAAGGATGACGTTCAAGAGCAGGGTCGAGGCGATGCCGGGCAGCGCGATGGGCGTCAGGACGTAAAGGATTTCCTTGATCAACCCTGCACCGTCCATCCGCGCGGCCTCAAGGATTTCGCCGGGGATTTCCTTGAAATAGGTATACAGCATCCACACGATGATCGGCAGATTCATCAGCATCAGCGCCAAGACAAGGCCGATGCGCGTGTCGATCAGGCCCAGTTGCAGAAACAGCAGATACAGCGGGATCATCACCGCCACCGCGGGCATCATCTTGGTGGACAGCATCCACATCAGCAGATCCTTGGTCCTGCGCCCCGGCACAAAGGCCATGGCCCAGGCGGCGGGAATGGCGATGGCAAGACCCAGCAACGTGGAGCCAAGCGAGATGACGACCGAATTCCAGAAGAAGCGCGGGTAATCCGACCGCGACCAGACATCGGCATAATTCTCCAGCGTCCAATCCGCACCCAGCAGTTCAGGTGGCGAGGCAACGGCAGAGGCTTCGGTCTTGAAGCTGGTCAGGATCATCCACAGCACAGGAAAGAAGATGATCAGGGCGACCGACCATGCGGCGATGGTGGTCAGCGTCTTGCGGCGGGGGGATGTGGCGCGGGCCATGAGGATACCTTATGCGTCCAGATGACGGCCAATGCCGCGCATCAGGAAATAAGCGACGATGTTGGCAAGGATCACGGCGATGATCCCCCCGGCGGCGGCACGACCGATGTCTTTGGCAGCAATGGCCTGTTTGAAGATCATGTAGGGCAACGTGGTCGAGGCTGATCCCGGCCCGCCCTGGGTGGTGGTGAAAATCTCGCCAAAGATTCCCAGCAGAAAGATGGTCTGGATCAGGATGACCACGGTAATGGCGCGGGTCATGTGCGGCAGGATGATATAGCGCAGCCTGCTAAGCGCCGAGGCGCCGTCCATCTCAGCGGCCTCCAGTTGTTCAGATGACAACGATTGCAGTGAGGTCAGCAGGATCAGCGCGGCAAAGGGCAGCCATTCCCAAGACACGATGCCAATGACAGATAACAGCGGGTATTCTTCAAGGAACAGGATGGGTTGGGCGCCAAAGCCACGCGCGATAGCGGCAAACAGGCCGTTCTGCGGGTGCATGAACAGGTTTTCCCAGATCGAGGCGGCGACCGGCGGCATCACAAAGAAAGGCGCAATCACCAGAATGCGCAGCATCCCCTGCCCTTTCACCGGCTGGTCAATCAGCAGCGCGATCAGGATACCCAGCACGACGGTGATGACCAGCACCCCGCCCACCAGCGCCAGCGTGTTCCACAGGGCCAGCCAAAAATCGGGGGAATTGAAGAACCACAGATAGTTGGTGAACCCCACCCAACCCGTCCGGTCGGGCGACAGCAGGCGATACAGGCGGAAAGAATAATACAGCGTCATGGCCAGTGGCACGGCCATCCAGATGAACAAAAGCACCACCGACGGGGCCACCATCACACGTGCGGCAAGACGGCTGGACTGTGTGGACATGGGCGTTCGCCTTCGGATCGGGGCCGGGATGCGGCGGGGAAAGTGACAGGGAAAGGGCTGCCTGCGCAGATCAGGCGCGCAGGCAGGCCGATTGCTGGGCCGGTGGGAGGCCGGCCCCGCAGGGTTTGGTTACTGAATGTAGCCTGCAGCCTTCATCTCATCCGCAACCAAGGTCTGTGCCTCTGCCAGCGCCTCGTCTGCGGTTTTCTGCCCGGCCAGCGCAGCCGAGAAGATTTCGCCGACACTGGTGCCAAGCCCCTGAAACTCTGGAATGGCCACGAATTGCACACCGACATAAGGCACCGGCTGCACCGTCGGCGCGTTCGGATCGGCCGAGTTGATGCTGTCCAGCGTCATTTTGGCAAACGGCACCTTCTGGTATTCCGGGTTTTCATACAGCGAGGTGCGGGTTCCCGGAGGCACGTTGGCCCAACCTTCCTTTTCCGCGACCAAGGCCAGATAGTCCTTGCTGGTGGCCCAGTTCACGAAGGTTTTCGCCGCATCCTGCGCATCCGACGACGATGGAATGGCCAGGGACCAAGCCCAGAGCCAGTTGCCCCGCTTGCCCAGACCATTGTCGGGGGCCAGCGCGAAACCGACCTTGTCGGCCACGGTGCTGTCTTTGCCGGTCACGAATGAGGCGGCGACGGTGGCATCAATCCACATGCCGCATTTGCCCTGATTGAACAGAGTCAGGTTTTCGTTGAACCCGTTGTTTGATGCACCGGGGGGGCCATACTGGTTCATAAGGTTCAGATAGAAGTCGAGCGTCGCCTTCCATTCCGGCTTGTCGAACTGCGGGGTCCAGGTTTCATCAAACCAACGCGCCCCGAATGAGTTGGACATCGCCGTCAGGAAGGCCATGTTTTCACCCCAACCCGCCTTGCCGCGCAGGCAAATGCCATTGATTTCGGCGTCGCGGTTGGTCATCGCGGCGGCAGCTTTTTCGATATCGGCCCAGGTCGGCGCGTCGGGCATGGTCAGGCCCGCGGCCTCCATCAGATCCTTGCGATACATGACCATCGAGGATTCACCATAGAACGGTGCGGCATACAGATTGCCATCCACCGTCAGGCCGCCGCGAATGGCGGGCAGCAGGTCATCCGCATCCCATTCCGCCGGCAGATCATTCAGCGAGGTGAGCCAACCCTGCTTGCCCCAGATCGGCACCTCGTAGGTGCCTATGGTCAGCACGTCATACTGCCCGCCACCGGTGGCGATGTCGGTCGTGACGTTCTGGCGCAGGACGTTTTCTTCCAGCGTGACCCATTCGACGGTGATGTCGGGATGCTTGGCGTTGAAGTCGTCCATCAGACCCTGCATGCGGATCATGTCGCCGTTGTTCACGGTGGCCACGGTGATGGTGGTTTCGGCCAGTGCGGCACCCGCAAGGGTAAACGAAACCGTCGCGCCAAGAAGCGCGCGAAGCGAGATGTTCATTGGTATCCTCCCATAGAAGCGATTGAGCATTTTATCGCCTAGTGAGCAATTACCCACACAGGAGGCCAAGTCGTCAAGCCTGAAGTTGCGCAGTTATTCGCCGCATGAGCAAATATTCCGCCCAATTGTGCATCTTCCCGGAATCAAAGGACAAGCTGCGCGCAGTTTCCCCAACCCCCGCTGACAGCAGCGGAATTTCCTCTGCGCATGCTGCGCTGCGGCATCAGGGGCGGGACAGAATCGCCCGCGCGGTCGATTCGTCTGTCACGATTCCGTTCAGGATGCGGGCCTTCAATGCGGCATGGATCGCGGGCAGTTTGGACGGTCCGGCCGCCACGCCGATGGCGGGGCGGGCAAGGCCGGGTTCGATCTGCACACCGCCGTGGCGGGTGGTTTCGGGCTTTTCAAGGAAGCGGCCTTCGGCATCGAACACCCAACCTGCCACCTCGCCCACGGCGCCGCGCTTTTGCAGCGCCGCGAGTTCCGCCCGGCTGATGAATCCGTCGGCGAACAAAGGCGCATCATCGCCCATCTGGCCCACACCGACAAAGATCACATCTGCCCGTTCGGCCAGTTCGCGCACCCGCCGCACCGGGCCAAGCGCCTTGAAGGCGGCGAATTCCTCGACCGTTGATGAAATCACCGGCATGGCCATAGGGTAATGCGGGGCGCGGACCTTGTCGGCGATGCGCATGATCACGTCGAAGAACGAGGCCGAGCCGTCGGGGGCGATGTTGCCGATCATCGACACAAGGCGATGTTGCGGGGCGTCCATCGTTGTCATGGCATCGACCATCCCGCGCAATGCCCTGCCCGTGCCAAGCGCGATGACCAGCGGATCGGGCATGGCGAGGAAGCGTTCCAGTTCCTGCGCGGCGGCGGGCGCAATGGCGCGGATTGGATCTGCCCCGGCACCCAGACCGGGCGCGACGCGGCAGCGGGTCAGGTGGAAACGGTCGGTAAGTGCTTGTTCCAATTCAAGACATACCGCGATCGGGTGTTCGATGCGGACATGGATCAGCCCCTCTGTCATGGCGCGGCTGACGAGGCGTTGGGCACGTTGACGGCTGACGCCGAGTTCGCGGGCGATCTGGTCCTGGGTCATGCCCGCGACGTAATAAAGCCACCCTGCCCGCGCGGCATCGTCGCTTTGGCTGACTTCGGGGTCGGGTTGCAAGGACATGTCAGATCACACTTTCGGACAGGAAAAGGGCAGGATGGGCGGCGCGCAGGGCGGCGAAATCGTCATAGCTCGCTTCTGGAATGGCATCTTCTGGCGGGGTCAGGTCAAGCCCTTTCAGATGGCTGCCCCCAGTAAAACGCCAGACACGCATACCGGCGGCAAGCCCGGCGCGGATGCCATTCAGGCTGTCTTCGATCACGATACAGGCGGCAGGATCGGCCCCCATCCGTTTGGCCGCATGAAGGAAAAGGTCGGGTGCCGGTTTGCCACGGGCCACTTCGGAGGCGGTAAAGGCGAGGTGGCCAAAAACGCCGGAAAGCCCTGTTATTTCAAGGGATTTTCGCATCCGTTCCGGGCTGGAGGAGGTGGCGAGGCAATAGGGAATTGCAAGATCGCGGATCGCCGCAACCACGCCGGGCATGACCCTGAGGTCGCGCTCAAAGGCCGCCAGAAGGCGGGCGCGGTAATCCGCTTCGAACCGGTCGGGCAGTTGCACGCCCCAACGATCGCGCACCTCTTGCAACACCACGGGGTAAGAGCGGCCCAGGAAATGGCGGCTGACAAAGGCCATGTCCATCTGGACGCCATAGCCCGCCAGTTCCGCGATAAGCTGGCGGGCGCTGATCACCTCGGAGTCGATCAGCACACCATCGCAATCGAAGATGATGAGTTCGGGGGTGGTCATGGGGGCGAGAGTGCGGCGGCGGGGGTGGGCTGTCAACTGTGGCGCGCGGATCGGGGCAATTGGTGGGATCGGGGCGCAAGTGTTTGCGGTCGCTGGATTAATTTCACAGAGGTGGCGGGATGGGTGGTGCCGCTGGCGGTGCAGCACGCCAGTGCAGACGGCTGTGCATACGCACGGGGTGGTATCCTTGCGTTAACCATGTGTGCGCGGGGTGAGTCGGGCGGGACTTACGGCCAGGACATTGGTTAAGCATAAGTCCAGATGCGGGGGGACCGGAGCGGTTCTTGGCGCAAAAACCGCGTGCACGGCGGCGGGCCACGTTCAAAATTGGCGTCAAATTCCGACACGATTTCCGTGGCTGAAATCGCTAGGCTTGCGCGGCCAGCAGGGCGTCGATCTCGGCCCGCGCGGGCATGGCGGGGGCGGTGCCGGGGCGGGTGACGGATATGCCTGCGGTGGCGCAACCAAAGCGGACAGCATCGGCCATGCTGCGCCCTTCGGTCAGGGCAACGGCGAAACCGCCGTTGAAGGCATCCCCTGCCCCGGTGGTATCCACCACCTTTCCGGCGCTGATCACCGGGACATGCACCGATTGCGTGCGATCACGATACAGCGCGCCGCGTTCGCCCAGCGTGATTATGCAGGCCCCGACCCCGCGCGCCAGCAATGCATCGGCGGCAACCTCGGCCTCGGCCAGGGTGGTGACGGGCAGGCCGGTCAGGCTTTCGGTTTCCGACTCGTTGGGGGTGATGAAATCACAGAGTGCAAGGAAATCGTCATCCAGCGGGGCGGCCGGTGCGGGGTTGAGGATGGTCTTGACGCCTGCGGCACGGGCGATTTGCAGCGCGCGGCGGGCGGCGGGGATGGGCTGTTCCAATTGGGTGATGAACACCTTGGCGCCTTCGATCAGGGCGCGGTTCGCCTCGACATCGGATACATCAATCCGGCCAGCGGCCCCGGCGGCAACGATGATGGCGTTGTTGCCTGTGGCGTTTTCAAGAAAGATGTAGGCCGCCCCGGTATAGCTGTCGGCGTCTTCGGTGATGCAGGGCTGCACGCCCGCCCTGGCCCATGTGGCGCGGGCAATATCGGCAAAGGCATCCTTGCCCAGACGCGAGATGATGCTGACCTTGCCCCCCGCCATCGCGGCGGCGACGGATTGGTTGGACCCTTTCCCCCCCGGCCCCAGCGAGAAAGAGGTGCCAAGGATGGTTTCGCCCATCTTTGGCTGGCGGTCGGCGCGATAGGCGGTGTCGGCCACAAAAATGCCGAGGATGACGATGTCGGACATGGGTTTTCCTTACGGATCAGGCGTCGGGTGGGATCACGCCCTTGCGGAACATGAAGCAGCCGTAAAAGCGGCGTTCGCCCGTCTGGATGACGGCATAGGACTGGCGGGCCATGTCGTAAAAGGCGAAGCGTTCGATGCCGATCATCGGGCGGGGGCGGCCTTCGGCGCGGTCAATTTCGGCCTGCACTTCTTGTTGGACGGGGGGGATTTCGGCGGGGTTGCCCACCACTTCCATCCGGCCTGCGAAATCATCGACGAAGGTATCGAGCGGCAGGACCGACAGGATGGCCTGCACGGCCTGCGCGCAGGTGAGGTTTTCCATGCGCAGAAGTTCCCCCGTCACCGTGGCGCGGGCGACAGAATCCGAGGGAAAGTTGGTATCGGCGACGATCAGCACATCGCCATGCCCCATCGCGCGCAAGACGCGCAGCACATCGGCATTCAGCCGGTTGTCTATTCCCTTGAGCATGTCATCCTCCGTTCCGGTTTTTCCCGTGTTCGTTGCGGCCAAGGCTGCCGTGGTGGCGGGGCAGCGTCAAGCGGCGCGCCTGCCGGGCGCGGGGCAGACCCGCGATCAGAACCGCGCGCCGCTGGCTTTGTCGAAGATATGGACCTGCGTGGCATCCAGCGGGGCCAGCGAGATGGCATCGCCGGGGCGGTGGGTGACGCGGTCACGGAATACCGCCACCAATTCGCGCCCCGCAATGCGGATCACGACATGGGTTTCGGACCCGGTCGGTTCGACCACCGCGATGGTGCCGGAAATGCCGCCTGGATCGACCGTCAGGTTTTCGGGACGGACGCCATAGATCACCGCGCGCCCGTCGGCCACTTTCATGCCCGGCGGCAACGGCAGGGTGGCCCCGCCCGCCTGCACCGCGCCGTTTTGCACCACGCCGTCGATCATGTTCATCGACGGTGAGCCGATAAAGCTGGCCACGAAGATGTTGGCGGGGCGGTCATACAGATCCAGCGGGGCGCCGATCTGTTCGATGCGGCCGCCCTGCATCACGACGATCTTGTCGGCCATAGTCATGGCTTCGATCTGGTCATGCGTCACGTAGACGGTGGTGGTTTTCAGGCGTTGGTGCAGTTCGCGGATTTCGGTTCGCATCTGGACGCGGAGTTTGGCGTCAAGGTTGGACAGGGGTTCATCGAACAGGAACACCTGCGGATCACGCACGATGGCGCGGCCCATAGCGACGCGCTGACGCTGCCCCCCGGACAGGGCGCGGGGATAGCGTTCCAGATACGGCGTGAGGCCCAGCACATCGGCGGCGCGTTTGACGCGGGTGTCAATTTCGGACTTGTCCATGCCGCGCATCTTGAGCGGGAAGCCCATATTGGCGGCCACCGTCTTGTGCGGATAAAGGGCGTAGTTCTGGAAGACCATCGCAATATCGCGTTCCGAAGGCGGAAGGTTGTTGACCCGACGGTCGCCAATGCGGATGTCGCCGGATGTCACCTCTTCCAACCCGGCGATCATGCGCAGGAGGGTGGATTTGCCGCAGCCGGAGGGGCCGACGAGGACGACGAATTCGCCATCGGCGATGTCCACATCCAGGCCATGCACGACTTGCAGCCCGCCATAGTTCTTTTTCAGAGCGCGGATCGTGACTTCGGCCATGCACCCCTCCCAAGGAATTTGTTCTGGCGATTTCCCTTTTGGTAGCGGGTGACGGTGGGCCTGTCCACGCACTAATCATACTAACATGTTAGAATCTTGACAGGGGGGCTGCCCCGCGCAAAGGTGGAACCAAGGAGTGCTGCCGCACGGGGTTGGGAGGCCCTTTTCCGCTTTGTGAGGACCGCGCAGCGCGGCCTTGGGCATTCCAGACGCCAACAAGAGAACATAAAGGCCGGGGCCTTCGGGGCCATCTGCCGTATCCAGGGAGGATAGCGACGTGAAAGTTGGAACCTACGAAGTGATGAAGGCGCGAATGAGCCGCCGCCGCATGCTGCAAGGGGCGACCGCGCTGGGCGCCGTGACGGCAATGACCGGCGGCATGGGCTTTCGCCCGGCGATGGCGCAAGAGGGCAATGTTCGGGCCGAGATCCTGAAGATCCCCGGCGTGGGGATGGGCAGCCCGACGGATGCCGATTGGCAGAAGGTGGGCGAGCTGTGCCTGGGCGCGACCAAGGCCAATGTGGCCGAGGGCGAGTTTGCGGGGGTCGAGCTGACCTTCCTTGGGCTGAACAACCAGAACCTGCACAACTTCCTGTTCCGCGGCTTCCTGAAGCCGTGGGAAACTTACACCGGTGCCAAGATCAACTGGATCGACCTGGCGCAGGCCGATTACAATTCGCGTCTTCAGCAATCTATTGCGACGGGCACGGTCGATTTCGACATCATCGAAATGGGCGCACCGTTTGAAGGCGATACCGCCGGGCGCGGGATGCTGGACGAAATGCCCGATTGGGTGAAAACCCAGATCGAGGCGGATGACCTTGTGGGTTACCTCCAGCCGCCCGTCGGCACATGGGATGGCAAGACGTATCGGATCACCATTGACGGCGATTGCCACACCTTTGCCTATCGCACGGATTACTTCGGCGAGGGTGCCATTGGCGGGGCGACGGTGCCCACGACCTGGCAAGAGGTGAACGCGGTGTCCAAGGCGCTGATCGGGCAGACCGATCCGCTGACGGGCCAGTCGGCGCATGGCTATCTGGACCCGCTGAAAGGCTGGGGCGGGTTCGGGATGTATTTCATCGCAAACCGCGCGGCGGCCTATGTGAAGCATCCCGACGATCCGGCATGGCTGTTCGACCCGGACACCATGAAGCCGCGCGTGAACAACCCCGGCTGGGTGCAGGCCATTCAGGACGTGATGGACCTGATCGCGGCGGGGGCATACCCGGCAGACCAGATCAACGCCGATCCGGGCACCACCGGGTTCAGCCAGTTCCTGGCCGGCACGGGTTCCATGCTGATGTGGTGGGGTGACATCGGGTCTTCGGCCCGCACCTCGGACACGTCGGTTGTGGGCGATGTGGTGGGCTTTGGCATCAACCCCGGATCGACGCGCCGCTACAATTCGGCAGCCGGGGCGTGGGAAGAAACCGCGAACGAGGCGCCGCTGATGGCCTATATCGGCTGGGGCATCTATGTCACCAGCCGCGTGTCGGGCGATGAGAAGAAGCGCAAGGCAGCCTGGTCTGCCGCGGCCCATCTGGGCGGCAAGGATCTGTCGCTGTGGACGGCGGCCTATCCTTCGGGCTTCCAGCCCTATCGCAACTCGCACTTCCAGTATGAAGAGTGGGAAGCGGCGGGCTATGACCGGGCGTTCATCGAGGATTACCTCGGGTCGAACCTCGACAGCTATAACCACCCGAACGCAGCGATCGAGCCGCGCATTCCCGGCATCTTCCAGTATTATTCGGTGGCCGAGGATGAGTTGGCCAAGGGCTTTGCCGGGCAGTATGCATCCGCGCAGGAAACCGCAGACGCGATTGCGGCGGCCTGGGAAGGCATCACCGACCAGATCGGGCGTGACAGCCAGATCGCGCTGTACAAGGCATCGCTGGGGATGTGATCCGGCCCTGACGGTGTGAGATGAGAGCGCCCGCCGCGGGGAACCGTGGCGGGCGTTTTCTGTTTTCGGGACAGAGGGCCGCAGGCCGACATGGGGAATGTGGGTTGAGAGAGAGCGTCGCCGCCGGTAAGATATATGAAAAGGAAATTTAAGGTATCGATCACACAGAAACAGATCGCAGGGTTCCGAACATCAATGGTTGGATACAATATTTCGCCGACAACAATTAAGATAACCAGCATAACCAGTATCGACGAATTTATACAACGGGAAGCTGAGTGGGATGCCTGCGTTCATGAGAACGGCGGGGATATCTATTTCACTTCAAGCTGGCTGAAGGTCTGGTGGAGGCATTACGGAAAGAACCGATCCCCGATATTCCTTATGGCCTATTCGGGGGGCGTTGCGTGGCCTGCATTCCGTTCTTTCAAGAACGGTTTTCCCCTGTTCTTGGCGGTGCAATCGTCATCAAGTTATCGGGGGTACATCATGATTTTCCGATCATGAGGCTTCCTGTCGATTTAGAGCTGAAAGATGAAATAATCAGATCTGTCCTTCAATTCCTTTGGACGGAAACGAAGTGTGATGTCCTGTCATTGTCGCCCCTTTCTTCGCTTGATCCGGCGGGGGAGCATGCCGCAATGGTCTGCGATGCGATCAAGGGATGGCGGGTTGCAAGAAACGATACGCCGCGGGTCCATGCCGTTTCGTTTCTGCCGGATTGCCCAGAGAAATATCTGGCGTCGCTGTCAAGCCGATTGCGCAAGAATTATCGGCAGAGTTCAAAACGCATGAAAGATAAAATGGCCATCAGGGATCACGTGGCCAATGTGACTGATGGCCCCGAAACATTTGTGCATATCGCACAAATGCAGGCTGAACGTATGCAACACTATGGCGGGGATGGAACATTTGAAGCCTGGCCAGGGCTTAAAAACTTTTATCTCGACTTGATACCGGAACTTGTTCCCCGTTCCATGATGCTTTTGATCGTGAAATATGGCGAGGGAGAGCTGATCTGCGGACAAATCGGATTTCGAATAGGCCCAAGATTCTATTGGCATATCACGGGACGTTCCATGAGGGACGATCTGAAAACCCTTGGGGTGGGCAGCGTGGCAATCATTGACTGCACAAAGATGCTTATTGAAAGCGGCGTGCAAGTCATTGAAGACGGCTCCGGTGACCACAGTTACAAGGATCGGCTGGGCAGCGAAATGCAAGGTATTCGGCGCCTGATATTTGTCAGGGATGCCGGAGCATCGGCCATAAGGTCCAAGATTCTATTGCTGTGGATGCGGGTGCTGCAGTTGGTCTATTATAAAATCTGGTATCTGGAAATGGCCCCCCGGATTTCCCGGCTGATCGGCCGGCGGCAACGACCGCTTCTTTCAGCCTGGATCGCCACGCGCCTTTAGGCACAAAATGCATTGCGATGCTGAAGGCCGTAACCGGCTGCGGGCTTTACGGCCAGAGTTGACGGGATGGGGAAGTGTGGCCCCACCCTTGCGCCGCCCGACACGGTTTGCGTTGAAATCGGCTTTGTCATGTGTCCTGGCCCGATCAGGCAACGGGTTGATCTGTGGAATAGCAGAACGCAACGGGATTGTTTGCACGCTTGCACCGCGTTGTGCGCTTGCCACCCGCCCCTCCCCGTGACTAACATGTCAGTCAGATCCACGGGCACCTTGCCCGCGCATCTCTGCCGGGGGGCCAAGGTGAGCAGCGAAGGCGATCTTCTTCATGTCGTGACGAACGACAACATCTCGGACGGGCGCAAGCGGTTTGGGCGGGCGATCATCTGGGGGACGGCGGGGCTGACGCTGATTGTCGCCGTGATGCAGGTGATGCAGGCCACGGGGCAGGCAGAGTTCGGTTTTGCCAATTGGCGGCCCACGCTTTACGCCTTTTGCACCTGGGCGGTGGCGCTGTGCTGGGGGCAGGTTCTGATCCGGGGCGAGCATGGCAAGCGAACGCTGTTCGTGCTGCCTGCGGCGATTTTCGTGGCGGCGCTGACGATCTTTCCGCTGCTGTTCGGCCTGATCATCGCGTTTTCCGATTGGAACCTGTCCAGCCCGACGGGGCGGAAATTCAACGGGTTGGACAATATCCGCCAGATGTGGACCGACCCGTTCTATTGGAACGCGCTGTGGAACATGGTGCTGTATTCGTTGGCGATTCTGGTGGAATACGCCATCGCATTCGGCCTTGCGCTGCTGCTGAATGCTGAAATCCGGGCGCGGAAGTTCTTTCGCGTGGCGTTCCTGCTGCCGCTGATGTTGTCGCCTGTTGCCGTGTCGTGGATGATCGGCAAGTCGATGCTGGAGGCGCGCTATGGCCCCTTGGCGCGGTTGGCAAAGTTCTTTGGGGTGGAGAACCCGTCCTTCTTTGGCAGCCCTGAAATCGCGCGGGCGACGATCATGATCATGGACGCCTGGACCTATATCCCCTTCATGATGATCATGATCCTGGCGGGGTTGCAGGCGATCCCGAAGGAGTTGAACGAGGCGGCCAAGGTGGATGGCGCGAATGGCTGGCGGAACTTCTGGGAGGTGACCTTCCCGCTGATGCTGCCCGTGTCGATCACGGCGATCCTGATCCGCATCATATTCAAGCTGAAGCTGGCAGATATCGTGATCAACGTCACATCGGGTGGGCCGGGGGGCGCGACGGATACTGTCACCAGCTTTATCTTCCGGGAATATCGGGAAAGGTCGAATGTGGGCTATGGCACGCTTCTGGCCTTTGTCTATCTGGTGATCATCGTGATTGCGATGACGCTGCTTATGAAAATCGCTGACCGCTGGACGAGGCCCCGGACATGACCGCACAGGATTTGAACGGGGCGCAGATTTTCCGCGATAGCGAGGCGGATCGCGGGCATCGCGCCAAGTGGTGGACCAGCCGGATTGCGATTTACGGGGTGCTGATCCTGTGGGCCATCATCTGCCTGTTCCCGATCTATTGGACGATCACCACCAGCTTCAAGATGGCGCCGAATGTGATGAAGGGGAACATGATCCCCTGGGTGGATTATCAGCCCGCATGGCTGGGCTGGAAATCGCTGGGCCTGTCGCCAGATACGATCGGGAATGAGAGCACGGTGCGGGCCGAGTTCATGAAGCGGTTCATGAATTCGGTGATCATTTCGGTGACATCCTCGGCGCTGGCCGTGGCTTTGGGCAGCCTTGCGGCCTATGGCCTGTCGCGGTTCAACTATCGGTTCGGGTTCATGAAGAATGCCGATATCAGCTTTTTCTTCCTGTCGCAGTTGATCCTGCCGCCGGTAGTTCTGGCCCTGCCATTCCTCGTGCTTTACCGCGAATTGGCGCTGTTGGACACGCGGGTGGGGTTGATCCTGCTGTATACCCTTTCGGTGCTGCCCATCGTGATCTGGATCATGCGTGATCAGTTCGGGTCGATCCCCACGGAACTGGAAGAGGCCGCGCTGGTGGACGGGTTGTCGATCTGGGGGGCGTTTGCGACGATCATCCTGCCCATCGCGCTGCCGGGGATGGTGGCAGCGTTCATCCTGTCGCTGGTGCTGACGTGGAATGAATATTTCTTTGCGGCGCTGCTGACATCGACCTATGCCAACACGCTGCCGGTGATGGTGGCGAGCCAGACGGGAAGCCAGGGGATTTCCTGGTGGTCGATGGCGGCGCTGTCCTTTGCGGCGATCCTGCCGTTGATCGTGATCGGGGTGGTGCTGGAGCGATATATCATCAAGGGCATGGCGGCGGGGGCGGTGAAGTGATCGCCGGGGCCACGATTTTTCTGCGAAAGATCAGCCCCGTGCGGATGGAGCGTTCCGGGGGCGCGGGTCTGCGATGCTGAAGGGGATTGATCCACGCCTTTCGGCAGAAATTGTGCATGTGCTGATGCTGATGGGGCATGGCGATGATCTGGTGATCTGCGATGTGAACCATCCGGCCGCGACCATTGCGGCGGAAACCACCTATGGGCGTCTGGTGGATATGGCGGGATGTGACATTCCCACGGCGGCGCGGGCGATATTGACGTTGATGCCGTTGGACAGCTTTGTGCCTGCGCCGGTTTCGCGGATGCAGGTGGTGGGCAATCCCGATGGGGTGGTCCCTGTCTTTGCCCGGATGCAGGCGGTGATTGACGCGGCAGAGGGGCGGACGATTGAGATGCAGGCGCTGGAGCGGTTTGCGTTCTATGATGCCGCCAAGCGCGCCTTTGCCATCATCCGCACCGCCGATAGCGGACCTTATGGCTGTTTCATCCTGAAAAAGGGCGTGGTTGATCTGCCCGAACTGATCTGAGTTTAGGCCAGACCCAGCACCTTGCGCAGATGGGCCAGCGCGATCTGCACGCCCTGCTCCCCCTTTTCCGCTGTCGCCTTGGGGGCGGTTTCGGTCCACCAGGGATTACCTTCCGCCACCCTGTCCATTGCCACGGTTTCAGGGGCAAGGGCCAGCATCAGGGCCGTCTCCCCTTCGCCCGCGTGGTCGAAGGGGAAGGGGTTGCCAGCCGGAAACAGGGGATGCAGGCGGATCCAGTTGAAGGGGTCGGTGCCTTCCAAGTGACGGGCATAGTAATCCTGCATGTCGCGGCTGCCCCACCAGCCGGGACCGCGCTCTGCCTCCAGATAGGCAAAGATGGCGTTGCGGGCGGCAAGGCGAAAGGCAAGATCGGTGGGCATGCCTTGGGCGATGTTTTCCGATTGATGATGGATCACCGCATGGATGTTGCGAAAACCTGCGCGCAACAGCGCGCTGCACAGCGCCTGAAACAGCGGGACAAGGGCCGCCGTGTCGACATGCAGCGTGGTGCCATGTTCGGGGCCCGCGACGGCATGGCTGGCCGCGCCATAGGCGAAGGGCGGCAGAGTGATGATGTCATCGCCCAGCCGGTTGAGGATTTCGGTCACAACGATCATGTCCACCCCGGCGGGCAGGTGGCCGCCGTGATGTTCCATCACGCCAAGGGGCAGCACAACGGGGGTATCTGCCGCGATGGCGGCCTTAATCTGGTGCGGGCGCATCCGATCATAGCGCATCAGGAAGATCCCAATTCATGGGCGATGTCGCGTGTCTGGGTGTAAAGCCGTTTGAACAGCGGGTATTGGCGCAGGTAGGCGGCCACCGGTTCGGGCCGGATGGTGCGGGCGACCGGGTTCCATTCGACGATCTCTTCCGGCATCGCCTTGCCCACGGCGGTGGCGGCCAGGAAGGCATCGCCATAGCTGGCGCCGATGGTCTTTTCACAGACGATCTGGCCTGCGCCGGATATATCGGAAGTGGCCTGCAACCAGACCGCGTTTCTGGTGCCGCCGCCCACGGCAAGAATACGGTTGGGAAAGGCGTGCAGGTCACGATAGGTATCCAGCACATGGGCGGTGCCAGAGGCGATACCTTCCAGCACGGCGCGGAACAGATCGCCACGGGTATGGGTCAGGTCAAGGCCGAAGAACGCCCCCTTGGCCTGCGCATCATGGATGGGCGTGCGTTCGCCGCTGAAATAAGGCAGGCAGATCAGTCCCTTGGCACCCTTCGGGCTGGCCTCGGCCTCGGCCGCCAGATCACCGAAACTGGTGGTGGCGGCGAACTGGTCGCGGAACCAATGGGTCAGCGTGCCGGATGTGGCCAGGCCCGCCATTGAGGCATGCATCCCCGGCCAAAGCCAGGGCGCATACCACAGACGCGGGTCGCGGACCGGATCGGACGTCACCTGAATGATGAAGATGGTGGAGCCATACATCATCATCATCTCGCCCGGATGCTGCACGCCGACCGACACCGCCTCGGCCGCCGCATCAATCGTGCCGCAGGTAACGGGGGTGCCGATCGCAAGGCCCGTCTCTGCCGCGGCGGCGGCGGTGACGTGGCCTGCAATATCGGTGGACCACATCAGCCGGGGAAGCCGGTCCAGCGCCAGAATGTCGGGGGCCAGCGCATCGGTCCAGGCCAGGGCATTCACGTCATACAGGGGCGAGAAATTGGCGGCGGTGTAATGGTCGATGACGTATTCACCGGTCAGTTTCCAGGTGATGTAGCTGGTGGAGTTCAGCACTTTGGCGGTCTGGGCATAAAGATCAGGGTGTGTGTTCTTCAGCCACAGGATCTTTGGCCCCACGGATTGCGAGGTCAGCGCATTGCCGCAGGTGGCCATGATGCGGTCAGCCCCGATGCGGGCGGTCAGATCGTCGATTTCCGCGCTGGCGCGGGTGTCCACGCCGTAAAGAACGCCGTTCATCAGCGGTTTGCCCGCCGCATCCACCGGCAGCATGCACGGCCCGATGGCCGAGGCGGCGATGGCGGCGATGTGGTGCGGATCAATGCCAGACTCCGCCAGAAGGGCGCGGGTGATGTGGACGAAATCGCCCCACCAATCCTCATCCGCGCGGTGTTCGGCCCAGCCGGGGCGCGGCACCAGCATCTTGTGCGGACGGCTGGCCTGCGCCACGATGCCCCCTGCCCCATCCACCAGAACCCCCTTGGATTCAAAGGTGCCGATGTCGATGCCAAGTGTGTAATGCGGGGCTGCGGTCATGGTCTATCGGATCAAGTTGAAACCGGGGGTGATGCGGGCGATGGCCGCCGCCAGCAGATCCACCATCTGCGCCACATCGGCGGGATCGCAAACTTCCAGCGCGGAATGGGTATAGCGCATGGGAAACCCCACATCGAGGCAGGCCACGCCCTCTTCGCCCATGAACTGAATATAGGACAGGTCGGTCAGCGCGCCGGTATGGGCCGATCGTTGCAGGGGCAGGCCCTCGGCTTCGGCCGTGTCTTCCATCAGGGTGACAAGCGCGGGATGCGGGATGACACCGTTCAGCGTGCCGCGCCCGTGAAAGGAATAAAGGCTGATGCCGGGGCCGCCGCCCAGCGTCACCTCGCCCCGCGTGGCCATGTCCGGCGTGTCGCAGGCCAGCAGAAGGTCGATCTGAAAGGCGATATCGGGCTTGGCGGCGGTGGCTGCGGGCAGGACGCCGCGCAGGTTGTATTCCTCTTGCACCGACCAGATCAGGTGGACGGTGGGGCCTGTCGCACGATCCTTCAGCCGCGCCGCAAGGTCGATCAGCGCGGCGCATCCGGCGCGGTCATCGGCGCTGGTGCCCGCGATGCGGCCATTGGCCAGATCCATCACATGCGGGCGATAGACCACCGGATCGCCGATGCGCACCCCGGCGGCCCCTGCCTCTTCCTTCGAGGTGAAGCCCGCGTCGACGTAAAGTTCGGCATAGGGGACGACGCGGTATTTTTCTTCGGGCGTGGTGGCATGGTGGCTTTTGTTGGCGATCAACGCGGGCAGGTCGCCCTTGCGCGTGCAGACCAGCACCGCCTGCGCCGCCAAAGCGCGTTCCGGCACACCGCCCAGCCGTTCCAGCCGGATCAGTCCCGTGGTCTCGATCTTGCGGACGATGAATCCCAACTGGTCCATATGGGTAAAGACCAGCACCGACGGCGCGGCAGGATCACCTTCCAGCGTGGCCGACAGATTGCCAAGCCGGTCAGTGCGATGGGGGATGCCCAGATGGTCCAGATCGGCGGCGATACGGGCGCGAATACGGTCCTCATGGCCCGCAAGGCCGGGGATCAGCATGTAATCGCGGATCAGGTCACGCAGCATGATGATGTATCCCTTTCCCTGCCCTGCCCCATTCATCTTGGCCCAAACACCCACCGGGGGTGAATGGGCCGCATGGCCCAGAGGGGGCGCGTGCGCCCCCTGACGCGGAGCCGGAGCGCGCAGGCGCAGAGGCGACACAAAAGCCTTGCGGGCTTTGCCCGCGCAATCTGGTTCGCATCAATACCCCCTTGCGGCGCGGGCGCGGTCCATGAAATCCTTTGCGCGATCCGGGTCGACGGCGGCCCAGGTGTCGCCGCCCACCTTTAGTGCCGATCCCACGATGCAGCCATCGGCCACACGCAGGACATCGGCGATGGTGGCGTGTTTTACGCCGGTATTGGCCAGAACGGGTGTTTTCGGCAGCACGCGCTTTACGCCTTCAAGATCCCGCATCTCGGCCGCTTCGCCGGTGATTGCGCCCGATACCAGCACCGCATCCGGGATAGAGGAGAACACCGCCGAACGCGCGCGATCGGGCAACCCGCGCGGATCAAGGCTCCCTGCGAATTCGGCTGACACGTTGTAGAGAAGCGCGCAATCGGTGTTGCCAAGGCGGTGCTGATAGCGTTGGGCCGCGCCGGCATCAGGCGCCCATATGCCCATGTCGCTGGCATAGGTGCCGGTGAAAATCTCGCGCACGAATGCCGCGCCCGTGGCGGCGGCAAGGGCGATGCTGGCCATCGGATCCCACAGCACGTTGACGCCGAAAGGCACGGTGATCTGGTCGCGCAGGCGGCCGATGACATAAGCCATCGTCGCGGTTGATGCCGTGTCGACCTTCAATTCATAGGGACGGTCGTTTTCATTGCCGAACATTACGGCATCGACGCCTGCGGCCTGAAGCGCGGTCAGGTCTTTTGCCGCGCCATCCACGATCGCCGCAATGCCGCCTGCGGTGTCATGCAGCGGTGTGCCGGGCAACGCGCCCAGATGCACCATGGCGATGACGGGCTTTTTCTGCCCGAAGACCTTTTCGAACCGTGACATGTGATCCTCCCAATCTGGGGGAAGGCTAGACGGAAAGGGATTGGATCGGAAGGGGGGATCATACTAGCATGTCAGTGATCGGGGGGGAGATCGGGGGGGAACATGCAGGCACGGCGGCATTGGATCAGGCGCGGGAACGCGCCGGGGAATGGGGGGCTGGATTTCACCCTGCTGGGGTTCGGATCGGCCCCCATCGGCAACCTGTTCCGCGCCATTTCGGATGACGATGCCCATGCCGTGCTGGAGGCGGCCTGGGCGGGCGGCGTGCGGTATTTCGATACTGCGCCGCTTTATGGCTTGGGCCTGTCGGAGACGCGGCTGAACCGGTTTCTGCGGGGCAAGCCGCGGGAAGACTATGTGCTGTCGACCAAGGTGGGGCGGCTGTTCCGGGCCACCACGCCGGACAAGCGGGACGGGTTCGGCAAATGGTTCGACGTGCCGTCGCGCAACGAGGTTTACGATTACGGCCATGACGCGGTGTTCCGGTCGGTGGAATTTTCGTTGGAGCGGTTGGGGATAGACCGGATCGACATCCTGTATGCGCACGATCTGGACCTCTTCAACCACGGCACCCAGGCGGCGCTGGACGCGCGGCTGGCGGAATTCATGGCAGGCGGGTATCGCGCTTTGGTCAGGCTGCGCGACGAAGGGGTGATCCGCGCCTTTGGGGCCGGGGTGAATGAATGGGAGCCGTGCGCCTGGATGATGGAGCGGGGGGATTTCGACATCTTCCTGCTGGCGGGGGAATATTCACTGCTGCGGACCGAGGCGTTGGCGGGGTTCATGAACCCTGCCGCGGCGCGGGGCGTGGGGGTGGTGGTGGGCGGACCCTATAACTCTGGCATTCTGGCCACGGGGCCGCGACCGGGGGCGCAGTATCGCTATGAGGATGCGCCGGATTGGGCGATGCAGCGCGCGGGGCGGTTGCAGGCGATCTGCGCCGCGCATGGCGTGCGGCTGGTCGATGCGGCGTTCCAGTTTTGCGCGCGGCACCCGGCGGTGGTGTCGGTCATTCCCGGCGGGCAGACCCTGTTCGAGATGGAAAGCAACCTTGCGGCAGTTGCGGCGGCGATCCCCCCTGCCCTGTGGGACGACATGAAGGCCGAGGGGTTGATCCCCGCTGATGCGCCGGTGTGAGGGAAGAACAACATGCAGATCGACGCGCATCAACATTTCTGGCACCCCGCGCGGGGTGATTACGGCTGGATGCCTGTGGATGACCCGGTGCTGTCGCGCCCCTATGGCCCGGCAGAGTTATGGCCGCAATTGCAGGCGGCGGGGGTAGAGGGAACGGTGCTGGTGCAGGCCGCACCAACCGTGGCTGAGACGGAATACATGCTGGGCATCGCCGATGCCGTGCCTTGGGTTCTGGGGGTGGTGGGCTGGGTGGATTTCGAGCGGCCTGCCGATCTGGCCGAGATGAAGCGGCTGGCGCGGCATCCAAAGTTCAAGGGCGTGCGCCCGATGATCCAGGACATCCCCGATGATGACTGGATGCTGCGGGATGATGTGCAATGGGCGTTTCGTGCGCTGTGTGATCTGGGGCTGCGCTTTGACGCGCTGGGGTTTCCGCGCCATCTGGGGAATTTCCTGACCATCCTGAAACGTTATCCCACCCTGCCCGTGGTGGTGGATCATTGCATGAAGCCGCAAATCCGCGAGAAATCGGCGGCGCATTTCCGGTTTTGGGCCGATGGCATGGCACGGATCGCGGATGAAACGGCGGCGGTGGTGAAGTTTTCCGCCCTGATCACCGAGGCCGATGCCGATTGGACCGTGGATGACCTGGCACCCTATGTGGACCATGTGTTGCGCGTGTTCGGGGCCGAACGGATGATGTGGGGGTCGGATTGGCCGGTGTGCCGGTTGCGCGGGGAATATGCCGGTTGGCGACGCGCCGCTTTGGACCTGACCGCCGGGCTGGATGATGTGGACCGCGCGCTGATCTTTGGCGGCACCGCAGCGGGGTTTTACGGGATATGAAGCGGAGCGCCGCCCAAGGGGGGCGGCGCGTTCCTTTTGCCTCGCCTGCGCGCTTACGCGCTTCGGCTCAGGGTTTATTGGGTATTTGGGCCAAGATGAAACCGGATCAATTTACGTAATTTACGTAACTTATGCCCCGTAGAGGGCGGCGGCGATGATGCGGGTGGAGGCGGCGGCGTCTTGCCGTGCCATTGCGGCGGCAAGGGGCGCATGGTCGCGCAGACCGGCGGCCACGCTGCGCAGGCGTTCGGTCAGGGCGATGTTGGCGCGGGATTCGGCCACCGGGTCCATGCCGCCGTGATCAGGGAAAGTGTCGAAATAGATCACCCCGTCATAATCCATCTGGTCCAGCACCCAGAACAGTTCGACCGTCTGGATCGGGTGGACGGTGCCTGCGATCAGGCCGTCATCGCGTTTTGCATAGCCATCGTTCAGATGGACGCCCATGATGCGGCAATAGCGGGCGGCCAGGAGGGCCGATCTGGCGGGCATTTCGCCGGCAAAGAGCATGTGGCAGAAATCCAGCGTCACGCCGAGATTGGGGCGGCCGACATCGCGTATCGCGTGAAGCGTGGTGGCCATGTCAGGCAGCACGGACCAGGAACGCGGTTCGTTGGGTTTGTATTCGATGGAGATGTCGAGCGCGGGGTTGTGATCGCAAACCTCGATCAAGGCGGTGAGGGTGTCATCCCACATGCGGGCATAGTCGCCCTGAAAGCTGTAATCGAACCCGTCCTGCCCCAGCCAGACGGTCATCACCGTGCCGCCCATCGCGGCCAGCGCGTCGAGACCGCGCTTGGTGATGTCGATGGCGGCGCGGCGGACGGTGGCATCGGGATGGGTAAACGCCCCGAGGCGGAAACCGGGATCGGTGTAGTAGCGCATGGCCAGGCCATTCAGCGCCATACCGCTTTTGTGCAAGATTTGGGTCAGGTCTTCCGGGGTGTGATGGTCAAAATGGTCGGGAAAGTTCAAGTCTGCGGCGTTCAATCCGCCCACCTGGGCGGCCCTTGCAATCAGGTCTTCGACGGTGTCGCCCTTGCGTCTGAAGGCATTCAGGCGCGTGGCATAGCGCGGCCGGTTCGGGAGTGTCATAGGGGGCAAGCCTTTCAGGCGGGATCAAACAGATCGGGCCGTTCGCGTTCCAGCGGTTCAAGATAGGTGATCAACTGCCGCAGATGGTGCCGCGTTGCAAGGCGCGCGGCATCGGGATCGCGCGCCTCCAGCGCGGCAAGGATGGCGCGGTGTTCATCAAGCGTCGCACTGATACGCCCTGGCACCGGCAGGATCAATTGCCGTGCGCGGTTCACATGCAGCCAGGCGGAATCGCTGACCTGCCCCAGACGGCGAAAGCCGGTGAAGGACAGGATCAGTTCATGCATCGCGGCATCCATTTGATAGAAGCCAGGCACATCCCCATCGGTGATCAGGGCCGCCTGCACGGTCAGGTTTCGGCGCAACTGGGTAAGCTGATCTTCGGTAATCGTCTGGGCCACACGTTCGATGGCGGCGACCTCGATCGCCTCGCGCAGGAAGGCGCCTTCGCGGATCTCTTCCATCGAAAAGCGGGCAACGAAGGTGCCAGCCTGCGGGACAACATCGACAAGCCCTTCGGCGGCCAGCCGCGCCACAGCATCGGCGACCGGGCTGCGGGAGACGCCAAGCGCCTCGCAGATTTCGGGTTTGCGGAGGATTTCGCCGGGACGATAGGCGAGCGACAGGATCGCTTCGCGCAGCGTCTGATAGACGCGCTGGCCGAGCGAGCCGGAAAACTGTTCCAGGGGCGCAAGCCGCGCGCTGGAAGGGTCTTGTGGTGCGGGCGCGGGCGGCTGTAACATGCTAACATGTTAGGCATGCGTTGCGCCCTGTCAAGAAAGCAGCGCCAAGGGGGGATGGGGCGATGGCGGGTGACGGGATGATGCAAGAGGCGGGCGCGGTGATCCGGCTGCATGGGACCGACAATGTGGTGATCGCGCTGGCCGACCTGCCCAAGGGGGCTGTGGTCGAAGGGGTTGTCCTGCCGCAACCCGTGCCGCGTGGCCACAAGATTGCGGCAGGCCCGATTGCGGCGGGGCAGAATGTGCTGCGATATGGGCAGATCATCGGGCAGGCGACAGTGAATATCGCGGCGGGCGGGCATGTGCATTCCCATAATCTGGGCATGGCCCCACACAGCGATGACTATGCCATCGGCAGCGAAAGCCACCCCCTGCCCGCCCTGCCGCCGCGCGAATTCATGGGGTATCACCGCGCCGACGGGCAGGTGGGGACGCGGAATTATATCGGCATCCTGACATCGGTGAATTGTTCGGGGTCGGTGGCGCGGTTCATTGCCGAGGCGGCGGAACAGGATCCCGGTCTGATGGGCCTGCCCAATGTCGATGGCTTTGTGCCCATTGTGCATCAGACGGGCTGTGGCATGTCCGGCACCAATGAAGGGTATCAAACCCTGATGCGGACACTGAAAGGCTATGCCCGTAACGCCAATTTCGGGGGCATCCTGCTGGTGGGGCTGGGATGCGAGGTGATGCAGGTGCCCGATCTGGTAGGGCAAGGCCGCCTGCGGCCAGATGGCAATTTCCGTTACATGACCATTCAGGGCACCGGGGGCACGCGGGCCACGATTGCCAAGGCGCTGGAGGTGTTGCGCGACATGGCAGCGGTGGCGTCCAAGGTGGAACGCAGGCCGGCCCCGGTGTCGAAGCTGATCGTCGGGCTGCAATGCGGTGGATCGGACGGGTATTCCGGGATTACCGCGAACCCCGCGCTGGGCCATGCGTCAGACCTGCTGGTTCGGATGGGGGGGACGACCATCCTGTCGGAAACGCCCGAAATTTACGGCGCGGAACATCTGCTGACCCGCCGCGCGGTCAGCCGCGAGGTGGGCGAGACGCTGATCGAACGCATCCGGTGGTGGGAGGATTACACCGCCCGGAACGAGGGGGAGATGGACAACAACCCATCCCCCGGCAACAAGAAGGGCGGGCTGACGACCATTCTGGAAAAATCGCTGGGCGCAGTGGCCAAAGGCGGCACCGCCCCGTTGGCGGGCGTCTACAAGTTCGCGGAACCCATCACCACGTCCGGCTTTGTCTATATGGACAGCCCCGGCTATGATCCGTGTTCGGTGACCGGGCAGATCGCATCTGGTGCGACGCTGATCGTTTTCACCACTGGCCGCGGATCGGTTTCCGGCTACAAGCCCAGCCCCTGCATCAAGCTGGCGACCAATTCGGAAATGTATGCCCGGATGGCCGAAGATATGGACATCAACTGCGGCGACATCCTGACCGAGGGGCGCAGCATCACTGAAAAGGGCGAAGAGATTCTGGACAAGATCATTGCCGTTGCCTCTGGCCAGCAGACCCTGTCCGAAGAGCTGGGGTTCGGCGGGGCCGAATTCGTGCCGTGGCAGATCGGTGCGGTGATGTGACCCATGCCTACCGCGCACGATGCTGATAGCTGCACAGCGGCGCCCTGTTGCCGCGCCGCACAGCATTCACACCGCATTAAGGTTAACGCCCCGCGACAGGAGGCGGCGATCCCGAAGTGATCAAGGTGCGCACGTCCCCCTGAAGGGGACCGCGCAAGCCTTTTGTGTCGCACACCGCGCGTGCCGCGCGGCGCGCTCCGCGATAATGGGGCGTGCCGCCCCCTCTGTCCGCTGCGCGGCCATTCACCCCCTGCGGGTATTTGGGCCAAGATGAAAGGAACAGGTTTGATTTCATCTTGGCAAAAATACCCAATAAAACCGGGCTGGGCCGGGTGCGATGTCAGGCGAACAGCGCGCTGATGTCGGCCACCGCCTGATCCACTAAGTCCGGGCGAGCGCGGGATTCGACGTTCAGGCGGAGAAGCGGTTCAGTGTTCGATCCGCGCAGGTTCATCCGCCATGTCCCGAAATCCAGTGACAGGCCATCCGTGTCGTCGCGGTTGGTGGCCTTTGGCGCATAGGCGGCTTCGACCCGTGCGATGGCGGCCTTTACGTCGGGGACGCGAAAGTTGATCTCGCCGGATGAGGGGAAGGCCGCGCGGCGGTGGGCGAGAAGCGTGGCGAGGGAGTGGCCTGTGCGGCCCATCAGTTCGGCCACCAGAAGCCAGGGGATCATGCCGCTGTCGCAGGCGAAAAAGTCGCGGAAATAATGGTGGGCCGACATCTCGCCGCCATAGACGGCCCCGGTGTCGCGCAGCGCCTGTTTCAGAAAGGCGTGTCCGGTGCGGGCCATGACCGCCCTGCCCCCGGCCTGTGCCACGGCGGCCTGGGTGGCAAGGATCACGCGCGGATCATGGACGATGGCCGCCCCCGGCTCCTTGGCGAGGAAGGTTTCGGCCAGAAGGCCCACCACATATTCCCCCGGCACGAAGGCGCCGGTGTGATCGAAAAAGAAGCAGCGGTCGAAATCACCGTCGAAGGCCACGGCCATATCGGCCCCGGCGGCAACAACCGCCTGCGCCGTGGCGGGCTGATTTTCCGGCAACAGCGGGTTGGGGATGCCGTTGGGAAAGGTCCCATCGGGTTCGTGGTGCAGGCGGGTAAAGCGCAGGGGCGCGCCTTTTGCGGCAAGGGCGGCGGCGATGGCGTCGAAGGTTGGGCCTGCCGCGCCATTTCCGGCGTTCACAAGGATATGCAGCGGGCGCAACGCGGCGGCGTCGACGAAGGACAGAACCCGTTCCACATAGGCGGCGCGGGTGGCAGTGGCGTCGGTGATGCGCCCGCCCGGTTGTGGCGGGGCAAAGGATTGGCTTTCGGCCAGCGCCTTGATCGCGGCAAGGCCACTTGCCGCATCCAGGGGCGCAGACCCGGCGCGGACCATCTTCATCCCGTTGTAGTCCATCGGGTTGTGCGAGGCGGTGACGCAGATGCCGCCATCCGCGCCCAGATGTCCGGTGGCGAAATAGACCTCTTCGGTGCCGCAAAGGCCAAGGTCCAGCACCTCTACCCCTGCCGCCATCAGGCCGTTGGCCACCGCATCGGACAGGGATTGCGACGAGGCGCGGATGTCACGGCCCAGCACGACGCGACTGGCCCCCAGCACTTCGGCAAAGGCGCGGCCGATGCGGGTGGCGATGGCCGCGTCCAGATCAACGCCCAGACGCCCGCGAATGTCATAGGCCTTGAAGCAGGTGAGGGGGGCGGTGGTCATGTGGTCATCTCCCGTGGCGGTGCGTTGTAGTTAGCAGGCGGCGCGTGGTGGGGGAAGGGTGGGGGTGGATGGGTGGGGGGGTGGATGGGTGGGGGTGAAAACCTGACTAAAAAAATACACTTTACTATCCCGACTGTTTTGCTAGGTTAATTGTAATCCCCAGCCAGCCCCTGCGGTCAGCCCGGCCCCCACCTGACCAGAGAGATGGCGAGATGACCCAGACAGCACGACCCCCGCTTCCATCAGGCAGCGCCCCGCGCCTGCGTGATGCCGACCTGACAGACCTGTTCCAGCTTGCCTTGACGGGTTGGATGCCCGCCAGCGCGGGTGCCGGGCTGGAAGCCCTGTTTGACCGGATGGAGGCCGCAAGATGAACATGCGCCCCGATCCCTTGCGGCTGCGCGATCCTGCGACCCGGCAATTGGCGGCCCGGCAATTGGCAGCCCGGCAAATAGCGGCGCCTGACGCGGGCAGTGCATCCCCCCTGCCCCCATCCGAAAGCGCGCCGCTGCATGATGCGCGCGCCTTGACCAAGGGCGGGGTGCAGGCGCGGATCGCGCTGGACGGTCAGGTTTATGCGCTGCGCATCACCCGTGCGGGCAAGTTGATCCTGACCAAGTGATCTAACCAAGTGACGTGCCCAAGTGATCTGACCAAGTGACCTGCCCTGTGCGGCAGGCACGGCGCGCCTTTGCGGCGAAGTGACAGCGCCTGCGGGTCGGTGTAAGGGGGCGGCATGACAGACCACAGCGCCCTGCCCCCCATCCACACGCCCCCCGGTTCGCCACCCGGCTCTGCGGCCTTGTCCCTGTGGCTGCTGGCGACAGGGTTGCTGGCACCGATTGGTCCTATGATCCTGCGGCGCAGGTTGGCGCGCGGCAAGGAAGATCCGGCACGCTGGCCAGAAAAGCTGGGCCGGATTGCCCTGCCCCGGCCCGACGGCAACCTAATCTGGCTGCATGCCGTCAGTGTGGGCGAAGGGCTGTCGGTTTTGCCCCTGTTGCGGGCCTTGACGGCGCGGCCGGGGGTGACGGTGCTGCTGACCTGCACGACGGTCACGGCGATGGGGTTGATGCAGGCGCGGGTGCCGGATCGCGTGATCGTGCAATATCTGCCGCTGGACCTGCCCGGCCCTGTTGCGCGGTTTCTGGACCATTGGCGGCCTGATGTGGCGGTTATGGTGGAAAGCGAATTCTGGCCCCGGCTGATCCATGCCACCCATGCGCGGGGTGTTCCGCTGATCCTGGCCAATGCGCGCATGTCGGACCGGTCTGCCGAACGCTGGCGGCGGATGCGGGGGCTGGCGCGGGCGATTCTGGGGCGGTTTACGCTGCTGACAGCACCGGATGGAGGAATGGCCGCGCGGTTAAAGGGGTTGGGGGCCGATCCGGCGCGGGTGATCGTGACAGGCACGCTGAAGCGCGCAGCGGAGCGGTTACCGGTGGACCCTGCGGCGCTGGCGCAGTTGCGGGGGGTGATCGGGGGGCGGCCCCTTTGGTTGGCGGCGTCCACCCATGCGGGCGAAGAGGTGGCGGTGGCCGAGGCGCACCGCATCCTGTGCCAAGGCCGCCCGGATGCGCTGTTGATCCTGGCACCGCGCCATCCGGCACGGGCGGCAGAGATTGCAGAGATTTTGGACAAGGCGGGCCTGACACAGACGTGCCGCAGTCGGGGCGATGCCCCAGAGGCGCAGGTCTATCTGGCCGACACGCTGGGCGAAATGGGGCTGTGGTTCGATCTTTGCCCGGTCTCTTTTATCGGCGGGTCGCTGGTGCCGGGGATTGGCGGGCACAACGCCTATGAGCCCGCGCTGCACGGGTCGGCCATTCTGCATGGGCCGCATGTGGGCAATTTCGCAGACCTTTACGCCCGGCTGGATGCTGCCGGCGGGGCGCAGCCTGTAGCGGATGCCGCCGCGCTTGCCGCGGTTCTGGAACGGGTGCTGAAGACGGGGCCAGAATTGGGTTCAGAACTGGGTTCAGATTTGGGGCGGGACGGGCCAAAGGCGGGGTGCGCGGCGTGGCGCGACTTGACCGGGGCGGCATCCGGCGTTCTGGCGGCAGAGGCGGATGGGGTAACGGCGACTTCGGAGCTTATCCTGGCGCAGTTGCCGCAGGGGTAAGGCGTTACCAGGTCTTGTTGCCCATTTTCCAGCGGCGATGCGTCCAAAGCCATTGGTCCATGTGGGCACGGACCTGCATCTCGAGGCTGTCATTCAGCTTTTGGGTCATGTCTTCGGCGGTGGTGTGGGGGATCGGCGCCTCGACCAGCAGGTCAAAGCCACCATCGGCGCGGCGGATGCCATAGGTGGGCAGGATCAGGGCGTCATAGCGCAGCGCCATTTCGGCGGGGGAGAGGGAAGTCAGCGCCTCGGCCCCGAAGAACCGCAGGATTGCGCCATCGCCCATCGACTGATCCAGCACCACGCCCACCATGCCGCCGCCTTTCAGAAAGCGCAGCATGTCGGCCAGACCCTTGCGCCCGCGCGGGAAAAGCGGCGTGCCGATGCGTGAGATGGCGGCGACGTAATGTTCATTGAAGAAGGCGTTGTCCATTGGGCGATACAGGCCGCCCACCCGGTAGCCGCGCGCGATCAGGCTGCCGCGAATGGCGTCGTAATTGCCCAGATGCCCGGTGACCAGAAGGACGGGGCGGCCCGTGCGGTGCGCCTCTTCCAGCGCGGGGACACCGGGGCCTTGCAGCGGTTCGCTGGCGACGCGGGCAACAAAATCGGGGCCGGAATACAGTTCGGCCAGCGTGCGGCCAATGCTGCGGGGAACGGCGCGTTCCATGCGGCGCACCTCGGCGGCGGGCAGATCGGGGCGCACAAGGGCAAGATTTTCGCGGATGCGGGCGCGGTAGCCGCCAAGCGGGGCCACGATGCGGGTCATCAGAAAGGCGGCCAGCCCGCGGCGGGCATCAAACGGCAGGCACAGCATAAGCCAGATGGCCCCCCGGATGACGCGGTCTGTCACCCAGTGGTTGATCTGTCTTGTTCTGCTGTCTCTGGTGGTCATGTGCGCCTTTGGGATCGGGGAAATCCCCTGAGGCGTCGGATATATCCCCCCGGACGGGCCGGAACAAGGATGGCCGGGCAAAGCGACGTAACGGCGCGGTCACGTTGACAGGCCCGGCCTTGCCGGGGTCTATGAGGCGCGAAGGACGGGGGCAAGAAGGACAGGGGCGACATGCGCGCGGATGAACCACCACAGGTCTATGTCACCAACCTGAACCCCCGGTTCACCGGGGTGTCGGCCACGGCTGCGGCGGTGCTGGCGGAACAGCGGCGAACCATGAACGCGGTGCTGGTGGGCCATCCTTTGCCGGGATGCCCTGTTCCGCTCACGCGGCGGCAGGCGCTGGTCCTGGCGCGGATACCGCCTGCGGGACGGGCGTTTTCCATTTGGCATGTGCGGCGCAACCCGGAAATGCAACTGGCGCTGTTTGCGCGGGATGTGCTGCGGTTGCCGATACGAATTGTCTTTACCTCGGCCGCGCAACGCCGCCATTCGGCATGGCCGCGCTGGTTGATCGGGCGGATGGATGCGGTGATTGCGACGACCGATGCCGCGGCGGGGTTTGTGCCGGGGGTGCGGGCCGTGGTGCCGCATGGGGTTGATACGGCGCGGTTCCACCCTGCGCCGGACCGCGCCGCCGCCTGGGCGGCGACAGGGATGCCGGGCGAGTATGGCATCCTGACGGTGGGGCGCATCCGGCCCGAAAAGGGCACCGATCTGTTCGTGCAGGCGATGATCCGCGCCCTGCCCCGCCTGCCGGGGGCGACTGCGGTGGTGGCGGGATTGGCCAAGGGCGGGGACGAGGGGTTTCTTGCCCGCCTGAAGGCCGATGTGGCGGCGGCGGGGCTGGCCGGGCGCATCCTGTTTCCGGGCGAGGTGGCGGCCGCCGACATGCCCGCCCTGATGCAAGGCTGCGGGTTGCTGATGGCCTTGCCCCGCTATGAAGGCTATGGCGTGACGCCGATCGAGGCGATGGCCTGCGGCGTGCCGATCATCGCCAGCCAAACCGGGCATTTCGCGGAATTCGCGGGCCGTGCGGATGGCAATGATCAGGCCGGGGATCAGGCCGGGATCATCCTGCCGTTGGAGGATGCCGCAGGCGCCGCCGAGGCGGCGGTGGCGCTGCTGGGCGACCCTGCGCGACATGCGGCCTTTGCGGCGGCCGCGCGGGAGCGGGCGGTGCGGTTGTTTGGTGTGGCGCGTGAGGCGGCGGGGATACGGGCGGTCTATGACGATCTGTGGGCAGCGGCGTGACATAACCCCATCGCCGGTATGATCCGGGACGGGGTTCCAAAGTCACCCTATCCCTTTGCGCCCTGGCCCCTGGCATAGACATCTTCGTAGCGGATGATGTCATCTTCGCCCAGATAGGTGCCGGTCTGCACCTCGATCAGCACCATCGGAACCTTGCCGGGGTTTTCCATCCGGTGTTTCGCGCCCAGCGGGATATAGACGGACTGATTTTCGCACACCAGTTTCACCATGTCGTCCACCGTCACGCGGGCGGTGCCGGACACGACGATCCAGTGTTCCGACCGGTGCATATGGGATTGCAGCGACAGGGCCGCGCCGGGTTTGACGACGATCCGCTTGACCTGAAACCGGTCGGACAGGGCCAGCGTTTCGAACCAGCCCCAGGGGCGGTGGTCGCGGGCAAACGCCTCGGCCTGTTTGGCACCTTTGGCCTGCAAGACCTGAACCGCCTTTTTGACATCCTGCGCGCGGGATTTATGGGCCACCAGCACGGCATCGCCGGTGGCAATGGCGATGATGTCTGTCAGGCCGATCCCCACGAGTTCGATGCCGGGGTCTTCGGCGCGCAAAAGTGTGCTGTCGCAGTCGATCGCCACGGCATTGCCGCCCAGCGCATTGCCGCGCGGATCGGCCGGCATTTCGGCGGCCACGGCATCCCACCCGCCCAGATCGGACCAGCCCGCGCCAAAGGGAACGGCGACCAGGTTGCCCGCCCGTTCCATCACGGCATAGTCGATCGAAATCGCCTCGGCCCCGGCCCAGGCGGTTTCGTCCAGCCGCAGAAAGCCCAGATCGGCCCGCGCGCCTTCGACCGCCGCCCTGACGGGGGCCAACAGCCCCGGCGCATGGGCGCGGAAGGCGTCGATCATGGTTTGTGCGGTGAACAGGAAAATCCCGGCATTCCACAGGAAATTGCCCGAAGCGAGCATGGCTTCGGCGGTGGCAAGCTGCGGCTTTTCGACAAAGCGGGTCAGATCGACCGGCGTGGCATCTGCGGCAGGTCCGGACAGTTCCAGCCAGCCATATCCGGTTTCCGCCCGTGTCGGGCGAATGCCGAAGGTGACGATCCGTCCGGCACGGGCCGCCGCCTCGCCCGCCTGCACCGCAGCGCGAAAGGCGGCAGCGTTAGGGACCACATGATCGGATGGGGCCACCAGCATCAGGGCGGCGGGATCATCCTTGGCCAGATACAGCGCGGCGGCCAAAACGGCAGGCGCGGTGTTGCGACCTTCGGGTTCGATCAGAACCGGGCCGGGATTGATGCCCACGGATTGGAGCTGTTCCGTCACGATGAAACGGTAATCCGATCCGGTGATCACCAGGGGGGCGGCAAAGCCGTCACCGGCCAGCCGACGGGCCGATGCCTGAAACAGGCTTTCTTCGCCGATCAGACGGGTGAATTGCTTGGGGAAACTTTTCCGCGACAGGGGCCATAGCCGGGTGCCCGATCCCCCGCACAACAGAACCGGATGGATCATCTGCTTTCTCTCCTGCCAATGTTGATGGACCGCTGCACGCCGTTACGCCTTGATAAAATTGGCGGAATTTGGGCGCAGGGGCAAGCCCGCCACCTATTTTGCCCGCGTGCGCGACTATCCTGCCAACGTGACATCCAGAAACAGCATCACCACCAGCCCGATGGCAAGGCCCAGCGTGGCCCGGTTCTGGTTGCCGGATCGGTGGGTTTCCGGGATGATTTCGTGGCTGATGACATAAAGCATCGCCCCGGCGGCAAAGGCCATCCCCCAGGGCAGCAGCAGGGCCGAGACAGACACGACAGCCGCACCGATCAGGCCGCCCAACGGTTCGACCATGCCGGTCAGCGCGGCCACGGCCCAGGATCTGCGCCCGCTATAGCCCTGCCCCCGCAGCGCGACCGCGACGGCCAGACCTTCGGGCATGTTCTGCAAGCCGATCCCGATGCCAAGGGGAAGGCCCCCGGACATGCCGCCCTGGCCAAAGCCCACGCCCACGGCAAGACCTTCGGGGATGTTGTGGATGGTGATGGCGATGATGAACAGCCAGACCCGGCGCAATGCGGGCGATATCGGCCCCTCGCGGCCAGAGGTGACATGTTCATGCGGCAGCACTTCGTTCAGCGCCGCAATTGCCCCCATGCCCAGCAGGATCGCCACGCAGACGATGGCGGCGGGAATGGCCCCGCGGCCGTGGCTTTGTGCGGCATGGTCCAGCGCGGGCAGGATCAGCGAAAAGAACGACGCCGCCAGCATCACCCCGGCGGCAAAGCCCAACAACGTATCGCGCGTCGCCAGCGATGGCACATGACCGCGCAGAACCGGCAAGGCGCCGACGGCTGTCATTCCGCCCGCCGCAAGCGAGCCAAGAAACCCAAGAAGGATAGGTGGCAGGTCGGTCAAGCAAGGCCCGTTCAAAATTGTGAACGACAGTTAGTCGCAGAAAGGCGGGCTTGACTAGGCCTGTTGGCCGCTTGGGTGTTGCCTGATCCGGGTTTTCGGGCCGGATCACGGCAGGCAGTCAGGGCGGCCGGGCCGCCCTGACCGGGCTTTGCGTCAGCCGCCGACGGTGATGCCGTTCAGGCCACCCAAAAGCCCGGTTCCGTTCAGGATCCAAAGGATGACAAAGATCACCACGACGACATTGAGGATGGATTTGATCTTGCGATCCATCGGCAGGTAGGTGTTCACCAGCCAAAGCAGAACCCCGACAACGATCAGGGTCACGACAAGAGAAACAAGAGACATGATTGGTTCCAGTCCGAATTGAGATGCGGCCCAAGACGGCCATCACACAGGTAACGCAAGCCGAGGGGCGCGGTTCCCCTGACTGGCTGAAATGATTTGTCACTGGTCGGTATTGGCCAAGCCCCTGGTTTCGCCCAATCCTGACACCCCCCTGCGCAGGGCGCGGGGGTGCGGGATCAATCCAGCCGGGGCCGCGACCGCCCCATCACCGCCTGTGTTACAGGATCGGCAAGAGTGGCAAAGGTTTCGGCCCCCGCCATTCCCATCAGATCGGCCAAACGCCTGCGGGCGCGGCTTGTGCGGCTTTTCACCGTGCCAACGGCGACGCCGATCATTGCTGCCGCTTCTTCGGTCGAATGACCGGATGCCCCGATCAGGATCAGCACTTCGCGGTGTTCCGCTGACAGTTTGCCAAAGGCGCGGTGGAAATCCCGAAAGGCCAGCCGCCCGTCATGGGCGGGCAGATCAAACAGGGCGGCGGCGTGCAGACCTTCGGGATCGGGGACTTCGCGTCGATGCTTGCGGCGGTTGGAATAAAAGGTGTTGCGCAGGATGGTGAAAAGCCACGCCTGCATGTTGGATCCGGGCTGGAATTTGTCGATGTTCATCCAGGCCTTCAGGATCGTGTCCTGCACCAGATCATCCGCCGCGGCGCGGTTGCCAGTCAGGCTGATGCCAAAGGCACGCAGGGGGCCAAGGCTGGCGGTCACCTCTGTGCGAGGGTCCGCCACGGGTGGTTCTAAAGGCCGATGTGGGGGCCGCAGTGACGGCTGATGTGAGGGCGGGGCAGCATCGGTGAGGTTTTCCAGAAAGTCGGTGCCATGCTGGGTCAGGATGTTCATTTTGCGCCCTTTCCGACGATGTGGCGGACAAGGCGAGGATAGGGCGGGGCGGGCCGCGACATTTTGGCAGCGGTGCGCGGCACCATTGCGGGGAACCGAAGGCAACGCCGCCGCGTTTGTTCGGAAAAGAACAGACACGCCGGGGCGATGGCACGGGACGGCACCGCCACTCTGCCCCTGATGGGGGCGCAGGACGGGCTTTGCAGGGCCGGGATGCGGACCGGTCTGAATGTTTCGGGGTGCGTGAGGAAAGGGATCATGGTGGATATGCGTCCTTGGATGATCCGCACCGCGTCTGGCGACAGCGGGCGGCGGCGGCAAAGGATGGGATGGGGGCGGCAAACAAGGGCCGTCAGGCGGCGCGGGGGCGCCGGCCGGTCGGGCCTTTGGCTTGGGCTTTGGTCAGTTGGGGGCGTGCAGCCGTCAGTTCGGCCCGCAGGAAAGGTCAGATCGACGTTCGATTGGTGCCCGTATTGATTTGGTCTGGCCGGACGATTCGAAAGCTGGCCAGCAGGAAGGCATGGGCGTGGGCGCAGGGATGAATTGGAAAAGATATGCGGAAGAGTTTGAAATACTTGTGTTAATGGTGGCGCTCAGGGCCGTCGTAAGCCCGGTTAGTTGGGTAAAATGGCGGTATCGTCGGGCGGAAAGGTCGGGGTCGGGGCGTGACATGTGTTCTCCACTTCTACCCGATCATGCAGCGTGGCCGCGTTGGCCGCATTAATCTGTGACATAGGAAGGAAAATTTCCTGATGACCATTGCCTGCGATAAATGCCCGCTGCGCACCCAACCGCTTTTCGTGCTGCTGAATGAGGACGAAATCACCTTCATGATGCAATTCAAGTCGGGCGAGTTAAGCGTGGATGCCGGCACGACCGTGCTGATGGAAGGATCGAACAGCCCGCAGATCTATACCGTGTTCAGCGGAATGGGCACGCGCTATACCACGCTTGAAAACGGGCGCAGGCAGGTGATCAACTTCCTTTTCCCCGGCGATTTCATCGGCTTGCAAGCCAGCCTGATGGGCGAGATGAAACATTCGGTCGAGGCGAGCACGCCAATGGTGCTGTGCGCGTTTCGCCGGAGCGACCTGTGGAACCTGTTTCGGGCGCAACCGGGCCGCGCCTATGACCTGACATGGATCGCGGCCGTCGAGGAGCATTTCCTGGGCGAAACCATCGCAACGCTGGGTCAGCGGGATGCCGCGCAGCGGATTTCATGGGCCTTTCTGCGGGTGGAGAAACGCCTGCGCGCAGTAGGGTTGGGCAGTTCGGGGGCGAATACGGCCACGGTCCCCCTGCCCTTTCGCCAGCAGGATCTGGCCGATGCGCTGGGCCTTTCGCTGGTTCACACCAACAAGACGCTGGCCCGCCTTCGCGCCCTGAAAGTCGCAAGCTGGACCGACGGGATGCTGACGGTGATGGATCGGGCGGGGCTGGCCGAGATTGCGATGGTCGAGCCAGAGAAAGAGGAAAAGCGCCCGATCCTGTAACGGCAGGATCGGATGATGGCCTGATCCGATGTTGCGCAAAGGTCTTGTGTGCCGACCCACGCCGAACGGGCCGCTTGTGGCCCCATGCCCTGCCGGATCACCCCGCGCCCGGCGGGATCACAAGGTTCAGCCGGGATGGCAGGGGGCCATCCCGGCCGCGATACCCGGCACCCAAGCACCGGTATCGAAACGGAGGTGGGACAGGGAAACCCTCCGATGAAAGGGTAACGCCCTCCTGGCGCGCGGGTTCCCTGCCGCGGGTGGAATTATGCCGATGCGCCGCGTGGCGGGCCTTCCGGCACCTCGTCGCGGCGCGGGCGGGCGGAACCTGCGGCCATGTCGGGCGTTAGCTGGGCATGGAATGCGCCCGAAGGCGGCGCATGATGTGAAGGGAATTCCAATGAACAGCATCATTTATCTGGTCGGACTTGTCGTCGTGGTCATGGCGGTCCTGTCGCTTATCGGTTTGCGCTGAGCGCGGTCGGGGAACAAATCATGGAAAGAACAGAAGCAATGACTGCGGCCTCGGGGCCAGTGATGGCACTTGACGGGTCATATATCGATTGGGCGGCGGTGCTGGGGGGCGGGGTCGTCGCGGTGGCGGTGGGGTCGGTGTTCACCGGCTTTGGCGCGGTACTGGGATTGTCGACGATTTCGGCGGAACCGGGCGAAGGCAGCCTGAACGTCATGGTGATCCTGAGCGCGGTCTGGATCGTGGTGTCGCTGGTGGTCAGCTATGCCACGGGTGGCTACATCGCCGGTCGGATGCGGCGGCGACTGGACAAGGTTGGCGCAGATGAGGTGACGGCGCGCGACGGGATCAACGGGCTGGTGGTCTGGGGTGTCGGGATCGTCGTGTCGGTCATGGTGCTGGGCGCGGCGGTATCCACCACGGCGCAGGCGGTGGGCACAGCGGCCAGTGCCGCCGGGTCTGTCGCGGGCAGCGTGGCGGGTGCCGTCGGGTCGGTCGGCGGTGGCGTGGCCGAAGGGGCCATCGCGGCGGCCGGGGCTATGGTGCCGGATGCGGCACCGCAGAACCCGGTGGCATATCTGAGCGACAGCCTGCTGCGCCCGGCTCAGGTGGTGACAGGCACAAGCGACCCGGCGGAAACAGCCCGTGCCACAGCGTCCATCCTTGGGAATGTGGCGATGACGGGTGAGGTGAGCGAAACCGAACGCGCCTATCTGATCAGCGCGGTCGTGGCCAATACCAACATCCCGCAGACAGAGGCGACAACCCGCGTGGATGCGGCGATCACGGCGGCGCAGCAGACCCGCGCCGATGCCGTGCAGCTTGCCGAACAGGCGCAGGCCGAAGCCGGGCGTCTGGCACAGGAAGCCACGGATGCCGCCATCGCGGCGGCAGAGGTCGCGCGTGTCAGCGCCATCCTGACGGCCTTCATCCTTGCGGCAGCGGCACTTGTGGCGGCCGCGGCGTCCTATGTCGGGGCGGTGCGGGGCGGGCGTCACCGCGATGAAGGGCGCATCTTTGGCGGCTTTGCCTATCGCGGGTAAGGATGTGATCTGATGTATGGGGCGGGCCGCCGTGATCCGGCGGGCCGCCCTTTTTCTGTTGGCAGCGCATGAAAAAGGCCGCCCCGGCAAAGGGGGCGGCCCGATTGGAAAACCGGCTGATGTCAGCCGATCATGCCTTAACGTGGTCAGCTACCACAGTCAGTGGCGGCGGCTCCAGTCATCGACTTCGCGTTCGGCCTCTTCCTTGGCGAGACCGTATTTTTCCTGCACCTTGCCGACAAGCTGATCCCGCTTTCCGGCCATGGTGTCCAGCTCGTCATCGGTCAGCTTGCCCCACTGTTCCTTGGCTTTGCCGCGAAGTTGCTTCCATTTGCCTTCGATCTGATCCCAGTTCATGTCGTGTCTCCTGTCTGCGGCGCATGCCGGTCTGGCACGGCCCAAGGTGATTTGGCCCAAGACCTTGCTGCCCCATGCGGGGCGTGCTGGGCCGATGGGATGGGAACGGGGGGCAATGTTGCACCTGTTTCGCAGGCATCGCGCCGTTCCCATACCTATCTAAGGTCTGAAATCGGCGATGGTTCCCTTTGCGCAGGCTTTCGCCCACCCTGTGCAAAAGACTGCCGAAACAGGAAAGGCAGGTCGGCAAAGGCCCGCCGGTTGCCTGCCCTTTCGCGGTATGTTCATCGCGCTGGACGGCAGGGCGGAACAGACCCATAGTTGCCGCGTTAACCTGTGAGTGTTGCAGTTTCGATCGACACGCCGAAAGCCACACCAAACCGGAACCGGCCTTGTCTGATATTCGCGTCCAGCGCCTGGTTTCCAGGCCGGGTGGCGCGGGTCTGTCAAGGGTCGGTTGCGACCGGGAACGCCTGACAGGACAGCACCATGCCCGACCCCAATACCCGAACCGGCGCAGCCTGTATTGGCCGCCATATCCCTGCACCCTTTGCAGAGGGACGCGGCAGGCAAGACGTTGCCGCCCCCCCGCATCTGTACCGTGGGCCGCGCCATGACGGATGATCTTCCGGCCATCCGCCGCACCCTTGGCCTTATCCTACTGGTTTTGCTGGTGATGGGGCTGTATTTCGCCAAGGATGTCATCCTGCCCCTGCTGATGGGCACCCTTCTGGCACTGACGTTAAGCCCGCTTGTGCGCAGCCTGCAACGCTTCGGCCTTGCGCCGGTAGTCACGGCCACGGCGTTGATCGCTGCGGTGGGGATTTTCTTGGCAGGGGCGGCGCTGTTGTTAAGCGGTCCGATTTCGGTCTGGCTGGATGATGCGCCACGCCTTGGGGCAGAGTTGCGGGCAAAGTTGCAGGGCTTTGCTGCGTCGCTGCAAATCGTGCAGCAGGCGTCAAAGCAGGTGGAGGACATCACCAACGGCGTGGCCGATCCGAATGTGCAGCGCGTGGCGATGGAATCCCCCGGCCTTTTGACAATGGCGGTCAGCAATGTTGCATCGGTTCTGGCGACGGCGGTGGTGACGCTGGTTCTGGCGCTGTTTCTGCTGGCGTCGGGGGATCTGTTCTATGTGAAACTGATCGACGCCTTTCCCCGCTTTGGTGACAAGAAACGCGCCTTGCGGATCGTCTATGGGATCGAACGCAGCGTATCGCGCTATCTGGCGGTGGTGACTGTCATCAACGCGGTTCTGGGCGTGGTGGTGGGGCTGGGCATGTGGGCCGTCGGGATGCCGCAGCCCGTTGTATGGGCGGTGATGACCTTTGTGGTGAACTTTCTGCCCTATATCGGCCCGCTCTTTGGTGCGGGGCTGGTGACGGCGGTGGCGATTGTCAGTTTTGACAGCCTTGGTCAGGCGGCGCTGGCCCCGATCGTCTATCTGACGGCCACGACGATCGAAGGGCAATTCGTGACGCCGGTGCTGCTGGGGCGGCATCTGGAGCTGAATACTGTGTCGGTCTTTGTGACAGTGGTGTTCTGGGCCTGGCTGTGGGGGATTGCCGGGGCCTTGATGGCGGTGCCATTCCTGGTCTGTCTGAAGGTGATCTGCGACCATGTCGAGGCGCTGGGAACGCTGGGCAATTTTCTGGGGGCGGCCGCCCCGGTGGCCGAGCCCGCCCCGGCAAGTCAGACCTGAGGGGTTGCAATTTGATTTGATGACATCCACATACCATCCACACAGATGGTATGTGGAGTTTTCATGCCCAGATCAGCACAGCCTTCTGCCGGCATCCCGGCCAGACCGCCGGAATCGGAAAAGATCACCATCAACCTTGGCTTTGTCGATCTGGGGCAGATCGACCTGCTGGTGCGCGAGGGGTTCTATTCCAACCGCAGCGATTTCATCCGCACCGCCATCCGCAACCAGATTGACCGCCATGCCGATACCGTGCGGCAAGTGGTGACGCGCAAAAGCGTGCATCTGGGCCTGCGCCATATCACGCGGGCGGAACTGGAGGCGGCGCAGGCGGCGGGTGAACGGCTGGACCTGCGGGTTCTGGGGTTGGCCGTGATCGCGCCGGACATCGCCGCCGATCTGGCGCGCGACACGATTGAAAGCCTGACAATCCTTGGTGCGTTGCATGCCGAGGACGCGGTCAAGGCGGCCTTGGCCGACAGGATCGTCTGACCCGCGCCGATTTTAGATAAGGAATATCCGACATGACCACCTCCTTGCAGCGCGGCATGGCCAAGGCCACCGAATTGACCCGCGCCGGACGGTTGCAAGAGGCGACGGCCCTGATCCAGAGCCTGTTGCGGGGCAATGGCGCAGCGACCGATGCCGCACCCGACACACAGTTTGCCCCAAAGGCCATCGCATCCGGCGATGTGATCGACGGGTCGTTTACCCGGATTGACGATGCCGCCGGGCAACCATCCCCGCCTGCTGGCCCAAATGACGGCCCAAATGGTGGCCCGCAACCAAGGCCACCACGCAAAAAACACGCTGCAAAGGCCAGGACGGCCCTGTCCGAAACGCTGCGCAAGATCGCGGCGGGCGGGATGCCGGCACATGGGGCGCTGGCCAGCGCCGCGCCTGTGGCACCGGGGGCGGCCTTTCTGTCGCTGACGCACAGCACGCCGCAGGGTCGCCGCGATTATCGGCTTTATGTGCCGGCCCAACGGCCTGACGGCCCCCTGCCGCTGATCGTGATGCTGCATGGCTGCACCCAATCGCCCGAGGATTTCGCCATCGGCACCGGAATGAATGCGCTGGCCGAGGAGTTCGGCTGCCTCATCGCCTATCCGGCCCAGCCGACGGGGGCCAATGCGCAGAAATGCTGGAACTGGTTTCGGCCCGAAGATCAGGCGCGCGGTGGGGGGGAACCTGCGCTGATTGCCGGTCTGGTGCGCGACATCCAGTCCGCGCATCCCACTGATCCGGCGCGCACCTATATTGCCGGATTGTCCGCCGGGGGGGCGGCGGCGGCGCTGGTGGCGGCGGCCTATCCCGATGTCTTTGCTGCCGTGGGCGTCCATTCCGGCCTACCCGCGCAGGGTGCGCGCGACATCGCCACGGCCTTTGCCGCCATGCGGGGTGGCACAACTGGCCTACCGCACCGCACCGCCCTGCCGACCATCGTCTTTCACGGCCTGGCCGACAGCACGGTGCATCCCGATAATGGCAGCGCCTGCCTTGCCCAGGCGCTGCCCGCCATGCCCGGCCTGCGGCGCAGCACGCGGCACGACGCCCCAAAGGGCAAGCGGCCACATCGCGTGACAGAACACCGCCACGCCGATGGCCGCAGCTTTGCCGAACATTGGGAAATTGACGGCGCGGGACATGCCTGGGCGGGCGGTCATCCGGGCGGCAGCTTTACCGATCCCGCGGGGCCGGATGCATCGGCCCAGATGCTGCGGTTCTTCTTGCAGCATCGGCTGGCATGAGGCGGCGGGGAAATACCCGGTCAGGCCGCGCGGGCCGATGACGGAAAGACCAGCGGTTCCGCCACCGGGCGGGTTTGCAACAGGTCGATCACCTGTGCATCGGTCAGATCATCGGCGATCCGGTCCGACCAGACCCGGAACAGCGTCAGCTTGTGCCCCCCGAAGGACGTGATCATCGCCACATCCGATGCATCCGAACCCCGCACCATCAGCACGCGGCCCCGGCGCGGCGTATTGTAGCGCGCGTCGAACGTGTGCCAGCGATGATCAAGATATACCTCGAACCAGGCGCAGAAATCGCCGGGACCGGAATAGGGAATGCCGATATCGCCAAGATAGCCGCTGGCATAGCGGGCCGGGATGTTCATTGCGCGGCACAGCGCGATGGCCAGATGCGCGAAATCGCGGCAAACGCCGGTCTTTTCGCGGAACACCTCGGATGCTGTCTTGCTGGCACGGCCGAACTGATAGCCAAAGGTGACGTGCCGATGCACGAATTCCGTGATCGCCTGCACCCTGCCCCAACCTTCGGGAAAGCCCGCAAACAGCGTCCACGCCTGTTGCAGCAGATTGTCGCTGTCGCAATAGCGGCTGGGGATCAGGTGTTGCAGCACGGCATCCGGCAGATCCTGAATCGCATGTTGCCGTGCAAAGGGGGTTTGCGGATCGGGAAGGCCGTCGATTTCGATCACGAAATCGGTCCACAGTCGCGCCGCCCCGGTGGGCGCGACGATCCGGGTGATCGCATTGTCGAACCGGTCCAGATAGCGGTGGGTCGGTGTATCCGGCACCACACGCACGTGATCCTGTCCGATCACGCGCCCGCCACCCTCGCCCGGACCTGCATCGCAATGACCCGCGTCACCATGCGCCGACAGTGCCAAAAGCATCGGCACCGGCATGGGGCTTTCCAGCTCGATCTCGAACCCGCAGCGGATCAGCATGTTTCCGGCCCTGTCATGATTGCCCCACCCTTCCCCATCTATACGCATATCCAAACGCGGGATGACATGTTTGCGTTCCCCCGCCGGCCCGAACGGGGGCATTGCGCGGGGGATTGCCTGCGATTTGGGCGAAAAGCGGGAAAGGGTGCGCGCATCGGGGGCGGTGATGGCGCGTGGCGGGCGTGTTCAGGGGCTGACGTCGTCGTCAAACCCGCGCGGCACGCGGCGGGACGGATCGCCCTGCAACCCCGCCTCGGCCATCAGATCGGCGGCCATCCCATCGGCGTTCGGCCCTGCGGCCAGGATCTGTTGCCAGATGTCGCGCACGGCGGGGGCGATGCGCGGCTCTGTCACCGCGCGCGCGGTGTGCAGCCAGACCGTCAGCCCATCGCTGCTGTCATAGGCGCGGGCCTTTCGCAAAGCGGCGATCCGCGTGGTGGCCGCCGATACGAACCGTGTCACGGCGGCGGGTTTCCAACCCATTAGATCGTGCAGGTCCAACCCATCGGCCAGATAGGACACCTGCCAGAACCGCGCGGCGGCGGCGTGGCTGTCGCGGATATGCGGCTTGGTCGATGCCAGCTTGTCTGCCATCGCCCGTGCCTCATCCACCAAGGCGGCGATGGCCTTTTCCTGCTTCCAGTCGCTGAACATCCTTGCTCCTTGCTGCGTGGCATCCTGTGCGGCCATGCCCTTGGCACGGCAGCAGACGGGCCGCTTTGCGGGCGTCCACGCCTATAGCCCTGACCACCCCGCAAGGCCAGTAAGGATCAGGCGTGGCATCGCCGGGTTTGGTCCGGTGGTGTGGCCCGCCCCAAGGGCAGGGTTCAATGCATTGCGGCCTTTGCCGATGGACCGTCCAGCAGTTTATGGACAAGACCCACCTGCCCGGTCACACCCGCCTTGGCATAGATGTTGCGCAGGTGCGACCTGACGGTGCTTTCCGCGATGCCAAAGGCCGAAACGATGTCAGTCGCGGCAAGCCCGTCGCGGATCAGGTTGCAGATACGCAATTCCGTCGCCGTCAAGTGCCAGGGGTTCGCGCTGGAAAGCGCGGTTGAAACGGGGGCTTGGTCCATGTCCAGACGCCGCGTGACGGCGGGTGCATTGGTCATCAGCCGTGCGATACGCCCGGCCGGGCGGCGGTTCCAGGCAAAGGCGATGGCCTGGGCCAGACCTTCAAGCTGGTCCTGATCGCGGCGGTCAAGACGGCGGGTCAGATGAAATTCCAGCAGGTCGACAGATCCGGCATTCTGCCCCAGCACCACAAGAACCACATCGGCAATCGCGCGCTGCGCAAGCCAGCGTTGCTGTTCCGGCTCCAGCCGGTCTGCCTCGGCCCGGCTTGGATCGTGCAGAAACCACAAACTGCCCGCCCGTGCGCGATGCGCGGGGATGGTGATCAGGTCAAGGCCAAGCGGTTGTGTCAGGGGAAAAGCCCCGACGGCGGCCTTGCAATCATAGGACGACAGAATCCGGTGTTTCCCGGTTTCGGCATTGGCGCGGATCAGAACCGCGGATTCCGCCCGCGCACAGCGCGACAGGCTGGTGATCGCCGCGCGCAGATCGCCCGCGCCGTGCAGGCATTCGGTCCAAAGGATCGCAGCTTCGGTCAGCGTGGCCGGGGCAGAAACTGGCGTGGCTGAGAGCGGTCGTGGCATGGCAGCACCCGATCGTTCGTGGCTAAATTAATTTATGTTAACGAACCTAGGGGATGTCGCTGGACGCCCAAAGAACTTTCGATTTTTCGGGACTTTTGTCCAAGGCTGCGGAAACCAATGCTGGCGCGGAACGTGTATTCTCCACGTTTCTGCCATAGTTCTGCCACCAATGGTTGTTGGTATGAGGATCAGGCTGCGAATCGGTATTACGTAGAGTCCGATTTTCGCCACGCGATTTCGCACACGCACAACCGTGGCGTGATGTGTATGGCGCATGCACACAACCCTGCATCGTTGTTCTTCAGAGGTTCAGACGATCCAACCGGCCTGACCGATCCCCTATCATGTGCTTATTCCGGCGCTCTGCCCGTCGGGGTAACGGCGTGATCGGCGCCGTTCCATTGCAACCTGAATATGGAAACGGATCATGAAGAATATGCTCAAGGCCTTCTGGAAAGACGAAGACGGCGCAGCCCTCGTGGAATACGGCGTCGCGCTGCTGGTGGTTATCCTCGTGGGGACCACGGCGCTGATTACGTTGGCGAACGATACTGGAACTCTTTTTACAGAGGCGTCCGAAGCTACCACCGACGTTGTCGGCGAAATTCCGGCGGACTGATCGACACCAGGGTCGTCCATTACATTATGCGGACTCTCGATCCACTGCGATCCGAGAGTCTGCAAACTTCAATTGTGGGAGCATGACATGCGCCTAAGCTCAATTCTTGTTGCCTTAGTGGGCCTCGGAGTTGCCGCCGGATCGGCGCAACTCGCCCGTGATCTGCTTGTCGCTCCTGCTGCTACGGCCAGTTCGGACAAGCCCGAACTCGTGACCATCGTGACCACCTCCCGCGAAATCAATCGCGGCGACGTGCTACAAGAACAGCACTTTACCACGCAAGTCTGGCCGCGTTCGGCGCTGCCTGTGGATGCGTTTACCGAACTCGCTGCGCTTCTTCCCCCGCCTGACGGCAAGCCGCGCCGTGCCTTGCGGTCTATGGTGGCGGGTGAGGTGGTTCTGGCCTCCAAGGTTTCCGACTTTGGCGAGAAGGTCACCATCGTCCAATCCATCACCCCCGGTGCGCGGGCGATGTCGATCAAGGTGGATGCCGTCACCGCCGTGGGTGGCTTGGTCACGCCCGGCGATTTCGTCGACATCCTGCTGACGCGCGGCGCGGATGACACGCTGGTCACCGACACCATCATGCGCAAGGTCAAGGTTCTGGCCGTTGACCAAAGCTCTGACGAATTGAACGAAGCGCCGGAAGTGGCGGCCACCGTCACGGTCGAGGTGACCCCGGAGGAAGGCCAGGTTCTTGCCCTGGCGCAGCGGGCCGGCGCGCTTAGCCTGGCGCTGCGAACCCCTGACACCGCCGAAGGCCCGCCGATTGACCGGCTGCGCCTGAGCGATCTGGTGCCGGAACAGGCCCCGCCGCCGCCCGAACCCGAAGTTGCCGAACCGGCCCCGGTTGTTGCCGTGGCCCCTGCCCCACCGCCGCGCAAGACGGTTGTGATCCGGCGCGGCACCGATGCCGAGGAAGAGATCACCCTGCGCAACTGACGCTTTTTCACCCCGCCCCACATCCCCAAGCCAACCCAGAGGTGTAACCGCCATGTCCCGCCTGCGCCCCCCCTTTGCCCAGATGCCAGGCAGCCTGCGCCGCTTTGCTGCGGATGAGGCGGGTGCCGTTCTGGTGCTGTGGGGCATGTTCCTGGCGGTGGCCTTTGGCTTTCTGGCGCTGGCGGTGGATTTCGGGCGGATGGCCAGCACGCAAAGCGAAATGCAATCCTATGCCGATCAGGTGGCGCTTGCCGCGGCGGGCGAGTTGGACCGGCGCGATACCGCGATCAGCCGCGCCACGGTTGCGGCGCAGCGCCTGATCAGTGACTGGCAAACCTATGCCGCAGGCGACCGTGTCCTGTCGGGGGCGGCGGATTTCCAACTGACCTTCCTGACAAACCTGCCCGCGAATGACACGGCGGCGCTGACCGCCACCACGACCGACCCACGTCTGGCCCGCTATGTGCGGGTGACGGTGACAACGGCGACAGTGCCAACCCCCTTTGCTGCAGTGGCCTCTACCCTGAATGGTGGCGCGGTTACGTCGGATGTCGAAGTGGCGGCAACTGCAACCGCCGGTCCCGCCGCTTATGCCTGCGATGTCACGCCGCTGATGTTCTGCGTGCCGCCGGGATGGCAGGCCGACCAGAACAAGGGGGATCAGATCACCCTGCGTTCAGGTGGCAACGGTGCCGCCTGGGGACCGGGAAATTTCGGATTTCTTGATCCGTCCAGCCTGCCCACGGATTCTGCGGGGCCGTGCAAGGGGTTGAATGGCGCCAGTCTTTATACCTGCCTCGTTGGCGCAGAACGTGCCGTGACCGCCTGCATCCGCACCGATCAGGGCGTCAACACCCTGACCGGCCAGCGGGTTGGCCTGGCCGAAGCGTTCAACATGCGGTTCGACCATTTCGACGGGGATCTGAAGAAGTTCCAGGATGACCCGGCCTACCGCCCCGCGCCGAACACCGTGCAGGGCACGCTGCCCAAATCAGTGAAGAACGGCAACAAGGAGTCGCGCCCAAGCTGCCGGGGCAACAACGCCGAACCATCGGATGTCATCGCCCTGCCGCGCGACACCTGTATTGCGGCGGGCACCTGCGGTCGCTTTGGCAACGGCAACTGGAACAGGGCCAATTATGTGGCCAGAAATCACAACGGCACCTATCCGCTTGGGACCGATGCCACCAGCACCCGGTATCAGATGTATCTGGCCGAGATTGCAGAAGCCAAAAAGCGCAGCGCCCCCAACAACGTCCCGCTGCCCGGCAAGCTGGAAACCGGCGCGCCGCAATGCCACAAACTTGGCCCAACCGCCGACCCGGATCGGCGCACCGTGGTGGCCGCCGCGATCGACTGTGCGGCAAACGACATCCGCGGCAACACCAGCAACGTGATCCCGCTGGAATATGTCCAGCTTTTCATGACCGAACCCGTCGCATCGCCGGGTGGCGGCGAGGATGCCGAAATCATGGTCGAAGTCATTCGCAGCGCAGGGGGCTTTGGCTCTGGTGCGACGGTGGGTGTCTACCGCGAAATCGTTCAACTGTATCGGTGACCGGCATGGCATTTCACCCCCTTATCCGCCGCTTTGTGACAGACCGGTCGGGCGCTGCGCTGGTGGAATTCGCGCTGGCGCTGCCGCTGATGATTTTGGTCAGCTTCATCAGCATCGATGGGCTGCGGCTGATGTGGTCCTATCAGGCGGCGACCGCCGGGGTGCATGAGGCGACACGCTATCTGGCGCGGGTTGCGCCGGGGGATATCTGCGAAACCGGCGGGACGCTGACCAGCTTTGACGCGACGCTGTTCACCATCGTCGATGGGGCCGGCAGCGGGCAAAGCGTGTTCAGCCGCGATGCCGAATTGATGGGGGTCACGACCAGCCTGGCCTGTGTGACGGATGCCGGATTGCGGCAGGCACGGGTGCCTGTGGTGACGGTATCGGCCGATTTGCAGATGTTTCTGCCCCTGCATCAGGTGTTTTCCCGGCTGGCCGGGCCGAATGCCGGCATCTTCACGGCCCGGATCGAAGAACAGGCAAGGGTGTATGGGCTATGAAACCGCTGCGCCTTCGGCTCCCCCTTCCTGCCCGCCTGCGCCACTTTGCCCGCGATGAAAGCGGTGCCACGCTGGTGGAATTCGCGCTGGTGGTGCTGCTGTTCCTGTTCCTGATGTTCGCCATCATTGATTTCGGGCGTCTGGCCCATACCTGGGCCGCCGCGCAAAAGGCCACGCAGATTGCCGCCCGCATTGCGGCGGTGCGTCCGCCGGTCTGCGCGGGGGTTCCGGCGATGAACGGCCGTGGCCCGGCGGCGGCGGCGAATGTGTCCTTCGGGACATTGTGCCGTGCGGGCGGCGGCATCTGTGCCGATCCCGGACCGGCAAGCTGTTCTGGCGTGGCGGCCAATCCGACCACAGCCGAGATTTTCGCCCAGATCCGGCCGCTTTTGCCCGCCGGTGCCACCGAAGGCAGCCTGCGCTTTACCTATCGGTTCGATCCGAACCTTGGGTTTCTGGGGGGCCCCTATGTGCCGATGGTGACCGTTGATCTGCAAGGGTTGCAGTTTGAATTCGTATCCAACCTTGGACGGATGATCGCGCCGTTGACGGGCCAGCAAACGACGTTGGGAGCGAACATCCCGCTTCCCCGCATGTCCATTTCAGTGCCGGGCGAAGACCTGGCATTGGGAACGGCCGGCTAGGGAAAGAGACAGGAGATCAGAATGAGTGACAGCATCTTTTTCAGAACCAGCCGCGCCGAACGTGACACGGCCGCCATGCGTGACGTCGAAGGCACGAGCGACGCCGTGATCCCGCTGGCCTTGCACCGCGCCCAGATCGACATGGCCAAGGCCGCAGGGCGCGAGGCGGGGGCGATGCCACGTCCGGCACCGGCACAAGTTCAGGCTCCGGCACAAGTTCAGGCTCCGGCGCAAGTTCAGGCTCCGGCGCAAGTTCAGGCATCAGCGCAAGTTCAGGCCTCGGTCCCGGTGGCAGACATGCCCGCTTTCGCCGAAATGCCAACCGCGCCAGCACCGTCACCCGCGCCCGCACCAATCCCGGCAATCGCATCCGTGCAGGTCGCCGATCAGACCCCTGCCCCCCTTGCGGCGGACCCTGCTCTGCGAAGCCGCGGGCGGTTGTATCTGGTGTCGCGGTCGCGCGGCGGCGTGGGCGCCACGACCTTTGCGGTTAACCTTGCGCTGGGTCTGTGCCGGACTGCCCAGAAATCAGCGCGCCGCGTGGCCATCGTCGATCTGGACCTGCAATTCGGCACCGTGGGCAGCAGCCTTGATCTGGCCGACAAGGGCGGGCTTCTGGCGCTGGCGCAACTGGACCATGAACCCGATGTCCACGCCATCCGTGCCGCGCTGCAATCGCATGACAGCGGGCTTTCGGTTCTGCCCGCGCCCCGCCACCCCGTGCCTCTGGACGCGCTGGATGCGCTGCGCGTCCGGTCGATCATTGATGCCCTGCTGTCCAGCCATGATGCGGTTGTGGTCGATCTGCCGCCCGCTCTGGTGGATTGGCTGGAACCGCTGCTGCACCGGGCGGAACGGCTTTTTATGGTGACGGACCTTGCGGTCACGTCGATCGATTGCGCCAAGCGCATTCTTGATACCTTCCGCGAAGATGCGCCTGACCTGCGGGTCGAAATCATCGTGGGGCGCGAGAAAAAGCCGCTCTTTGCCGGCAAGGTGCATCGTGAGATCGCAACCGTCCTGGATCAGCCGCTGCGCCACTGGCTGCCGTTTGATCCGAAACGCGCGCGGCTGGCCCTGGATCGGGGCGAACCGCTTTTGAAGATGCTGCCGCACGGTGCCTGGTCACGGGGTATCCGCAAGATTGTCGGGGGGCTGGAGTGATGGCTCTGCGCACCGCCCAACCCATCAGAAACAGGGGATGATGCCATGTTCAAGGATTTCGTCAGCAGGCGCGCAGAAGCAAAGGCCGAAGCCTCGCGGCAAGAGGCGGCCTCCGGGGCATTGCGCCTGGTGCCTGCCCAACCCGCCGCCGCGCCACAGCACCGCCTGAACGCCGTGGACGCAACGCTGCGCGCCCGCCTTGACCTGAAATCGCGGCTGCATGAGGTGCTGCTCAGCCGGTTGAACCTGGCCGTGCTGGACCGTGTCGAACGGTCGGAACTGAAGGCCGAAATCGGCGCGCTGGTTCAGGATTTTCTGGCCACTGAAAACCGCCCGATGCGGGCCGAGGACGCCGAAAAACTGACGGATGAGCTGTTGGACGAGGTGATGGGCCTTGGCCCGCTGGAACCCCTGCTGGCGGACCCAAGCGTGGCGGATGTGTTGGTGAATTCCTATCGCAATGTCTATGTGGAACGCGACGGCCTGCTGGAACGTGTTCCGGTGCAGTTCCGCGACGAACGCCACCTTCTGCGGATCATCGACAAGATCGTCAGCCGCGTTGGCCGCCGGGTGGATGAAAGCCAGCCCTGGGTTGATGCCCGGCTGGAAGATGGCAGCCGCGTGAACGCCATCATCCGCCCCTGCGCGATTGATGGGCCGACCCTTTCGATCCGCAAATTCTCACGCGATCCCTTGACGCTGGACCGGCTGGTGGAACGCGGGGCGCTGTCCGATCAGGCGGTGCGCGTGCTGACCGCACTGGTGGAATCGCGGCTGAACATCCTGATTTCGGGCGGCACGGGGTCGGGCAAGACAACCATGCTGAACGCCCTGTCCAGCTTTATCGACCCGCGCCAGCGGATCGTGACGATCGAGGATGCCGCCGAACTGCAACTGCGTCAGGAACATGTGGTGCGGCTGGAAACGCGGCCCGCAAACCTGGAAGGTGCCGCCGCCGTCACCCAGCGTGACCTTGTCCGCAACGCGCTGCGGATGCGGCCAGACCGGATCATCGTGGGCGAAGTGCGCGGCACCGAGGCATTCGACATGCTTCAGGCGATGAACACCGGCCATGACGGGTCGATGACCACGATCCACGCGAATACTGCACGGGATGCGCTGTCGCGGCTGGAACAGATGGTGGCCACGATGGGTGCGGAAATGCCCATTTCGGTGGTTCGCCAGCAAGTCGCGTCGGGCATCAACGTGGTGCTGCAATTGGCGCGTCTGCCCGATGGATCGCGGCGGGTGATCTCGGTGTCCGAAATCACCGGGATGGAAGGAGACGTCATCAGCATGCAAGACATCTATCGCTTTCGCCAGACCGGGCGGGCATCGGATGGCACCATCCTTGGCGCATTTGCCGCCACCGGCATCCGCCCGAAATTCGCCGAGCGTCTGGAAGCATCAGGTTTCAGCCTTGCCGCCGAAATCTTTGCCGAGGGGGTTTGAAGAAGCATCATGCTGTCGCAGATAAATCCGGAAATCCTGTTGATGGGTGGCGTGTTCCTTGGCGTCATCCTGTTGATGGAGGGGCTGCGCCAACTGCTGTCGCGGCGCGAAACCACCGGCGAGGCACGGTCGCGCCGGATGCAGATGATCGCCTCTGGCCAGGGGTTAAGCGCGCGGCTGGAACTGCTGACGCCTCAGCGCAAGGCATCGCCCGTGCCGGGATGGCGCGAGCTGGAATCGCTGCTGTCCGAGGCGGGAATGCCGGTGCAGCCCGGCCTGTGGCTGGCCTGCATGGGGGCTGTCTGTCTGGCGATCACGATGGTGGCGGGTCAGTTCGTGCCGGGGCCGGCGGCCTTTCCCCTGGCGTTTGCGGTGTCCTTCGGGACGCCGATCCTTGTCCTTGTGGCCATCCGCGACACGCGCCGCCGCCGATTGGTGGAACAGCTTCCTGATGCGCTGGACCTGATGGCGCGCAGCCTGCGGTCGGGCTATCCGCTGAGCGCGTCGATCCGCACGGTGGCGGAATCGATGCAAGACCCGATCGCAACCGAGTTTGGCATTGTCGTTGACCAGATTTCTTATGGCGATGAACTGGTGGTCGCCATCAGGAAACTGTCGGATCGTGTTCCGACCGAAGATTACCGCTATCTCGCCGCGAGCGTGGCGATACAGCATGGCACCGGCGGCAACCTGGGGCGGGTGTTGACCCTGTTGTCGCAGGTGATCCGCGGGCGTGGGATGATGCGGCGCAAGATCAAGGCGATGTCGGCCGAAGGCCGCATTTCGGCGCTGATCCTGTCTTGCATCCCGTTTCTGATGGTTGGCCTGAATTCTGTCATCACGCCGGAATATTATGGCGGTGTCGTCGATGATCCGATGTTCGTGCCGCTGGCTGCGGCGGCCATCGGGCTGATCGTGACCAATGCCCTGGTCATGGCAAAACTGGTGTCGTTCAAGATCTGAAAAGGAACGCGAGTCATGCTTTGGCTGGAAACCACGATCCGCGACAGCGGCATTCCCCCGATCGTTCTGGTTGCAGCGGCCTTTGCCTTTGGCCTTGTGCTGCTGGCGGTGGCGACGGTGCTTGTCCTGCGTGATCGCAACCGCGCCCGCGTTCTGCAAAGGCTGCGGGGCAGCGATGGGTCGGCGGTTCCCTTGCTGCGCGAGGTCGAGGCCGCAGATGGCATGCTGGAGCGTGTGTTCGTCCCCAGTTCCGTGCAAGAACGCAGCAAGCTGCGGCGTGATCTGGCCCATGCCGGGTTTCGCGCGCCGAATGCGGCGCTGACATTCAACCTGATCCGGTTCGGGGTGGGGGTGGTTTTGCCGCTGGTGATTGCGGTCATCTACCTGTTTCCCACGAAACTGCACCTTCCCCTGGCCCTGACGGCGCGGTTGCCTGCGCTGGGGATCGAACAGGTGATGCTGGTCTGCGCCACCATCCTTGTCGTCGGGTTCTACGGGCCCAGCATCTGGCTGTCGGGGCGTGCATCCGAACGCCGCACGCGGATCGAGATGTCCTTTCCCAACACGCTGGATCTGTTGCAGGTCGGGGTCGAGGCCGGGCTGGCCTTCGACGCGGCACTGGCCCGTGTCGGGGATGAATTGATGGAAGTGGCCCCCGACATCTGCACCGAATTCCACATCGTTCAAAAGGAAATCCTTGCCGGTCGGGACCGGGAAGCCACCTATCGGGACATGGCCGATCGGCTTGGCATCGACGAGGCCTATGGTTTCGTGAACGTGGTGCTGCAATCCATGCGCTTTGGCACCAGCATGAGCACCGCCTTGCTGGCCTATTCCGCCGACATGCGCCAACGCCGCGAATTGCGCGCACAGGAAAAGGCGAACCGTTTGCCGGTGCTGATGTCTGCCGTCATGGCGGGTCTGATGATGCCCGCCCTGCTGATCGTGACCATCGGCCCGGTCGTGTTGCGCTATATGGCGCAACAGTAACTGGGGCAGGATCGCGCATCACCGGATCGGGGTAGGGTGCGGCCCTTCCAACCCCTGCGCCCGTCAAACGCCCCAGCCTGCGGCTTTGGTCAAAACTGCTGCGCCAAGGGTGGCTGGATGATACCATGAGCCATTGATCAGAATTGATTCGACGGGGGCCGCATGGAACGCAACCGTATGATGGGTGGTTCGCCGCTGGCGCGTCTGTTCTGCGCGCTTCTTGTCTTTGGTATCGCCTTTGCCGCTGCCCCCGGCACCGCGCCCGCCCATGCGCAGGTGTCCGAACGGGCAGAACCGGTGACCGGGCCGGGTGTCACCACGATCGGAAATATCTCCAGCAATGCCCGCATAAACGTGCGTGCCGGCCCATCGGTGGTGTTTCCCGCCATCGGCACGCTGGGCTATGGCACCCGCGTGCGCAAGGGGATGTGCATCGGCGGCGGGTCTGCGCGCTGGTGCGAGGTATCGACGCTGGATGGCCGAACCTCTGGCTATGTGTCCGGGAAGTTTCTGGTCGAAGGTGCCGCCCCGCCGCCGGATGACGGGTTGACCGGTGGTCCCGATTATTGGGCTGTCCGCGGCTTGCAGGGCAACGAACGTCTGGGCGTGCGGCTGGAACCTGCCACGGGCGCGCCCGTGCTGGCGACGCTGCGCAACACCGAAGTGGTGCGCAATCTGGGCTGCCGGATGACGAACGGGGTGCGCTGGTGCCGTGTCCGGTCCACCACCGGTATGGATGTGACGGGCTGGGTTCTGGGCCGCTACCTGCGCGAATCCGGCGCGCCGTCTAGGCCACCATCCGAAGGCGGCGCATCGGGGCCGGATTTCTATGTCGTGTCGGGCCTGACGCCGGGGGATACGCTGAATGTTCGTTCGCAGGCTTCGACCCAAGGCACGGTCATCGCCCGCCTGTCGCAAGGGGCGCGAGTGCAGAACCTGGGCTGTCAGCAGACCGGATCAACCCGCTGGTGCCGCATCCGCACCACGGGGGGCGTGGATGTGACCGGCTGGGTCAACGGCCGCTATCTGCGCGAATAGCCGCGTCACACAGGCAGCGCCAACGCCCCCTGCCCCGCCGACTCCGCCGCCCGATCCAGCAGGGTTTGCAGCCGCGCGGCACGCGCGAAATCCGGCATCGCCGGACCTTTGCCCCGGATCGCCGCGATGAACCGATCATAGACCGTCGGCACCGGCGGGCAGTCCACCACGGCCCAATCCGCCGTTTGCATCGCCGGACCAAGGCAGGCCGACAACCGGCTGATGCCACGTTCAAAGCTCACCTCCAGCCCGCCCATGTCGCCATAAAGCCGCAGGCGCAGGTCGTTCAGATGCCCAGTGGCAAAGCGTGTCGCCGCAATGGTGCCAAGCGCGCCATTGGTCAGCCGGATCTGCAGGGTGGCGCTGTCATTGGCATCCAGCACGTAATCACCGATCCGGCCATCCGGGGACTTGTCGAAGGTCGCAAGGTGGCAAGAGATATCGGCCACCTCTACCCCGGCTGCAAAAGTCGCAAAATCAAGGATATGGATACCCACATCCCCCAGCACGCCCTTTGACCCATGCGCCGTCGACAGCCGCCACAGCCATTGCTGTTCCGTCCGCCAATCGCCCCATGCCGGTTGGGTCAGCCAGCTTTGCAGATAGGATGCCTCCAGATGACGCACGGTGCCAATGGTGCCTGCGGCCACCAGTTCGGCGGCCTTTTGCAGCGCCGGCACATTGCGGTAGGTCAGGTTGACCATCGCCACAACGCCCGCCGCCGCCGCCGCATCGGCCATCTGCGCCGCATCGCCGGCATTGGTGGCCAGCGGCTTTTCGCACAGCACATGCTTGCCCGCGGCCAGCAATGGCATCGTCGTGGCGTGATGCGCGGCATCCGGGGTAACATTGGTCACAGCGTCGAATGCGCCCCAGTCAAGCGCGGTTTCCAGACTGGTGAACCGGTGCGGGATAGCATGGGTGTCGCAAAAGGCGTTCAACTGCACTGGCCGGGTATCCACCCCCGCGACCAGTGTCACACCGGGGATCTTTGCGAAATGTTCCGCGTGGTTGCCGGCCATGCCGCCGGTGCCAAGAATCATCAGGCGCACCGGTTTTGCCATCAGCGATACCCCTGTTCACCCGCCTGATGCAGGCGCGGGCCACGTTCCACAATCGGCTCCAGCGCGGTTTCGACCGGCACATTGGGCGCAGCATTCGGGTCTGCCAGACGGGCCGCGGGGTTATGCGCCCACTTCACCGCGTTCAGGATCACGCGCTGCACATTGGCATCATGGTAGGTGGGATAGGTTTCATGGCCGGGGCGAAAATAAAACACGCTCCCCGCGCCGCGTTTATAGGTCAGGCCCGACCGGAACACCTCACCCCCTTGAAACCACGACACAAAAACGGTTTCCATCGGGTCCGGCACACCAAAGGGTTCGCCATACATCTCTTCCTGTTCCAGTTCGAAATGATCTGGCAGGCCCGCCGCGATGGGATGATTGCGCGAGGTCAGCCACAGGCGTTCCCGTTCGCCCGCCTCACGCCAGGTCAGGTTGCAGGGGCTGCCCATCAACCGTTTGAAGGGCTTTGAAAAATGGGCCGAATGCAGAAAGATCGCCCCCATCCCGGACCAGACCGCATCACAAACCCGGTCCACCACCACATCCGCCACATCGCCATGCGCGGCATGGCCCCACCAGATCAGGACATCCGTCTGCGCCAGCCTTTCCTGCGTCAACCCGTGGTCAGGTTCCTGCAAGGTGGCGGTGGTCGCACGGATGGCGCCATCCCGGTTCAGCGCGGTGGCAATCGCCGCATGCATCCCACCGGGATACAGATCTGCCACGATGCGGTTGGTCTGTTCATGGACATTCTCGCCCCAGACGGTAACGCGGATTGACATGGCCTCTCCTGTCGGTTGGATGCTGGTCGTGGGTGGCTTGCATAGTTGCGCCAAGGCAGGTCAGATTCTGCGCAGAGCGTGTGGTTTAGGTGGTGGCCGATGCAATATATGGACACGGTGTTCGAGTCTACAAACCTTCGGGTCATCTTTGTTCCGGGGCGTGGGGCGACAGCGGCCGAAAGCATTGTCATCAGTTTTCGATCTCTGCTTGCCGCCGGACGCACCGTCAAAGACCCCTTTCCAGAAACCGGAGAGTCGCAGATCACCATTCAGAAATCCGGTGCCGATGCGCTGCATTTCATTCCGGCAAGCAATCTCTGGTATCAATATCCCGAAATGACGGCCGCATTGACCGCCGCCAAGGTCATCTCTGATCGCTATCGTCATGTGATCACTTATGGCATGTCAATGGGCGGGTTTGCAGCCTTGCAATCATCCGGCTTCCTGAATGCAGGCCGCACGATCACATATTCACCCCAGGTTTCCGTGAACCATCAAAAGTATGATTTCATCAATGGCGGATGGATACGCAAAATGCAGGGTGCCGCCTTTCTGTGGGATGATCTGGCGCACATATCAAGGACAGCATCTCACTTTGTGGTTTACGATCCCCTCGACACAGATCGAAAGCATATTGAGGTCTTGCGGTCGCATGTCAGCACAAGGGAAATTCCAGTGCCCTTTTCAGGGCATCACTCCTGGCGCACGATCAAGGATGCGGGCATTGGTTCTGCAATGCTGTCGCGCCTGATCAATGGTGAAACAGATATTGCCTGGATCAGGGACGCCATTCGCAAGGGTCGCCGCCAAAGCCCCATATATCTTGCGAAACGAAAGGATCACCTTGATCTGCGGACAGCCATGCGCGCCAAACCAACAGGAACTGAAAGGGTTTGATGATCCCGTCAACCGGATTTGGGGCGCGTTTCAAACAGGAACGACTCTAGATCACGGTCAAGGATGCACTTGGCCAACGCCTGCTGGTCGGGTTTCATCAAGCGAATGGAATCTGATGGACACAGTGGTGAATGCAGCACATTTGCGATTTCCCGGAAAATCCCTGCGCGCCTTTCAAGGTTCACCATCTTGTGCAAGCGCGGCGGAATGCTGCGCAGGAACCGCGCCAGAAGCACGGTCGAAGCAATCGCCTCCTTCATGTCGGGGGCCAGATCAGCGGCGGCAAGTTCCACAAGGCCGCGTTGCAGGATGTGCAGGAAATACGACGCCCGCACATAAGGCGCAAAGCCAACATCATTGCCCTTCCGCGACAAATGCGGATCTTCGTCTCCACCACGGTGTTCCACCAGGTGATAATAATCATATCCACCAGCAAAACCGAACGTCTTGGCATTCAGCATGAATTGAAAGGCAAAGAGAACATCCTGACCTGACTTCAGATATTCATCAAAGCGCAGACCAGTCTGCTTTATGATCTCTGTTCGAAAGACACGCCGAATAACCAGGGACCGCAAAGCATACAAAAGATCACGCTCTTCATAAACGCAATCAATTCCGTCAGATGCATCTGACCGCCGCCCATCGTTCACACTGTTCAGATAAAGATAATCCGGTTGATACATGTCCAGTATCTGAAACAGCCGACGGATCGCTTCACCGCCAAGATAATCGTCTGAGTCAACAAAAAAGACATAGTCGCTTTGCAAGTGATCGATCGCAATGTTGCGCGGCAAGGCCGCCCCGCCAGAATTCTTTTGCAGCCGCACAACCTGCAACAATGTTTCCGGCAACTCAGCCTCCAACTCTGCCAGAACGGCAAAAGCGTCTGGCAGGGTGGACGCATCATCAACAAGGATGATCTTCAATCTGCCAAGAAGGTCCGGGCTACCAATAAGGTCCGGGCTACCAATAAGGTCCGGGCTGCCAAGAATGTCATCCACGACGGAATGAACACATTGCTTCAACATTTTTCCACGGTTGTAGGTCGGCACAACAACGGTGACGGTTGGATTTTTCAAGATCGCGCCTATCCCTGCCAAATCAGATCGCCTTTGGATTTGATCGTGACTGCATTACAATATCCGGGTGAATTGTTTCATCATCCACAGCATGTCAGCGGGTGAAAACGGCCTTGGCTCCAATTCAAAGCGGGCCATTCTTCCGTGCATGGACACAGGTTTCAACCAACGCTCCACCTCGTGATAGGATCTCCGTTCGACATAATCATCCCAAAGCACGGTCGCCGGTGCCGTCAGGCACAGGGCGGCGGTGACAAAACAGGCTGATCGAAACCGACCATCAATCAGAATGACATCCGGCATCCTGAAATCCGGGCGATGCCAAACAGAAAGCGGGTAGTGATGATAGGTTTTCCACCCCGTTTCATCGATCGGCCTGCCCCATGCGCCGGTTGGCCCGATGTCGACACTATGGATGTTCACGGCAGAGTGCGGCGGGTTTCGCCTGAAATACAGCCGCATCTTCGCGGCCCAGGCCGTGTCGCTTTCGACCGAAAAGATGGTCTTGCCCTGGCCGGATGCGGCCAGCACCGTTGACCCGCCAGAGCCATATTCCAGTATCACCCCGGCCGAGGCATAGGTTTCCCGCAACACCTCCGCCTCTGCTTCTGGAAGCGTCAGGATGGGGGCGGCAAGTTGGGCCTTCGCGGGTTCCTGCAAGACACGCGTCATAGAACAAGGCCCGCAACAAGGCCCGCGAAGATGCCGCGATGTTTTGAAAGGCTGGCCGGACCCAGTCCCGGCAGCACGGTTTCTATGCGTGCAAGACAAACTGGACGAAACTGGCACATGAAAGAACCCACCACCGTTTACCCAAAGCGCGCCACTACACGGCGCGGAGCGAAACTTGGCACCCAATCGAAGGATTGGTCAACCCGATTTCTGGCCGATTTCTGGCCGATTTCTGGCCGGCGTCTGGGTCAACTGCCCGGCTTGCAATGGCAAACCGCGCGTCGCGCCCGCGCCGGGCATTTTGCACCCCATTCAAGCTCCGCGCCGCAGCCATGTCCGGCCACGGCGCGGAAGGGTTCTAGCGCGGGTCCAGTTCCGCATCCGGATTGGCGCGGTTCCAGCGGATCGACGACCAGAGCGACAGCCCGATCAAGGCCGCGCCGCCAAGGCCGGTGATCACCTCCGGGATATGCACCAGCGTCTGCGAGAACATGATCACCGACAGGATCAGGATCGCATAAAACGCCCCGTGTTCCAGAAAACGATACTGCGCCAGCGTGCCCTTTTCGACCAGCATGATGGTCATCGACCGCACATACATCGCCCCGATGCCAAGGCCGATGGCGATGACGAACAGGTTGTTCGACAGGGCAAACGCACCGATCACGCCATCAAAGCTGAAGGACGCATCCAGAACCTCAAGGTAAAGGAACGCCCCAAGGCCCCCCTTGGCGGCGGCAGACATGGTTTCCTGGCTCTTGTCCAGAAGACCGCCCACGGTTTCCACCACGAGGAAAGTCACAAGGCCATAGATCGCCGATGTGACAAAGGCCGTGCTTTCCGCGCCTTCCAGGAACTTCGAAAAGACAAGGATCATGATCAGGACGACACCCACCTCGATCCCGCGGATGGTGGCGGAAGAAGCGACCTTGGATTCAATCCAGCGCACCCAATGGACGTCCTTTTCGGCGTCGAAGAAATAGGTCAGGCCCACCATCATCAGGAAGGCGCCACCAAAGGCCGCGATGGGCAGGTGCGCCTCATACATGATGCGGCTGTATTCCTCGGGCTGGGTGGAGGCCAGCACGACCGCCTGCCAGGGGCCAATATTTGCGGCGACAACCACGATCAGCAGCGGAAAGACGATCCGCATGCCGAACACCGCGATCAGGATGCCCCAGGTCAGAAAGGCACGCTGCCATTCCGGGCGCATATCCTTGAGCTTGTTGGCATTCACGATCGCATTGTCGAAAGACAGCGAAATCTCCAGCACCGCAAGAACGCAGCAGATGAAGAAGATCGACAGCATCCCGGAAAAGGTGCCGGTCGTCTGCCACCCAAGCCAGGCACCAAGGGCAAGGCCAAAAGCCGTGACGATGAATGCCCAGGTAAAGTAGCCGAGGGTGGATTTCTGTGCAGTGGTCGAGGTCATAAGACGATCCCTTGCCTAAGGCGGGCCGATGGCAGACAGGCGGACGCGCGGCGCAACGGACAGCGTCGTGGAGGTCGGTCGGTCGTTCAGGTCCGTGCGACTGTTGCTTTCCACGGTGCCGACATCGCAAGACCGCCGCAAGAGGCTTGCCAGAGGGGCCCGGTCACCAGGGTTTTGCCTTTGTCACATGGCAAAGGCTGCGGCGTTCATACAGGGTCTGATCCGAAAATCAACCGCCGCGTGGGGTCGGCGGGAACTGCGGTTGGCAATGGCGCGATGGTCCTTGGACAGAACTTGGTTCAGCCTGGACCACCACCCCACGCGCCCCCATCCTCCGCCCCGCCCCGGCACCCCACCTTCTGGCCTTAACTTCATGCGGCCTCTGGCCCTATCGGTGCAGACGGTGCTGGGGGATGATACATCCATCAGACCCTGCGATTTGCGGGGCAAGCGGCATTTCTGGAAAGGACGCACCCATGGACGGGTTGGATCGTTTCAACGACATCAGCGAAGTGGTCGAGGCCGACCGCGCCCATGTCTGGCATCACCTGAGCCAGCACAAACAGTATGACACCGGCGTCGATCCGCGCGTGATCGTCGAAGGCAAGGGGATGAAGGTCTGGGATGCCAAGGGGAAAGAGCATCTTGACGCTGTCTCGGGCGGGGTCTGGACGGTGAATGTGGGCTATGGCCGCGAAAGCATCGCCAATGCCGTGCGCGACCAGTTGATCAAGATGAACTATTTCGCCGGCGCGGCAGGGTCTGTGCCGGGCGCGATCTTTGCCCAGCGGCTGATCGAAAAGATGCCGGGGATGACGCGGGTCTATTATTCGAACTCGGGGTCCGAGGCGAATGAAAAGGTCTACAAGATGGTTCGCCAGATCGCGCACAAGCATCATGGCGGAAAGAAGTGGAAGATCCTGTATCGTGACCGCGACTATCACGGCACCACCATCGCGGCCCTTGCCACCAGCGGGCAGGACCAGCGCGCCATGCAATACGGCCCCTATCCCGACGGGTTCGTGCGCGTGCCGCATTGCCTGGAATACCGCAAGCAATGGGATGTCGAAAACTACGGCGAGCGGGCGGCAGAGGCCATCGAAGAGGTGATCCTGCGCGAAGGCCCCGATACCGTGGGTTGCCTGATCCTGGAACCGGTGACTGCGGGCGGCGGTGTGATCGTGCCGCCGCAGGGTTACTGGGAAAAAGTGCAGGCGATCTGCAAGAAATACGACATCTTGCTGGCGATTGACGAGGTCGTCTGCGGCGTGGGTCGCACCGGCACCTGGTTCGGCTATCAGCATTACGGCATCCAGCCCGATTTCGTGACGATGGCCAAGGGCGTGGCATCGGGCTACGCCGCCATCTCCTGCACCGTGACGACCGAACGGGTGTTCGAGATGTTCAAGGACGACCCGACCGATACGATGAGCTATTTCCGCGATATCTCTACCTTTGGCGGATGCACGGCGGGGCCGGCGGCGGCGCTGGAGAATATGGCGATCATCGAGCGTGAAGGGTTGCTGGAGAACACCACAAAGATGGGCGACTATTGCCTGTCAAACCTGCAAGCGTTGATGGAAAAGCACAAGATCATAGGCGATGTCCGCGGCAAGGGCCTGTTCCTGGGGGCTGAACTGGTGGCAGACCGCACCACCAAGGAAGCCGCGGACGAGAAAAAGGTGCAGGCCGTGGTGGCCGATTGCATGGCGCAGGGCGTGATCATCGGGGCGACCAACCGCAGCTTGCCGGGGTTGAACAACACGCTGTGCCTGTCGCCCGCGCTGATTGCGACCAAGGATGACATCGACCACATCACCAACGCGATCGACGGCGCCCTGACCCGCGTCTTTGGCTGACCGGTTGCACAAGTGATCCGATAGCGTGCGGCCCCCGAAGAGGGGGCCGCGCATTTTCTTTGTCTCGCCTGCGCGCGTTCCGCGCTGCGGCTCGGATGCAGGGGGCTGCCGCCCCCTCTGTCCGCGCATGCCGCGCGGCCATTCACCCCTGCGGGTATTTGGGACCAAGATGAAGCAACCGGTCAGGTCCGATCCGGCGCATAACGCGGGGCCATCAGGTCCAGTCCAGCACGACCTTGCCGGATTGGCCCGATTTCATCGCCATGAAGCCGGCCTCGAAATCCGCCACCTTGAAGCGGTGGGTGATCACCTTGCGCACATCCAGACCGTTTTCCAGCATGGCAATCATCTTGTACCACGTCTCGAAAATCTCGCGCCCGTAGACGCCCTTGATGGTGATGGCCTTGAAGACGATGCGGCTCCAGTCCACCGGGCTTTTGCCGGGCGGGATGCCCAGCATGGCGATGCGACCGCCCATGACCATCGCCTCGACCATCTGGTCAAGTGCGGCCTGATTTCCGCTCATCTCCATCCCAACGTCGAAGCCTTCGGTCATCTTCAGCCGCGCCTTCACGTCGGACAGGCTTTCGCGTGTCACGTCCACGGGGGTGACATCGGCCACCTCTGCCGCCAGCGCCAGCCGGGCCGGGTTGATGTCGGTGATCACCACATGCCGCGCACCGACATGGCGGGCGACGGCGGCGGCCATGATGCCGATGGGGCCTGCGCCGGTGATCAGCACATCCTCGCCCACCAGATCGAAGGACAGCGCGGTATGCACCGCATTGCCCAGGGGATCAAGGATGGCCCCGATGTCATCATCAATTGCATCCGGCAGGGGCACCACGTTAAAGGCAGGCAGGCGCAGGTATTCGGCAAAGGCGCCAGGTTCATTCACCCCGATGCCGCGTGTGGCAGGATCGAGGTGGAACTTCCCCGCGCGGGATTGGCGCGATTGCCGCCCGATCAGATGCCCCTCGCCCGAACAGCGCTGGCCGATGGACAGGCCTTCGACATTGCGTCCCAGTTCCACGATTTCGCCCGCAAATTCATGGCCCGTGACCAGAGGCACCGGCACGGTGCGCGCGGCCCAGTCATCCCAGTTCCAGATATGGATGTCTGTCCCGCAAATGCCGGTCTTTCGGATACGGATCAGTACGTCATCCGGCCCAATCTCTGGCACAGGCCGGGTTTCCATCCAGAGGCCGGGTTCGGGGCGGGCTTTCACCAATGCCTTCATTTCATTCGACATATCAGACCACCCCCCCGATCACGCCCAAGGCGCGGCCTGCCGCAGCAAAGGCCTCCAGCCCGAAATCCAGATCATCCCGTGTCAGGCGCGCATTCATCTGCGTTCGGATGCGCGCGCGGCCATGCGGCACCACCGGAAAGAAAAAGCCTGCAACATGCACGCCGCGCCTGCCCAGTTCGGCCGCCATCGCCTGCGCCAGATGCGCCTCGCCCAGCATGACCGGGACGATCGGGTGTTCCCCCGGCAAGAGGGAAAACCCCGCAGCCTCCAGCCCTGCGCGCCAATACCGGGCGTTGTCGAACAGACGTGCGCGCAGGTCATCGGCCGCCTCGACAATGTCCAGCGCCGCCAGCCCCGCCCCCACCACGGCCGGTGGCAGAGCGTTGGAAAACAGATAGGGCCGGGCGCGCTGGCGCAACAGATCAATCACCGGCTGCGGCCCGGCGATGTAACCGCCCAGCGCGCCACCCAGCGCCTTGCCCAGCGTGCCGGTCAGAATGTCGACCTGTACCCCGAAATGTGCCGCCGTCCCGCGCCCCCCTGGCCCCATGAAGCCGGTTGCATGACAATCATCCACCATCAAAAGCGCACCATATTCCCTGGCCAGCGCGGTGATCTCTGGCAGCTTTGCCAGATAGCCATCCATCGAAAACACGCCATCCGTAGCAATCAGGATGAACCGCGCCCCCCCGGCCCGCGCGGCGTGCAACTGCGCCTCCAGATCGGCCATGTCGGAATTGGCATAGCGAAAGCGCCTCGCCTTGCACAGGCGGATGCCGTCGATGATGCTGGCATGGTTCAGCGCATCGGAAATCACCGCATCCTCCGGCCCCAGAAGCGGCTCGAACAGGCCGCCATTGGCATCGAAACAGGCGGCGAAAAGGATGGCATCATCGGTGCCAAGATAGGCGGCCAGCCGTTCCTCCAGCATCCGGTGAATATCCTGCGTGCCGCAGATGAAGCGGACGCTGGCCATGCCATAGCCATGATCATGCATCGCCGCCTCGGCAGCGGCCACCAACCGCGGATCATCGGCCAGACCAAGGTAATTGTTGGCGCAAAGGTTCAACATGTCGCGCCCGGCCATCTGCACATGCGCGCCCTGCGCCCCGGCAATCAGGCGTTCCCGTTTGGTCAACCCGTCCCGTTCAATCCCGGCCAGGACGGCCCCGATGTGATCCAGAAACGCTGCCTTGTCCGTCATGGCGGAATATCCTCCGTTTTATCGGATATTGCGGATTGCCCCCGTGCTTGTCAATATCACGGATTGTCTTTGCGAAGAACGCAGTGCCATTTCACCTTGGCCCAAATACTCAAATCCGCACTCTGTGCCGGAACCACGCTGCACTCCAGTGTTCGCCGGATACCCTGACCCTCGCCGCGCGCCCGTTCTCCCGGCGGGCCGTTGCCGCAACACTGAAGTCAGCTGCCCTGCACGATCAGGATTGCGCGCGCCTTTGCCGTTGCGCTGATCCGGTGGGGGCGGTCGGCGGCATAGCGGGCGGTATCACCGGGGCCAAGATGTTCCTCATCGTCACCGGATGTGACCGTCACCTCGCCCTCGATCACCGTCAGATGTTCGCGGCACCCGGCGCTGTGCGGGTCAGAGATCATGGCCGCACCAGCATCAAAGGCCAGATCATAGACCTCATGTTCCCCCACCGCCTCGGCGGGCGACAGGATGCGGATGCGGGTGCCGGGGCTGCGGGCGATGACCGGGGCGGCGGCGGCGCGTGTCACCTCGATCCCTGGCGTGGGGCGGCCTTCCAGCAGGCCGGCAAAATCCACCTGCAGGGCCTGCGTCAGGTTCCACAGCGTGGCCACGGTCGGGCTCGACTCGCCGCGTTCGATCTGGCTGACCATCGACCGCGACACGCCCGACAGCTTCGCCACCGCATCCAGCGACAGGCCGCGCGTCTTGCGCGCCTCGCGCAGCGATGCGGCCAGCCGATCGTGAATGTCAGAGCGTGGGTTCATGGCGGCAATGGTGGCCTGCGACGGGGCCAAGGTCAACGCGCCTTACGTTCCGCAAAAGGTGACGTGCGGGCCAAACCCCTGGGGCGCGGGCAGCATATACGACTCCCGCTCCTCGAACGGCTGGGACACGGCCTGCACAAGCGCCTTGACCGGGGCCAGATCGCCCGCCGTCGCCGCAGCCAGCGCCTCTTCGACCTTGTGGTTGCGCGGGATCACTGCCGGATTTGCGGCGCGGATGCGCGTTGCGGCATCCGGGGCCAGCCGCGCCTGCCAGCGCGGCAACCATGCCCGCAGGGCGGTGGCATCGGCAAACAGCGGCGCGATGCCCGTTGCATCGCCCCCCACCGCGCCCGCCAGCCGCCGAAATGTCAGCGTCCAGTCGGCCCCCTGCCCCAATCCTGAACTTGACCCAGAACTTGGCCCAGGGTCAGCCATCGCCGCCAACAGGGCATCGGCCAGCGCGCCATCATCCGGCTCGGCCCCCGCCAGCCCCAGCTTGCCCCGCATCACCGCCACCCATTCGGCGCGGTAGCGGCCTGCGATCCCCTCCAGCAGCACATTCGCCTTGTCCACCGCCCGGTCCTGATCGGCATCGAACAGCGGCAGCAACGCCTCGGCCAGGCGCGCAAGGTTCCAGCCCAGGATCAGCGGCTGGTTCGCATAGGCATAGCGCCCGGTATGGTCGATGCTGGAAAACACCGTCCCCGGCGCATATCCTTCCATGAAGGCGCAGGGGCCATAGTCGATGGTTTCCCCCGACAGGGCCATGTTATCGGTGTTCATCACGCCGTGGATGAACCCGACGCCCATCCATTGCGCAATCAGACGGGCCTGCCGCGCGATAACCTGATCAAACAGCGCCGCATAGGGATTGTCGGCCCCCGCCACATCCGGGAAATGCCGCGCAATGGTGTAATCGGCCAAGGCCCGCACCTGCGCCTGATCGCCGCGCGCGGCAAAGAACTGGAACGTCCCCACCCGGATATGGCTTGCCGCCACCCGCGCCAGAACCGCTCCGGGCAATTCCACCTCGCGCAGCACGGGCGCCCCGGTCGCCACCACGGCCAGCGCGCGGGTCGTCGGTATGCCCAGCGCCGCCATCGCCTCGCCCATCACATATTCACGCAGCATCGGCCCGACCGCCGCCTTGCCATCGCCGCCCCGCGAAAACGGTGTGCGGCCCGATCCTTTCAACTGAATGTCCCAGCGCCGCCCCGCCGCATCCACCACCTCGCCCAACAGCAGCGCCCGCCCATCGCCAAGCTGCGGCGAAAACCCCCCGAACTGATGCCCCGCATAGGCCTGCGCCACAGGCTCGGCTCCCGCAGGCAGGCGGTTGCCTGACAGCATCTCGGCCGCCTCGGTCTGCAACCAATCGGGGTTTAGGCCCAGTCTTTCCGCCAACCCCCGGTTCAACATCAACAATTCCGGCGCAGGCGCGGGCGCGGGCTGCGCGGCAAGATACGTCCCCGGCAGATCGCGCACCCAGGTGTTGTCAAAGGCAAAGGTCATCGCGTCCTCTCGGGGCCGGATTGGCCCCATCGATATGGGCGATGACAGGCCGCCAGACAAGCTGTCAGACAATAAGGAACCGCCTCTGCCCTAACGGAACTCCAGCCGTTTCACCTGCCAGATCGACCGCGCATAGATCACCTCGGATTGGTAGTCGCGGCTGGAGTCATAGGGATAAATCAGCCAGAGCGGCCCCTTGTCGCGCACCGAAAGCGCCTTGCCATTCTGTTCAAAGGCCAGGATCGGCCCACCCTCCACGGCATCTGCCAGTGGAATTTCCACCATGTAATCATTCAGGGCCGAAGCGGCGATCACCTCGCCCCCGGCCTCCAGCAATTCCACCAGATGTGCCAAAGGCACGCCGCGAAATGCCTGCTTGCCATCTGTCCAGATCGTGGTGGTCTGAAATTCGACCGTTTCCATCGCCTGCAACATGGCAATGTCGAATTGCGCGCCCTCAGGGCTGTTGGTCTGCGCGACATCGCCCGTCACCGTCAGGATCACCGCACCTTCCGGCGCGGGCAGCGTTTTGGCGACCGCAGGGCCGCAAAACATGGCGACAAGCACGCACAAAACCCGAATTGACCAACGCATCCGAACCTTCCCCCGAATTCGCCTGACAGTGTCATGTCACAAATCGCGCGGGAACGGCACCTCTTTCCTTTGGGCCAGGCCAATCCGGCCGGGCCATCACACCTTTTGCCGGCTTCGCCACTTTGTAATGGCAGAAAAAACCGGCGGCCTTGCCAACTTTTCGGGCGGCGGACCATCCGCGCCCAATTCCTCTGCCACGGCTGACAACGCCTCGCCCCCCAACAAAGCGCGCACCGCCAGAAATTCATCAATCGCCTGCTGCGCATGCAAGATCTCGCGCGAGGTGCGGGCTTCCTTTTCCACGGACGCCACCTTCTGGCCCAGCTTGTCGATCTGACCGTTCAGCTTGTCACGGGCAGTCCGCATGTCCTTGTCAGTCGCGGTCAGCTTCTGGTTCAGCTTTGCCATCTCGTCACGCAGCTTCGACATGCCGCGCAATTCCCGGTCGATGCGCTGCCAAAGCTCACGGTCGCTTTGCGCCTGCCACGCCGCAATGACATCCCATGTCTCGCCCCGCCGCAGGTGATGCGCGTGGTGCCAGACCCGCGTGCCGCGATGCGTCAGGCTGGCCTTCGCCCAGGCAGCATCGTCGATCATCTGCAACGCCTCGGCCGCCCGCGCCGCATAGGAATGGAACACCGCAGGGCCAAGACGCGGCAGATGCCATGCCATGTTCCCGATCAACCATGTCACCGCCTGTTGCCGCATGTCCGGCTGATCCTTGGGCAGGTCGGCCAGGATCGTGGCGAAATGGTCAAAAAACGCCTCCAGCTCCACGCCCGTGGATGCCATGGTCTGGCCGGGGCGGTTCACCCGGTGATGACAAACAACTTTGCGCGAAAAGCTGATCGTGCGGGCTGCCGTGCAGACGCGCCAGTGGAACGGGTTGTCTTCAAAGAAGAAATCGCCTTCGGGGAAGCGGATGTCATGGTCGCGCAGAAAGCCCCGGCCATAGAACTTGCGCCACGGCACGGCGATCAATGCCAGCGCAGCCAACCGGATACTTTCTGGCGTGTCGGCAGCCTCCAGCCTTGCCCATTTCGCCGCATCGGCGGGCAGCTTTGTCTTGCCCGTCGCCTGATCAAATTCCAGATAGTCCAGAATGCCTATATCTGTCGGCCGCACCTCATACACCCGGCGCGCGGCAAGAAAGGCCCTGGGAAGCAGATAGTCATCGCCGTCCACAAAAAACACGGTATCGCGCGTGGCGTGGTCCAGCCCGATATTGCCCGCGATCCCAACCCCGCCAAAGGTGTTTGTCCCCAAAAACACGGGCGTCCATTCCACCGCCGCGCCAAAGGCACCGCGACGTGCAAAATCCTCGACGATGTCGACGGTACCATCCGTTGACCCGTCATCCACCACAATGACCTGATCCCCATCCCGCAGGCAGCCACGCAGGCTTTCCAGACATGGCGTGATATAGGGCGCAATGTTGAAGCTGGTTACGATGAACGACATGCTCACGGCAGATCACCCTGAAGGATCAATCGGTTGATGGCCCGCGCAAGTCCGGGGTCGGCATAGGCGACAAGCGTCATCGCAGGCTGGTCAAAATTTTGTGCAAAGAACTGCTGCGCCCCGGCCTTCAATTGCGGATGATAGACCTCATCCATCGACTGCCTGATCCACCGCAGCAGTTTCCAGACAAAGCGTGTGAACTGCACCAGAAAAGCCAGCCGCTCGGCATCGGGCCTGTCCTGCAACCGCGCCATCACCGCCTGAAAGCTGCGAAACACCGCAATCCGGTCGGCGCTGCGCCGATTGGTCAACCGCGCGCCACCCTCGACCACGAAATGCGTCGCGCCGATCAGGGAAACCGCAAGGATGCGCTTGCCGATGACAAAGCTGGTCCAATGCAACTCGACGTCATTATGCACCATGATCTCCGTGCATCTGATCCGGTTCTCGCGCAGAAAAGCGGTGCGATAGATCTTGTTCCACGGATAGGCCGACAGATTGCACAAATGCCGCGCCTCTGTCGGGGTCAACAGCTTCGGCTCTGGCCCCGTCTGAACGGCCTGCCAATATTGTTCCTCGCTCTGGAATGTCCCACGCCGCCCCTCGGCCAGCACGCGGCTGTCATCGTGGCGAAAGATCAGAAAATCGAACGGATCCGCCTGATCGGCAGCCTGTTTCGCAATCGCGGGGAAATCCTCGGCAAACAGGTCATCGGAATCGAAAAAGATGACGTGGCTTCCCGTGACACGGTCCAGCGCGGCGTTGCGGGCATGGCCCGCCCCGCGTTGTTCATCGGAACGGATAAGGATGATCCGCCCCGACAGCGCCGGGGGAATGTCGATGCTGCCAGGTCCGACCGGTTCATCCGATGCATCATCGGAAATGATCACCTCGTGGAACAGATCCATCTCTGCGACCTGCACCAGCAACCGCTGCAAGCCGGGCGGATCGTTCCAGACTGGTATGATCAGGGAAAGCCTCACGCCCGCCTCCTCGTTGCGACGCCACTTTGGCACGGCCCCGCTATACGGGCCGCTCCGGGTTCAGACGATGAAGACGCGAAAGTCCTGCACCGTCAGGGCGCTGGTTTCCGGGCCGAAGAACAGGATCAGATCGCGCCAGTCGGCGGTGGCCGGCACGTCATCACGGCCCGCCAGCTTCAGGATATCCACATGAGTGCTTTCCTCGGCATAGGCCACGACATGCTTGGGAAAGAACGCATCCACCGCGCCCCCCGGCGCGGCCGATCGCAGGGCCACCCGAAACGTAACCGCCCGCGGTGCCGAAGTTTTGCATACCACGCCGAAAACCGAAGACCGGCCAAGGTCAACCCCACCCAGCGGCGCATGCAGCGCCATCCAGCGTGGCGCCCGCCGCACCGTGCAATTCAACGTCAACACCGCCCCGCCGCCGGTGTCATAGGTGCCATCGAAATCACCCTCGGGATCAATGCTGAAAAACGTGCCCAACCCCGGCACCACACCATCAGCCACGGCCCCATTGCCATTGATGGCGCGCATGACATTGAATTTGTGATTTAATTCGGCATCCACGCCGAATTGCAGATTGTCCATCATACTCTTACGCACCCAAACTGACCAAACCGGACAAGCGCAACCGAAGGCCCCGCCTTCGATTACCGTGAAAATGTAGGCAAACCGGATCAGAGCGTCAACGACGCTCCCCAAGATCACCCGAATTTTGCGCCTGATGTGTCCTTGATGATGATAAGGCATTGAAGGGCAACGCGATTCACCCGGCGACACCGCGCAACGCGGCGATGCCCAGCCCCCCCGGCGCCCGGCGGAAAACCGGTTTCGGACTGCGGATCATCATCTGAATGGTCGGGGCGATAGGATTCGAACCTACGACCTACGGTACCCAAAACCGTCGCGCTACCAGACTGCGCTACGCCCCGAACGCGCCTTCCTTAGCCTGTCGCTGGCCGCTTGGAAAGCACTGATCGCACGTAATTCTGCCTGCGTGTCGGCTATTCGCAGGGCCAGACGGCGTTGTCTTGTGCAATAGCCGGATGGCGCAGCTCGGCCCCCGGCACAATGCCCATCCGGGCCGCCAGTCCGCCGTTGATTTCCAACGTGAATTGCACGCCGTCACCGCCATCAATCGCGGTTTCGTCGCCCGGTATCGCCATCGGATGCACCCGCGTCACCACGCCCCGCGCATCGGCAAAGATCATGTCCAGCGGAATAAGCGTGTTCTTCATCCAGAACGACGCACGACGCGGCTCTTCATAGACAAACAGCATTCCCGAAGACATCGGCATGGACTCGCGGAACATAAGCCCGCGCGCCCGTTCGGCGTTGTCATCGGCCACCTCGACGGCAAAGCGTTGCTGCCCTCCGGGACCGCGCAGTTCCACTGCCGCCTCGGAACAGGCGGCAAGCGTAACCTGCGGCACAGCGGCCAGCAGCCCCGCAATCAGCCATACTGCCGCGTTGCTGCTTCCCATGACACCACCTGCACCGCCATACGCCCACGCTTTCCATCCACGATCCGCAAGCAGATCGCCTCACCGGCCTGCAGATCGGCAAAGCCCGACACCCGCAGCACCTCGATATGGATGAACACATCTTCCGACCGGCCAAACACATTGGCAAAGCCGAATCCCTTGGCCTTGTCGAACCACTTCACCCGTGCGGGTTCCAGCGGCAGTTGTGCGATTTCATCGGCGTCCACCGGGGCGTTTTCATCACCCAGCGGAAAGACCACACCCTGCGGCGGTTCGATCTCCAGCACCTCGACGGCCTGAACACCCCGCTGCGTCATCTGCACCTGCACCGATATAATCGCGCCATCCGCAACCGAGTTCTGTCCGTAGTTCCGCAAGACATTGGCGTGAAGGAGGATATCAGCCCCGCCCTCATCCGCAACAATGAAACCGAACCCCTTACCGGGATCGAACCATTTCACCCGGCCATGCACAACGCGCACGTCCTTGTCTTCATCAATCATGTCAGAGGCCATTTCCCCAGCCAAAGCTCTGCGCATGACATGACGCCAATGCCGGGGGTGTTTCAAGTGCAAAATGTTAACATTTTGTAATGCGTTCATTCCCCCTGAGCGAATTTCACGGGTTCAGGCGGGAAATCTCCCAAGGCGAACTGCTGCCGGTCCTGCTCCACCGGAAGCGGTCATGCAACCGGAACTGGCCATCCGCCCAGAACTCGATCTCCACCGGGCGGATTCGGATGCCCCCCCAGAACGGCGGGCGCTGCGGGTTCGGCCCCTGCTGCACCGTCACCTTCGCCACCTCGGCCATCAATGCGCCGCGCGATGCCAAAGGCTGCGATTGCGCCGACGCCCAGGCCCCCAACCGGCTTTTCAGGCTGCGGCTGGCATAATAGGCATCCGCCTGCGGCCCTTCTTCGCGTTCGGTAAAGCCGCGCACCCGGATCTGGCGGCGCAGCGATTTCCAGTGCATCACAAAGGCCGCCGTGCCGCTTGCGGCGATCTCCTGCCCCTTGCGCGAGGTGTAGTTGGTGTAGAACACAAAGGCATCCGCCTCGACCTCTTTCAGCAGGACCATGCGCACATTGGGCATCCCGCTCTTGTCCACCGTCGCCAGCGCGATGGCGTTGGGATCGTTCGGCTCCACCGGCTCCGCCTCGGCCAGCCAGGCCCGCGCGATGGCGAACGGGTCATCGCCCGCAAATATTCCACTTCTGTCCATTCTGTTCCCGCCTGCTTTTCCCTGCGACACCGGTTTTCCCTACGACATTGGCTTTCACCACGACATTGGCCAAATCCCGGCAAACCGGACCATCTGGCCACCCTTGATGCAACCTGCCGGATCGCCTACACGTCATCGTCATATTTAGGGTGGGCGAGGGACAGGCAATGTCAACCGGACTTATGGCAGGAAAACGCGGGCTGATCATGGGCCTTGCCAATGACAAATCCATCGCCTGGGGCATCGCCAAGGCGCTGGCAGATCACGGCGCGGAACTGGCATTCTCCTATCAGGGTGAGGCGCTGAAAAAGCGGGTTGAACCGCTGGCCGCGTCGCTGGGCAAGCCGCTTTTGTTTGAATGTGATGTCGCGTCCGAGGAATCAATGGATGCGCTTTTTGCCGGACTTAAGGCCGAATGGGGCCAGATCGACTTTCTGGTCCATGCCATCGGCTTTTCCGACAAGAACGAATTGCGCGGCCGCTATGTCGATACCTCGCGCCAGAATTTCCTGATGACGATGGACATCTCCGTCTATTCCTTCACCGCCGTATGCCAGCGCGCGGCGGCCATGATGCCCGCCGGTGGGTCGCTCTTGACGCTCACCTATTACGGCGCGGAAAAGGTCATGCCGCATTACAATGTGATGGGTCTGGCCAAGGCCGCGCTGGAATCGAGCGTGAAATACATCGCCGAAGACCTTGGCAAGGACGGCATCCGCGTCAACGCCATATCCGCCGGTCCGATCAAGACCCTTGCCGCGTCGGGCATCGGTGATTTCCGCTACATCATGAAGTGGAACGAACTGAACTCCCCGCTCCGCCGCAACGTCACGCAGGAAGAGGTGGGCAAGGCCGCGCTCTACCTGCTCTCAGACCTCGGCTCCGGCACCACGGGCGAAAACCTGCATGTCGATGCAGGCTATCATGTGGTGGGGATGAAGGCGGTGGATGCCCCCGATATTGACGCGGTCACCGGGCGCAACGGCAAGGAAGCCGCCCAGTGACCCTTGCCACGCTGGCCACCGTCTGGTTCGTGCATCTTCTGGCGGCGGCAAGCCCCGGCCCGGCCATCCTGATGGCCGCGCGCACCGGCGTGACCCAAGGCTTCCTCACTGGCATGTGGTTGTCCTTCGGCATTGGCGTGGGCGCCCTGTTCTGGGCGGTGGCCGCACTGTTCGGCATGGCCACGCTCTTTCACCTCGCGCCGTCGCTCTTGTGGGCGTTCAAGATCGGCGGCGGGCTGTTCCTGTTGTGGATCGCGTTCCAGATGTGGCGTCACGCGCCCGAACCGCTGGACATGCCCACCGATGGCGTCACCCCCCGCACCCCGTGGTCGGCCTTCCGTCTTGGCGTGCTGACGCAACTCTCAAATCCGAAACCGGCCGTGTTTTTCGGTGCGGTCTTCGTCAACACCATCCCCGTTGGCACCACCCTGCCCTGGATCGCCCTGATCCTTGCGCTGGTCCTGCTGAACGAATTGGCCTGCACCCTGACGGTTGCCCGCGCCTTCAGCTTTGCAGGCCCGCGCCGCACCTATCAGCGTTTCAAACTCTATATCGACCGCAGCTTCGGCGGCATCCTCGCCCTGCTCGGCCTGAAGATCGCCGCCACCTGAGCCGCCACCCGAAAGGACGCATGCCATGTCTGCCGAACGCCTGCCGCATGAAAAGGGCTTCCACGTGTCGTGGGACCAGATCCACCGCGATGCCCGCGCCTTGGCCTGGCGGATGGATGGCAAGGGTCCGGGCGAAGGCGGCAGCTGGAAGGCCGTGGTCGGCATCACCCGTGGCGGTCTGGTGCCCGCCATGATCGTCAGCCGCGAATTGGACATTCGCGTCGTGGATACGATCAGCGTGAAATCCTACAACCACCAATCCCAGACCGAGGCCCGCGTCACCAAGGCCCCGCAAGAAGACCTGATGGGCGATGGCACCGGCATCCTGATCGTCGATGATCTGGTCGACAGCGGCAAGACGCTGGAACTGGTCCGCCGCCTGTATCCCAAGGCCCATTTCGCCACGGTCTATGCCAAACCCCACGGCAAACCGCAGGTCGATACCTACGTGACCGAGGTCAGCCAGGACACATGGATCTTTTTCCCCTGGGACATGGCGCTGCAATATGTGCAGCCTTTCCGCGGCACGGATTGACAAAGATCGGCGCACCCGGCCCGACTGTCGCAAGATGGGTATTTTTACCAAGATGAATAGGCCGTTTCACCTTGGTCCAAATACCCATGCGACCCTTGCCCCCCGTGCCAACGCCGGGCATCTTGCGCAATTTGCCCGCCCCGCCTGTCGCAAACCGGGCCTGTCTTGTGCAAATTGACAGGCGCGTGCGCCCGGATGGCAGCCTAGACTGCATCGACCCAAAGCCGAAGGATGCCCCCCCATGACCCTGCCCCTGAACCCCGCAATGGCCGCCACCGATCCGCCCCCGGTGATGGAGGCGCGGCGCTGGCTTTCCGGGGTCAGCTTTGCGCCGGATCGTCCCCTGATCAACGTAAGCCAGGCCGCCCCGGTCGACCCGCCGCCGCTGGGCCTGCGTCAGGCGCTGGCGGATGCCGCGCTGCACAACGACGCCGCGCATCTTTATGGCCCAGTCCTCGGCCTTCCCGCATTGCGGGCCGAAATTGCGGCGCAATGGTCCGCAGCCTATGGCGGCACCGTCACCGATACTCAGGTCGCCATAACCCAGGGTTGCAATCAGGCCTTTACCGCGGTCATGTCCACCCTTGCGGGCCACGGGGATGAGGTGATCCTGCCAACGCCGTGGTATTTCAACCACAAGATGTGGCTGGATATGCAGGGTGTCACCACCATCCCCCTGCCCGCAGGCCCCGGCCTGATCCCGCAGGCCGAAGACGCCGCCCGCCGGATCACGCCCCGCACCCGCGCCATCGTGCTGGTCAGCCCGAACAACCCCGGCGGCGTGGAATACCCCGCCGCCACCCTTGCCGCCTTCCGCGATCTGTGCCGCGCCCATGACCTTGCCCTGATCGTCGATGAAACCTACCGCGATTTCGACGCCCGGCATTCGTATGAAACCGGCGGCCGCCCGCACGACCTGTTCACCGATCCCGACTGGGACGACACGCTGATCCAGCTTTACAGCTTTTCCAAGGCCTATCGCCTGACCGGCCACCGCGTCGGCGCCATCACAGCCAGCACCGCACGGCTGGCCGAGGTCGAGAAATTCCTCGACACCGTCGCCATCTGCCCAAGCCAACTGGGCCAGATCGGCGCGCTTTGGGGGATGCGCAACCTTGCGCAATGGGTGGCGGGCGAACGGCATGAGATCTTGTCGCGCCGCGCCGCCATGACAACGGGCTTCGCCGCCCTGCCCGATTGGAAGCTGCTGGGGTGCGGGGCGTATTTCGCCTATGTCGAACACCCGTTCGACATGGCCTCCGACGTGCTGGCCAAACGCCTGGTCCATGAAGCAGCGCTTCTCATGCTGCCCGGCACCATGTTCCAGCCCCCAGGCAGCCCGGACGGCCGCCGCCAGTTGCGCATCGCCTTTGCCAATGTCGATGGCGCGGGGATCACCGAGATGTTCCACAGGCTTGCCGCCTTCCGCCCCTAGCCCCGCTTGCCCCGCGCGCGCCGACCCACTAGACAAGCCGCAACCCTGACCACCCAACAGCCCGCAAAGGCGCGACCGATGGCCAAAGCACCGACCCCCGACCAGCCCCGCAAGAAGATGAAGATCGGCAACCTGTTTGTCTGGATCATCCTTGTTCTTGTGATGATCGGGCTGGGCGGCTTTGGCGTCACCAATTTTGGCGGCGGCCTCACCTCCATCGGCCGTGTCGGCGACCGCGACATCGAGATGACCGATTACGCCCGCGCCCTCCGGCAGGAAATGGATGCCATCTCGGCCCAGTTCGGCCAGCCCATCACCTTTGCCCAGGCGCAGGCTTTCGGCCTGGACCAGCGGGTGCTGCAAACCGTCATCACCCGCACCGCCCTTGACAATGAAGCCGACCGAATCGGCATTTCTGCCGGGGACGCCACCATTGCTGCGGAAATCACTGCAATGAACGCCTTTCAGGGCACAGCGGGCAGCTTTGACCGTGACACCTATCGCTTCACCCTGGAACGCAACAACCTGACCGAGGCACAGTTCGAAGCGGGCATCCGCAGCGATGTGGCCCGCTCCATCCTGCAAGGGGCCATCGTCGGCGGCTTTACCGCCCCGCCCGCCGTGGTGGACCGTCTGTCCGCCTGGGCGGGGGAACGCCGCGGCTTTTCGCTTCTGTCTTTGACCGAGGCAGACCTGACCACCCCGATCGTCGCGCCGACAGATGCCGAACTGCAAGCCTATTACGACGCCAATATCGACCGCTTCACCCGCCCCGAAGCCAAGCGCATCACCTATGTCGCGCTGTTGCCCGAATCGCTGGCCCCGACGATGGAGGTGGACGAACAGGCGTTGCGCGACCTGTATCAGGAACGCATCGACGAATTCATGATCCCCGAAAAACGCCTTGTCGAACGGCTTGTCTACCCAACAGAAGACCAGGCACAGGCTGCCAAGGCACGGCTTGACGCAGGCGAGGTGAGCTTTGACGATCTGGTCGCCGAACGCGGCCTGACACTGGATGACATCGACCTTGGCGATGTGGCGCAAACCGATCTGGGCGCCGCCGGTGACGCGGTCTTTGCCCTGACGGAACCGGGCGTTGCAGGCCCGGTGCAATCCGACCTTGGCCCTGCCCTGTTCCGCATGAACGCCATCCTTGCCGCGCAGGAAACCAGCTTCGAAGACGCGCAGGAAACGCTTGGCGCCGAACTCCGCACCGATGCCGCACGCCGCGCCATCGGCGCACGGATCGAAGAAATCGACGATCTCCTCGCCTCGGGTGCCGATCTTGAAGAGGTCGCTCAGGAGACCGCGATGGAATTGGCCACCGTTGACTACATCGCCACCGACACGCCCGAAGGCATCACCGCCTATCCCGCCTTCCGCGAAGCGGCCGACGCCTTGGCCGAAGGCGATTTCCCCGAGGTGATCCAGCTTGCCGATGGCGGCATCGTCGCACTGCGGCTGGATGCCATCGTGCCGCCCACGCCGATCCCGCTGGATGAGGCGCGCGACGATGTGGTCGCCGGTTGGCAGGCCGACGCCACCGCCAAGGCGCTGTCCGACCGCGCCGCCGCCATCCTGACCGAGGTGCAGGGCGGCGCCGCATTGGGCGGCTTTGGCATCGTCAGCGTCACCCGCGCCATCACCCGCGACGGATTTGTCGAAAACACCCCCGCCACCCTGCTGCCCACCGTCTTTGCCATGACCGAGGGCGAGGTGCAGGTGATCCAGGGGGACGGCTTTACCGGCCTTGTCCGCCTTGACAACATCCAGCCCGCCGAGACCGAAGGTGAGGACGCCGCCGCGCTGGTGGATTCCATCGAACTCCGCGCCCGGCAGGCCCTGGCACAGGATGCCTTCACCCTGTTCACCAATGCCCTGTCGAACGAGGCGGGCATCCAGATCGACCAGACCGCCATCAACGCGGTCCACGCCCAGATGAACTGACACGATGAAACTGGAACCCTCATTCGAGGCGTTTGAACGCGGTTGGGCCGAAGGCCGCAACCAGGTGGTCCATGCCCGCATCGCCGCCGATCTCGATACGCCGGTTTCGCTGATGCTCAAGCTGGCCGAGGCGCGGGCCGACACCTTCATGCTGGAAAGCGTGACCGGGGGCGAGGTGCGGGGCCGCTATTCCGTGGTGGGGATGAAACCCGATCTGATCTGGCAATGCCACGGCCAGACCAGCCGCATCAACCGCGAGGCGCGGTTTGACCCCGCCGCCTTTGCCGACCTGCCAGGCCATCCGCTGGAAACCCTGCGCGCGCTGATTGCCGAAAGCCGGGTAGACCTGCCCGAAGACCTGCCCGCCATCGCGTCGGGCCTGTTCGGCTATCTGGGCTATGACATGATCCGTCTGGTGGAACACCTGCCCGGCGTGAACCCCGATCCGCTGGGCCTGCCCGATGCCGTGCTGATGCGCCCCTCCATCGTGGCCGTGCTGGATGGCGTCAAGGGTGATGTCACCATCGTGGCCCCGGCCTGGGTGGCCTCTGGCCTGTCGGCCCGCGCCGCCTATGCCCAGGCGGCGGAACGGGTGATGGACGCGCTGCGCGATCTGGATCGCGCCCCCCCCGCCCAGCGCGATTTCGGCGAGGTGGCGCCGGTGGGCGAGGCGACATCGAACTTCACCCATGACGGCTACAAGGCCGCCGTGGAAAAGGCCAAGGATTACATCCGCGCGGGCGACATCTTTCAGGTCGTCCCGTCGCAACGCTGGTCGCAGCGGTTCGAACTGCCACCCTTTGCGCTTTATCGCTCCTTGCGACGCACCAACCCCTCGCCCTTCATGTTCTTCTTCAACTTCGGCGGGTTTCAGGTGGTGGGGGCCAGCCCTGAAATCCTCGTCCGTCTGCGCGATGGCGAGGTGACGGTGCGCCCCATCGCAGGCACCCGCAAACGCGGGGCCACCCCGGAAGAAGACCGCGCGCTTGAGGCGGATCTGCTGGCCGACCAGAAGGAACTGGCCGAACATCTGATGCTTCTGGATCTGGGCCGCAACGATGTGGGCCGCGTGGCAAAGGTGGGCAGCGTGCGCCCGACGGAACAGTTCATCATCGAACGCTATTCCCACGTGATGCATATCGTCTCGAATGTGGTGGGCCAGATTGCCGAAGGCGAAGATGCCCTGTCCGCTCTGCTGGCGGGCCTGCCTGCGGGCACCGTCTCGGGCGCGCCCAAGGTGCGTGCGATGGAAATCATTGACGAACTGGAACCCGAAAAGCGCGGCGTCTATGGCGGCGGCGTCGGCTATTTCGCCGGCAATGGCGAGATGGATTTCTGCATCGCCCTGCGCACAGCCGTGCTGAAGGACGAAACCCTTTATATTCAGGCGGGTGGCGGCGTGGTCTATGACAGCGACCCCGAAGCCGAATATCAGGAAACCGTCAACAAATCCCGCGCCCTGCGGCGCGCGGCGGAAGATGCGGGCCTTTTCACCCGGCGTGGGAATGGCTGACCGACCGGAAGGGCAAAGAATTTCCCCGGAAAATACTTCGCTTCCGACCCGTCCCTGAAGGATCACCAAAATCTTCGCCGAAGATTGTGGGGCTGTCGTCGCACTCCCTGACCAGCTCACGCCGGGCGAAAAATTTCCTTCGAAAATTCTTCGCCCCCCTTGGCCGCAACAGGGCGTCGCGCGTCACCACCCCGACCTGCCTCCAAGACCTGCATCCAGCCCGCGACTCACCGCTCGCCTTGACGATGAATGAACCTTGATACGTTAACCTTAACGGCCCACCAACCCACCGCGCGTATGCACAGCCTGCTGCACCACCGCCTGCACCAGCAGCGGCACAGCCCAAAACCGCAGGCTCTACAGGTTAAAGCAGCGTCCTCAAGGACTTGGTGGCTTTTCCAATACCGCGCTAATCGGGGCCAGCGCCACCGATGCCGCCCGCCCCTCCACCGTCCATTCCAGGATCGCAGCCACCGTTTCCGCCCGCGCCCGACCGATCACCAACACCCGCCCCTCTTGCGCCGCCTTAAAGGCTGCACGGTCCAGATAGTTGCGCATCTTGGGGATGGACTCACCCTCGCTGTCCAGCACGCGGAAAATCGTGGCCCTTGGCACCCCTTCGCGCCGCGCCACCTGATCGGCGGAATTCAACCCACGGTCATAGGTCACGATGCCCCGGCCTTGTTCGGCCACGATCGGCACCGCCTGCCGCGCCAGATCGAGCGTGTCCT
>OY288162.1 GCA_958439195.1 uncultured Paracoccaceae bacterium
GGACAGATGCAAACGCTCCATCTCGGTCGCCAAGGCGCCGGTGTCATCCCTGTCCAATCCATCCGTGATCAGCAAAACCACAGCCCCCTGCCCCAGCACCCGGCGCGACCAGTCGCGGTTGAACCCGCGCAGACACGACCCGATCCGCGTCCCGCCCGACCAATCCTGTGCCTCTGCACCTGCTGCCTTTAACGCGGCATCGACATCGCGGTTCCGCAGATGCCGCGTTATATTTGTCAGCCGCGTGCCAAAGGTGAAGGCATGAACCCGCGCCCATCCCTGCCCCTTTCGGTTGGCGACCGCATGAACGAAATGCAGCACCAGGCGGGAATACTGGCTCATCGAACCGGAAATGTCGCACAGCACCACAAGATTGGGCCAGCGCATCCCCGGCGATTTCATCGCCAGACGCGTCACCTCGCCCCCTTGCCGCAGGGCCGCGCGCAAGGTGCGCCGCCCGTCGATCCGATGCCCGCCCGGATCGCCCACCATCCGCCGTGTCAGCAGGGGACGCACCGGAAGGGCCAACCGCGCCAGCATCCGCTTGGCCTCGGCCACCTCGGCCAAAGTCATCTGTTCGAAATCCAGCGTCTTTAGCCGTTCCTCATGCGACATGGTGGCCGTGGCGTCGATCTCGACCCGATCCTCGCTTTCCGGCCCTGGCGTGTCGCGGGCGGGAATGTCGATCCCCTGCCCGTCCAGCAATGCCTCTGCCGCGCGCTTTTCGGCGGCATCCGCCAGACGCTCCTCCTGCACCCCACGCACGGCGGGCAACAACAGCGTCATCATCTGTTCCAGAAACTGCGGATCGCGCCAATACAGCCGGAACACCTGTTCAAATACCGCCCGCTGTTCCGGGCGGCTGACGAAACAGGCATGCAGCGTCCAGAAGAAATCCACCCTTTCGGTGAACCCCGCCGCCTCTACCGCGCGGATCGCATCAATCACCCGCCCCGGCCCGATGGGCAGCCCCGCACGGCGTAACGCGCGGGCGAAATGCGCGATATTGTGCGACAGCTTGCCGTCATCGGGCAGCGCCAGATCATTCATCCAAACGCCCCCGTTGGGCCGAAGCCGGGACCGAATCCCGCCCACCCGTGCGGCGCCCAACACGAACCCGCCCGCAGGCGACTGGACGGGCAAGATGAGTATTTGGGCCAAGGTGAAGGGGCAAAGTCACGCGAAGACCAACCCCTTCTTCACCTCATCCAACAGCTTTTTAGCCTCGGACCCCTGAATCTTTTGAATGTCATCCTGATACTTCAGGATCGCCCCCAGAGTGTCGGCGATCACCTCTGGCGAAAGCTGGATCACATCCAGCGCCAACAGGCATTTCGCCCAGTCGATCGTTTCTGCCACACCGGGTTTCTTGAACAGATCCTCGGACCGCAGACGCTGCACAAAGGCCACCACCTCGCGGCTCAGCCGGTCCTGCGCATCGGGCGCGCGGGCGTGCAGGATTTCCAACTCGCGCTCAAAACCGGGATAATCCACCCAGTGATACAGGCAACGCCGCTTCAGCGCGTCATGCACCTCGCGCGTGCGGTTCGATGTCAGGATCACGATGGGCGGCTCAGGTGCGGTGATTGTTCCCAGTTCCGGGATCGTCACCTGAAAATCCGACAGCGCCTCCAGCAGGAAGGCTTCGAACGGTTCATCGCTGCGGTCCAGTTCGTCAATCAGCAGGACCGGCGCCCCCCCTGCCTGCGGCCGCATCGCCGCCAGCAGCGGGCGCTCGATCAGATACTCTTCGGTGAACAGTTCTGCCTTCAGCGTGTCGCGGTCAGCGCCACCCCCGGCCTCGGCTGTGCGGATGGCGATCATCTGCGCGGCGAAGTTCCATTCGTAAACGGCAGAAGATGCATCCATCCCCTCATGGCATTGCAGCCGGATCAGCCGCCGCCCAAGGGACGCGGCAAGCACCTTGGCAATCTCGGTCTTGCCCACCCCCGCCTCGCCTTCCAGAAACAGGGGCCGACCCAGCCTGAGCGACAGGAAAACAACAGTGGCCAGCGCGCGAGAGGCGACATAGCCCTGCCCCGACAAAAGGGTTTCCACCGCATCAATGGATGTTGGCAAGTCCCGCACCGCATATCCCCCATTCTGGCCCCATTCATGCTTGGCCCCGCCCTGTTGGCGGGTCAACCCGCCATAGCCCCGCATGCGACCAATGGAGGGGGCCGTTCCCATTCCCCCGTCGGCCATGCTATCGGTTCTGCCATGCGTGTGCTGGCAATCCTTACCGTGCGGAATGAAGGCAGTTTCCTGCTGGAATGGCTGGCGCATCACCGCGCGGCGGGCATCACCGACTTCCTTGTTTTTTCCAACGATTGCACGGATGGCACCGATCTGATGCTGGACCGGCTGGGCGCGATGGGCTGGCTGACCCACATCCGCAACGATGCGCCGCAAGACAGGGCGGCAAATGACAGGGGGCCGCAATGGTCGGCATTGAAGGCCGCAGCCACCCATCCGCTTGCAAAGGCGGCCGATTGGATACTGGTCCTCGACATCGACGAATTCGTGAACATCCACGTGGGCGACCGCACCATCCCCGCCCTGCTTGATGCCCTGCCGAATGCGGATGCCATAACCCTGACATGGCGGATGTTCGGCAATGCCGGTGTTGTGACCCTAACCGACGTGCCGGTGACGGAAACCTTTACCCACGCCGCAGCAGACCCGCTGAACTGGCCCTGGCGTGCGGTGATGTTCAAGACGCTCTATCGCAATGATGGCCGCTTCGGCCAACCTGGCGTGCATCGCCCCAAGGGTCAGGTGACAGACCGCCAGCGCTGGTTCGACTGCGCCGGTCGTCCGCTGCCGGGGGGACCACAGCGCATCTTCTCGGCGCTCGGGCAGCCGCATTACGCCCTCGCGCAGCTCAATCACTATGCGCTTGGGTCGATAGAGGGGTATCTGGTCAAGGCCGACCGTGGCCGCGCCAATCGTGACGCTTCGGCCTTTGATCTGGGCTACTGGATCGACCGCAACCTCTGCGATGCCGAGGATCGGTCCATCTTGGCCCCGAACAGCCACGCGATACGGGCCGCGCTGATGGCCGATCCCGAACTTGCGCGCCTGCACAGCGCGGCCTTTGACTGGCGACGCAAAAGGTTCATGGATCTGATGCGCGACGATGACTTTCGCGCGCTGTTCGGTCGCCTCTTGATGACCCGGCCCACCCGCCACCTTACCGCCGATCAGGCACGGCTGATCTGGACCCACGCAGTCACACCCGACTGACCCGACCACCCTGCGAAAATCCGCCCAGCCCGCCACCGAACGGCTTTCCAAATGCCCCGTTCCGCTCCAGTCATGCCACAAACTTGCCGTTTGCGGCCATTACAACGCAGGGCAGAGTATCAAGACCCGAGTCCGGGACACGCCCGCGACCGACCGAGCAGAAAAGGCAGCCGCCGATGAACGACCGCGCCGAAGGCGATGTTTCAGACATGGACCGCGAAGATGCGGGACCAACCGAATCGTCTGACCGGCAGCCCGTGCTGGACCGTGACCAATGGTTTGCCAGGATCGACGAGCTGTGTGCCGAAGAAGGCTATTTCGAACCGCTGGGCAAAAGTCATTCTGCCTATTTCCACGATGACGGCCCGATCCTGCTGGTGTCCTTCGAATCGCTTGACCGAATCCTTGCGCGAAAAGGGCAAATGCCCTTTGGCCATGATGTGGCCGTGGCCAATGGCTGGTCACACCTGACCCTGATTTGCGACGGTGAAACCTGGTTCCGCGATCCTGCCGTCTGGGGCTATTTCGACCGGCTGGTGGACGAGGCATTCTTTGAAGATTTCGACCGTGTCCTGTTTTATGGTGCGGGCGATGCGGGCTATGCCGCCTGCGCCTATTGCGTCTGCGCGCCGGGGGCGACCGTTCTGGCCATCAGCCCGCGCGCCACGCTTGACCCCGCCATCACCGGCTGGGATCACCGCAACACCAGTTTGCGCCGTCTCGATTTTTCGACCCGCTACGGCTATGCGCCCGACATGACAGAAGGCGCGTCGCGCGTCTTTGTGGTGTTTGATCCGCAAATGCCCGAAAACGCCATGCACGCCGCCCTGTTCCGCGCCGATTGGGTCACGCCCTTGCCCGCGCGGCACTTTGGCGATTCGATCGAGGCCGCAATCGAACAGACCGGCATCCTGCCCGATCTACTGACCGCCGCCTGCGAGGCGCGACTTGATCCTGTCGGCTTTGCCCGCCTGTGGCGCATCCGCCGCCGCTATTCACCCTATCTGCGGGGAATGCTGCGCAAGACCGAAATGGCACAACGCCCGCGTCTGGCCCTGATGGTCTGTCGGTCAGTGGTGGCCCGCATGGGCGGATACCGCTTCCGGCGCAAGCTGCTGGAATTGGAATCGCGCCTCGGCCTGCCGTCCAGCGTGCAGCAGGGTGACACCCTCACCTCTGGCACATCCTCCAGCGACGATATGCGCAACTGACGCCACCGGCGGACGGCCTGCATAACGGGCCATTCTGTGCTGGAAAGCGAAGGCCAGTTGCGCTACGCGCAACCCATGATGCAAAGCCTTACCCTCCGCCGCCCGGACGACTGGCACCTTCATTTGCGCGATGGCGCGATGTTGCAAGGGGTGCTGCCCGAAACCGCCCGTCATTTCGCCCGCGCGATCATCATGCCGAACCTTGTCCCGCCAGTCGTGACGGGGGATCAGGCCGCCGCCTACCGCGACCGCATCCTGGCGGCGCTGCCCGATGGCATGGCGTTTGAACCGCTGATGACACTTTATCTGACCGAAACCACCGATCCTGCGGATGTCGCCGCCGCCCATGCCTCTGGCCTGATCAAGGCGGTCAAACTCTATCCCGCCGGGGCCACGACCAATTCCCACGGTGGCGTGCGTGACCTATCGACCGTCACCGCCGTTCTGGAAAAGATGGCCGAAATCGGCCTGCCCCTTTGCGTGCATGGCGAGGTGACAACACCCGAGGTGGACATCTTCGACCGTGAAGCCGTGTTCATCGACACGGTCCTCGATCCCTTGCGTCGCCGTATTCCCGGCCTGCGCGTGGTGATGGAACACATCACCACCGAGGAAGGCGTGGCCTATGCCCGCGCCGGCGGCGATGACCTTGGGGCCACGATCACCACCCATCATTTGATCATCAACCGCAACCATATTCTCGTGGGTGGGATCAAGCCGCACTACTATTGCCTGCCGGTTGCCAAACGTGAAAAGCACCGCCTTGCCCTGCGCGCGGCTGCGACCAGCGGCGAAGGCCGCTTCTTCCTCGGCACCGACAGTGCGCCGCATGTCGACGCGCTCAAGGAACATGCCTGCGGTTGCGCCGGATGTTTCACCGCGACCAATACCCTGCAACTCCTCGCCCACGTGTTCGACGAGGAGAACGCCCTCGACCGGCTTGAGGCCTTCACCAGCCTGAATGGACCCCGGTTCTACGGCCTGCCGCTGAACGAAGACCGCATCACCCTTACCAAAGGCACCACCGCCCAATGGCCAGCCAAGATTTTCACCGAAGCCGGCCCCGTCACCGTCTTTGATCCCGGCTTCCCGGTGCAGTGGCACGTCGAAGCCTGAACCCGCGAAAATCTTGGAAAGATTTTCCGCCCCGTCCCCCGCCGAAGAATTTTCGGCGAAATTCTTCGCCCCGCCCCCAAAATCCTTCGCTGAAAGATTTTGGGGGCTGCCGACAGGAACCGCCCAGATGATCCCCACCGCCTTCCCCCCGAAAGAAGAAATCGCCCGCCTCACCGCCCGCGCCCTGCTGGAAATCAAGGCTGTGCATTTCAATGCCGAAACGCCGTTCACACTGGCCTCCGGCCTGCCTTCGCCCACCTATATCGACTGCCGCAAGCTGATCAGCTATCCGCGCATCCGCTCCACCTTGATGGACTTTCTGACCGTGACCGTCATGCGCGACGCCGGGTTCGAGGCGTTTGACAACATCGCCGGTGGCGAAACCGCGGGCATCCCCTTTGCCGCATTGGTCGCCGAACGCATGGCCCTGCCGATGACCTATGTGCGCAAAAAGCCGAAAGGCTATGGCCGCAATGCCCGGATCGAAGGCGCGATGTCTGAAGGCCAGCGCGTTCTGCTGGTCGAAGACCTGACAACCGATGGCGGTTCGAAACTGTCCTTCGTCGACGCGATCCGCGAAACCGGGGCCACCTGCGGCCACACCGCCGTGATCTTCTACTATGGCATTTTCCCCGAAACCACCCAACGCCTGGCCGATCATGGCGTGGCGCTGCATCACCTTTGCACCTGGTGGGATGTGCTGGCCGAGGCACAGGCCAGCGGCGCCTTTGACGCCGCAACGCTGGCCGAGGTGGAAACCTTCCTGAAGGATCCCCGCGCCTGGCAAGACGCACGAAAATCCGTGTAAGCCAAAAGTTTTCCGGGGGCAAAGCTGTGGATGGCCTGTGCATGGCCTGTGCAAGGAATGTGCGGGACTCAGCCCCGCAGGCTGAAAATTTCCGTTCTCCGGTGCCCGGCACGGACAACACCCGCAAGATATGGTAGCCTGATCCCCTACAGGCCGAGTCGACCCCGCCTTATCCACAGGGTTGTTCCAGCCTGTTACACTGCTTGAAACCGGGGCACATAGGCCCCCGGAAAAACCCCTGCTGTTCCGCAGGCAAACCGACCCGAGGCAGAGATGAACGAAATCGCCACGCTGCGCCCCACTCTTCCGGCGCCCCCCCAGCCCGATACCGAATCCCTTCCCCAGAATATCGAGGCGGAACAACAGCTTCTTGGCGCCATCCTCACCAATAATGACATCTATGACCGCATCGCCGCCTTGGTGAAGGCCGATCATTTCTACGACCCGGTCCACCAGCGCATCTTCGAAAAGGCCGCAGCCCGCATCCAGAAGAACGCCCTCGCCTCTCCCGTCACGCTCAAGCCGTTTTTCGAAGATGACGAAGGCCTACGCGAACTGGGCGGCCCGGCCTACCTTGTTCGGCTTGCCGGGGCTGCCATTTCGTCCTTTGCGGCCCGCGACTATGCCCAGATGATCTATGATCTGGCCGTGCGCCGCGAACTGATCGCCCTGGGCCGCGACATAGCCGCCCGCGCGGCCAAGGTCGAGGTGACGTCAGAACCCCGCGAACAGATCACCGAGGCCGAACAAAGCCTTTATAAACTGGGTGAACAGGGCGTGTCGCAACGCGGGTTCGTGTCATTCCTGCGCGCCACGACAGAGGCGGTCAATTCCGCCAACGCCGCCTATCAGCGCGGCGGCGGTCTTGCCGGCATCTCGACCGGCCTTGTCGATCTGGACCGCAAGCTGGGTGGCCTGCACCCGTCGGACCTCCTTATTCTTGCCGGTCGTCCGTCGATGGGCAAAACATCGCTTGCCACCAACATCGCCTTCAACATCGCCAAGGCCTATCGCCGGGGCCGCACCCATGATGGCAACGAAGGCGCGGTTGAAGGCGGCGTCGTCGGCTTCTTCTCGCTGGAAATGAGCAGCGAACAGCTTGCCGCCCGTATCCTGTCCGAGGCGTCCGAGGTGCCGTCCGAACAGATCCGCCGCGGCGACATGACCGAGGTGGAATTCCGCCGCTTTGTCGAAGCGGCGAAATCGCTGGAATCCTGCCCTCTGTATATCGACGACACTCCCGCCCTGCCGATCAGCCAGGTCGCCGCCCGCGCCCGCCGCCTGAAACGGACACATGGCCTAGATGTGCTGATGGTCGACTACCTGCAACTGCTCAAGGGCACGGGGCGGGGCGAAACCAACCGCGTGCAGGAAGTGTCGGAAATCACCCAAGGGCTGAAGGCTATCGCCAAGGAACTGAATATCCCCGTCGTGGCGCTGTCACAGCTATCCCGAACCGTGGAATCCCGCGATGACAAGCGCCCGCAACTGTCGGACCTGCGCGAATCCGGGTCCATCGAACAGGATGCCGACGTGGTCATGTTCGTCTACCGCGACGAATACTATCACGAACGCCTGAAACCGCAGGAAGACGATCCGAAATTCCCGGAATGGCTTGACAAGATGAACCGCGTCCACGGCAAGGCCGAGGTGGTGATCGGCAAGCAACGGCACGGCCCCATCGGCACCGTCGAATTGTCCTTCGAAGGGCGCTTTACCCGCTTTGGCAACCTTGCACAGCCGTGGCAGGGTGACGGCCAGGCGCAATACTGACCGGACACGCACATGGACCTTCAGATCAAGAACAAGGTCGTCATCGTCACCGGTGGCGGATCGGGCATCGGCGGCGCAATCAGCCGCCGTCTGGCACAGGAAGGCGCGATCCCCGTCATCCTTGCCCGTCGCGCGCCGGATGGCGTCTTTTTGGCCGACCTGCGTGCCGATCAGCCAAAGGCGGGGTGGGTGCAGGTCGATCTGTCAAAGGATGACCAGATCGAAGGCGCCGTGAAAGAGGTTCATGCCCATTGGGGGCAGGTCTACGGCCTGGTGAACAATGCCGGCACAAACGACGGCGTCAGCCTGGACGCCGGACCCGCCGCCTTTCGCGCCTCGCTCGACCAGAACCTGATCCATTATTACACCCTCGTGCATCTGTTGCAGGCCGATCTCAAGGCGCAGCGCGGCGCCATCGTCAACATCTCGTCCAAAACCGCCGTCACCGGGCAAGGCTCCACCTCGGCCTATGTCGCGGCCAAGGCGGCACAGCTTGGCCTGACCCGCGAATGGGCCGCCGCCTTTGCCCCCCACGGTGTGCGCGTCAACGCCGTCATCCCGGCCGAGGTGCTGACGCCCATGTATGATGCCTGGCTGGACACGTTTCCCGACCGCGCCGAGAAACTGGCCGAAATCACCAACCGCATCCCGTTGGGCCAGAGGATGACGCTGGATACCGAAATGGCCGACACCGTGGTGTTCACCCTGTCACCAAGGGCGGGCCATACAACGGGCCAGTGGTTGTTCGTTGATGGCGGCTATGTCCATCTTGACCGCGCGATGGCCGGCCTACGTGACTGATCGGCCTACGCGACTGATCGGCCTGCCGGACTGATCGGCGGCACTGTTTCGCGGGCAAAAGGGGGGCCATAGCCCCCCTTTCCCCACCCGGCACCATCCTGTGACCGCCGCACCCCCAGAATTCCCTTGACCCCGGCCCCGCCCCTGCCGAAAACCCCCGGACCATGGCCACCGCATCCCTCTCCATCGATCTCGACGCCATCGCCGCCAACTGGCAGGCGCTGGATCGCCGTTCCGCCCCCGGCGTGCAGACCGCCGCCGTCGTCAAGGCCGATGCCTATGGCACCGGCATTGCCCGCACTGGCCCGGCCCTTGCACGGGCGGGCGCACGCCGTTTCTTCGTTGCCGTGGCCGAAGAAGGAGCCGCCCTGCGCCAGGCCCTTGGCCCCGGCCCGCAGATCGCCATCCTAGGCGGCCACATGCCCGGCGACACCGAGATGATCCATGATCTCGACCTCACGCCGATGCTCAATTCGCTTCAGCAGGTCACCCGGCATCTGGAATCGCTGCCGCGCCACCCCTTTGGCATCCAGCTTGATACCGGGATGAACCGCCTGGGGATGGAACCTGCCGAATGGCAGGCCGTGGCCCCCATCGTGCTGGGCGCAGGCCCGGAACTTCTGATGTCCCATCTCGCCTGCGCGGATGAACCCGATCATCCGATGAACCCGCTGCAACTGGCGAATTTCCATGCCATGACCGATGGCCTGGGCATTCCCCGGTCCTTCGCGGCCACGGGTGGCATCCTCCTCGGCGCCGACTACCATTTTGATCTGACCCGCCCCGGCATCGGGCTTTATGGCGGTCAGCCCTTTGCACAGGCCCATCCCACCGTCACCCTGTCCCTGCCCGTGATCCAGACACGCGATGTCGCACCGGGCGAAACGGTGGGCTATGCCTGCGGTTGGACGGCGACCAAACCCACCCTCGTCGCCACCCTGGCCGCAGGCTATGCCGATGGCCTGCCACGCACCCTGTCGGGCAAGGCCACGCTTTGGGATGGTGACACGCCGGTCCCCTTGCTGGGTCGCGTGTCGATGGACCTGATCACCGCCGACATCACCCATCTGCCACAGGTGCCGCGCAGCCTTGATATTCTGTGTCCACATCAGGGCGTCGATGACCTTGCCGCCGTGGCAGGCACCATCGGCTACGAAATACTGACCGGCCTCGGTCCCCGCTACACCCGGCGCTACATCGACCGCAGCACCGCAGGTCACACCGCAGGCACCAATGCAGGTCAGGCATGACCGCGCTGACCGCCCCCCTTGCCGCCATAGGCCGCCCCGTTCTGGCCGCCCTTGCCGCGATTGGCCGGGTGGTGATCTTTGCCGCACAGATCATCGGTCATCTTTTTCGCCCCCCCTTCTATCCGCGCGAATTCCTGCATGCCCTGATGCAGATCGGCTGGTTTTCGCTGCCCGTCGTCGGCCTGACCGCCGTTTTCACCGGCGGCGCGTTGGCGTTGCAAATCTATTCCGGCGGGGCACGGTTCAACGCGGAAGCCGTTGTCCCCTCCATTGTCGCCATCGGCATGGTGCGGGAACTTGGCCCCGTTCTTGGCGGCCTGATGGTGGCCGCCCGCGTTGCATCCTCCATCGCAGCGGAACTTGGCACAATGAAGGTCACCGAACAGATCGACGCGCTGGCCACCCTGTCCACCAATCCGATCAAATACCTTGCCGTGCCGCGCGTTCTGGCGGCCACGCTGGCGGTTCCCGTGCTGGTCGGCGTGGGCGATGCCATCGGCATCGCGGGCGGTTGGCTGGTGGGGGTGAACCGCCTTGGGTTCAATTCGACAACCTACCTGCAAAACACCTACGACTTCCTTGAAAGCTGGGATGTCGTCTCGGGCCTGTGGAAAGGGGCTGCCTTCGGATTTATCGTGGCCCTGATGGGGTGCTATCATGGCATGAATTCCGGTCGCGGCGCGCAAGGTGTGGGGGCTGCTACAAAATCCGCCGTGGTCGGGGCCTCTGTTCTCATCCTCGCCACCAATTACATCCTGACCGAATTGTTCTTCACCGCATGATCACCCTGTCCGCAGTCACCAAGACCTTTGGCAAGAACCGCGTCCTGCGCGGGGTGGACCTGACCATCCCGTCAGGCCAAAGCATGGTCATCATCGGCGGATCGGGCACCGGAAAATCGGTTCTGCTCAAATGCATCCTCGGCCTTGTCCACCATGATGCGGGCACCATCACGCTGGACGGGCAGGACGTCACCAAAGGCGACCGCGATGCCTTTCTGGCCCGCTTTGGCATGCTGTTTCAGGGCGGCGCGCTGTTCGACAGCCTGCGCGTCTGGGAAAACGTCGCCTTTCGCCTGATGCGTGGCCCCGGAAAGCGGCCCAAGGCCGAGGCGCGTGAAATTGCCATCGAAAAGCTGCGCCGTGTGGGCCTCAAACCCGAAACCGCCGATCTCTATCCCGCCGAACTGTCGGGCGGGATGCAGAAACGCGTGGGCCTTGCCCGTGCCATCGCAGCAGAACCCGAAATCATCTTCTTCGACGAACCCACCACCGGGCTTGATCCGATCATGGCCGGGGTGATCAATGACCTGATCCGTGAAATCGTGACGGAAATGGGGGCCACCGCCATGACCATCACGCATGACATGTCCTCGGTCCGCGCCATCGCCGACCGTGTGGCCATGCTGCACGACGGCGTAATCCAATGGACCGGGCCAGTGGCCGACCTTGATGCCACGCCAGACCCCTACGTCCAGCAATTCATCCACGGACGCGCCACCGGCCCCATCGCCGCGGTGCGCTGATGCAGGCATGGGCCGAACAGGCGCTGATGCTCCTGTCCGGGTCCGGCCTGATCCGTGGCCTGGTCGCCGCCATTCCCGCCGCCATCGCCGTCGCCGCCATCGCAGGCTGGCGACAGCGCGTCGAAGGCGCGGCCCTGCTTGCTCTGTTTGCTTGCGGTTTCTGCCTCTGGCTGATCCTGCCCTGGCGCCCCGCCTATGTAGAACTGCAACAAACCAGCCTGATCTTTTCCATGCTGTGCTGGCTTTGGCTGGTCTGGGCCTGGGCGCGGCACGTTGTGGGCGAATGGCCCGCGCCGATCTGGGGTCACTGGATTGTCGGCACCCTCCTTTGGGTTCTGCCTGCCACCGCGATCGTCATCCTTTTCGTCGGCTGATCGTTTCCATATCCGCAACAATCGCACCGGTTACTGCGGGACTGGCCACGCCAAACCCCGAACATCACGAAAATGTTTGCCGAATCCCCCCGGCCCGCGTTTGCCTAAGCGCCGTGGTTACGAGTGTATGAGTCCTGCCAATGTCCCCCATCCTGTCTGGCAATCTGCGTGTTGCCCTGCGTGCCATGCAATCGGCCGCCCACGGCCTTGTGGCCCTCCTCACCCTTGCTCTCACCGGGACCAGCCTTCTTTGCGCGCTTGGCCACTTGCCCTGGCCCAACCTGCAACTGTCCTTTGGCTCCACGCCCCTGCCTGCCGCCGGACTGTGGGTCCAACTCGGCCTGAACGCCCTTATGGCACTCATTTGCCTTGTGCTGCCCGCCAACACCCGCATGGCCCGGCTGGAACGCAGCCACCGCACCTTCGCCATGGGGTTGGAGGATGTGGCCCACGCCTATCGCATCGCCCATGCAACCGACCGGGCCGGGGTCTTTGCCCTGTCGGGCGAATTTGAAACCCTGCGCGCCCGTCTGAACCACCTGCGCCAACACCCGGACCTGGCCCATCTGGAACCCGAACTGCTGCAACTCGCCGCTGAAATGAGCTTTCAGACACGCGATCTTGCCCGCACTTATTCGGACGCCCGCGTCGCCCGCGCCCGTGATTTCCTGAAACAGCGTCAGGAAGAGGTGCAGGCCCTGACCGACCGCATCACCCTTGCCCGCCAGACCACCGACGAACTGCGGCGCTGGCTCACGGATATCGAGGCCGAAGAGCGGCAGGCCGAACAGCAGATCAAGCGGCTTGAGGCCGATCTGCGCGAAATCCTGCCCCAACTCGGCTACGCGCTCGAGGCGGATGATCCCCGCGACACCACCGTCGTGCAACTGCCCAAACCGGCAAAATAACTTGCGCCGCACCCCCGCCTGCCTCTCAATGGGGCAATGCGCGCACCCGTGATCCTGAACCTGTCGCTGCTGATCCTGTTCCCCGTCGCATGGTTCGCGCCCCTCTTGCGCGCCGGGCTTTTGCCGCTCTTTGGTCTGTCTGAAATCTCGGTCATCACCGGCCTGCAATCGCTGTGGGAAACCGACGCTGCCCTTGCATTGCTTGTGGCGCTGCTCGCCCTTGTTGCCCCCTACGCCAAGGTGGTGGGCCTGGCTCTTATCGACCTCCGCCTCCTCTCCCCGCGCGCCCTGCCCGCCCTGCGCGTGATGGGGCGATTGGCGATGGCCGACATCTTCCTTATCGCTCTCTACATCGTGTTGGCAAAAGGCACCGGCATTGGCACCGTCGAAACCGCCTGGGGCCTGTGGCTCTTCACCGCCTGCGTGATCCTGTCGCTTGTCCTCGCCCACCGTCCGCGCCCCAGTCGCCACACTTGAACACCGCCCCCCCAACCGCTACCCAAGGGGCATGAGCAAATCCGCCCCCGCCTTCACCTGCACCGCCTGCGGCGCGGTCCACCGCAAATGGGCGGGCAAATGCGATGCCTGCGGCGCGTGGAATTCCATCATCGAAGAGGCGCCGCTTTCCACCGGCCCCAAATCGTTGGGCGCCAAGGGCCGCACCATCCAACTGACCGATCTGGCGACAGAAGAAGCCCCGCCCCCGCGTGCCGCGTCGGGGATGGATGAATTTGACCGCGTCCTGGGTGGCGGCCTTGTCCCCGCCTCGGCCATCCTCGTGGGGGGTGATCCGGGCATCGGCAAATCCACCCTCCTGCTGCAAGCCACCGCCAGCTTTGCCCGCAAGGGCCTGAAATGCATGTATATCTCGGGCGAGGAAGCCGCGGCCCAGGTCCGTATGCGCGCCCAACGCCTTGGCCTGACGGATGCCCCCGTCGCGCTGGGGGCAGAAACTGCCCTGCGCGACATCCTGACAACGCTGGATGCCGAACGCCCGCAACTGGCGGTGATCGATTCCATCCAAACCATGTGGCTGGACACGGTCGAGGCCGCCCCCGGTTCCGTCTCTCAGGTGCGCGCCGCCGCGCATGAGTTGGTCACCTTCGCCAAACGGCGCGGCGTGGCCGTGATCCTCGTGGGCCATGTCACCAAGGAAGGCCAGATCGCCGGTCCGCGCGTTGTGGAACACATGGTCGACACCGTCCTGTACTTCGAAGGTGAACGCGGCCACCAGTTCCGCATCCTGCGCGCGGTGAAAAACCGCTTTGGCCCCGCCGATGAAATCGGTGTGTTTGAAATGACCGGCGATGGCCTTGCCCAAGTTACCAACCCCTCCGCGCTGTTCTTGTCTGATCGTGGCCAGTCCAGCCCCGGATCAGCCGTATTCGCTGGCATCGAAGGCACAAGGCCGGTGCTTACCGAAATTCAGGCGCTCGTCGCCCCCTCCCCGCTCGGCACCCCGCGCCGCACGGTTGTGGGCCTCGACTCCGGCCGCCTTTCCACCATCCTTGCGGTGCTGGAATCCCGCTGCGGCATCCCCTTTACTGGGCTGGATGTGTTTCTGAACGTCGCAGGCGGCATGCGCGTCTCCGAACCCGCCGCCGATCTTGCCGTCGCCGCCGCGCTGCTTTCCGCCCGCGAAGATGTGGCCCTGCCCGCTGACATGGTGCTTTTTGGCGAAATCTCTCTCTCTGGCGCACTGCGCCCGGTGGGCCAGACCGAAAACAGGTTGAAAGAAGCCTCGAAACTTGGTTTCTCACAGGCAATTGCGCCGGACCGTTCCAAACTTGGGGTGGACACGGGGATGCGGGTGCGTCAGATGCCCGACCTCACGGCCTTTGTGGGCGAGATGTTCGGGGCAGGTTAAGCCCCGGCAGGACAGGAGCAGGACGACAGATGGAAGGTTTTACCCTGATCGACGCGGTGGTTGCCGGCGTCATCGTGCTATCGGCCATCCTTGCCTATTCGCGCGGCTTCGTGCGCGAGGCGATGGCCATCGTCGGCTGGATCGGGGCCGCGCTTGTGGCCTTCCTCTTCGCTGCCGCCGTGCAACCGCTGGTCAAGGAACTTCCCGTCGTCGGTGAATTCCTCGGCGACAGTTGCGAATTGTCCATCATCGCCGCCTTCGCCGTGGTCTTTGCCGCCGCGCTGATCATCGCCTCGCTCTTCACGCCCCTGTTGTCCTCTGCCATCCATCGCACCGCGCTTGGCGGCATTGATCAGGGGCTGGGCTTTCTGTTCGGCGTCGTGCGCGGCGTCCTTCTGGTGGCCGTGGCCTTCCTCGTCTACGACCGCGCCGTCGCCGCCGAGGCGATCCCGATGGTCGATAACAGCCGCTCTGCAAAGGTATTCGCCTCGTTTCAGGACAATATCGACGCGCAAATCCCGTCGGACGCCCCCGGCTGGATCGTCGCCCGCTACAATGACCTGACACAGGTCTGCGTGGGCGAAGCCGCGCCAGCCGAAACCGCGCCCTCCACCTCTGGCTGATCGCGCCTCCATACCCCTCTGTGCGCCGCCGCACCGCCGCAGCGCGGCAATGGGGGCGTGACACTGGCATGACAAAGCACTAGATCAGGGTCCACACACATCCCCGGATTCGGAGGCCCCATGCGCCCCTTCCTCTCCCACCCCTTCGATGATGACAAGTTGAAGGAGGAATGCGGTGTTTTTGGCGTGATCGGCGTCGCTGATGCGGCCAACTTCGTGGCGCTTGGTCTGCACGCCCTGCAACATCGCGGGCAAGAGGCGGGCGGCATCGTCACCTACGACCCCGAACACGGTTTCAACTCGGCCCGCCGCTTCGGCTATGTCCGCGACAATTTCACCAAGGCCGACGTCATGGACACGCTGCCCGGTGAACTGGCCATCGGCCATGTCCGCTATTCCACCGCCGGCTCCAAGGGCGCGACCGCCATCCGCGATGTGCAGCCTTTCTTTGGCGAATTTTCCATGGGCGGGGCCGCCATCGCCCATAACGGCAACCTGACCAACGCGTCCGCCCTGCGCCGCGAACTCATCGAACGGGGTTCGATCTTCCAATCCTCATCGGATTCGGAATGCATCATCCACCTGATGGCCCGCTCGATCCAGAAAACCATCCCCGAACGCATCAAGGATGCGCTGCGCCGGGTCGAGGGCGCGTTTTCCGTCGTGGCGATGACGCGCACCAAACTCATCGGCGTGCGCGATCCGCTGGGCGTGCGCCCGCTCGTCCTTGGCCGCATTGCCGATCACGGCTGGGCCTTGTCATCGGAAACCTGCGCGCTGGACATCATCGGCGCCGATTTCATCCGTGAAATCGAACCCGGCGAAATGGTGGTCATCGAGAACGACAAGGTGGAAACCTTCCGCCCCTTCTCGCCCGCCAAATCCCGCTTCTGCATCTTTGAACACGTCTATTTCTCGCGCCCTGACAGCATGCTTGGCGGCCATTCGGTCTATGAAACCCGCCGCCAGATCGGCGTGGAACTGGCCCGCGAAGCACCCGTCGAGGCCGATCTCGTCTGCCCCGTCCCCGACAGCGGCACCCCCGCCGCCATCGGCTATGCCGCCGAATCCGGCATCCCCTTCGGCCTTGGGATCACCCGCAACCAATATATGGGCCGCACCTTCATTGAACCCACCGAACAGATCCGAAACATGGGCGTGCGACTGAAGCTGAACGTCAACCGCGCCCTGATCAAGGGCAAGCGCGTGATCCTGGTGGACGATTCCGTGGTCCGCGGCACCACCTCGCGCAAGATCAAGGACATGATCCTTGATGCAGGCGCCGCCGAGGTGCATTTCCGCATCGCATCGCCGCCCACCGCATGGCCCTGCTTTTATGGCGTGGACACCCCCGAACGCGGCAAACTTCTGGCCGCCAACATGTCCGAAGATGAAATGCGCGACTGGATCGGGGTAAACAGCCTGAAATTCGTCTCACTCGATGGCCTTTACCGCGCCGCAGGCGAAGCCGCCGGCCGCGATCCCGCCAATCCCCGCTACTGCGACGCCTGCTTCTCTGGCGACTACCCGGTCGCCCCCTCGGACAAGATCGAAGAAGGCTTCCAGATGAAGGCGGCCCAATAGCCCCAACTGCAACAGCCCCAACCGCAGCCGGATTGGCCCGTCCGGGAAACCCGCACCGACCCCATCACCTTGGTCCAAATACCCAAAGCCCGGCCAGCCAAGAGAACAGCTCCATGACCCAGAAGATCGCCCTTGTCACCGGTGCCTCGCGCGGCCTTGGCGCTGCCCTCGCCGAACAACTGGCCCTGCGCGGCTGGCATGTGGTGGCCGTCGCCCGCACCGTGGGCGCGTTGGAGGAACTGGATGACCGCGTCAAATCCGCAGGTCTGCCCGGCGCGGGCGGCCTGACCCTCGCCCCGATGGACATCACCAACGATGATGCGATGCGCCATCTGTGCCGGTCGATTCATGATCGCTGGGGTCATCTCGACCTCTGGGTGCATGCTGCGATCCATGCCGCCCCCCTTGCCCCGGCCGGCAGCCTTGATACCAAGGACTGGGACAAATCCATTGCCACCAACACCCGCGCCACAGGCACCCTGATCCCGATGATCGACCCGCTTCTGCGCGCCACTACCCAAGGCACCGCCCTGTTCCTCGATGATCCCAAGGGCGGCGAGAAATTCCACGCCGCCTACGGCGCGACCAAGGCTGCCCAGATCGCGCTTGCCCGGTCCTGGGCCACCGAAAGCGCAAAGCACGGCCCCCGCATCGTCATCGCGCAACCGGCCCCCATGCCCACCGCCACCCGCGCCCGCTTTCACCCCGGCGAAGACCGCGCCACCCTGACCGATCCAAGGGCCGAAGCAGCGCGAATCCTGAACGAACTCTGACTAACATGTCAGTTTGCCCTTGCCCGCCGTCCAAGCATCCGCTTGACTGCCGGGCAAAGGGAAAAGGGACATGACCATGCGCCTCAAGGGCAAAACCGCCTTCTGCACCGCCTCGGGCGCCGGGATCGGCCTCGCCACCGCCCGCGCCTTCAAGGCCGAAGGCGCGCGCGTCATCGCCACCGACATCAACACCAACGCCGTCGCCGCCCTTCAGGCCGAAGGGATCGAAGCGCATCGCCTCGATGTGACCGACGCTGCCGCCATCGCCGCCATCGCCAAACTGGCAGGCCCGGTGGACATCCTGTTCAACTGCGCAGGCTTCGTCCACAGCGGCACCATCCTGGAATGTGAGGAAAAGGATTTCGACTTTTCGGTCGAATTGAACGTGAAATCGCTCTACCGCGTCACCCGCGCCTTTCTGCCCGCAATGCTGGACAATGGCGGCGGGTCGATCATCAACATCGCCTCGGTCGCATCATCAATCATCGCCGCCCCCAACCGCTTCGTTTACGGCGCGACCAAGGCCGCCGTCATCGGCATCACCAAATCCATCGCCGCCGATTACGTGACGCGGGGCATCCGCTGCAACGCGATCTGCCCGGCCACCGTTGAATCCCCGTCATTGGAACAGCGTCTGCGCGACACCGGCGACTACGCCGCCGCCCGCGCCGCATTCATCGCGCGCCAGCCGATGGGCCGAATCGGCCAACCCGAAGAAATCGCCCACCTTGCGGTCTACCTCGCATCAGACGAATCCGCATTCCTGTCGGGTCAGGCCATCAGCATCGATGGTGGCTGGACCAACATCTGACCCCCGACCAGCCGCTGATTTTTCGCAGAAAAATCGCCCTGAAAACGCCTTGCCGGCGGTTCTTGGCCCGTCAGACCGCGTCCAGCGCCCCGGAAATCCCGTCCCACAGCGGCTCCACCGGCTCCACCCCGATGGACAGCCGCAAGAACCCCTCCGGCACCGCATCCCCCCACCGCGCCCGCCGTTCCCCGGCCGAATGGGTGGACCCGAACGATGTCGTCCGCGCCATGAACGGGCAGGCCGCCAGAAAGGCTTCTGCCACCTCGGCATTCGCCAGCGTCATCCCGATCAGGAACCCGAACCCCCGCGCTTGCCGCGCCGTCACCGCATGGGACGGATCCCCCGGCAGCCCCGGATAGCGCAAGGCCCGTACCTTGGGATGCCCCGCCAACCGTTCCGCCACCACCTGCGCGCTGGCACACATCCGCGACAGGCGCAGTTCCAGCGTCTCGATCCCGCGATGCACCAGCCAGGCCTCGAACGCCCCCGGCACCGCACCCGACAGCTTTCGCCAATCCCGCACCTTCTGCATCAGGCCCGCATCGCGCCCCGCCACATGGCCGAACAACACATCCGAATGGCCCCCCGGCGCCTTGGTATCCGCCGCCACCACCAGATCGGCCCCCAGGTCCAGGGGGCGCTGCAACACCGCCGTCATCGTGGTATTGTCCACGATCACCACCGCCCCCGCCGCCTTGGCCCGCGCCGCCACAAGCGCGATGTCGCACACCTCAAGCCCCGGATTGGACGGTGTTTCGATATACACAATCCCCGCCCCGGCAAAATCCGCCGCCGCCATCTCCAGCGTCGGCACATAATCCACCGTCACGCCAAAAGGCCGCAGGAACTGTTCCGCAAACAACCGCACGGTGTAATACCCATCCGATGGCAGGATCACCCGCTTGCCCGGCACCACCGCCGCAAAAAGCGCGGCTGAGATCGCGGCCATCCCGGATGGAAAGCTGACACAAGGCGCACCCTCCAGCACCGCCATCTGCGCCTCTACCTCTTCCCAGGTGGGCATGGACATCCGGCCATAAATGAACCCGCCCACATCTGACCGGGGCAGATGATAGGTCGCGGCACTTACCAAAGGGGGCGTGACAGGGTCGCCCTGTTCCAGCCGCGCCGCACGGTGGTGCAGCAATTCGGCAAAGCGGCGGTCATCGTCATTTCGGATGGTCATCGGCGGGTCTCCTTTACCCGCCGAACCTGTCCCGCCGCGCGGCAAAGCGCAAGGTCACTCCAGCCGCGCCGGGAACCCTTCGGCCCGCAGATCGGTGCCCAGCGCATCTTCCAGCAGCTTCACGATCTGTGTCGATTGCGCCGACCCGCCGTAGACCGCCTTTCCCTTCATGAAGGTCTGGTTGGTCATCGCAGCCAGATCCAGCGGCACCCCGAATTCGCGCCCGAACCCCATCGCAAATCCCAGATCCTTCAACGCCAGATCCATCGAAAACGCGATGTCATAGCTGCCGTTCAAAATCAGTTGCCCCTCCGTCTCATGCACAAAGGAACTGCCCGATGATGCGGCAATCGCTTCCCACGCGGTCTTAAGGTCCAACCCGCCCCGCTTGGCCAGCATCAGCGCCTCGCCATCCGCGACCAGATGGATGAAGGCCAGCATATTGGTAATCACCTTGATCACCGCCGCACTGCCCAAAGGCCCCATGTGGAAAATGCGGTTCCCGATCGCCTCCAGCGCGGGTTTGTGCATCTCGAACAACTCGGCATCGCCGCCGACCAGCACGGTGATCTCGCCCCGCGCGGCCAGATGCACACCGCCGGTCACGGGTGCCTCCAAAAGCCGCACGCCGCCCGTTCGCGCCAACCCCGCCAGCCGCAGAATATCATCCCGCCCCAGCGTCGAGTTTTCGATCCAGGTCGCCCCCGGCTTCATCTCGGTCATCAGTTGCGCCAGCACCGCTTCGGATACGGCAGGCGACGGCAGGCAGGTGAACACATGGTCCACCTGCGCCGCCACCTCGGCCGGGCTGGCGGCCACACTGGCCCCCATCGCCCGGTGCCGTTCCGCCAGCGCCGGATCGCGGTCATGGACCACAACCTGATGCCCTGCCCGGATCAGGCTCGCCGCAAGATGCCCACCCAGATTGCCCAGGCCCACATACCCGTATTTCATTTCCCGTGACCCACGATTGCCTTCACCTCGCAGAAATCATGGATGCCCCAATCGGCATATTCCCGACCGTTGCCCGATTGTTTGTATCCGCCGAACGGCGCAAACGTATCCCAGGCCGGATAGTTCAGGCTCACCTGCCCCGCCCGCATCCGCCGCCCCACGGCAATCGCCTCGGGCGTTGGTCCCTGCACATAAGCAGCAAGGCCATAGACGGTGTCATTGGCCATCTCCACCGCGTGATCCACCGAATCGTAACCGATCACCGCAAGGACAGGCCCAAAGATTTCCTCACGCGCGATGGTCATGTCATTGGTCACATGGCCAAAAATGGTGGGTCGCGCAAACCAGCCCCGGTTCAACCCGGCAGGCCGCCCGGTTCCACCCGTCACCAGCGTGGCCCCCTCGTCGATCCCCTTCTGGATCAAACCCTGCACCTTGTCGAAATGCATCTTGGAAATCAGCGGCCCCATCGTCACAGCCGGATCGTTGGGGTCGCCCACCACAACCGCCTCGGCGGCCTCTTTCGCAACGGCCAGCGCCTCATCCATCCGCGCCATTGGCACGAACATCCGCGTGGGCGCATCGCAGGATTGCCCGGTATTGCCAAAGCACCCCTCGACCCCGCCCTTCACCGCCGCCGCCAGATCGGCGCCCGGCAGGATGATGTTGGCCGATTTGCCGCCCAGTTCCTGCGCCACGCGCTTTACCGTCGGGGCGGCCGCCGCCGCCACCGCCGTGCCGGCACGGGTGGACCCGGTAAAGGACACCATGTCCACCTCGGGATGCGCCGAAATCCGCGCGCCCACCTCCGGCCCGGTGCCGTTGACCATGTTGAACACGCCCGCAGGCACCCCTGCCGCATGGCAAACTTCTGCAAACAGCACACCCGACAGCGGCGCAATCTCGGACGGCTTCAACACCATCGTGCATCCCGCCGCAATCGCCGGGCCGACCTTGCAGGCGATCTGGTTCATCGGCCAGTTCCACGGCGTGATCAGCGCGCAAACCCCGATCCCTTCGCGGATCAGCAGCGTATCGCCGCGCATTTCTTCCCAATGGAATTCTTTTGCCGCCTTGATCGTCGATTCCAGATGCACCTGCCCGGCCCAAGCCTGCGCCTCACGCGCCCAGGCCATCGGCGCACCCATCTCGGTGCTCATCGCCACCGCGAATTCCTCATAGCGTGCGTTATATTCGGCCAGGATACGCTCCAACAACGCGATCCGCTCTTCCGCCGACCAGGCGGAAAAGGCCGGAAACGCCGCCCGCGCCGCCAGAATGGCCCGGTCCGCATCGGCCACCGACCCCAAGGCCACCTGCGCCACAATCTCCTCATTCGCCGGATTCTCGACACCGATCGCCGTGCCACCCAGCGGGGCCACCCATTCACCGTTGATGTAGAACTTGGAAAGGTTCGCGTAAGTCATTGTTCCCTCACCGGAAATAGATGTTGAATCGGGCGCGGATGGCGGCATCGATCTCTGGATCGACCACGCATCCGGCCTTGGCCAGTATGTCATTCTTGCGCCGGATTGCCGTATCCAGCAACAAGGGTTTCCCGGCTTCGTTCCATTCCTTCGGGCTCATCCGGTTGGCCGCGTTGGGATAGATGTATTCCGTCTGCATCAGGCTCAGGGTCTGGTCCGACCCCAGGTAATGGCCTGGTCCACCCAGACAGACCTGCTTCATCGCCTCGATGCTGGTGGAATCCTCGGTCACATCAATCCCGCGCACCAACCGCATCGCCTGCCCCAGCAGATCGTCGCCCAGCACCAGGCTTTCCAGACAGAAGCCCAGCAGCGAGGCATGCATCCCCACCGCCTCATAGCACATGTTCAGGCCCGCAAGGCCCGCCAGCGAATTGGTGATCCCCTGCTCCCACCCGGCCTGCATATCGGGCAGTTTCGAATCCGAAATCCCGCTCGCCGCCCCCCCCGGCAGGTCATAGAAGCGGTGCATCTGCGCGCAGCCCGCCGTCAGCAACGCCTGTTCGGCAGACCCGCCCGACATCGCCCCCGTCCGCAAGTCGCTCACAAACGGCCAGGTGCCAAAGATCGCGGGCGCGCCCTTCTTGATGGCGTTGACATAGACCACGCCTGCCAGACATTCCGCCACCGCCTGCACGATGGTCAGCGCGATGGGCGCAGGCGCCGTCGCCCCCGCCTGCCCGGCGCTCAAAAGCAGCATGGGCATGCCGCGCCGGATGCAATCCTCCATCGTGATGCAGGATTCCTCGGCAAACTTCATCGGCGGCACGACAAAGCAGTTGGAGTTGCTGACAAACGGCCGCTCCAGCCACTTCTCCTCACCCCCCGCAACCATGTAGAGCATCTCAAAGCAATCCGCGACGTGGCTTGGATCGCTGAACGATGTCCCCACATGTTTCTTCGTGCCCGCAAGACAGCCATACAGCGTGTTCAGGTCCATTTCGCGGTTGTCCATCACATCGCGGCAGACCATCGTGCGCTGATAGAAATGGATGTTGTCCAGATTATCCACCAACCGCGCCGCATCATACAGGTCCTGCGCGGTGGATTCGCGATAGTCCAGCGTGATCGGGTCCACGATATGCACCGCCGCCCCCGCCGTGCCGTAATGCACCTTCGTCCCCGACAGTTCCAGATCATGCCGGGGGTCGCGGGCGTAAAGCGTGATGTCACGCGCCGCCACCGTCAGCATGTCCTCGACCAGCGCGCGGGGAAAGCGGATGCGCCCGTCATCCCCCAGGATCGCCCCCGCCCCGGTCAGGATCTCCACCCCCGAAGGCGGGGCCTGGCTCAACCCGATCACCTCCAACGCCTCCAGCGCCGATTCATGGATTTTCGCCACCCCGGCTTCGGTCAGGGGCTTGTATTGCCCCCCCGACATGCCGCCGCGCACGGGGCGCACATTTTCGGCCAATGGGGCCGACCGCAACGCCACCCGCGCCGACCGCCCGCCCGATCGCCCGGAAACACGCCGTGTGGGTTCGCACACCTCGCCGATATCGCTCATGCCCGTTGCCCCTTCATCTTGGCCCAAATACCCAATTCCATTCGCATCCTCCCACGCGCCCCTTGCAGGGTGCGCACCCCCAGCCGGATCAATCCCTCACCCGCTCCGACTTCGGGTCATACATCGGCACCAGCGACGCGACGGCCTTGTGCCGCACCCCCGCCACCTCGATCTCATAGCCGGACGCCAGCACCGCCTCGGCAGTTTCCCCCGCGCAGGGCACATAGCCCATGCCGATCGCACCCCCCAGGAAATGCCCGTAATTCCCACTGGTCACCGGACCCACGATCTGTCCGTCCCGCACGATCGCCTCGTTGTGGAACAGCATGACCTCCGGGTCTTCCATGCGGAACTGCACCATCCGCCGCGCCAGCCCCGCCTCTTGCTTGCGCAGCACCGCCTCGCGCCCGATGAACCCAACCTTCTGCTTGGCGACGGTAAAGCCCAAGCCCGCCTCCAGCACATGATCCTCATCGGTGATGTCATGGCCCCAATGGCGATAGGCCTTCTCGATCCGGCAACTGTCCAGCGTGTGCAGCCCGCACAGCCGCAACCCCAGCCCCTCACCCGCCGCCTCCAGTGCCTCGAACACATGGGCGGTCTGGTCGGAACTGACATACAGCTCCCACCCCAATTCGCCCACATAGGTCACCCGATGCGCACGGGCCAATCCCATGCCCACCTCAACCTCCCGTGCCATCCCGAACGGATGCGCCGCGTTGGAAAAATCATCCGGGGAAACCCGCGCCATCAGATCGCGCGCCTTCGGCCCCATCACGCACAAAACGGATTCCGCCGCCGTCACATCAGTGATGACCGCGAACTCCTCCCCCAGACAGCGCCGCAGCCACGCCAGATTGCGCTGCAACGTCGCCCCCGGCACCACCAGCAGATAGGCCGTCTCCGACAGGCGCGTCACCGTCAGGTCCGCTTCGATCCCGCCGCGTTGGTTCAGCAACATCGTATAGACGATGCGCCCCACGGGCACATCCACCTCGGCCGAACAGACCCGGTTCAGAAAGGCCGCTGCATCCCGCCCCTCCACCCGGATCTTGCCAAAGGACGTCATGTCGAACAGGCCCACCCCGTTCCGCACCGCCAGATGCTCATCCTTCTGGTTCTCGAACCAGTTCTGCCGCCCCCAGTTATACTGATATTCCCGCGCCTCGCCCGGCCTGGCGAACCAATTCGCCCGTTCCCACCCGGCCGCTTCGCCGAACACCGCACCGCGCGCCTTCAGATACTCATGGATCGGCGACCGCCGCACGCCCCTTGACGTGACAAACTGACGATAGGGGAAATGGTCCGCATAAAGCAGCCCCAGCGTCTCGCTCACCCGCTCCTTCAAATAGGCCCGGTTGCGCTGGAACGGCTGCGCGCGGCGAATATCCACCTCCCACAGGTCAAAGGGTGGCTCGCCTTCGGTGATCCAGGACGCCAGCGCCATCCCCGCCCCACCCGATCCGGCAATGCCCACGGAATTATACCCCGCCGCAATCCAGTAGCCGCCCAATTCCGGCGCTTCGCCCAGATAATAGCGGTCATCCGGCGTGAAACTTTCCGGCCCATTGAAGAAGGTATGAATCCCCGCCGTCTCGAACAACGGCATCCGGTTCATCGCATGCTCCAGGATCGGCTGGAAATGATCCCAATCCTCGGGCAGCGTGTCGAACATGAAATCCTCGCGGATGCCCCCCATGCCCCAGGGCTTGGCCTTCGGCTCAAACGCCCCGATCATCATCTTGCCCGCATCGGACTTGTAATAGGCGCATTCATCCGGCACGCGCAGCACCGGAAGGTGGCCCAACCCGGCCACAGGTTCGGTGATCAGATAGAAATGCTCGCAGGCATGCAAAGGCAGCGACACCCCCGATTGTGCCGCCAAATCACGCCCCCACATCCCCCCGCAGTTCACCACCACATCCGCCGCAATATGCCCCGGCTCGCCATCGGCAGAGATATAATCAACCCCCGTCACCCGACCCGCCGCTTGGCGGACACCCACAACCTTGGTATGCTCAAAGATCTGCGCCCCACGCATCCGCGCGCCTTTGGCCAGCGCCATGGCGATATTGGCCGGGTCGCATTGCCCATCCAGCGGCAGATGCACCGCCCCCACCACGTCCGACACATTCAGATGCGGATACATCTCTTTCACTTCGCTGGGCGAGATTTCGGCCACATCCACCCCAAAGATGCGGGCCACCGTCGCTTGCCGCAGCAATTCCTCGCGCCGATGCTGGGTCAGGGCCACCGAAATGCTGCCCACCTGCCGCATCCCCGTAGCCACCCCCGTCTCCGCCTCCAGCTTCACATACAGATCGGCCGAATACTTCGCCAACCGCGTCATGTTGGCCGATCCGCGCAATTGCCCGATCAACCCCGCCGCGTGCCACGTGGTCCCGGATGTCAACTGCTTGCGTTCCAGCAGCACCACATCCGTCCACCCAGCCTTAGCAAGATGATAGGCCACTGAACAGCCCGACACGCCCCCGCCGATGACCACGGCCCGCGCCTTGCCCGGAATACCCATCACTTTTTGCCCTTCATCTGTTCCAAAACATCCTGCGGGGGGTCCGGGGGGCGCAAAGCCCCCCAGTCCTGCCCGATCTTACGCGCGCAAACGCTCGTTCTTCGCATCCCACAGCGGCGCGTCCTCGCAGACCAACGCCGGGAACCGCTCCCCGAAAATCTCCACCTCAACCACCGTCCCCGGCACGGCCAGATCAGCGCGCAGCATCCCCAGCGCAATCACCTTGCCCACCCGATGCCCGAAATAGCCGCTCGTGGTCTCCCCCACGACCGCACCATCATGCCAGATCGTGCTCATATAAGGCGGGTCACATTCCCCCGCCTCTACGGTCAGGGTGACAAACCGCTTCGTCACGCCCCGCTGCTTTTCCGCCGCCAGCGCCGCCTTGCCCCGGAACTCCTTGCCCCAGTCGACAAACCGCTCCAGCCCGCCCTGCAACACGGTGTAATCGGTCGAAAGATCGCCCTTCCACGCCCTATACCCCTTTTCCACCCGCAGGGAATTCAGCGCGAACATCCCAAACGGGCGCAGCCCCAAAGGCCGCCCCGCCACAATTACCGCATCGAACACGGCGCCCGTATCCGCCACGCGGGAGTGAACCTCCCATCCCAGTTCCCCGGCAAAACTCACCCGCATCAGGAACACCGACCGCCCCGCAATCCGCGCCTCCTGCCAGGTCAGCCAGCCCTTGGCCAGATCGGCCTCTGCCCCCGCCGCCGCCAACACCTCGCGCGCTTTCGGTCCGGTCAGGATCTGGGTTGACCAACCATCGGTTTCATCCATCAGCGCCAAACCGCTGGGCAGCGTCGACAGCAGCCATTCCTTGTCATGCATCTGCGCGGTCGCCGCGGTGATCAGCAGCACCTCATCTTCTGCCAGACGCGCGACCGACATCTCGGTGACGATCCGCCCCTTTTCATCCGCGAAATAGGCAAGCCCCAGCCGCCCCACGCCCGGCACCTTCCCGGTGATCTGCGCCGACAACCAATCCACCGCCCCCGGCCCCGTCACGCGGAACCGCGAAAACCCCGGCAGGTCCAGAATCCCACAGGCATTCCGCACCGCCAGACATTCCTCGCGCACCGCGCCGAACCACGGGCCTTCCCGGTCCCATGTCCGCTGTGCCGCTTCGGATGTGTCATCCCCCTCACGCGCATACCACAACGCCCGTTCCCAACCGTTATACGGCCCGAACTGCGCCCCCATCGCGGCCACCCTGTCATACACGGCAGACAGCTTCTTTCCCCGCCCCTCGGGCCAGGTGTGATGCGGGAAATGGATGGCATATTCATGCCCATACACCTCCATCCCCTTCTTCACGCAATAGTCGGGGTCTTCAAACCCGGTGAACCGGCGCGGATCACAGGACCACATGTCCCATTCCGTCGCCCCTTCGGTCACCCATTCTGCCAGCACCTTGCCCGCACCGCCCGCCTGACAGATGCCAAAGGTGAACACGCAGGCTTCAAAGGCATTCGGCACCCCCGGCATAGGCCCGATCAACGGGTTGCCATCAGGGGTATAGGGGATCGGCCCGTTGATCACCTTTGTCAGGTTCGCCTGCGCCAACAGCGGCACCCGCGCCATCGCATCGTTAATATGCCATTCCAGCCGCTCCAGATCATCGGGGAACAGTTGGAACGAAAAATCTTCCGGCATCGGATCATCGGGCGTCGCCCAATGGGCGCGGCAATTCCCCTCATAGGGGCCAAGGTTGAAGCCGTATTTCTCTTGCCGCAGGTAATAGCTCGAATCCACATCCCGCAGCAGCGGCAGCTTTGCCCCCGCGCCCTTGGACCAGGCCTCCAGCTCCGGGATCGTGTCGAACAGCATATACTGATGGCTCATCACCATCATCGGCAGATCGCGGCCAAACATCTTCGCCACGTCGCGCGCATAGTAACCTGCGGCATTCACCACGATCTCGCAGCGAATTTCACCCTTGGGCGTCTCCACCACCCATTCATCCCCGTCGCGCCGCACGCCGGTCGCCGGACAGAACCGCTCGATCCGCGCACCCATCTGCCGCGCCCCCTTGGCCAGCGCCTGCGTCAACTGCGCGGGGTCGATGTCGCCGTCATAGGGGTCATACAGCGCCCCGGTCAGGTCATGCGTTTCCAGAAACGGATAGCGCGACTTGATCTCATCCGGGCCAAGGATGTTCAAATCCATCCCCTGATACCGCCCCATACCCACCACGCGCTTGAATTCCTGCAAACGCTCCTTCGAATGCCCCAACCGCACCGAACCGGTGACGTGATAGTTCATCGGATAATCCACCGCCGCCCAAAGGCCGCGATACAGTTCCGCCGAATAGCGCTGCATGTTCATGATCGACCAGCTTGACGAAAACGTCGGCACATTGCCCGCCGCATGCCAGGTGGACCCTGCCGTCAGCTCGTTCTTTTCCAGCAGAACGCAATCCGTCCATCCGGCCTTGGCCAGATGATACAGCGACGACGCCCCCACCGCGCCCCCCCCGATGATCACCACCCGTGCGCTTGTGGGAAATTCCGCCATGACACCCTCCGTCGGCCCGCTGCGCAGGCCCAATTGCCACGACAGGATGACAGTCCCCACCGCCCCTTTCAATTCGCCAATCATCGGCCTATTGATCGGAAAACCCGATCAGGGGCCAGCCATGCAGATCGACCTTCTGGAAACCTTCCTCGACCTCGTTGAAACCCGCAGCTTCAACCGCAGCGCCGAACGGCTCGGCGTCACGCAATCCACCGTTTCCGCCCGCATCGTGGCATTGGAACAGGCCCTGGGATCGAAACTCTTTACCCGTTCGCGGGCCGGAACCGATCTCACCGTCGAAGGCACCCGCTTTGAACCCCATGCCCGCACCCTGCGCCACGAATGGCATGAAGCGCGGCGTCGCATCCAGGTGCCAGACCGCGCCGCCCACCTGATCCGCCTTGGCATCCAGAACGACCTTGCCGCCCAGCATATCGGCGAATGGATCGCCGATTTCCGCCGCGCCCTGCCCGACACCGCCTTCTACATCGAACCCGATTACTCCAACCAGATGTGCGCCGATGTCCTGACCGGCACGCTTGACTTTGCCGTTATGTATTCGCCCAAACCCCACCCCGATCTGCATTTCTCGGAACTGGGCGAGGTGCTTTATCGCATGGTCAGCACCGACACGGACCGCCGCGCCGGGGTAAACCCCGACACCTTCATCTTCGCCCATTTCTCTCCGCTGTTTCAAACCATGCACCGCGAGTTGACGCCGGAATTTGCCACCGCCGCCGTCTCTGTGGGCCAAAGCGCCACGGTGGCCTCGCTGCTGAATGCGATGGGTGGCGCGGGCTATGTGCTGGACCGCACCGCCACCCAACTGATCGCCAGCGGCAGGTTCCGTGAGGTGACCGACGCCCCCGTCCTGCGCCAACCGGTCTATGCCGCCACTCACCTCCGCCACCGGGTGACGCCGCTGCACCGCAAACTCCACCGCATCGTGCAGCGGCGGCTGTCAGGCCGTTAACCCCACCCTGTGCGGGCGTTCGCTGCGTGCATACACTATGCTGCACTGCGCGTCTGCACCGCGTGCTGCACAGCCAGAACCCAAGGTCAGACCATCGTCCGCAGCCGGTATCCCGGCCCGTGCAGCAGCCGGACAAAGGTGATCGGCGCCTCTGCCGTCCAGGTCATCCGCTCGGTCACAAACACCGGCGCGCCCTCGGCCAAAGCCAGCGCCGCCGCCTCCTCCCGGCTTGCCGCTTCAGCCGAAAAGGCAATATCCCCAATGGTATAGGCGACGTTCTGCACCAGCCATTCATTCGCGCTCACCGCGCCAAAATCAGGGATACCCCCCCCCGGCAACACCCCCGGATTCAACCACCTCACCTCATGCGCAAAAGGCCGCCCCCCCGCCAGATGCAGCGTTTCCACGAAAAGCAGCCGCATCCCCGCCGCAACCCCCATCCGCAGCGCCACCGCCATCGGCACCACCTCCATCCGCTGCGTCAGAACCCGGTGGGAATAGCTTTCACCCCGCGCCTCAACCTCTTGCCGTATAATGGAAATCTCCAGCGTCGCCTTGCGCACTGGCAACACCGCCACCCGTGTCCCGGCCTTCCTCCGCCGCTCCAGCAGCCCCGCCTCCGCCAGATCGCGCAGCGCCCGGTTCACCGTCGCCCGCGCCACCCCGAACTCCACCGCCAACGCCTCTTCGCCGGGGATCACCGCCCCCGGCGCCCATTCCCGCGCCCGAATACGGCGCAGCACTTCGGTCCGCACATCCTCCCATCCGGTCATCAGGCCCGCTCCCGCAACCCGCGCATTACCGCCCGGAACCGTGCCGCCACCGCATCGCGCGCCACATGCCGCCCGCCCGTCACGATGTGCCGTCCGGCAGACCAGACATCTGCCACCAACCCGTCATTTCCAGCAAAAACAAAGGCATCCAGTATCTCATCCCCACCGCGCCCTTCCAGATGCAGGCTCTCCAAATCCAGCGCCACAAGGTCTGCCCATTGCCCAACGGCCATCACACCAGCCCCACGGCCCGCCGCCTGTGCGCCACCCTGTGCCGCGCCCTCCCACAGCACCCGGCCCGTGGACCGCTCCCCTTGTGCCAGCAGCGCCCGCCCCCGATCCCGCAGGCGTTGCGAATATTCCAGCAACCGCAATTCCTCAGTCAGGCTGATCCGAACATTCGAATCCGACCCCACCCCCCAACGCCCGCCCGCGCCCAGATATCGCACGCCGTCAAAGATACCGTCGCCCAGATTGGCCTCGGTGATCGGGCACAGCCCTGCCACCGCGCCAGACCGCGCCAGCGCCACAGTTTCCGCCGCTGTCATCTGGGTGCAATGGATCGGGCACCACCGCCCATCCACCGCCGCATTGCCCAGCAACCACTCCACCGGCCTTGCCCCCATCGCGGCGGAAACCTCTTCAACTTCGGCCACTTGCTCGGCCAGATGAATGTGGATCGGGGCACCCGGCGCAATCGCCTCGGCCATCCGCAACCCGGCCAGATCAACTGCACGCAAGGAATGCGGCGCCACCCCCGTTACCCCGTCGGCCAGCCGCGCCACAGCCTGCGCCGCGTCCTGCCACAGCCGGGCAAACCGCTCCGGGTCATTGCCGAAACGCACCTGCCCCGGCCCCAGCGCCCGCCCGTCACAGCCGCCCCGCTGATACAGCACCGGCAACAAAGTCAGTCCGAACCCGGTTTCCGCCGCCGCGTTGACGATCCGTTCAGACATTTCCGCTATACCGGCATAAGTTACGCCTTCGGGTTGATGATGCAGATAATGAAACTCTGCCACGGCGGCAAAACCCGCCTCGGCCATCTCCATCATCACCTGCGCGGCGATGGCTTCCACATCCTCCGGCGTCAGCCGATCCAGAAAGCGATACATCAAACTGCGCCAGGTCCAGAAACTGTCCTGCCCCGCGCTGCGCCGCTCCGTTAGTCCGGCCATCGCACGCTGAAACATGTGCGAATGCAGGTTTGCAGGCGCAGGCAACAGGCATCCCACCCGACGCCCGCCCTTCGCGCCCGCAGCGCCGATGGCAGCAATGCGCCCGCCCTCGACCCGCAGCGCAACATCGCGCACCCAACCCTCTGGCAAAAGCGCCCAATCGGCATGGATCAGCATCGGCCCCTCACTTGACAACTGCATTTATGTATAGACATAATAACGCCAAGCGCAGACAAAAGGCAAGTCTCAATGGCGATTCTCCTGACTGGCATCACGGCGGCCACCCTACAGGGCGGCTATGGCCTGATCCCCGACGCCGCCCTTCTGATCGAAGGCGAAAACATCGCCTGGATCGGCCCGCGCAAAGATGCCCCGACCGCCAGCGAAACCCTTGATTTTCAAGGCCGCCTTCTGACCCCCGGCCTTATCGACGCGCATACCCACATCATCTTTGGCGGCAACCGCGCCGCAGAATTCGAACAGCGCCTGACCGGCATCAGCTACGAAGCCATTGCCCGCGCGGGGGGCGGCATCCTGTCTACCGTCACCGCCACCCGCGCCGCATCGGAAGATGACCTGGTGGCCCAAGCCCTACCCCGCCTCGACGCGATGATCCGCCAGGGTGCCACGACGGTTGAGGTAAAGTCAGGCTATGGCCTGACCATCGGGGATGAGCTGAACATGCTCCGCGCCGCCCGCCGCCTTGCCACGCTGCGCCCCGTCACGATCACCACAACTCACCTTGCCGCCCATGCCATCCCGCCGGAATATGCTGGCCGCGCAGATAGTTACATCGAAGAAATCGCCATCCCATCCCTGCGCGCCGCCCATGCCGAAGGTCTGGTCGATGCCGTCGATGCCTTCTGCGAAACCATCGCCTTCTCGCCCGGACAAGTGGACCGCCTGTTCACCGCCGCCCGCGCCCTTGGGCTGCGGGTCAAGCTGCATGCCGAACAATTGTCGGATCAGGGCGGCGCATCCCTTGCCGCCCGCCACGCCGCCCTGTCGGCCGATCACCTTGAACACCTCACGCCCGAAGGCGTGGCCGACATGGCCCGCGCAGGCACCGTAGCCACGATCCTGCCCGGTGCCTTCTACACCCTGCGCGACACCCACATCCCCCCCATCGCCGCTCTGCGCGCCGCGGGCGTGCCAATGGCCGTGGCCACCGATTGCAACCCCGGCTCATCCCCCATGACTTCGCTGCCGCTGGCCATGAACATGGCCTGCACGCTGTTCCGCCTGACCCCGGAAGAGGCGCTTTTGGGTACCACCGCCCACGCCGCCCGCGCCTTGGGCCTGACAGACCGCGGCACCCTCGCCCCCGGCCAGCGCGCCGATCTTTGCCTGTGGGATGCCACCCATCCCGCCGAACTGTCCTATCGCATCGGGGCTGAAGCCCTGCACGCCCGCATTATCGGAGGCCGTCTTGACGCCTGAAACCCTGATCCCCGGTGCAACCACCCTTGCCCAGTTGGAACACCTCTACCGCAGCGGCGCGGCGGCACGCCTGGCCCCCTCGGCCCGCGCCGGTGTAGAGGCGGCGGCCCAACGGATCGCCGCTGCCGCAGCAGGTGAGACGGCGGTCTATGGGGTGAACACCGGCTTTGGCAAACTCGCCTCGCTCAAGATCGCGGCCAAGGACACCGCCACCCTGCAACGGAACCTGATCCTGTCGCATTGCTGCGGTGTGGGCGACCCGATGCCGCGTGATGTGACCCGCCTGATGATGGCGCTTAAGCTCCTCTCCCTTGGCCGCGGCGCGTCTGGCGTGCGGTGGGAGGTGGTCGCCCTGATCGAAGCGATGCTCGCAAAAGGCGTCACGCCGGCGATCCCGGCCCAAGGCTCTGTCGGGGCATCGGGCGATCTTGCCCCCTTGGCCCACATGGCCGCCGCAATGATCGGCGCGGGCGAGGCAGAGTTCGACGGCAACATCACCTCCGGCGCAGAAGCCCTTGCCGCGGCTGGCCTATCCGCCGTCACCCTTGGCCCGAAAGAGGGGCTTGCCCTGATCAACGGCACGCAGTTCAGCACGGCCTACGCACTGGCGGGGCTGTTCGATGGCTGGCGTAACGCGCAGGCCGCGCTGGTGCTGTCGGCCCTGTCCACCGACGCGATCATGGGTTCCACCGCCCCCCTGCATCCCGAAATCCACGCTCTGCGCGGCCATGCTGGCCAGATCGAGGCCGCCGCCACCATGCGCGCCTTGCTCGATGGGTCCGAAATCCGCGCAAGCCACGTCGTCGGTGATACCCGCGTGCAGGATCCCTATTGCATCCGCTGTCAGCCACAGGTCACTGGGGCCGCGATGGATATTCTGCGCCAAGCCGCGCAAACCCTTGAAATCGAAGCAAACGCCGCCACCGACAATCCCCTTGTCCTGTCCGATGGGCAGATCGTTTCGGGCGGCAATTTCCACGCGGAACCCGTGGGTTTCGCCGCCGACATGATCGCGCTGGCCCTGTCGGAAATCGGCGCCATTGCCCAGCGCCGGGTGGCCCTGATGGTGGACCCAACCCTCAGTTTCGATCTGCCGCCCTTTCTGACGCCGAACCCCGGCCTCAACTCTGGCCTTATGATCGCCGAGGTGACAACGGCGGCGTTGATGAGCGAAAACAAACACCTCGCCCATCCCACGGTCACCGACAGCACCCCCACATCCGCCAATCAGGAAGATCACGTCAGCATGGCCGCCCACGGCGCACGCCGCCTGATGCGGATGAATGCCAACCTGTCGCGCATTCTGGGGGTCGAGGCGCTGTGTGCCGGCCAGGGCGTCGAATTCCGCGCACCGCTGAAAACCTCTGCCCCGCTTCAGGCCACACTCGCCCGTCTTCGGGCGGATGTGGCGACGCTGGGTGATGACCGATACCTCGCCCCCGATCTTGAATCCGCCGCCCGCCTTGTCGCCTCTGGCGCGCTGGCACAGGCCGCCGCCATCCCGCTTCCCATCCTTTGAAGGGCAAGACCATGAACAAACGTCACAATCTGCGCGACATCTATCCCGCTACAGGCACCGAAATCACCGCCAAAAGCTGGCTGACAGAGGCACCGATGCGGATGCTGATGAACAACCTGCATCCCGACGTGGCCGAAAACCCGCATGAACTGGTGGTCTATGGCGGCATCGGCCGGGCCGCCCGCACGTGGGAGGATTTCGACAAGATTGTCGCCACCCTCAAAACCCTGAACGACGATGAAACCCTGTTGGTGCAATCGGGCAAGCCGGTGGGTGTGTTCCGCACCCACAAGGACGCGCCGCGCGTGCTGATCGCCAATTCCAATTTGGTGCCGCACTGGGCCACCTGGGACCATTTCAACGAACTGGATAAGCGCGGCCTTGCCATGTATGGCCAGATGACCGCCGGGTCATGGATCTATATCGGCACCCAAGGCATTGTGCAGGGCACCTATGAAACCTTTGCCGAAGCGGGCCGCCAGCATTACGGAGGCAACCTCAAGGGCCGTTGGATCCTGACCGGGGGTCTTGGTGGCATGGGCGGTGCGCAGCCGCTGGCCGCGGTGATGGCCGGGGCCTGCTGCCTCGCCGTTGAATGCGATGAAACGCGGATCGATTTCCGCATTCGCACCAGATACTTGGACGCCAAAGCGCAGACATTGGACGAAGCACTCGCCCTGATCGCGGATTGGACCGCGAAGGGAGAGGCGAAGTCTGTGGGCCTTCTGGGCAATGCCGCCGACGTCTTTGCCGAACTCGTCACCCGCATGCGCGCTGGCGGCCCGCGCCCCGATATCGTCACCGACCAGACATCGGCCCATGATCCGCTGCACGGCTATTGCCCATCGGGTTGGACCGTGGCGGAATGGCGCGCCAAGCAGGAAACCGACCCCAAGGCCGTTGAAAAAGCCGCCCGCGCCTCGATGCGCGTGCATGTGGCCGCGATGGTCGATTTCTGGAATGCCGGGGTGCCGACGCTCGATTACGGCAACAACATTCGTCAGGTCGCGCAGGATGAGGGGCTGGAGAATGCCTTCGCCTTCCCCGGTTTCGTTCCCGCCTATATCCGCCCGTTGTTCTGCAAAGGGATCGGCCCGTTCCGCTGGTGTGCCCTGTCGGGTGATCCTGAGGATATCTATGCCACGGATGCAGCGATGAAAAAGCTGTTTCCCGACAATGCCCACCTGCACCGCTGGCTGGATATGGCGCGCGACCGCATCGCCTTTCAGGGCCTTCCCGCCCGCATCTGCTGGATCGGGTTGGGCGACCGGCACCGTGCCGGGTTGATGTTAAACGACATGGTGAAATCAGGCGAGTTGAAGGCCCCCATCGTGATCGGGCGCGACCACCTTGACAGTGGTTCCGTCGCCTCGCCCAACCGGGAAACTGAGGCGATGAAGGATGGGTCGGACGCGGTATCCGACTGGCCGTTGCTGAACGCGCTTCTGAACACCGCCAGCGGCGCAACCTGGGTGTCGCTGCATCATGGCGGCGGGGTTGGCATGGGCTTTTCGCAGCATTCGGGGATGGTCATCGTGGCAGATGGCACGGATGATGCGGCCCGGCGGTTGCACAATGTCCTGTGGAATGACCCGGCAACCGGCGTGATGCGCCACGCCGATGCTGGCTATGACATTGCGCTGGACCACGCCCGCGCGATGGATTTGCGCCTGCCGGGTATCCTGGGCAACTGACCGGGATAGCGCGGCCAAGGTCGGCAGTCGGCTTGATCCGGGGGTCTGGGGGGCGCAAACTGCCCCCCAGAACCACCTCAGACACGGGGATTGCCACCCGTCACATCCCGCCAGAACGGGTTTGACCAGGCCCGCTTGCCCGCGGCATCAATCACCGTCACCCGCAACCACGGGCTGTTGAGCAACCGCGTCAGCGGCACCTCGACCCGTGTCATCGAATGCCCATGCACCGCCTTGGCCCCGGTGCCCCATCCCTGAACGATGACCGACACAGCGGCAGAACATTCCACGACCACATGATCCCCCTCAATCCGCACATCGCGCAATTCCGGGCCTTGGGTGGAATAGAAATCCCCCCGCTTCAATGCGGCAAGCAACGCCTCCGGCTCATTCGCCTCGGCCTTGACCATCACCCAGCCCCCGAAGTGATCCGGTTCGGAAAAATGCGCGTCGTCGGTGGCGATCATCGTCAACCTCCTCCCTTCGGTCAGCAACAGGTCCGCGATGGCGAAGCCGTCCGCCCTGTCACAGCCCGTGGCGCAGCCGTGGTTGTAAACCTCAACCGCATGGGCGGCGGTGATCCCGCGCGCATCGGCCAGCGTAAGACCCGACCATTGCGGATGGGCGATGGCCACAAAAGCCGCCGCCGCAACTGCGCGGGCCGCGATCTCGGCTGCGGTTTCCTGATCGGCGCGCGGCACGAAATCGGGGCTGTTGGACGGGGCAAAGTCGGGTGGCAGGCCAACCGCCAGCACATGCCACAACTCACCGTTCGACATGGCCCCGGAATGCAATTCCGCACCCAGAATGGTGGTAAAGCTGTTGGTCCTGAACGGCACAGTATCCACAATGGGATAATCCCAAAGGCCCACGAAGTGATCCGTCAGGGCGATGAAATCATAACCCTCTGCCCGGTAACGGCGGCAAACCTCTTCGGGCGACAGGACGCCATCAGACCGGTTTGAATGAGTATGAAGGTTGCCGCGCCAGAAACGACCGGCAGCGGTAAAGGCGGAAAGTGGTTGGGTCATCTGTGCCATCCCGAATGAGTCGGCACCACAGTAGCGCGCCGCGTCGGTCAAGTGCAGGCCCGACCTGCGCATCGGGTTGGCCCAGTCAGCCCCGCCCACGCGCCGCAGAAATTCCCAAAGTTACCCGGCAATTCGCCTGTTTTCGGGGCCAACACCCTTTAAAGCCGCATCCACGGCACCCATTTCCCACCCTTGTGGCGGCAGTCTTTGGGCAGATGACACGCAATATCGCGTGGCGGCCAGAAATGTGCTAGGTCACCGGAACAGTGGATGGAGCAGACGATGCAGATGCAGGCACCGCAAGTGGAACTGGACACGGTTGATCCGCAGGACGGCTGTGTCGAACTTGCGGTCGATGAAATGACTGTTCGCGCCACCGCTGCGGCGGCCTTTCTCAAGGCGTTGTCGCATGAAGGGCGTCTGATGATCCTGTGCCATCTTTCATCGGGCGAGAAATCGGTGACAGAACTGGAACGGCTTCTGGAAACACGGCAGGCGGCTGTCAGTCAACAATTGGCGCGCCTGCGGCTTGAGGGGTTGGTGAACTGCCGCCGCGAAGGCAAGGCCATCTTCTATTCGATCCAGGATCCCAAGGTCAGCCGCACCATCGCATTGGTCTATGACATGTTCTGCCGCGAGGCGTGATCATCCCCGCCCGACAAAGGGCATGTCGCGGGCCATGATCGTCAGGAACGGAATATTTGCCGACAGGGGTAGCCCGGCCATGTGCAGCACTGCACGGGCCACGTCGTCCACGTCCATCACGGGTTCCGCCCGGATCGTGCCATCGGCCTGCGGCACGCCGTTCGGGAAGGCAGCGGCCATTTCTGTCAGCGCATTGCCGATGTCGATTTGCCCACAAGCAATGTCGAACGGTCGCCCATCCAGCGCCAGCGTCTTGGTCAACCCGGTCACCGCGTGTTTCGATGTGGTATAGGGTGCCGACCCCGGCCTTGGCGCATGGGCCGAAATCGACCCGTTGTTGATGATCCGCCCACCCTGCGGCTTTTGCCTGCGCATCAGCCCAAAGGCCGCCCGCGCGCACAAGAACATCCCGGTGATGTTGACCTGACACAACCGCAGCCAATCCTCGACCGGAATTTCGTCAATCGGGGCCGCCTTGGCCGAAATGCCCGCATTGTTGAACAACACGTCCAACCGGCCCCAGTCTTGCGCGATCCGGGCAAAGGCCTGATCCACATCGTCAGGATTGCCGACATCTGCGGGCAGGATCAGCATATCCGCCCCATCCGCCGTCTCGTCCAGTGCGGCGCGGCGGCGCCCCATCAGGGCCACGCGCCAGCCTGCAGCATGGAACGCCCGCGCCGTTGCGCGCCCGATGCCGCTGCCGCCGCCAGTGATCAGGATGGTTTGGGTCATCATGCCTCCGTTTCGGCATAGTCGTACTTCAACAGCCACAAAACGCAACGCTCTACCCGGAGCGGAGAAAAGGCCAGCGCCGCCGACAATTCGGCAGCGGTTGCAACGTGGCGCGCGGCAAGTGCATCAGCCACGCGCAGAATATCATCCGGTGCCTCGAATATGCGTTTCGTGACCAGATAGTCGCGCAGGCGCAGCATCTCCCTCACGGGTATCTTCGTCATGCCTGTCCACCGGAACCGCCGCCCGTGTTGCAACAGTTCTGTCGGGAATGCGCCGAAATAGGCCATCGGCGATGGCGCAACCGGCATCGCCGATGGCACGATCGGTGGATGCCTTGCCGGATCGGCACCGCGCCGGATGGCATCCAGTTCGGCAAACAAGTCCTGCATTGCCGGGACGACAACGCTCCAGTCAAACAAGGCCCGCGCCCGCGCCTGCCCGGCGGCCCCCATCCGCGCGCGCAGACCCGCATCCAGCATCAGGTTGCGCACGGCGTCCGACATCTGGCCCACGTCGATCTGAGTGACCGCCGAAAGCTGACTGAGGTATTGGATATAGCTATCCGTCCCGCCATGATAGCGCAGGCCGGTCGCTGTCACATGCTCTGGCCTTGGACCGGTGGTTGGAATACGAAAACCGGCGCCGCCATCCACGGTATCACGGATGCCATCCCAATCTGACGCGACCACAGGCAAGCCCGCCGCCATCGCCTCAACCGGGGCGATGCCAAAACTTTCTTGCAGGTTGTCGATCGGGAACAGGAACATTTCCGCCGCGGACAGCGCCGCCAATCGCCGCGCCGGGCCGACATGGGGCAGATGATGCAAGGTCACATCCGGCATCACATCCCGCGCCGTGTCCAGATAGACCCGCTTGGAATAGCCATCTGGGAAATTGCCATACAGGATCAGATGCAGCCTGCGCCCCGCCCCCGCCTGAGCGCGTTGCAGTGAAAGATAGACCGGCAGCGGATCAAATTTTTCGTGCGGACTAAGCCGGGCCACGATCAGGGCCACGCTGTCAGCCTCGGCAATACCCAGTTCGGCCCGCAGGGCGATACCGGCACCGCGATCTGGCCGGAACGCATCACAATCCACCCCAAGGGGGATGATGGGCAGTTGCGGGCGTGGCGGTGGCTTGGCCCCGAAACGCTGTTCCAGAAAAGCGTCAATCAGATCCATTTGCAGGCTGACCGCCGATTTCACGGCGCGCGATGTGCAGATGACGGCGTCCCATTCCATCTGCGGGGCCGTTCGCAAATGCCACGCCCCTTCCATCACGGCCTTGGTGGAAATGGTGTGGGTAATGCCGCATATCGAATAGGCCGACGCCCCCCAAACGCTGCGTCGCCACGCTTCGGTTGCGAAGTTCGGCCCAGAGAAGAACAGGGTGCCAACCGGCGCGATGGCCTTGGCATTTTCCAGACGCTCGACCCGTATCACGTGATCTGGATGAAGCGTCTGCACAAGTTCGCGGAACACCCGCGCGTCGCTTGGCCCATGTGTCAGGGCCAGCCATTCCGACACGTCGGCATGTTGAAACCAACCGCGCAGAAAGCTGTCTCCGGCCATTCGGCGACCGTTCACGCCTCTGTCTGGATCAAACCCATCTGGCGCGAACCAGATCGCAGCATTGCGCTGCACAGCGGGCATCACACGGCCCTTTGTCGCATCCACAGCCAAGGTGTAGGTGTCGACCGCCACTCCCACAGCAACAACAACCTGTCCAGATCGCCCAACCCGGCGGCCCAGTCCGGCAGGCCACTATCATCCAGCCGCCGTTCGATGCGGGTGATGAAATGGGTGGGTTCAAAGCGGCTGCACAGCAGGTCAACCCTGCCCGCCTTCATGCCTTCATGCACCTCGACCAGGATATCAGCCTGCCGCAACGCGGGCGCGGCCACGGGGTCCAGCAAGTGTTCCTCTGCCCCCTCGGTATCACAGATGATCACCGTTCGACCCTGGATCATGCCGTCGAAATCGGCATGCCCGACGGCCCCACCGATTTCCATCCGGTCGGCAACCCCGTTCGCGGCGGCGATATGCGCGCAGGCAGCGTGGGCCTTCTTGTCCGTATCGCGCGCAAAAATCCGCGCCTTTGGCATCCGCATGGCAAGGCCCACGGCGTAATATCCTTCGGCCGCGCCGATATCGATCACGGTCTGATAGCCGCCTACCACAATCTCTTCGATGATCGGGGCAAGGCTGGCCTCGTAGCATCCGATCAGGCGCGGATTGCGCGACCCTTCGGACGACCGTGTGGCATAGACCATACCCTTGAACGGCCCTGACAAGACCCGGTCCCCCGACCGTTCGACCAGCGCATTTTCCAGCACATTCGCACGCCACTTTGCCAGATGCCGCAACGCCATGTTCAAACGCTGTGCCGTCGGCTCTGCGGCCATCTGTTCGGATACCCGCTTTTGCACAGACTTGTTCAACTGAGATGGCATCCAAAACCCCCGACATTCGTTACGATGGCCATGCTAGGCCGCCACGCCGGACCGGTCCAGCCTGTCCGACACCCGCGCAGGATGCTTGACGCCGCCTGCGGCAACAGGGCATCACGGGGCAGTGCAACGGTGCAAGGGTCGAACATGAAGGCGGAACGCAAGGCCAAAAAGCCGCGCGGGGCATCCGACCAGTGGGGAACTGTCCCCTTCGGCCTGCAACGCCATATAAGCCCCCACGGGCAGGTCACCGCCGTTTCGATGATGAAGGATGAAGGCCCCTTCGTGATCGAATGGATCGCCCATCACCTTGCCATCGGGTTCACCGACCTTGTGGTTTATACCAATGATTGTTCCGACGGCACGGATGACATGCTTATCCGGCTTGAAGAGCTGGGTCTTGCCCATCATCGCCGCAATGTCATTCCCGAAGGCCTGCGCCCACAGCCCAGCGCCCTGAACCACGCCCAAGAAGAACCGGTTGTCTGCAAATCAGATTGGGTGATGGTCTTTGATGCCGACGAATTCCTGTCTATCCGTTATGGCAATGGCACGTTGGACGACCTGATTTCCGCCACCAAGGCACAGGGTGCGAATGGCATCGTTGTGACGTGGCGCATCTTTGGATCAGGGGGCGTGGTGGATTGGTCACGCGCACCTGTGACAGAGCAATATCTGCATGCCGCGCCGCCGATGTGGAACAAGGGATGGGGCGTCAAGACGCTGTTCAAATTCGACCCCGACTATTGGAAACTGGGCATTCACCGCCCAAAGATGAAGAACCGCCATATCGACACGCCCTTCCCCGACACAGTCAAGTGGTTGACCGGGTCCGGGAAAGAGATGGAGGATTACTTCAAGTTTCGGGGCTGGCGGTCGATCACCCGGACCGTTGGCTATGACTGGGTTCAATTGAACCATTACGCCGTGAAATCGGTGGACAGCTATGCCATCCGCAAGATGCGCGGGAACGTGAACAACAAGAAGGACAAATACAATTCCGACTATTGGTCACTGCAAGACCGCAACGAGGTGCGCGATGACACGATGCTGCGCTACTCTGATCGGCGGAATGCGATCATGGCACAATTGCTGGAAGATCCGGTTCTGAACCATCTCCACCTTGCTGCCATCGACCGGGCCGAGGCCCGTCTGGCCGAATTGAAGCAGACCGACGCCTATCACGAACTGGTGGCTGATCTGGCCAAGGCGTCAGCGGTTCCCATCACCCAGATCACCGCGAAACCACCGCAGGCGCGCGATAAGGAAAAGATCGCGGCGTTGATGTCGGATGTGGAAAAGCGCCGCAATGCAAAGGCGAAGGAAGACCGCAAATCCGCCTCACAGGAAGCAAAGCCTGTTGTCACGCCGATGGGCAGCTATGTTTCAGGTCCGATTGACATCACGGCCAAGATTTCCGTCGAGTGGCAGTTGAACCATACGGTTGACGTGCCGCTTGATCCCCGTGTGTTCACGCCCCCTGCGCTTGCGGTGATCGCCACGGGCAAATTCGAGCGCGGCATCGCACGACGGATGCCCTTTGTCCTGCCCGAAGGGGCGGTTGTTCTGGATCTTGGCGCTGGTTGCGGTTTTCTTTCCGCGCATCTGGCGCGCGTCCGCCCCGATCTGACACTTCTGATGCAAGAAGATGACCCTGCCTTGCGCGAAGTGCTGATCCAGCTTTGCAGGCACAACGCGCGGGATTTTTCTGATCGGTTCCGCCTTATTGATGAACCGATCGGCAAAGACCCGGCAACGGCGGCCACCGCGATGGTAGGTGCGCGGCAACCCACCGCAGTGATCTGCGCCCACCCCGCCCTTTCCCCTGCGGTTCTGGCAGACATGCTGCCGACCCTGGACCCACGTCCCGCGCAGTTTTTTCTGACCGGGCGCTGGATGGAAAGATGGCATGCCGACCTTCCACAGGTAGAGGCTACCCTGCAATCTGCTGGCTGGCACGGCCCGCAATTCGGGTTTGATCCGGTTTTGACCCGGGGCTACGCCCGTCAATCCCCGAAATAGGCAGAGACGAATGCCTTTGTCACGGCTTGCACGATAGGCCGCTTCACATGCCGACCATCGCTTTCAAATGCCTCAACGCCCCCGGCGATCACGGCGTCATAACTGGGGAAATAGGTCACGTTCGGGCGCTCGGCACAGATTTCGCCCAGAACGGCGCGCAGCGTTGATTTCGACTGAGTATTGGCAACAAAGATGTCCTCACCCGAAAACGTGCGTTTGAGCGGCACCGGCGAAACCGTCACAAAAATCCGGCACCCAGGTTTGGCTTCCTCGATCAGATCGACAAGTCGGGAAATCACCCTGTGGTTTTCCGCAAACCCGGCACGATAATAATCGGTCTGTTCCGCCCCGCCACCGTTTCCGTAACCCGGCTTTTGGTTGGCCGCCTTGCCGGAACGGCGGTTGATGAACACCTCTGTCATCCCGAAGGTGAAGATGAAATGATCGGTCGCGGCAAAGGCCCGCTTCAGCGCGCTGTCGATCGACGCTGAAACGGCGGACAGAACCTGTGGCGATTTTGCAATCACCAGGCGGCGATACGGGCATTGCCAACCGCCCTCAACCTGCCACCAGTCATCCGGTTCGGGCGTCCACAGGCCAAGGATACGCTCCACCTCCTGAAGCACGCTGAACGCATTGTACGTGTTCATGTGAACGCGATCGGGCAGTCCATCCACCGATGCCATCTGCGGATCGAATTCCACCTGTCGATAGTCAGGTCCAACCCGATCCGCGCCGATTTCTTCGGAAAGCGCATACCGGATTTCTTCGGCAAAACACGACCCCATGACAAAGAACTGATCTTGCCGCGATACGACCGGCTGCTGTGTCATAGTGACCGCGCGATCCGTCAGGAAACGGCGCCAGGCGGGGTTGGTCTTGCGCGCGATCTTGACTGTCATTTGAACATCCATGCCGACAAAACACACCAGGACACAGGTCTACGTCCTGCGGTCACGAAATGTCTAGGCATCCTCTGTCGGGTAACCTAAAAACCCGGTCATGCTTCAGTTTATTGGTGGTTCCCTGAAATGTCCCAACCTGTCCGCCGTCCCGTCGCATCCCTCTGGATTGGCGAAAAACTTCATTATCTAAATCAGTTATGTCTTCTGTCCCATGTCCGAAACGGGCATCCGACGATCCTTTACTGCACCCATGACGTGTCGAACGTCCCCGACGGGGTCGAGGTGCGCAAGGCGACCGACATCATGAAGATCGACATGGAGATCGTTTCACAGACATCGGAATCCTTTCTGTCCAATGTGTTCCGATACAAGATGATCCAGGCCATCGATGCAGTCTGGATCGACTGCGACGCCTATTGCCACAAACCCTTTCCCGATGAGATGCAGAACATCTTTGCCGGTCACGGATTTCGCGGGGCGCTGAATTGTGGTGTCGTCTACATCCCACCAAAAGGCGAGTTGATCGCGCAGCTTCTTGATTACTACGAAAACCTGCCAGAGGCCCCGGCCTGGTTCAACAAGCAGCAGCGCAAAAAGCTGGAAAAACAGGATCGCAACCTGCCGCAGGCGGTTCGCATCTATAATGCAGAACGCACCGCATTTGGGCCGCAGGCGTTTACATGGTTTGCACAACAGACCGGCGATTTTGAAAAGGCGCTGACGCCGGATTACCTGTATCCGGTGCCGTTTCAGTTGAATGATGTGTTCTATGATCCCTACGGCCGGGTCGAAGGGCATTTCACCGACAACACCCTATCCGTCCACCTTTACACTAACGGCACAAAGCCCTGGTGGCGCCGCAATCCACCCTTGGCCAATTCCTATGCCGCCCGCATGTGCGCCATCGAAGGTGTCGATCCGTCAGCGGCGTTGGAGGAATGACCGATGGATCGCACTGACACACAGCCCCCCCCGGCCGAAACGGACGTCGAGGCGCCGATCAAATCGGCGGCAGAAAAGCGGGCCGAGATATTGATCCGACGGCAAAAACGGTTGCTGCGGGTTGCGCATGCCAAAGGCTTCCTGTCCGGGGTTGCCGCAATGCTGCGGCCCGGTGATCTGGCGGTTGATTGTGGTGCCAACGTCGGCGATGTGACGGCGGTTCTGGCAAAGACCGGGGCCACCGTCATTGGGTTTGAACCCGACCCTTGGACCTTTGCGAAACTGTCGGAACGGTTTGCAGATACGTCCAATGTAACGCTGATCAATGCCGCCGTGGGTGTCGGCAGCGGCACCGTCCGCCTGATGCGCGCATCGAATTTTGATGCCAATCCGACAGGCGCATCCGTAAAAAGCACCATTCTGGGTGGTGGGCGGCAGATTGATGCCGCCAGCGGCGTTGACGTGCCGCTGGTTGATTTTCCGGGGTTCCTGGCGGATCAACTGGCCACCCGGCCCGAAATTGCCTTCATCAAGATGGACATCGAAGGTGCAGAGCTGGACATCCTGGAACGGATGGACGGTGACGGCGTGTTCGACAGGGTTCGCGTCCTGGTGGCCGAAACGCATGAACGCAAGTTTCGTGATTTGCGCCCGCGGTATCGCAACCTGCGTGAAACTTTCGCAGCAAAATACGATCCGAACCGGGTCAGTCTTGATTGGATCTGACGCGGTTATTCGACAGCGTCCTTGGTCGCCTTGCTGATCTGTGAAATCCGTCTCACGCCCGCATGACGTTCCAGCATGGTCTTGGCCAGACGGGTCAGGCCATGCTCTTTCACGATGTCCCAATTCCGGTAATGCACCGTGAAAATTTCGCGGTCCTGCGGCAAGGGCTCACCGCGTTTCCGCCCGCCCAGGATGTAGTGCTGTTCCTTTGGCAGAATGTGCCAGTCCAACCCCGCCCGGCGAATGGCAAGGGGCAGGCTCATCTGGTCCAGATAAGGCCGTTTGGACGGAATTTCCGGCTCTGCATCCAGAATGGCGGCAACCTGCATCCAGACCTCGGGAAAGCGCAAACCTTCGCTGTTGCGGTGCTGTTCGGGGAATACGAACAGGCCAGAGCTGAAATAGGGCATCCGATCCTTGCCCTTGTTCTGGTTCATCAGACGGATCCGCTGTTCCGGGATTTCCTGATTGGCAGTGCGGTATATGACATCCCAAACCCCCTGCCCCGCCCATCCCATCGACGCGGCGGGGGTCAGGCTGACATGACCGTCATGTATCAGGTTGGACGGGTCGTTCGGGCGCAGAAACAGGATATCGGAATCAAGGAAACACGAAAACTCACTGTCGCGCGGTTGCATGGCGGCGATCATCTTGTTGCCATGCGGATAAGGCGGATCAAAGATGCCCTCGGTCTGCATGGCGCGCACTTCGCATCCCATGCGTGCCAGAATCTTGACCATATCGGGATCAAGGTCCCCCATTTTATGTGCCGGGCAATAGCCGATCATCGCAACTTCTGGGCCAAAGGCCTCTCGGATCGACGCAGCCAGATAACAAGCCATAAGTTGATATTTGGGTGGCTCGACAATAAAGAAGAACGTCAGGCGTTCAGTCATGCCTCTTCCTCATCCGCGTGGCGTTCGCCCTGTCGCAGCGGCCGCATGTCCCCACCTCGTCGTGCGCCGAAATCGGTCAGCATAGCCGCCACGTCCCTGGCGGCGGGCAGCTTCGGGCGAAAGGATTTCGTGATATAACAATGCTCGGTCAAAGCCGCGAACAGGGCGGCAAAGTCGATCTCGCCCACCGACCGGAAATCGACGCGGCTTGCATCGCCGGAAACCCAGTCCGTGCGGATCACGTCGATCACGTCCGGCTCCACCCCGCTAAAGGAACGGAACTGCAACCGATAATCCGCCGCATTCGCCTTGGACCGCCGCAGGATCATCGCCACCCTCGTGCCCGGATCAGTGACGAAAGCCGCCAGATGCAACGCCGATCCATCCAGCGCGACGATCTTTTCCGCCGCGCGATACCGCGCAATCTGCACATCAATCGGATGTTTTTCAGGATGAAAAATCTCATATCCCGCTTTGGCCAGATTTTCCTCAATCACGGTTTCACCCAGCACCCCACCCCGGTTCGCAGCCAGCCGCGCACGCGAGATATAGAGCTTCTTCCCCCCCTTCGGCACCACCGCCGCGCGCAAGCGCCCCTGCATGAACGCGCGATAGGCCGGGCTACCGGCATAGCGTTCAGACCAGCCAAAACCCAACTCCGGGACGAACAACCGCTCCACGCGCAACGGCTTTCCATATGTGCGCCGCGGCAGGTCTATACCCAGCAGTCTGTAGAACTGATCATGCCCCTCCATCGCCTTCTCGATCGCCCCGACCTCACCGCGATAGGGCAGATAGAGGATGCTTTCGGGAGCCACGGGCAGATGATCCAGCGCCCAAAGCCGCGCGGTGGATTCCACCAGAAAATGGCCAAAATGACCTCGGAAATGACCCCCAAACAGATGCGTTCCCGGTAAGGCCTGAACCGCTTCCCCTTTTGACAATGTGGGTGCGGGCATCGGTTTGCGGGCGCGGATCCACCCCTGCGACAGATCACAATAGCGGCCATCAGCGTGCAGGATGCCAGAGGCGAGTTTGGCATCGCCCTCACGTTCGGGCAGGAAAAGTGCATTGGACAGGTCAAGGATCAGACCCGAAAAGGGATTGTCCGGCGCGCCCTCCGACACAATGATCCGGCGGTCCGGCACAGGTTCAGTAGCGGGCGCTGGCCGGAGATCATCCACAATCTGCGTATCGGATTTCGCCCGCTTGGCCAGCCTGCGCAATTCACGGCGGGCATAGCCGCTTTCGGGGTTGCTGCGCCGAAGTGCGGCAAGTGCGCCGGGCAGAAGCCCGGCATGGCCGCGCGCCACGGCCTCGGCCACCAGCGCCCGTTGCCACGCGATCTGGCCACGACGCGCGCGAAAGGTTTGCCAGAAGGCCGTCATGTCGGGATTTCCCCTGACGACCCCTTCAATCAATTCCTGCAACCCGCCAACAAGTTTGATCTGGCGGATTGCGCGATGGCCCATCAGTGGCGCCGGGACGTGGCGCACATTGTTCCCGACAATCCGCAAGGCATGGGCGCGGTCTTCCTTGACAAAGGGGTCATAGACCAGTGTCACTTCGGCCCCTGCCAGCCCCACCCCGGCGCCGTCAAGAAAGGCGGGGTCTGCCCAATCCCATTTCCTTGCCGCATAGCGATAGCGGCGTTCGAAGGGGGCCAGAGTGCGGGCCAAGGTGGTTTGCGGGCTAAAGGCCAGAACCGCCGCCCCCGGCACTATGGACGCATAGGCCAGTGCTGCGAACCCGCCCATCGACGCCCCGACAAACACCACACGGCGAAACCGTGCGAATAGCCCGGCATCGCGCAAGGCAGCGAGCAACGTCGCCGTATCGGTATTGCGATACCAATCCTTACGGGATGCCATGATCCCCAAAAGCGAAATGCCCGCCTGTTCCACGCGCCAGCGCAGCCAGGGTTGTGGCGGAACATATTCACCTACCGACGACAGATTGTCGAAAGTGACCGCCAGAACATCCGATCCTGACGATGCATCGAACCAGGCATCCACAAGTCCCGCGCGATACAGGAAGCGGTCCTTCTTTGCTGCTGTGGTCAGTGTCTTGATGACTGGGGGAAGATTGGTCGCCACCTTTTGGGAAGGTGGCTTGGCGGGGGCTTCGTCATTCATCGAAAGCAACCGCGGATAGGCGGGGCCGGGTACTGATACATTCTGTCACTCATGCTTGTCACGTTCTTACCGCCCCTGCCCACATTATCACCCACCCTCTGCCGGGATGGCTTGCCGTGCAGGATAGGGATTGCGGTGATCCGGGTCAAACCATGTGCCATCATGGCCCTAATGCCAGGGCCGAGTGTGGCGCGGAGCCTTCACTACGCCTTTACTAAGCCATCACGGGCGGCGGCAAAGAAACCCGCCCGAATGGCTGCATGTGCCCGGCAAACACAACCATAGATCGTTCTGGCGCGGAAACTTGCGGCATGGCTGTGCTGCCAAGCCGCCGAAGGCAGAAAGTTCACGAAATCTTCTTTTGAGTCTTTTGCGAATCGTGCCACCAATGCTCGCAAGATCGGCGTTCAAGGCCCGGTCCATTAACCCTGTGCAAGACGATCTGCTCAAGGCCACAACAAGGGGAGCTATTATGAAGAAAACCACAACCATCGACCGTCGATTGCTGTTGAAGGGCACCGCCCTTGGTATTGGTGCGCTGGCCGCGCCTGCCATTGTGTCGCGCAAGGCGCTGGCCTCTTCGGGCGAGTTGAACTTTACCGGTTGGGCCGGCTATCCGCTGTTTGCAGAAAAGGTGTTTCCTGCCTTTGAAGCCGCAACCGGCATCAAGATGAATTTCAAGGAACTGCCCGATCAAGACACGATGTTCGCCGACGCGAAGGTCGCGCTGGAAGCGGGTGGGATTGACCTGATCGAGCCGACAATCGACCGGGTTGGTGCGTGGAACGACAATGGCCTTCTGGGCGCGTTCGACGAATCCAAGCTGGCGATGGCCAACTATCTGCCCGGCCTGGCGGATGGCGCGGCGGGTGAACGGTCGCGCAAGGATGGCGCGCTGCTTTATGTGCCGTCGGTCTGGGGTACGGAATCGCTTGTGGTGAATGAGGCGGATGCCGTTCTGTCGGACCCACCATCGCTGGGCGATCTGTTCAGCGCGGATAATCAGGTGGTGGTGCGCCCGCATTCGGCGCTGGCTGCCATGGGCCGCTGGCTTGATGCGCAGGGCAAGCTGCCGCGTCCGTGGATGGACGGCTATTCCGACATGGGGGCCATGGTCGAGCTGTGGGACATCGCGCTGGCCGAGGCGATCAAGTCCAAAGGCAATATCGTGCAGTGGTGGTCGGGCGAGAACGAGGCGAATGCCGGGTTCACCGCCAATGGCGCTACGGTTGGCCTGTGCTGGGATTCGACCGGCTTCAACCTGCGCAATGATGGCTACAAATACATTGCCCCGGTGGAAGGTGCGATTGCATGGCATCAGGGCTTTGTTCTGATGAAGAATGCGCAAAACGTTGATCAGGCGCATGAATTCGTGAAATGGATCTCGACCGGCGAAGGTGCGGCGATGTGGGCGACTGCCTTCTCGGCAAACCCGGTGGGCAAGGGCGCATCCGATTTCATGGATCCCGAAGTATCGGCCTATTACAACGGCACCTTCAACGATGAGGCGCTGGCGAAGCTGTGGTGGTGGCCGGATCAGTCGGCCGAATTCCTGGCCAAGCGGTCGGAATATTCGGACAAGTACAAGGCATCCTGATCTGCGGAAAAGATGATACACGCCGGGCCATTGGGTCCGGCGTGTTCATTTATGATGCAGGTTTGGGAATTGAGACGGTGCCAGATCGGCCAACCGGCAATAGCGATTGCGCGGTGTCACAGGCCTGATAGCGTTAGCATAACAAAAAACGGCAACACGCCACGACAGGGGACCACGACGCGATGAGCGCCGGAATAGATCTTGAAAATGTATGCTGCGACTTCGGCAGCTTTCGCGCAGTGGACAACGCGAATGTGTCCATCAAACCGGGCGAATTCTTTTCGTTCCTTGGGCCATCAGGCTGTGGCAAGACCACGATCCTGCGGATGGTGTCAGGGTTCATTGAACCGACGCAAGGCGTGATCCGCATCGGGGGCAAGGACATGCGCGGGCAACGCCCGAACCAGCGGCCTACGGCGCTGATTTTCCAGAACCTTGCGCTGTTTCCCCTGATGACGATTGCGGAAAATATCGGCTTTGGTTTGGAAATGCGGGGGGTGGACAAGGCCACCCGGCGGGCCAAGGCCGAAGAATTGTTGAGGCTGGTCGATCTGCCCGGCGCAGGTGACAAGATGGTCAGCCAGTTGTCGGGCGGGCAAAAGCAGCGTGTGGCGATTGCCCGCGCGCTGGCGGTAGAGCCGCAGGTGATGCTGTTGGATGAGCCGCTGTCCGCGCTGGATTTGAAGTTGCGTCAGCACATGCGCGCCGAATTGCGGGCCATCCAGAAGCGGACCGGGGTGACGTTCATCTATATCACACATGATCAGGGCGAGGCCTTGGCCATGTCGGATCGGGTGGGGGTTATGAGCCATGGTCGCATCCAGCAGATCGCCGATCCGCGCGATATCTATAACAACCCGGTCAACGGGTTTGTGGCGTCTTTTGTGGGCGAAAACAACGTCTTTGTCGGCGATCTTGGCACGGTTTCCGATGGCATGGCCAGCCTGTCCACGCCGCATGGCAGCTTTCGCGCGCGGATCGGGCAAGGGGTTTCGGGCAAGGGCGTGAAGCTCTATGTGCGCCCGGAACATACGATCATAAGCGACTTTGCCCCGGCGGAAAACGGGGTGCATGGCACGGTGCAGGAAGTGTCGTTCGAAGGGGCTTTCATCGCCATTCATGCCGTATCCGATAGCGGCATGAAGATGGTGGCCGAGCTGCGCAATGACGGGTCGGCGGCGATACCGTCTATCGGCGATCAGGTCTGGATGGGGTTCGATGCGCAGCGCGCGGCGATCCTGCCCGATGCCAATACGAAGGGGTAGATCATGCAGGATCTGATCCGCCGTTATGGGATGGGGTTGACCGGGCTGATGTGCCTGATCGTGGCCTTCTGGTTGCTGATGCTGGTGATCATCCCCAACATCACCCTGTTTGAAAGTTCTTTCCGCCCCTATCTGCCGGTGACCGAGATTGGCGGGCCACGCGACACCTATTCCGTTAACAACTACTTAAAGGTGTTTAACGGCAATATCGAAACTTCGATCCTTGGCATTCCGATCACCGTGCCTGTGCATGTGATGACCTTTACGCTGACGATCTGGTATTCCGTGGTTGTGACGGTCCTGTGTTTCGCCTTTGCCTATCCGGTCGCCTATTACATGGCCAAGATCGCAAATCCCAGGTCCTTGCCGACGTTGATGTTGCTGCTGTTCGTGCCACTGTGGGTGTCCGAGGTGCTGCGTGCCTTTGCGTGGTGGATTATTCTTGCCTTCAAGGGGCCGTTGAATTCGCTGCTGCTGTTCATCGGGGCCATCGACAAACCTGTGCGATGGATCACCGATTACGACGCGGTGATGATCGGGTTGGTCTACACCTACATCCTGTTCATGCTGTTCCCACTGTATAACGCGATCTCATCGCTTGATACGAACCAGATCGAAGCGGCCGAAGATCTGGGCGCGCCGTGGTGGAAGATCCATTGGCGGATCGTGCTGCCGCATTCAAAGCCGGGGGTCGCGTCGGGGGCGGTGATGGTGTTCATGCTGTCTGCCGGTTCGTTGCTGGTGCCTTCGATCCTTGGATCAACGACATCCCAATGGTTCACACAGACCATACAACAATGGATGAACGATGCGCTCGACTGGAATACGGCATCGGCCTACGCGTTTCTTCTGCTGTTCCTTTGCACCGTCTTTGTCAGCGTGGTGATGTGGATTTTCCGCGTCAAGCTGTCTGATATCGCCAAGTAAGGGGGCTGGAATGCACAAGTTCAGACAATCACTTGCCCATCTGTATATGGCGGCTTTTCTGATCTATCTGCTGATCCCGTTGCTGGTGATGGCGGGCGCGGCCTTCAATGACAGCAAGCTGCCATCCATCGTGCCGTGGCGTGGCACCACGGGGCGCTGGTTCGTGGAATTGGCCGCGGATGAACGGATGTGGGTGGCCTTTCGCAACACGCTTGTGGTGGCCTTTGCCGTGGCTGTGCTGGCGGTGATCGTGGGCACGGCAGCGGCGATCCTGATTAACTCCATCTCGGGGCGGCTGCGGTCAGTGATCTATGGGTTGATGATTTCAACCATTCTGATCCCCGGTGCGGTGATCGGGATTTCGACGCTGCTGATGTGGAACAAGCTGGGCGTGCCGCCAGGGCTGCATCTTTCGGTTCTGGGTCAGGTCAGTTACATCGCGGCGATGGTGATGCTGCTGGTCCTGGCGCGGTTGCAGAGCTTTGATGTGGCGCTGGAGGAAGCGGCGCTGGATCTTGGGGCCAGCCACGGACAGGTGATGCGGCGCATCCTGTTGCCGCATCTTTACCCTGCAATCGGGGCTGGGGCGGCGGTGGCCTTCTTCCAGTCGATCGAGAATTTCAACGTGACGCAGTTCACACGCGGCGGGGCGGACACGCTGACCGTTTATGTGTTTTCCAAGGTGCGCGCCGGAATTACGCCCACAATCAACGCACTGGCGGTGATCATGATCGGGATCACGATTGTGATGGCGATTGCCTATGAACTGCGGCGGCGGCGGATCGAACGGATGATGGCGCGGACAGTCGACGAATAAGGGGGGCATCCCGGCACGGATCAGCGCCGGGAAATGCCGAACTTTTCCATACGATAGCGCAGGGTATCGCGCGAAATGCCCAGCAGATCGGCGGCCTTTGATACATTTCCACCGGTTGTCCGCAATGCCTTTACCAGCGCCATTTCTTCCATCTTTGGCAGGTTGGGAACGATCTGATCCGATGCGGCTGCGGGGTCGATGATGCGGATATCGGCCGCCTCGATCAGCCCGTCATTCGATTGTATCACCGCACGTTCGATGCAATTTTCAAGCTCTGCGACGTTGCCGGGCCAATCATGCTGCAACAGGCGAACCCGCGCTTCCGCGTTGAAACGCGGGCGTGGGCGGCCAAAGCGCAGCGCCGTGCGGCGGGCAAATTCCTCGGCCAAGGGAAGGATGTCGGAGGTGTGGTCCTGCAATGGCAGAAGATCAACCCAGCCAACCTGAATGCGGTAGAGAAGATCGGACCGGAACTGGCCTTGCCGTTCCAGCACGGCAAGGTTCTGATCCGTGGTGGCGATCACCCACAGAGACGGGTTTTCTTCGATCCGGCGCGCCAATTTTGCCTGATCCTGCCCAGCGAGGTTGTTGATATTGTGCAGGATAATTGTGCCGGGGGCATCGGCCAGAGCCTTGTCCAGCAAGTCATCGGGAAGGGTGCAGTTGACCACGGCCAGCCGCCCGCGCTGATCGCGGGCCAGATCATAGAGCGCCTGCGCGGCAAGGGATTTCCCTGTGCCCCTTGGCCCTGTGATCAAGACACCGGGCGGATGCGCGCCTTCGGCGGCGGCGGCCAGTTTACGCAAGGCGGCGCGCAAATCGATGGCGGCAGAAGACCGCCCGATGATCCGGTCTATTCCGGTTGGATCGGCGGGGCGGCCTGCCTCTTGCAGGATGAGTTCGGCGGCAATTCCGGCAATCACTGAAAGCGGGGCGGGTTTCATCAGGAAATCCCGTGCGCCACGCTTCATCGCCTCGACTGCGATGCCGACATCGCCATGCCCGGTCATCACCACGATCTGCGCTTCTGGGTTGGTGGCGCGCAGGGTGGACAAGAGATCAAGCCCGTTATCCTGCCCAAGGCGAACATCAAGGATGGCAAGACGCGGCGCATCGCGGCGAAACAAGGTCAGCGCGGTACGGGCATCCACGGCGAAATCTGCCGTGAAACCGCGGCGTTCCAGAAAGCTGACGATGGACCGGGCGAGGACATCTTCGTCTTCGATTACAAGGACATCGACCATGATCAGCCCTGCCCCGGCAGGATCAGCGTCACCTCGACACCGCGTTGCGCCCCGTTGCGCAGGGACAGAGATCCGCCCATCCGTTCGACGATCCGCCGCCCCAGCGCCAGCCCGACGCCCAGACCGGCAGCCTTGCCGGTTTCAAAGGGTTTGAACAGCCGGCCCATCATATCGGGCGGGATGCCGGGGCCGGTGTCGGATACGGTGACGGTGATCCTGCCTTGTGTGTCGCTGGTCCAGCCGACACGCAGGGTGCCGCCGCCTTCCATCGCCTCGATACTATTGGAGAATATGGAATTCAGCACCTGCTCCAGTTCGGAAGATTGGGCCATGGCGACGGCCTTGCCAGCGCCGCCCTGCACCACCGCCGTGATACCACGTTTGCGCATTTGCGATTCAAAGCCATCCAGACAGCGGCGGACCACTTCGTCGATCTGGGCCTGTTCTGACAGGCTGGCAGGGTCGTTGCGGCTGCGGATCAGGAAGGCGCGGATCCAGCTTTCCAGACGATCGACCTGATTGGTGATGTCGCGCAGCGAAGTGCGGCTGTGTTCCGGGATGTCGTCTTCGAGCGTCAATTCAGCACAGGATCTTATTGCGGCCAATGGGTTACGCAGACCATGCGCGACGGCAGAGGCCATTTCTCCGACCACCGCCAGACGTTCGGTTTCAACGATGCGCAGTTCCTGACGGTGCAAAACACGGCTGGCATAGGCGACCACCACGGCCAGGCCCGAAAACAGGACGCAGCCCGCCGCAAGGGCGCCAAGCCAAGCCATGCGGCGGATTTGATACATCGAAGAAACCAGGCTTTCCGGGGCTTTATACACCTCGACCGCGCCGACAACGTCGCCGGTGATTTCGCGGCGGATGGGGATGTAGAATTCCATGAATTCGGTCATGCCGGGGGGAAAGCCGACGTATTCGTCCTTGTCCGCCTCTGTCATGGCCTGAAGATGGGGCTGCATTTCGCCCTCCATCGCGGCGGCGAGTTCTTCGTTGGCGGGAAAGCGTTTGCCGATCAGATGCGGGTCGCTGGACCACAGGATCGTGCCATCGACACCATAGACATTTGCACGAAAGACATCGGGCAAGCGGCTGACATGTGACACGAATTCCTGCACGTCGGGTGGCGTGGGCGCGTCCGTTATGCCAAGGAAATAGGGCGCGGCCTGTTCGACATGGACGATGGAATTGAGGAATTCGCTAGAGACCATAGCATCACGCATCATCATCTGATGGATGATGTAGCGCGACAAGGCGGTCGACAGGATCAGCGCGGTCGAGAAGATGGCGATGAAGCTGAGGGTGAAGAAAACCGTCAGCATCCGCAGGTGATGCGGGGAATCGCGCAGGCTGGATGTGCCGATCAGCAGGGTCATGTCGGGGCGTTTCATTGGCGCAATCCGGTGGCGTTCATCTAGATAACCACAGTCCCGGCCTTGTGAAAATCGGTTGATTGATCAGCCGTCGACCGGTTTGGGGGAAATGGCCCAACTGAGGTGGAAGGCAGGCTGAATGGAGGTGTGTTTTCAGGGGGATGATCCAATCAGGCTGTGCAGCACGCGGTGCAGACGGGCAGTGCAGCAGGCTGTGCATACGCGTCGCGCGCTGGATTAGCCAAGGGTTCAGAACCGGGCCGCAAGATGGCGTGCGCGGACGGGTTTGGTTGTTGATCCCAACCAACTGGTATAATGACATGCGAAGATGCGCGGGAGGGTTGCGGGAATGGGTTTGCGCGGGGTGCTGATCGGCTGCGGGTTTTTCGCGCGCAATCACATGGCGGCCTGGCTGGATTTGGCCGGGGTCGAGATCGTGGGGGTCTGCGACACGGACACGACCAAGGCCGAGAGCTATGCCCGCGATTTTGGCGTTACGCATTGGGGTGGTGACGCCGCCGGGATGCTGCACGAACTGCGCCCGGATTCCGTGGATATTGCCACCACCGTCGGGTCGCATCGCGCGCTGGTGGAACTGGCGGCGCGGCATGCGCGGGTGGTGATCTGCCAAAAGCCCTTTGCCGAGACGCTGGAGGATGCGGCGGCGATGGTGGCTGCCTGTCAGGCGCAGGGCGTGATGCTGGCGGTGCATGAGAATTTCCGCTGGCAGCGCCCGATCCGCGAGGTGAAGGCGTTGTTGCAGGCAGGGGCGATCGGCACACCCGCTGGCTGCGGCTGTCGTTCCGGCATGGCTATGACATCTATGCCAATCAGCCCTATCTGGCGGAAGTCCGCGATCTGGCGCTGACGGATATTGGGTTGCATCTGTTCGACATGGTCCGCGATCTGTTGGGCGATGTAGACCGGCTGTCTTGTGAGGTGCAGCGGCGCAATCCGCGTGTGGCCGGGTTTGACGCGTTCCAAGCCTTGTTGCGGCATGGGTCGGGGGCGGTGAGCAGCGTGGAATGCAGCTTTCATTCGGTGTTGTCGCCCGATCCCTTTCCCCAAAGCCTGCTGCAAATAGAGGGCGATGCCGGGACCATCGAGATTGTCGAAGGATTCAGGCTGCGGCTGCACCATACGGAGGGCGTGGAGGAACGGGATGTGGAACCGCCCTGCCCGGCCTGGGGTGCGAAACCGTGGCATCTGATCCAGGATTCGGTGGCGGCGTTTCAGGGGCAGTTGCCTGCCGCCTTGTCTGGTGGCGCGGCAATGGAACCCAGCGGGGCGCATAACATCGGGACGTTGGCGATGGTGCTTGCGGCCATCCGGTCGGCGGATACCGGGCAGACCGTGGTGCTTTAGCGCCAGCCATCCGGCGTGCTGATCCATTGGCTGGCGGCATCGGGGCGGAAACTGCCATCGCTGCATGCGCGGAAATGGGTGATTGTGGCCCCGGCATCCGTCAGGTCGATCATCGAGAAGGCATTTCCGTCATTGCGGGTGCGGGTGGACAAGCAGGTGCCGGCCTGCACCGACAGGATGGTCGGCGCGGCGGTGAGTGGCGCGACATGGGTAAAATGCAGGTGGCCGGACAGCAGCAGATCGACCCCCATATCGGTGAAGGCACGAATGACGGCGGCGGCATTGGCCAGTGAGGGCGGCTCGCCCTTGGGGGG
>OY288163.1 GCA_958439195.1 uncultured Paracoccaceae bacterium
CGTGGGGGCAGGGGTGCAGGGGGCGGGCAGGGGCAAGATGATATGAGGGTGGGGTGAGGGCTGGAGATTGTGTTCGATATCACGGCTGGCAACGAGGTGTTGAAATTCATTGGGTTGAACACTGGGAAGAAGGGCTCTGTGTTGCAGAGTGGACACCGGGCTGCAAATGCCGGGGCTTAATCAAGGCTAGTGCTGGCAAGTACAGCAGTCCTTATTGCAGCATGCCTCGGCCAAATAGCAGACTTACTTGGCTGGTGGCTAATATAATAAAGAAGGAAAGGGACCTAGGTTGAGTTGTGGGTGATCTGGATTGCATGGTTTAGGCCTGCCCCTGTAGACAGCTCCAGCTGTATCAAATGAAGCAGGTCGTTTCTTGCAGTGTTTTATGGTGCATGTGAGCTTGATTCCATGTAGTGCCCATTTCGGGATGAGACATTCTGCAGCAGGACAGGCCCCTGTGTGACGCCGGTGTAGTGATTGTGCCACAAGACAGTGCATTGCTCTTATATTGCTGTCGTTGGTTATGACTGGCAACGAGGGAAAGAGAGCACGCTGCTGAGGGAGAGGGTTTATAAGGCCTCAAGTCCGAGGCCTGAACACGTCCCGAAAGGTATTTGTACTGTTCATAACTGCGGCAGCCAGCCATCAATTTGACATCTGGCTGCTGCAGCTCCACTGTCGGTTGCTGCTGCAGCTGCAGCTACTGCTGCTACTGCAGCTGCAGCTACTGCTGTAGCTACTGTCGGTTGCTGCTGCACTGAGTAGGCATTTAAGTGCACGTCGAGTCACCACAGCAGGCTCATTGCACTTTCTAGCGTTGTGTGTGTGAATACCTTGCTTAGTATGGTGCACTATTCAGCTGTGCAGCCTACTTCTAGGGTACCCACAAAGCAGGTCTTTTTTGCAGTTGTGTTTCTGTGATGAGATTCTGTGTATTGACAGTTCATATTCTGTGTGTGTGGCACATTTGCATCGCCAGTGTCAGGGAACCAAGATCTGGGGCTGCCTACGTGTGTGTTGCAGTTGGGTTGCCAGTGTAGGTGCTCAGCTTTTCACTGGCAATTGGGGAGGACTGGTACTTTTGGTCTTGCTGAGAGAGAGAGAAGAGAAGGGGGGAAATCCCTCCTTGCATACGTTAAGGGAGTGGGTTTTAGTGAGTGGTCTTGCTATCACCACTGGTAGGGGGTCTGCTCTCTGTCTTTGCTCACATCATTTAGGGGTTTCTCACTGCATGAAAGACTGGTTAATATGACTGGGATCTTGAGCACTGAGGTGTGTTTGGTCGGTTCGACCTAGCAGCCCTTGGCGGTTGCCACACCTTAAATGTTTGTTATGTTATGTTATGAGGGTGGAGAAGACTGCTGACTGATTCCATACATGCTCCCTCTCAGTTGGACTAGCGGTATAATCTGATTTGTCTGCAGAGTCTCTGCGGGCGGGAGCCAAACCTTTGCCTCCATTTCCCACTTTCAAATGCAGACCCTGAGCATGGTATCAATCTGCTTGGCTTGCTGTTGAGGGGTCACCTGGTTGGGCTGGCTGGCCTGACATGCATGCATTGGTCCAGCAAGGGAAGGGTCAAGGGGGGGCTTTTGGGCGCTGGGCACACCGGCAGCCCACTTGATGGTGGGATCCATTTGGTAGTCTGGTAATGTGGTACAATAAAATGTCTTGTGCATGCTGTGTTGGGGCCTGCTGTGCTGGGAGGGGTTTCACTCCCCGAACCTGTATTGTATTGGTCGGTTCGACCTAGCAGCCCTTGGCGGTTGCCACACCTTAAATGTTTGGTATTGTTGTGTGCTGCTGTTGTTTCCTCCGGACCAAGTTATGCTTGATGTATTCAACATGAATGGATGGTGAATGAATATCAGAGGTAGGCTGGCCAACCAAAGTACACAATGCGACGCAGAAGGCGGCCCTTCTGAGTTATGGTAATTGGTAATTGGTGTATGCCTTGCCAGCCAAATGTACGACTGAACAAGTGTGCAAGTGCTCGACCCAACTGACTCCAATCTTCATAGCCATCATATTGAGTACCAGCTGTCCTGAGCCAACGGCCTGATGTTGAATAGAGTCCCAATGCTGCCGACGCATCATGCTTGTAACTACCAATCACCAAACGGCCCCGTCAATGCAATGCCGGCTTCCTTCTAACTTAGAAGCCTAAGTTGGCTCCTTGTGGGTGGCGCTGCCCCCACCGGCGCCCCGCTTTGACGGGGCCATTTGGTAATTGGTAATTGTAGAAATACAAAACAATGCGGGTAGTAGGTAGTGGCGGTCACTGAGGGCTGTGCCACGGTCCACAAGGAGCCAACTTAGGCTCCAACGGCATACTCAAGGACTCCTGTCCAAGGACTCACCAGGAGCTCAGCTCGTAGCGGTGTGGCATACCGTCTGGTGGGAACAACAAAGCAGCAGAGAGTCAGCAGATTCAAGCAACATAATGGTAACAGCGAAGATGCCAGTTGGAGCAGTGGAAGAGATTAGGATGTGACAGCATATTGCAGCATTGGGCTGAGCTGGAAGCCCATACCAGCAGACCAGCAGTTAGGCAGAATGTGCTGCTCTACCAAAGACATTCGCCCTGGCCCAGGGTGGGCAAACCCGATCAGGAAAGGGTATAAAATGTCCTGCACATATCACACAATAGTGCACATGTTTCAGGCAGAGGGAGGACATGGAAGTGTGCATGCAGTGCATCCCCACGTATAGAGATCTGTGTGTAGACGGTTCCTGGTGGAATTTAGTGGGGTTTTAGATCAGGACATGTGTTTTCCCTGTGCTAGCATTAAGATGTGCTGATGGTCTGTGGGGGTTGTCCCCGCATCAGCTTAACATACTATTCCATCGCTAGTCATACGTCGCATATCTGAATGGTGGTCTGTGGGGGATGTCCCCGCATCAGAGAACACTTATGATGGCATATCTTGGGAGCAGCACCCATACATCTCGCACTTACGGGGCGTAAGCTGGCACCCCTTTGGAAGGTATGGAAAAGTGTGCCCGGCTAGTATGCTAGCATGGGTGACACTGGAGGATATGGTGTAGTGCTGACGAGTCAGGTGGTTAGGCTGGAGGTGGATTGTTGGGCATGAGTTGGACCTTTGGGGTCGTGCTCTGGAGGGGGGAAACCTCACTCAGTAGGCCTACTTCCTTAATTGTACGCCACTCAATGTAGAGTGAGCGTAGATGTTAACATGTTAACGTCTGTAACCATACGATCACTTGTAGTGACCGTAACTCGCCCTTGTTAAGAGATTGCCATGCATGGGCTGCTTCCTGATCACCTCCTCTGGCGCTTGCTACCCCCATGCCTCCCCCCACTGCCCCCTCCACCCCCCCTTCTCTTCCCCCCACCACCCCCACGGCTGCTCTTCCCCCCTCTGCCACCCTTACTCTGGAACCCTCCACTCCCCCTAGCCCCCCTCTTCTTCCTCCTCTCATCCATCTTCCTCTGCCGCCCCTCCGCCTTCCTCTTATGCCTCTTCAGCTGCTGCTGCGCCGCCGCCTCCGGATCCAACAACGCCTTCCTCGCCGCAACCTTCTTCCTCTCACCCCTCGCCGCCCGCACACTCTCCCGAGCCGCAGTATACCCCGCCAAAACCGCCTCCGTCCCAAACCTCCCCCTCAAATGCTCCAAAACCTGTTCCCCTAAACCCTTCACCTCATCCAGCAGTACCGCCCCACCTGCTCCTGCTACTGCCGCCGCACTCCCCCCCGCTGCCTCTGCCGCCACCCCTGCTGCCGCCGCCTCACTTATCCTATATAGCGGCCGTAGCATCATCGGCAGGTATGGCAGTAGCAGCTCCTGTTGTTTGACTGCACTTGCTACAGCCGCTATGAACCGCAGCCCAGCCATCCGCTGCAGCTGCCGCCGGAACTTCATATCTTCCGCAAGTCGTACCATACGCGATAGCAGAGCTCTCAAAGTGAAGCCCTTGCCCTGCTTCCCCTCCCCACCCTTGCTGCTGTGTCCATTGGCCACTATCCCCTCCCCTTCATCTTCGCTGTCCACTTCTTCTTCTGATTCACCCTCACTCCCTTCCCTGTCTGCTCCCTCTCTTTCACCTTGTGCCCGCTCCTCCTCCTCCTCCTCGTCTTCCTCCTCTTCTTCCTGGTGTTGCTTTTCAGCCCCCAACCAACCATCTCCCCCCTCTCTCGTTCTCCTCTTCTTCCCCACACCCCTCCCTCCTCCCCCCTCCTCCTCCTGCCTCTCCTCCTCAACACTCTCCCGCTGCTGCTGCTGCTGCTCCTCCTCCAGTGCTACAGCCTCATGTACTGCCATCTGAGCTGCTACAGCCACCAAACACTTCACCCCCTGAGTACATAGCCCCTCATCCACTACATCAGCATCTAACTGCCTATACAACAGCAACGCCAGCTCCCCTGCACAACACACCCCCTCCTCTCCATCTTCCACATCCTCGCACCACCCAAGCAACATATCCCGTGCCTTTGCATTTGCCAAAGCACTCCCCACCAACCTCCCAGCCACTTTCCTCACCCACAAATGTGGGTGCAACAGCAAGCCTATGATCGCACCCCATACCTCCTCCCGCTGCCGCTGCTGCTGCTGCTGCTGTGGGGGTGGCTGTAGCAACCACCCCCCACCCCCAGCTACAACCCTCTCCAGCAGCAGTAGCAAATGATATGCCTCCTGCCACCCAGGCACCGTCCCTGCTACAGCCCCTCCTGGCCCCTCTGCTACTGCCACCCCCTCCCCTCCCGCTACTGCTGCTACTTCCATTCCAGCAGTAGCATCAGCTGCAGCATGTAGCCGCTCAAGCAGCAGCAGCGGCAGTAGCGACCCATCCCCCTCCTCCTCCCCACCACCGGCCCCTCCCGCCGCAAGCCGCTTACTAAACCCTTCTGACCCCTCAGCCTCTGCTAAAACCCCAAGCGCTTGCGCCGCAGCCCTCCTCATCGCCCCACTACTGCCACCTAACCACTTGCAGCAGTAGCTCGCGAGCTCACTATTGGTCTCGAAGCTCACGCGCGAGTGCAACAGCTTCAGCGTCGCAGCTACAGCCGCCCGTGGTTTCGGCGCCGCTTCGTTCGCGAGCCGCGCCACAAGCGGCAAATACAGCACCTGACAATATTCCGTGACCACTTCCTGTGGGAACTTCAGTATGACTTGCTGCAGCATATCTAGGGCTTGAAGCCGCCCAGTCTCGTGTTCGTAAGCCGTGTTATTGATGAGGAATTGTAGGTGTGCTGCTAGCCGCTTTGTTCCCAATGGGTAATCCAGTAGGAACTGCAGGAGGGCTGCTGCACAGATGGCCCTAGTGGGGGCCGAGTGACTCCTACAAGTGACATAACAAAGAAATAAGTGTGACAAAGTGCGAGAGAGATCTTACAGCAACTGATAGCAGCCAGCAACAGCAGCAGAGGAGAATACCTCCTCTTCCGCAGCAACAGCACTTAGTTGCGGGTGGGAGCAACACAGCAAGGCAGGCCAATAATAAGGGCATTAAAAGCTCCAAGCATATGGAAGGTTACAGCAGCTGGTAACGGGAGATAGGAGACAGCTAGGGTTGCTACGTTTGTGCTTAGCATGTTGCCTGCAGAGGAATTCACTGAAACTGACAAGTGGTGGTGTTAACACAGCACAGCAGTACATAGCCTTATGACCACCAGGCAGTACATTGCTAAGGTGCATGCCCTGCTTCATTATAGTCTTCATAACATGGCACAAGTCACGCAATAACAACACTTGCAGTTCACCAGTGCAGGAGACGGACCCTTGGCCGTTGCTTTTGGGAGGTCAAGACAGTGACGTCTTCAATTACCCTCACATCTTATCTCCTGCACCTGTTGTCTTTACACCCCTCCTGTTTCCCACGCCTTCCCCTTTGCCTAGAAATAGCCCCCCCCCCCTCCCCACTGCCTCTGATGCAAATTCCCCCTTCCAGTCACCCCTCCACTCTGCCTCCTCCCCTAAACCCTAAACCCCTAAACCCCCCCCCCTCACCTAACCATATTCTCCTGCACTTTATCCATGCAATCATAGACCTCAGGCACCACCACCTTCCGTCCCAGCACGGCACGCAGCAGACCCATCCCTGCCTGCCGCTCCCCACCACCCGCCGTGCTGCTGCCGCCCCCTGTGGCCCCCGCTGCTGCTGCCGCTGCCGTAGCTGCAGCACCATCAGACGCTAAATCTGTTGCTAACCACTTGAGCAGGAAGCGTAACTGGCTGGTGCTGGGGATGTAGTGGGGGCATGAACGCAACAGACCTGCAAGAGCAAAGGGAATGTTGGGGTTTAGGGTTTTGGGTTATGTTAGGGTTTAGGCCAGGTCTGTTGCTAACCACTTGAGCACGCACGTAACTGGCTTGTGCTGGGGGTATAGTGGGGGCATGACCGCAACAGGCCTGCGAGAGCAAGGTAATGCAACTTATCGTTTCGGTTACACGCCCAATAGAGACCACAACGGGGCTGCGGAGCGAATTCGCGCAGCCGGAAGCTCACTGTCAACCCTAATGAACCCTGGGTCCAGAGCGATAGGCCCCGAACCCGCAGGTGACGGACGCTCAGTGACGGAGTTTAGCGAGCTCGACGCACGGCAGCGCCCCAAACACGGTGGGCATGGGCGCGTGTACAAACTACAACTATTTTTTAGCAAAGGGGAAATGCAAGGGTGCTTTTTGCACGGGATAACATGGAGTGCACCGTCAACAACAGGCAAGGCACGGTGGAGAGATAAGAACAACAAAAACAACAATACATAATAATTGGCTGATGCTGGGGGTGTAGTGGGGGCATGAACGCAGTAAACCTGCAAGAGCAAAGGGGAGGTTGGGGTTTAGGGTTAGGATTTAGGGTTAAGGTTATAGGGTTATAATCCTGTAATCAGCAGATGGGCCCACAGAAGTCAGCAAACAGCCTTGGATTGGGCTCCTCCTTTGCTCACATGTAGTACAATTTGTAGTACACTGCCGACAAGAGGGTCCAGGGAGGGTGGAAGAGAATACAAACAGCCATCTCAAACAAATGTACTGGTAGACAGCCATTCCCACTACTGGTAAGAAGCTGAGAAAATGACAGATGGACAGTAACTGGCCAGCTGATTGGCTGTTGCTGTTGCTGTTGATGTTGAAAGCTACATTGAACGCAGCAAACCTGCCAGAGCAAGCGGAGACCAGAACCATTCCAACAGAAGGTTGTTGATGAATGATCATAGTTGCTAACAAGGTGACGAAGGCATAGCTCTTTCTGAGAATAGCTTTATAGCTAATAGCTTTTATTCCATGTGCCGGCCAGAGGGATCTAACACATGCAACTGCGCTGGTTCCCGCTGGCGCCCTATAGTTTAGGGGTATGATTATCACTTCGTATTCCTCAGGTAGCCAGTTCGAGTCTTGATGTGGGCGAGCCATGTTTCCCTGGTGGCAGCTGGGGGCATGTTCGGTAAAGAAATCTGGGTATTCACATTCCACGTAAATTACACATTTGTGTATCACAGGGAGAGGAGTATTCTCGCCGAAAGGCTATAGAATGCCGGTGTAAATCTGGGTAGTCTACCTCCCTGTAGTGCACAAAACACAAACACTCGAAAAACCCAGTAATGTACACCTTTTGCTCCCGTCCTTACCTGCTAAAAATTGAACCCTAAACCATGTGCTGGCCACAGGGGTTTAACATGCACAACCCGGTGGCTGGTAATACCCCCCCCCCCCCCCGCGGTAATGGACCCCCCCTTAAATCCCTTCCTCACCTGCCAGCAGCCTGAAGCAATCCTGTGCAATAGGATGTCCAGCATCCGGCACCTGCCGTAGCAGCTTAGTCAACGCCCTTCCTGCAGCTGTAGCAGCCTTCTCCAACCCTGGCAACGGAAGTCCAACCAGCACACTCAGTAACCGCAGTGCTACAGCCACACTTCCTGGGTGCCTACACGCTAAAGCCCTCACAAGCAACGGCAATAGCGGGTCAAGCAGGCCGAGGGCTTTGGGGCTACGGCCAGATAGCACACCCTTCTTCACAGCAGAACTTAGCATGCTGAGTGTGAATTCCGTTATAAGGTAAAGATGTGCCGCTCCAGAATCCATTGCTGCTGCTGCTACTGCTTCCAAATCTAGCACCTGCTGCTGCTCCTCCTGGTCACCAGCACCCCCTGCTACTGCAGTTTGACCACTTTGACCAGAACGTTTGACCGGAGCTTTGACCGCAGTAGCAGCACCCATGGCTTCTTTTGCTGCAGCCTGTGCCGCCTCTTCAACTGCCAGACACTTCTGCAAACTCCCCTCCACCCAAACCGCCAAGTCAACAGCAGTAGCACTAGGGTTGACCCGGATCCCCTTAGCTGCAGCCTGCAGTAGCAGCTGTAGCTTATTCCGCAGCTTTGGGGCTGTAGCTGCAGACAGCCGCTGCAGCACTGGCTGTAGCAAGATGTCCATATGGGTGGAGAATGTGATGTTTGCTGCCAGTATCTCATAAGCCTCGTAGGCGCGGCATCTCTTGGCCTCTTTGTACCTCCCTGCAAAGGCACTCACCTCTTTTGCCTCTGACACCTGCACAACGTCAATCAAGCGACCAATCAACTGATCAACCAATAGAATAGATAGAATGAAACGCAAGACCAGCTATGCCAAACAGCCAAACAGAACCAGGCCAAAGTGAACAAAGCCCGTAAAGAAAAAACAGAGGAGTTCTTGTCAGCCGAAGCCGGGGCAAGCACTGGCAGGTGTACTAGTAGATCGCAATAAGCAACTCAATCCTGGTATTACCACATTGCACACAAAAAGGATGCGATGATACGATAGAATCATATTAGAATGATAACAGCTGAAGCACTATCAGTATTTCCAGTCTCTAACAGTATGATCAGCATTTCTCATCTGGAAGCCATTGCATGATAAGCCCCAATGCAAGGGGGCTTGGATAAATGCCCCCTTGCATTGGGGCATGCTGTCCGGAAGGCTCTCATGCCCTGCATCATACTGTAAAGCAATTGGGCCTTTTTCCCGTGTCATATATCTGCTTTGTTCTGCTGCAAACTGACTCTGGCCATATCATCCTTATAGACCCACATCCATGAGGGGCTTACAAGATACCCCAACAACTGTGCACACCTCCCAAAATATTTTGCTGAATCATTTAAAAGCACTTCATTGCCACATGTGCAATACGAGCGCACCTCCTCCCCTTCTTCCCCTATTCCCGCCATTTCCCCCTGCCGTGCTTCCCCCTCCCCTTCCCTCCCCTCCCCTTCCCTCCCCCACCTTCCCTTTCCTCCCCTCCCCCCCCCTCCCCTCACCCCCCCCTCCTCCCACTACCCACCTCTCCAAACACGTCCCCCTCCAGCAGCGGCAGCACCAACTGCAAGCTCTCATCCAACCTACCCGCAGCATCCCCTACCCGCTGAAACGCCTCTAACACCGCCGTCACCGTAAACCCTATCACATGTGCCGTGTAACCCTTGTCCGGCAGAGCCGCCCGCAGCACATTGCATATGTAGGGCATGTACTCTGGCCCCAATTCCAACGCCATGCTGACGAGGACAGCACGCGCTTCGTCTCGGACCCATTGCGCCCGGCTTCGGAGCAGCCCCGCGACGGATTGTAGGGCGCGAGGGAGCTCCACCCGTTCAACTTCTGGTGGGAGTAACTGTTTCAAGTGTGCAAGCGTTGCAGGCAGGGAGGAAGGGAGAGGCAAACAGTCATTAGTGAAAACATTTGATCATGATTGAATGGCAAAACATGCCAGATATCTGTTGGTACAGGCAGACAAATGCAGCCACTCTGTTAGTGATGTAAATGCAGCTGGTAGTGCTAATAATAAACAAATCAGATCTCGGGAACTTGTGCCAAGGGCTCCAGATAGCAGGGTGCAAAAGTGCATGGCCTACTGAAAATACCTTTGGGAGCACATGCAAAACTGACAACTCAAAACTTGCGCTCAGGGGTTCTGCAGGTAGTGCCGTATTATCTGATGGTGAATGCACTGTGCTGCCCTGCCCCACTGACCTTTCTATCCCCAAAAGAGTAAGGGCGAAGATGAGGAATGTACGCTGCAAGACAGACCACCGCCACCACAACCACTTTTATTCTGCTCCCGCCTCCCCCGCTATCCTCAATTTTCCACTTCTCAATTCTCTCCTCGCCACCCCCCCCTCCAGCCCATTCCCAAGCCGCTTCCTCTGCCCCCAAAACCATCCACCCCACCCCAACCTACCCCCTTCCGTTTGCTTTTCTCCATTCCATTTCTCCCCTGTCCCTCTCTCCCCACCCCCTCCCACCCCAACCCTTCCTCTCCCCCCAAAGCCCCCCCCCCACTTGGCTTCCCATCCATACCTTCATGAGTTTGACCAGTGCTATAGCCACCGGAGCTCGTGCCTCCCCACCTTCCTCCACCACCAGGTGCTCATGTAGTGCTGGCAGTACACGCAGCAGTAGCACACGCTGGACCTCAGCAGCTGTAGCAGCAGCATCCTCAGCTGCCACTACTGCTGCTGCCGCTGTTGCTGCTGCTGCTTCTTCATCCTCTACCATCACCAACACCTCTTCTTCCTCCTCCTCCCCTTCTTCCTCTCCTTCTGCTGCTGTACCCCCTACATCCCCCTCCTCCTGCTTTTCCCCCTCCTCCCCTTTCCCTTCTTGCTTTTCTCTGCTTCCCACCCCCTCCTCCCCTACCACCCCTCCATCCCCACTACCTGAACTTCCCCTCCCCGTCCCGCTCTTCTTCCCACTCCCTGCCCCTCCCCCTCCCACCCCTTCCCCTTCCACCCTCTCATCTTCCCCACCCAACTCCCCAGGCAGTGGGAAGTGGAAGGAGTCTAAAACCGCACACAAAGCCCTAACTGTGGCTTTAGTGGTACGTTGCTTCATGTACCGCAGCCAGGCATGCAGTAGCGCACAGTACTGCTGCCAGCCCAGTTGACCAGCTACAGCTGCCAGCGCTTGTACTGCAGCATCAGTCACATTGGTCTCCCTGGCACGCAAAGCAGCAAGGTGCAGGAAGAACTCTCAAAAGGGGCATTGGTCCATAATATCTTTAACAAGTTATAAATTCCATCAGTAAGATCAGCATCAGCTCTTGGCCTGGTTCAATGCATTGCTTTTCAGATTGTTGATATGCTAGATGATTCACTGTACAGATTGTTAGTATGGAACTGCCAATGCTTTAAGAGTTCTTTCAAGCTTAGGAAGGTTTAGTTGAAGCTCGCAAGGAAGCCCGCTAGGAAAGTTCGCTATTGGTAAGTCACATTGGTCTCCCTGGTAGGCAAAGCTTTCAGAAGCTTGCTCATTGACTATTTGCAAGAGAAGTTATTGCCATGCAGCTGCTCGCTGGGGCCGGCCAGTCCAAATCACAACCTCTAGCCTCACCATACAGTTTCTAGTGATGCAGTCTTGCAGAAACCCCATGCCGGTACCCCTCAGCACGCTCTTTAATTAAATGTAATCAGTACCTACTGAGCAACCCTTGTCATCTGTCACCCGGCCTCACCTATCAAACTCTGATTGCTTCTTGACATGTGGCCCCTCCTCTCCCCCGCCCCCACCCTCCAGAATGAACTGCTGCAGCAGGGGCAGGATCACATCCACTAAAACACGGATGCTAGGACCTCCCTGCCACTGCTGCTGCTGCTTCACCTCCATACCCCTTCGCTCCCCTTCCACTCCCTTCCCTTCCTTCTGCTGCTTCCCCTCTTGTTCATACCCCTCCTCCTGCCCCCCCTGCTGCTGCTGATCCTGATGCTGCCCCTGATTACCCTCCTGCCCCCCCTGCTGCTGCTGCTGCTCATTACCCTCCTGCTCTCCCTGCTGCTGTTGATCCTGCTGCTGCCCGTGATTACCCCCCTGCTCCCCCTGCTGCTGCTGCTGCTCATTAACCTCCTGCTCTCCCTGCTGCTGCTCCCCCTGCCGCTGGTGCTGCTCTAATTGTCTTGCCATCCAGAGCAGCGCCCTCCCCCTCCTATGCACCTGCAGATGACTCACATTCAAAAAGAAATCCTTATCCGCCTCCTCCGAAACCAGCCACACCAAGTCACTAAACCGCCCAGGCAGTAGCAGCACTAGGTTTCGGAGCAACCCCAGATGCTCCTGCCTCACCGATAACACACCAGATCTAAGACCTAACTTAATCTGAGGGTAAACCACCCTTGGCAGCAGCCGTAGCAAGCTGTCGCTACTGCCGCTGCCATCTTCTGCTACTGCTGCTGGTAATGTTTGACCAGCATTTGACTGCTGCTGCTGCTGTTGTTGGTCAACATCTCGTAAGGCCATAGCACACTTCTCAAGAGCTCCAGCTGCAGCCTGTCGTAGTGTGAGGTCTTCCGCATTCCTCATATCCTGAAACGCTTGTAGCACCAGGGGTAACCCCTGTAAGCGGTTGTAACTCCCCCACACACCCGGTTGTAACCTGCTGTAGAATTGCAGCCGCTGCTCATAGTCCACTTCATCCAAAGCTGTGGTTGACCATGCGTTCAAACCTGCTACGGCGGCTGCTACTGCAGAGTACCTCCGGTCATATGGCTGTAGCAACTGACCTAGTTGACCTAGGGCTGTAGCAAGCTGTAGCCGCGCCGCACGCTTGTTGACTTTCCCTGTTAGCAATGATAGCGCCTCCCAATGACGCAGCAACTGCTCCTGCTGCTGCTGCTGCTTGGTATCTGCTACTGCTACGTCCTGCTGCTGCTGTTGTTGGGTCTCTGCTACTGCCACCCCTCCCTCCCCCTCCTGCGGCTGCTGCTGCTCAATGCTTGCTACTGCCACCCCTCCCTCCCCCTCCTGCTGCTGCTGCTGCTGTATCATAGCCCTCCACAGTGCTGCTAAAGCCCCCAGAGCCCTAGCTGTACTGCCTTCATCCAGCCCCTTCTTCTTACTGCCAGTGCCCCCCGGCTGTAGCAGTGTAACTAGTGCATCAGCCAGGCTGGCAGCAGTAGCAGCATCACTGATATGTGACCCCATAGCTTCCATGATACCCAGCTCACGGTAGACATTGGGACGGAAGGAACGCTGCAAACAGAAAGGTGCACGCAATAAACAAACGTCAGCATGGGACAGGTGGTTTTGCAAAAGACTTGGCCAGAACTAGGAGTGTGAATGGACATGGGGTGCTGTAGGAGAAAAGGTGGAAGCAACTAACTGAGGGCGTGACATAGTATAGCGACTCTGCAATAGACTTAGCTGGGGAGGCAGTGTAACTGCAAACCATCATGGACAATATGCACCCTACATAGATCCATCTAGTGTCCGCAGTGAAAGCAGGAATTCACAATATAACAATCTGAAACTCTTGATTTCCAGGTGCTTATTGGTCCCTGGTGGAAAAACCGCTCTGACAACCACAGACCACAACCCTCAACAAATTACGCAAAGCAGCAGGGACTACCTCCTGGTCATTAGGACCAGAGATGGCAAACAATCCAAATAGCACTGCGTACTGTGCGTCTACTGCAGATCATCTGGGCACCGGCATGCCTCGTCACAGCTACAGTTCCCATTGAGATGCGTTCAGAGCACACGAGCCACGAATGCATGCTCCTTAGAGAGGGAAGTTGAGAGGGTGGAAAGGGAAGGGGTGGGAGGGGGAGCGGCAGGGAGTGGGAAGAAGAGCGGGACGGGGAGGGGAAGTGCAGGCAGTGGGGATGGAGGGGAGGTAGGCGAGGGGAACCTAGCATCCTTAGAGGTGTCCGTTCCCACCTAGCAGCTACCTCCTAGCCAGAGGTAATAAAACCCTAAACAGTCCCCGACTCTGTCCTTGCTAGGATGCCCCTGGAGGTGATGAACAGAAGGGACAGAAAGGGAACAGCCAGCCAGCCAGCCTCCCTCTCCTTCTTTCACCCACTCGCTTACTCCTGGCCACCCCCTCCCCCTCTGGTCCCCTCCCCGCATACCATGCACTTGGTTTTTATTGGATGATGTTAGAGTCAGTACTGAAAGAAGGATGGCTCTAGCTATGTGTATAGCTGCTGCTTGGAGTTATCTTATACGCCTCCACACATCCCCGCAAAACCCCCTCCATCCTGCCCTGCCCATAAAAAAACTCCAACATACCTGCCCCCCGTCCCCGTCCCCTCCATATCCCCATGCACCCTTCTCTCCCCCATTGCCCACCCCCCTCCATCCCCACCGCCACTATGCCCCCCCCCCCCTTTCCATTACTCACCTTCCCCTTGGCACTCCCTGGTCTGCCGCCCCCCTGCCTCCCCCCGGTCGCCCCGGCCAGCACTTCTGCTACTGCCACCCTCAACGTCTGCAGTAGCAGTCCTGACCTCGGCAGTAGCACCCTCTTCAACAACACCTTTGACCGCAGCTGTAGCAAACTCTCCACAAGCTGTAGCACTGCTCCTCTCGTCCCCTCGCTACAGCCCTTCGTCCCCAGCATCTTCACGCAGCTACTCAGCAGCTTCCCCCCTGCCCCTCCAGCTGCCCACGCTGCCTCCCCATCTTCCCCCCACCCCTCCAAAACCTCCACCCCTTTATCTTCCCCTCCTAAACCCTGATCCACATCCATGTGCTGTACCCCTCCTAAACCCTGGTCTGCCTCTTCACCTCCCGAATCTACCACTATCTCCTGCTTGCTCGGGAGATCCCCTAAAACCCTAGCAAGACCTGGCGCTGCTGCTACTGCCACCACACACTGCAGTAGCGGTGGTGCTACAGCTGCTACAGCCTCTTGCTGCAGCCGCTCCATCAAGGGGTCAACGCTGTGGAAGAACAACGGCCAGAGGGGGTTCAAATCAACCGCAGCGGGGAAGCGGGTAAACACTTGAGCTAGCAGCTTCAGGCAACTACTCCTAATTTCTCGGGAGCCTTCCTTGTGATCTACCACTGGCTCTGCTCCTACTGCTGAGTTCTTCACACCCACAGCTGCTGACTGCTTCTCACCATTCATGTAAGCATCATTGCTATTGCTACTGCCATCACTACCATCTACTGCTGCTGCGGCGGCATCCTGCTGCTGCTCCCGCACCGGAGCCGTAGCCGCCGAGAGCAGCTGCAGCGTAATCGCAAGCAGCGGCGGCAGTAGCGGCAACAGCTGATGCCCCAAATGCTGCAACAGATCCTCAAACGTATTCAAAAACCCTAACCGCCTCCGCAATGGCTGCTGACTCAACCTCGCCTCACCCACAGTCGCCAGCCACCACTCAAGTGACTGTGTCACTAGTGCGGGTGACCACCATGGCACCGGCAGTAACCGGCAGCTGTCCATCGCCTCCAGTTCCCGCAGAACTTCACGCTCTAGGTGTGTTCCCACTTCCAAAGTCACACCAGCACTGCCAGCAGCAGCTGCAGTATCAGCAGTGGCTTCGGAGGGTGTAGCAAACGCAGCTGACAATGGCAGTAGCAGCAGCTCAAGCAACGGCCGTAGCTCCACCGGCCGTAGTGCCGCAAGTGCATTGAGCACAGCGGCGCGAGCACTTCCCACAGCCCCTTTGCCTGCCAGGCGCCCGGAGCGCTTGCGCATCTTAGGGTATAACACCAAGACGACCAAAGGCACCACACCTGACACAAGTGAGCAGGAGTTACACATATTACTACCACTAGTGACAAGTTACCATACATTAGCAATGACCCAAAGTTTAACATGGCCCATTTTGTAACTGTTTTCCATACCGGTAGTAACATAGGCTAGCCAGCATAATTTAAAGAAGATCTATAGAATCGGCCTAGTTCCAAGGACTCTTCTAGAATTGGCATAACTCTAATGATTTTTTGGCGGCCCGAGGCAGTGTACCCTTGCAAATATGTCCGTTCAACCCATTCAATCGCTTGCCAGCCTGCTAGAAATGAAGCATACAAAGCTGAAAGGCCGGCACAATGCATGAATGGCGGCTATCCGGATACAGCTGACTTCTGACCCTGATGTTGCTGCAAAATGTCAGATATTGGATGGCAAATCTGATGAGGAGAAGCTGCATAGCATGCTTAATGAAGAGTTCTGGGGTGTAGACGTCGATGAGGAGTCTGGCTTAGTATATGGCCCTTTCAAGCATGCATTTAAGTGTATAGCTAAATATGTTGCAGCTGCTTGGAAGATTAGGAATGCTTATGCTCACCCTTCTGATGTGGCGTGAGGTCCAACCAATGGGGTTTGTTACCAACTATTGCTTGCACCCGGGCTTACAAGCCCTCCTTGCTTTCTTAAGTAGGAGGGAGGCTCTTACCCCCATTGGGGCAGTGGAGGTTTTGGGTGATTTTGACCTAGCTGCTGGACCTCATGTTTAGGCATGCATATATTGTCATACATGTCGAAGTTTACCCGTATTCTGTTCCACCTCGCTGCTCTTTGTGACAGCTTGAGGTGCGGGGCCTATGGCACTTATTGCTATGAAATGTAATAATAATAATACAGAATCGTTCAGAGTTTCATACCTCCTATAGCAAGGGTTCGATGCACATGCGTCATAAACTTAGTCCAAGGAACCAATATATGCCTATGCCTGCTAGACATAACCCATAGAGGATCGATCAGCACTCCAGCTCCCCCATGCAAACATTTGCCAATCTGAGCATACACTATTATGAAACCTAGCCCCCCCCCCCCTCCCCCGGACACATCTTTTTCAAGAGACATAGCCCCCTTCTGTCCCCACCCCTGCCCATACTGCCTACTGTCCGCTGCCCCTCATGCTCCTCCCTACCCTGGGGTGCTCCTCCCTCCCACTGAAACCCCCAAACACCCTTCACTCCAAGACAAGGCCCGGCAGCCTCCAAAACCTAACCACTAAACCCTAGAACTCACCCAAGCCCTTTTCCTGCTCAGAGCCACCATCCAAGATGAATACCGGTACCCCCTCCCATCTAACCCCAAGCCTCTGTTTCCCCATTAACACCCCCTTTGCCGCCCCCCCCCCCCCCCGCCACCCCCCAATTTATGTTTCCATTCCCCGTTCATCCCCCCCTCCCCTTCCCCCTGTGGGCCCCCCTACCCCCCAGTCTCCATTCCTCCATATCCCCCCTTCGCCCCTCCCTCCTCCTCCCCCCCCCCCTGCCCACCTGGTCTCTGTTCCTCCATCATTCCCCCCTGAGCCTCCGCCCCAGGTCCCAGTGGGAACCCCAACAGCTCCTCCCTCAACGTCTTCACATCGGACAGCCTCACCAACTTGTCGATTACCCCCACCGGCAGGTACGGCAGCTTAAACGGCTTCAAACACTTGATCGCCGCCCCCTGTAAAACCCCATCTGCTGAAAGCAGTTGTGCAGCTACAGCCTGCTGCAGCTCCTGCAGCTGGGGAAGTCCCTTTACCCCCTTAATTCCCCCTAGCATTTCAAGCCATGCGGTCATGACTGAACGCCAGGCTTTGCCCCCTCCTATTGCTACAGCCCGCTGCGGCTTGCTACTGCCGTGAGCAGTAGCTACTGCTGGTGATTTGCATGGTGCTACAGCTCGCTGCAGCCCTGACTGCCCAGCTGCTACTGCTAGACGCTTTGCTGAGGGTTCAATTACTTCTTCTTCCTCCACGTCTCCTGCTGCTGCGACCACCTCTTGTTGCTGCTGCTGCTGCTTGCGCTTCTTCCCAGAGACATCCCCACCACCACCACCACCACCAGCAGCAGCAGGAAGAGGACTATTGTCCAAGCCCGCCTCAGTTGCCTGCTGCTGCTGCTGCTGCTGCTGCTCTCCCTCCTCTTCTTCACCTGCCCCGCCCCCCTCTTCCCTCCCCACCTCCTCCCCCTCCATCAATTGCCGCGCCCCCGCACATTGCAGCAGTAGTGGCACCCACTCCTTTGCAAGCTGCTGCTGCACGTTATGTTCTGCTACTGCCGCTACAGCCTTGATCAACCAGCTACAGCGATTCCCCGCATCCGTACATCCCCCACTCGCTGCTACAGATGCTGCCTCCCTCTTCTCCTCCCACCTCCCCTCCAGACCCCCTGCTGTAGTCTTGGTCAATGTTTGACCAGAGTTGACCTTTTGTTGACCGGCGAGGAGCTCATGTTGACCGGCCTGTAGCTGCTGTAGCACTAGTGGCCATGCTACGGCCCTGTGGTGTGTTAGCAGGGCACCAAGGGCGCCTGAAGCTGGGGACCACAGGGGAGAGAACCTGCACAAAACAGAAAAAATCAAAATCTTAAGCGACACATACAAGTGTGATTCTAACGTCATAGGTTCTATCTCCAGCCCTGGACAAGCTTGAATTCCTTAGCATATCATCCCCTTTCCCCGCATCCCAGCCCCAGTATTGTCCTCCAATCACTTGAACCGATATTCAAAACCTTTCCAACGCTCCACCAAAGACGCCGAGCTCCAGCTCACCTGATGTATAGCACCCCAAGCAGCCCAGCAACAACCGCCGGCAGTAGCACCTCCGGCACCCGCCCATACTCCACATGGTTCTGGAGCCGCTCCAAAGCTACAGCCCAACTCCTGCCGTGCTCAAGCGAACACTTCTCCGTGTGGATCTGTCGCAGTAGCACCAACACATCACATGTCACTCCAGTAAAAGCTGGACTTTGGCTCGTAGCTTGACCGGTGCTACTGCTGGTCAGAGTTCCTACGTCAGCTGTAGCTGGGGCGGTTACAAATGCTGGCTGGTCAAAGCTGGTCAACACTTGCAGTGCTGCACCGCGCACTTGCTGAGAAGCTGCAGTCAAAGCTGGCAGTAGCGCATCTGCAGCTTTAGCAAAGTTGGACGTAGCAAGCAGGTCTGCTACAGCTTTTGACCTGCTGCTTTTGCTGCTACTGCCTTCTGCCTGCACTGCAGCCAGCAGAGCAGCAGCAGCATGTAGCGTAGGGTAATGTAGGGGCTGTAGCAATGTCACTTTGACTGCTGCTGCTGCTACTGCCGGCAGCTTCTCAGGTGCTACTGCTGGCAGAAGCTTTGCCAACATGGTCGCAGCTGTAGCACGAACGTGCAGAAGATCTTCCAGGTCCACATCACCCTCAGCACCAGCAGCAGCAGGCCCTACTGCTACAGCCTGCTGCTGCTGTTTGACCTGCTGTAGCTGATGCGCTACAGCCTCTTCAGTAGCATGTAGCACAGCCTCGCACATCTCCACCGCCTGTAGCACTCTATCACATGCATGGGGCAGTAGCTGCAGCCCAGCCCAACAAGTCAACAACTCCCCCTTGCTGCTACTGCCATCGTTTGACCAGGAGTTACACAGCCCCCTCACATGCCCTGCTAATGCTACACCCCCTGGCTGTGCAGTCAGCAATAGCGGCAGGCCAGAACCGGCAGCAGCTTCCGGCCGAAGCGCTTCACAGTAATCCAGCAGTAGCGACAATGCTTCGCTGCTACTGCCGCCACTGCTACTGCTCAACATAACCATACGCCCCAAAGCCCCTAACGCCTGTGCCGCAAATATCTCTGCAAGCTCTACCCCACCAGGAGGCTGTAGCAAACCCCTGATGAATGGCAGTAGCTCCTCATCAGAGGCTGTAGCAAATATCCCCATCCAGGCTGTAGCTGATCTAATGATGGCCCCGAGACCAATGCTAGCTCCCACTGCTTTCATGTGCCCATGTCCTACAGCCAGCAGCAGCCGGGCTGTAGCACCAGACAAACTCCTGCTGCTACTGCTACTACTGCCAGTCGCAGCTGTAGCAGCTGCCGGCTGTTGCATATCATCTACTGCTTCCACTACTACTGCTGCTGCTGCTCGTAATGGGGGTGTTGTAAAGGGCTGCAGCAGTGGCAGCAGTAGCACAAGCTCTTTGCACAGGGCCAAGATTTGCGCGAAGTCTTCCACTCGACTCGCCCTACAAAAACAGAGCACAGGCACAAATTCTCAAGCACGGGTTTGCTTCACTTCCAGCTTAAAACTGACTTGAGTAATGCCCCACGCCAAGGCAAAAAATGCAGTGGGCCCCCATGAGCTATTCTTTTCAACATCAAGCGAGAAACGCAAGGCATACCACCTGTGTATGTATGGTTGCGTATCGTTAAGGGGCTGGTACAATGGGCGCACAAAATGCAGCAAACAATATGGGGCCGAGGTCCTCCTTTGCTTACAAGTAGTGGACTGCCGACAAGAGGCCAGGCAGGGTTAGACAAGCATACAGGAATAACCAAGGCCAATCCTGAGCCCAACCACAAGTTATAAAATAGGGGCGCATGGCGGGGGTAACAACCCAGCCCCAGCTATATCATAATCGTTAGGCACACCCATATGCGCACAAATCCATCATATGCACGCCCATAAACAACAAAGACATGACTTAGGGTAAATGAATGTAAGGCATTGGTGGTATTCATGTCTATAGACCCCATATGCACCCAATCATGCATGTGCATACTAAACTGCACATAATTGCCATATAATAGGCACAGTGGGCGCATAAAAGTCAGCGTATCGTCTGGGGCCGGGCTCCTCCTTTGCTAACAAGTAGTGCACCGTCAACAAGCGGCCAGGCAGGGTTGGGAAATAACAATAATAGACAACACACTGCCAATTGTTCACATCCCCCATAACTCCCTCACCTGAAATACGCTACAGCCTGCTGCAATAAGTCAACCGCACGAGCAGCACTTGCTACAGCCACCTGCACCTCCCCCACCTTCTCAACCTCCCCTGCTACAGCTCTGCCCTTTGACTGTGCTGCTGCTACTGCTGCTTTGACTGCGGTCAACCGCACTGCTACTGCTGCCAGCAGGGCATCCCACAACGCGCTACAGCCTCCACGCCTGGTGTGTTCTAACAAGCGGTCCAGTGCCACTGCTGCTACTGCCGTGGCAGACTCCCGCAGCTCCTCTTGCGTAAAAGCACCTAGCACAATTACACGACAGCAAGGAAATATATTCGAAGAAATTGTCAGTAATTACAAAGTCTAGGAGTAGAATGTACAATAGGACAATATGTTTAGACTGGTGGCCGTAAATGCTTGCCTGCATGTTTGGGGCCGTCTGCTGCTTGGTCTTGTGTGACCTTTTGGCATAGCTCTTTTTGCATTTTGATTCACTGATTGAATGATTGATTGTGGTTATCCTAATCATGCTCGCAATTAGCACCGCCTCCATTGGACAATGTTCATATGCACCCTCCCATTCCTGCTGTGTTGCTCGTCTAAACTCAATGGTACTCGAGGTGCAGGGGAGAACATAAACCCCTAACCTTGACTTGGGCGCCAAAAGGTGCTTCCAGGCTATACCCTTCCTTACATTCTTTTAAGCTCTAAGACACCGATGGCAAAGCAGGGGACAGTAGACTCTTTTTGTGCAAAGAGGCTAAGCACAGAACTTATGCATGCTTGTTGATCCTTGTTTATAAACCCTATGCTAGTGAGGCCTACTGTTCTTGCACAACAGAACCCTGCTTTCTTCGCCC